>DZDJ01000123.1:0-836 GCA_022736715.1 Edaphobacter aggregans
CACCGTGGTGTCTGCAGTGGACGTGTCGCCCTTGTTATCGATCCAGGACACGGTGACCTTGTCGCCGGCCTTGCCACCCTTGTAGTGGAACTCCAGGAACGGGTTTTTGGAGACGGCCGTACCCCAGTCGCAGGTCAAAACCGTCTTGTCATTGTTTTTGCAAGTGACAGACTGGATGAAGTGCGCCGGAATGATCTGGCCAGCTTTGTCTTTCAGCAGCCCGGTTTCTTCGGGGTGAGTCATCAGAACGCGAACGACCACTGCGTCGCCGTCAACGTTCGCGCGCATACGCATCGGAAATGCCATCGTATTACTCCTTAAATAGGTGTGTTGCTGGGATCAGCAAAATTCAAACAGTGCAAATGGATCGAGTTGCCTCGGTTACCGCGGACAATTAGCCGCCGCAGCCGCCCAGAGTGACTTTGATCTCTTTTTTGCTGAACAGCAGCTTGTCGCCAACCTTGGCGACGGCATAGACGTTGGACGTCTGCGCCATTTTGACGCGCGTGGCCACGTTGGGCACTGAAGCGTCGGTCATGTTGAACAAGGCGGCGAGGGAAGTAGGGTTCTTTTCGATCACGATGCCCAGCGCAGTAGTGCCGGCAGCATTGCTCTTCAAACCCACAGGCACCACGGCGCCGTTTTCGGCGATGTCCGGACCAATGATGGTGACATCGGTACTCTCGGTGGGGGTTCCACCCCAGATTTTCGCCACATCGGCAAACGACTTGGCTTCGAACAGGGGGGCATTCCAACCCGGAGCGTCAGCGGCCAAGGCAATATTGGGCATGAGACCAGCCGTTGCAGCAACGCCCAGGGCGGCTGCGCCTGCACCG
>DZDJ01000123.1:846-3246 GCA_022736715.1 Edaphobacter aggregans
TGCATGACCTGGCGACGAGTTTGATTCATCAGTCTTCTCCTTAAAGTGAACAGGACAGTACCTGTATCTTGATAACGTATTACTGCTTCGCGCCGTCGACAATCCACTGCGCAATCATCTTGGCATCGCCTTCGCTGATGGTTTGCGGCGGCATGGGAATGGAACCCCAAACACCTGTACCGCCCTTGATGATGCGTGTGGTCAACTCGGCGACCATGTCTTTTTTGCCACCGTATTTGGCAGCGACTTCCTTGTAACCCGGGCCAACCAGTTTGGTGTCACCCAGGCTGTGGCAGGCCAGACAAGACTTGTCTTTCAAAAGAGCAACTACCTTGGCGTCAGGATTGCTGGCCGCCGCGGCTTTTTCCTTGGCTTTCTTTTCCTGCTCTGCCACTGATTCGGTCGCCATGCCGCGGATCGGACCCCAGGTGCGGTACTGATCAGCGAGGTTGCCGTTATTGTTCAGCGCAAACTCAGGAATGAAGCTGGTGATTTTGGGAGCTGGAGCGCAGTTTTTCATGCAATCCGTGTTGTGGGTATCCGGGATACCCCCATTCCCAATCTCTTTGCCGGGCCACATGCCGTGGTTCCAGATCATGCCATTGCGGTTGGGCAGCATGTCCTGAACTTGTTGCACGTTGTCGCGGGTCAGCACGAAGTTGCTGGGCACCACGTTGGCCAGATTCATCAGGTAGGCCACCAGCGCGTAAGTGTCGTCCCAGGTCAGCGAGCCCGGCTCGTTCCACGGCATGGCGCGGTGGATGTAGTCGAACATCGTTGAAAGGGTAGACAGCTTCTCAATGGTGGTTGCGCCGTCATTGGTATTGGCCAACTTGGCGACACGACCGGTCTTGATGTCCTGCTTGGTGGCCTGATAGGCGCCAACCAGAGGCGGGAACACCGCGTTGGAATCGGCAAAGTCACCGTGGCACGAGGCGCACTTGGCCTCCCACAGCTTGGTGCCGGTTGCCACGCTGCCTTGACCGACCGGCAGACCGGCGAAGTCAGGGCGAACATCGATGTTCCAGGCCTTGATTTCATCGGACGTTGCCGCACGACCCAAGGTAGCATCGAGCTTCAGGTCCTTTGCGGGAACTTGGGGATGGACGGGCATGCCCGCCGCCGAGGCCACCGAGGCGCCGCCGACAAACATTCCACCCAGAATGACCGCCAGCGCGGCTTTACGAATTCGCGAGTTGGACATTGCGAACATCTCCATTTTCTTCAACTTGCCAGGTTTGGATTGCGTTGTTGTGATAGACGGACCGGGTACCGCGCACTTTGCGCAGTTCTTCATAGGTGGGCTGCACCATACCGGTTTCGTCAATCGCGCGACTTTGCATGAGGGCGACCTGCCCCTTCCAAATCCAAGGCACATTGAATCGGGTGAATGCCTTGCTCTGGATCGGCCCTTCAAGACGCGCGGGCTGCCAGTTCACGCCGCCGTCGAACGAGACGTCGACGCGCTTGATTTTGCCGCGGCCCGACCAAGCCAGACCCGACACGTTGTAGAGCCCTTTGTCCATCAACACCTGACCGCCGGACGGCGAGGTGATCACCGACTTGACTTCCATGACCGAGGTGTATTGGCGCAGACGGCCATCGGGCATCAGATCGACGTAGCCCACGGTTTCGTCCTTGGTGGCGAACGGCTGGGTGCCGAGCTTGATGCGACGCAGGTACTTGATGTTGGAAACGCCTTCGACCCCCGGCACCACCAGACGCAGCGGGTAGCCGTTTTCGGGGCGGAGCATTTCACCGTTCTGACCATAGGCCACCAGCACCTCGCCCGAAAGCACGAGCGACATCGGGATGGTGCGGTTTTCGGTCGAGCCGTCGGCGCCTTCAGCCATGATAAAGCGAACGCCCTTGAGGTCGGCGCCGCAGTCTTCGAGAATGTCGATGAGCGGCACGCCGGTGAACTCGGAGCAGGACACCATGCCGTGCGTGTACTGCACGGTCGGAAGGGCCACATTGCCCCATTCCATCGCAGAGTTGGCGCCACACTCGATGAAGTGGAAGCGCGACACCGGCTGCATGCGCATGATGTCGCCCACGGTATAGACCTTGGGCTTCTTGATGAGATTCTTCTCACCCATCACCATGAAGCGGAAGTCTTCCGGGTTGATGTCGTACCAGCCCTGGTGCGAGCGGTTGAAGTGCAGACCGGCCGGCGTGACGATACCGAACATGCCCTGCAGCGGCGCAAAGGCCACGTTGGCCTGATTCACCGCAGCCAGACCCGGACTGATGCGGCGCACCAAGTCCTTTTCGTACTTGGACGGCATGCCGTAGGGCGGCTCGTTCACCGGAGCGCCCAGAGTGGTGCGCCACTCCTGCTCTTTCAGGATGAACTTGCTGCCCTTGTCACCCTCCCAGTCCTTGCGATCGGCTGCGTAG
>DZDJ01000052.1 GCA_022736715.1 Edaphobacter aggregans
ATTGGTGGACCTGATCGGGATCGAACCGATGACCTCTTCCATGCCATGGAAGCGCGCTCCCAACTGCGCCACAGGCCCACAAGGGAAGTAACTTTGTCTATTTTCGCTAACCTTAGGCATTCCGTCAAACGTGGATGTTGTGGGGGGTGCAGGTTTCTGCGCGGGCGCGTGTTTCTGCATGGATTCCCCCTGATTTCGCTTCAGAAACAGGTTCGGGAACACTTTTGTGGTGCCGTGGTGTCTAAAGCAACTAAGGTGAATGAGCATTCTGCCGTACTGCAAAGTGTTCCTGCTGCACGGCAGCGCAGTCGGCCAGATCATTCATTTTTTGGTATGGTGGGAGGTACCCGAATGCAGGCGGGCATAGCAGTGGGGAACCTTGCAAGTGCAATCAGTGCCCGGCCGGAAGAGGCCGCTATCGTCTCTGAGTTGAAGGCTGGCTCGGAGGAGGCGTTCACGTGGCTGATCTCCCAGTATCACCAGTCGATTTACTCCCTTGTCGCCCGCAGCATCCGTAATTCAGACGATGCGGCGGACATCACTCAGGACGTATTTATCAAGGCATTTCGCGGCATCCGTGGTTTTCACGGGGAGGCCAGCTTGCGCACTTGGCTCTATCGCATTGCGCTGCACGAGGCGTCCAATCAGCGGCGCTGGTGGTTCCGGCATAAAAAACAGGAAATCACCATTGAAGAAGAGATTGGCGATTTGCCGGATGGGGAGTCCATCTGCCTGAAGGACACGCTCGCCGATGGCGGCGCTTCACCGTTTGAGCATGCAGTGCAACAGGAAGTGCGGGAGCAGATAGAGGCGGCGCTGCGGGAGGTGCCCGATGTTTTCCGTACCGTGCTGATACTGCGTGAAATTGAAGGGTTTGGGTACGAGGAAATTGCAGAAATCCTCGACATCAACCTGGGGACAGTGAAGTCCCGCTTGATGCGAGGCCGGGCCGCGTTGCGTGTGGCGCTGGGCGCATTGCCGGTTGCGGCGTCCAAAAGGCCACCCGCTTCTGTTGGAACACAGCCCAGCCGGGCCGCACATCCGGGACGGCAGGAGGCGCGATGAGCAGCTACTGTGACCATATTCGAGGGCATTTTTCCAGTTATCTGGATGGCGCCATCAGCGGTGCAGAGATGCAGGTGGTGGCAACGCACCTGGAGCATTGCAGTCAATGCGCCGGGGAGTTTACAACCTGGCGGACGATGCAGCACGCGCTGACGACCCTTGGGCCGGCCAAAGCCCCGGCCGATCTTGCCTTGCGCCTGCGGGTTGCTGTTTCGCAGGAGCATTCGCGCTCCACGCGGCAGTTGCTCGCGCGTTGGAAGATGCGCTGGCGCAATACGATTGGTCCGCTGGTCTGGCAGACATCGGCAGGGCTGGTAAGCACCGTGATTCTACTGGGCACCTTGGCCATGATGGTGGGCGTAGTCGCTTCGCCGGAGCCGCTGGTGGCGGCAGATGATCCATTGGGCGCGGTAACGAGCCCGCGTTTTCTGTACTCCGTGGTGAGGCCAGACACGATTCCGACCTCACATGACTCCATGCTGATGGTGGAGGCGTATGTGAATGGAAGCGGCCGGGTCTACGATTATCACATTCTTGCCGGCCCCAACGATCTGCAGACGCGCCGCGCGCTGGAGAACATGTTGTTGTTCAGTGTTTATGCTCCGGCGCGGGTCTTTGGCCGGCCGGTGCGGGGCCGGGTCGTTCTATCGTTTTCCGGTATTTCCGTGCGCGGCTAGTACTCCTGTCCGTTGCGGGCAAGGGGGTCCCGTTTGACCCTGCGGGGCTGCTTCCATAGACTCTCAACTACAAGGCATCTGTACCCAACGCAGGCCTTTTTCATTGTGGAAGAGAGACGCCGTCTTCATGCAGTTGTCGCCCATGTCTTCTAAGATTCGCCCCGTATGCCTGTTGCTGTTTCTGGCTTTGACCATCGGAACCGTATTGGTTCCTGCACGCTCCTGCGCACAGGCAACAGACCAGCAGAGTTCTTCCAGTTCGTCCAGTTCTTCGTCGGGGCAGAACTCGTCTTCCCAGCGCAACACGCCCACCAGCGAGATGCCGATAACGCCCGCCGCCGTGGATGCTTCCGGGCCCCCGGTCAGCATGGAGACCAACGAGTCCTTGTTTGACATTGCTGTCGCCCTCAACGCCTGCGGATACAACCGCGACCTGGACAAGTCGCTGCCCGTGCGGGCCGAGGTTCGCCATGACCTGAATCAGATCATGGCAGAGTCGGCCCCGGCGCGTGCCGTGCGCGACACGCTCTGTGCCTACGTGCGGTCGCACCAACTGAACGGTCCGGATGACGACCTGGCGCAGTATGTTTCTCTGGCGTTATATCTCACGCCCCCGCCGGCCCTGACAACGAACGTGATGGAAGCGGACATGCCGCCCGACTCCACCCAGGTGCTGGACATCCTTCCCATCCTGCGTCATTTTGTGGAGACTGCACAGATCCACTTCCTGTGGCTCAAGCACCGCACGGAATACGATGCCATGACGGCAACCCTCCACGATCCGCTGACCAAAATGATCCTGGAGACGAATGTTTATCTGAAGCAGTCCACCAGCACCTATACCAATCGCCATTTTCTGGTGCTGGTGGAGCCGATGCTGGCTCCGGGGCAGATCAATGCCCGCATCTACGGGCCCAACTATATTGTGGTGGTTTCGCCCCGCCGTGCGGACAGCACCGGCAGCGCGGCCATGACGGTGCCGATGCTCAAGATCCGGCACATGTACCTGCACTATGAAATTGAACCGCTCACCTATGCCCGCGCCAGCTCCATGGATCGCATGCTGCCGCTGCTCAAAACCGTACAGGATGCTCCGCTGGACTTCACCTACAAAAGCGACCTGCCTTCGCTGCTGACCGAGTGCCTGATCCGCGCCATTGAAGCGCGCACGATGGACACCGGCTTCAAACGGCCGGAACCGCCAGCGGTGGTGAAGCAGCGCGCCGATATTCTGCAATACAACCAGCAACTGGCCGACTACCAGCGCAACTCCGGGGCCGTGCGCCGCAAACGGGTGACGGATGACATGCGCCAGGGCTATGTCCTGACTCAATATTTCTACGATCAGTTGAAGGTCTTTGAAAAGGGCTCAACCAGCCTGAACCAGACCATCGGCGAAATGATATACGGCATGGATGTGAGCAGCGAGGTGCATGATGCGGAGAAGATTGATTTCTATCCGCAGGGCAGCAACGATGTGGTGCAGCATCTGCCGCGCAAGCTGCATGGACTCGACCTGGCTGAGCTGGATCTGATGAAGGGCGATCTGGAGGCCGCGCAGAACCTGGCGCAATCGGTCCTCGACAGCCACACCGGAGACACGGCCCGCGCCAACTTCATCCTGGCGCGTGTTGAAAGCATGCAAGGCAGGATGCAGCAGGCGGAGCAGAGCTTCCGGCAGACGATCGCGCTTTGCAAGGACCCGAGGACACTGGCCTGGTCCCACATTTACCTGGGCCGCATCTACGACATTCAGCAGAACCGCACGCAGGCCCTGGCCGAGTACCACGCCGCCATGGTGGTGCGTGACAGCTCACCCGATACCAGGGATGCCGCCGAAAATGGCATCAAAGCGCCGTTCCGGCTGCCGAAAGGCGTACAGTTGCCACCGGCCAGCGATGCGCCGCAGGCAACGGATACCGGCAAATCGAGCGGATCGCAACCAGTTGATTCTAAATATGATAATAGTGGTGATGGCGCCACTCCAGACCAGCCGGCGAGTATGCCGTTGCCACCGCCGTTGCCTCCAGCTCGCAGGAACGCGAAATAGAACCATAATTGCACCGAAAAGAGTGCATTTTGGCAATGTCAATGCAAACTCCTGCCCCATGGAAGCGCCCACCGCTCCCTGGGGCAGATTTCTTTTGCGGGCAGGGGTGGGGAGGCATCATTCGTTCCCGGAGAATCGTCTAAAGTAGTAGAAAGAACAGGGGACAGGGAGCGGGAAGCGCTTCTCAAAAAAAGGACATGGGCAAGGCGAAGTTAGAGCTACTGGAATCCAGACTGGGATACCGCTTTGCCCGGCGCAAGGTACTGGAACTTGCCCTGACGCACAGCTCCGTGGCCTACGAGCGCGCCCTGCAAAACGGCGCTGGCGAGAGCAAGGCCAGCCCGCAGAGTGACAACGAACAGCTGGAATTTCTGGGCGATGCGGTGCTTGGCTTGGTTGTGGCGGAGGCGCTCTATCGGCAGTTTCCGCAACTGCGGGAAGGCGATCTGACGCGGTTGCGCGCCTATCTGGTCAGCCGCCGGTATCTGGGCGAGGTGGCGGCGCAGATGCAACTGGGCCAGTATCTGCATCTGGGTAAAGGGGAGGACCGCAGCGGCGGCCGCCGCAAGTCGGCCCTGCTGGCCAATGCTATGGAGGCTGTGTTTGCCGCGGTGTATCTGGACGGCGGGCTGGAAGCCGTGCGGGCCGTGGTGGAGGCCTGCGTGGTGCGGCCTTCGCTGGAAGAGTTGCAGATGGCGGTGCAGTCGGGCGGCAAGGCCATGGGCGACTACAAGTCTGCATTGCAGGAGTACATCCAGGCCGCCAATGCCGGTCAGCCGCAGTATGTTGTTACGTCCGAGAGTGGGCCGGACCACCGCAAGCGTTTTTGTGTTGAAGTGCGGATTGTCCGGAAGAACGGCGCGGCCGGAAAAGAGGCTTCCGGGCAGGAGGGCACCGTGCTGGCGCTGGCGCGGGCCGAAGGCAGCACCAAGAAGCAGGCCCAGCAGGAAGCGGCAAAGATTGCCTACGAGCGCCTGATTCATGAGAAACTGCTTGCCAGCACTGCCAGTGCAGTGGCGGCAGAGGAGTAGAGGATTTGAAGGAGTATGCCGCAAATCCGGCCGCAGTGTCCGTGACTGCTGATGCAGCCCAGCCAGTTGCAGCCCGGCTGGCTTCGCCTTCTGTCGGCGCGGCAGCCGAGACGCCGGTGGAGAACTTCGGTGTGCTCACCTCACTGCAGTCCTTCTGCACCATTCTTACCGCCGCCATCTTTGTCATTACCTTTGTTGCACAGCCGTTCCGCATCCCGTCGGAGTCCATGGAGCAGACGCTGCTGGTGGGTGATTTTCTGCTGGTCAACAAACAGGTGCTGGAACCTTCCGGGTCCATTGGCCGCTGGGTGCTGCCGTATACGCCGGTGCATCGGGGCGATGTGATCGTGTTCCACTATCCGATCGATGCCAGCCTGCATCTGGTGAAGCGCGTCATTGGTGTGCCCGGTGACCACATTGCTTTGAAGGGCGGCCGCGTGTACCGCAACGGCGAACTGCTGCAGGAGCCCTATGCCGAGTACATTCCCGCGCCGCCGGACAGCTACCGCGACAATTTTCCGCTCATGCCCACGGCAGACCCCGGCGTGGATACGCACTGGTGGCTGACCCTGCACCGCTATGTACAGAATGGTGAACTGGTGGTGCCGCCGGGTGAGTATTTTGTAATGGGCGACAATCGCAACAACAGCGAGGACAGCCGCTACTGGGGATTTGTTCCCCAGGCCAACATTGTCGGTCAGCCGTGGGTCGTTTACTTCTCCCTGCGCGGTGCGGAACCGGCGATCGTGGGCCTGCCGGCGGCGGAGGCGCAGACGCAACATGCCGGAACGCTGAGTTTTCTGGTTGATTCGGTAGAGAATCTGGCACGTTGGAATCGCTGTTTCCACATCATCCGATAGACTGGCTATGCAGGCGGCAAGCTGGCCTGCGGGCAGGAATCTCAGAGTTTCTCCGGGGGAGTAGTCTTTTGACCAAAGTTGCCGACCAGAACGCGACCGTGAAGCCGGAAGCAGGAGCGAAGCCAGAAGCGGGGGCCACTGCCGGCAACACCATGGCTGCCAACGCCACGAACCAGCAGAATGAAACCATGCTGGAGGCGCTGGCCTCCATTTGCAGCGTGCTGGTCATCGGCTTGTTTGTGATCACGTTTATCTTTCAGAATTTTGAGATTCCCTCGTCTTCCATGGAGAAGACCCTGCTCATCGGCGACCACGTTTTTGTGGACCGCGTTACGCTGGCGCCGCCCACAAGCTGGGCGCCGTTTGTGCATTACCGCGATGTACGCCGCGGCGACATCATCGTCTTTTTCAAGCCCGGCGAACCGAACCTGTTTCTGGTGAAGCGTGTGATGGGTGTTCCCGGTGACCATCTCCATCTGCGAGGCGGCATTGTGTATCGCAACGGCGTCAAGCTGAACGAGCCATACGCGGGCACGCCGATGGATGACGGCAATCCGGACCATGCGTATTTCCCCTACCGCGATGATTTTCCCAGCATCCCTCCCGGCGCCTCCATGGATGTGACAGCCACCTGGGCGGTTGAGCTGCCGACGCATATTCAGGGTGACGACCTGGTGGTGCCTGCGGGCGAGTATTTCGCCATGGGCGACAACCGCACCGTCAGTCTCGACAGCCGCTACTGGGGTTTTGTTCCGCGGGCCAATATCGTTGGCCGCCCGATGTTCGTCTACTGGTCGTTTGAGACGCCAGCCGACCAGGTGGACAAGACATCCATGGCCGACCGGCTCTCCTTCATGGGCCATGTGCTGACACACTTCTTTACAGAAACGCGCTGGAGCCGGACCTTCCACCTGATTCGCTAAATCATGCACGACCAGACCCAGCCTGAACTTACTTCCGGTTCCACACCGCAGCGCTCCGGCCGCAGGTCGAAGCGCGTGCCGTTCTGGATGCTTGCGGCGGCGTTTTTTTTGCTGGCGGGTTTTCTTTTGCCGCCGTGGATCAACGTAAGCCGCTTTCAGCGGCGGATTGCGGCCAGCATCAGCCGCAGTCTTGGCCGTCCGGTTACGCTGGGGCAGGTAAGCCTGCGCCTGCTGCCTGCACCGGGCTTTGAACTGGACAACTTTGTTGTCGGGGAAGATCCGGGCTTTGGCGCGGAACCTGTGATCCGCGCCGATGCGGTGACGGCAACGCTGCACATCAGTTCGCTATGGCATGGGCGGCTGGAGTTTTCCACCATCAGTCTGGACCAGCCCAGCGTGAACCTGGTGCGCAATGCGCAGGGCGACTGGAACATCGAGAGTATTCTGCTGCAGGCCGCGCGCACGCCCACCGCGCCCACGGCGCAGCGCAGCTCCAGCAGCGTGCCGCGGTTTCCGTATATTGAGGCCAGTAACGCGCGCGTCAATTTCAAGTTCGGCTATGAGAAGACCCCCTTCAGCCTGACCGGCGCCGAGTTTGCCCTGTGGCAGGAGAATGCACATCAGTGGGGCGTGCGGCTGAAGGCGGCGCCAACGCGCACGGACATGGACCTGAATGACGCAGGCACGCTGAAGGTGGAGGGCACGCTGCAACGCGCCGCCGGGCTGGGCGATGTTCCGCTGTCGCTCCGGGCCGAGTGGTATGAGGCGCAACTGGGCGGAGTCAGCCGTCTGCTGCTGGGGCAGGACATTGGCTGGCGTGGCGGGCTGGACATGACGGCGCAGATCGAGGGCCCGGCCAACAACCTGCAGATCGCCACGCGCACGCAGTTGGATGCGGTCCGCCGCGCCGAGTTCATGCCGGAGGAGTCTCTGGACCTGGATGCGCGCTGCACGGCGCATGGAGCTGACCATCTGCATACGCTGGATCATATCCACTGCTCGCTTCCGCTGGGCGATGGTGAACTGGCGCTGGCGGGAGAAGTGACCGGATTGCGGCGCGCGGCGCAGCCGTCACTGCAGTTGCTGCTGAATAAGATTCCCGCGCAGCAGTTGATGGTGCTGGTGCACCACACCAGCAATGAGATTTCACCCACGCTGGCAGCCACGGGTGTACTGAATGGCAAGTTCACCTATGGGCAGGCAACGGCAGGCGCGCCACTGCAGTGGCAGGGCCAGGCAGCGCTGCCCACGCTGGTGGTGACTGCGCCGGAGCTGGCCATGCCGCTCAGCATGAAGAATCTGGTGCTGCAAACGCCGCAGGTTGGCGCTCCTGAAGCCAGAAGAGGCAAAACTGCCAAGGGGAAGGAAAAGCCTGCGGCAGCAGCGGTGCAAAGGCCAACCGCCCTGACGCTGGAGCCGGTGGCATTGTCCTTGGGCGCGGCGCCACCAGCAACCCTGAGCGGGTACTTTGACACGAACGGCTACGCTTTCCATCTGCAGGGTGAAGCAGCGGTGAAGCATCTGCTGATGCTGGACCACGCGCTGCACTTCTTTGGCGCATCGATGCAACGCATGGAGCCATCCGGCACGGCCGACCTGAACATGCTGCTGCATGGCCCCTGGCTGCGGCCGCTGAGCACGGAGGACACATCCCCGGTCAGCACGATGGAAGGTTCCGTTGCGCTGCGCAATGCCGAGCTGCGCTATCCGCTGCTGCATGGCCCGGTGCTGCTGGAGCAGGCATCCGTTCGCCTTACGCCGCAAAGCATTGCCTGGAACAACATTGCTGGCACATACGACGGCATCCCGTTGCAGGGCAGCCTGACCATACCTGCGCGGTGTACTGGCGGGTTGCCCTGCGGCACCCAGTTTTCGCTGACGACCCCGGCGCTGGATGCGGCGCATTTGCAGGCGGCCGTGACTGGCGCGGGCCAGAAGAAGGACCTGTTACAGGATCTGCTGGCCTTCGGGCATCGGGATGCGACGGGCTGGCCGCTGCTGCATGGCGTGCTGCGTGCGAATGTCTTTACGCTGGGCACTTTGTCCGTACAGAATGCCACGGCCAGGATTCTGCTGGACGGCAAAACAGCGACGCTGGAAAACCTGGCAGGAAAGACGCTGGGCGGTACGGTGCAGGCAAGTGGAACAGTTTCCTTGTCCGCCTCGCAACCTGCCTATGCGGTCGACTTTGCCTTGCAGCAGGTGCGCGTCAGCCAGGCGGCAACGCTCTTTCGGGAAAAGTGGGGCGCGGGGACGGCCAATGTGCGCTGCTCACTGAAGTTGCAGGGAGCAAGGCGTTCCGCGCTGCTGGCCAGCGCGCAGGGGCAGTGCGGCTGGGACTGGCGCGATGGCGCACTGGCGGCCACTGCCAGGCGCGCCAGCAGTACGAATCCGCTGGCGGCCTTCCATGGCTGGCAGGGTGAAGCGCAGATTGCAGAGCAGAAGATCCAGTTGCGCAAGAGCGTGCTGGATGGCGGACGCATCGTCTCTGGCTCTATTGGTTTTGATCGCACCCTGCAGTTGCTCCTGCAGGACGGCGGCGTTACGCAAAAGATGGAAGGCACGTTGCAGCAGCCGCGCCTGGCAGCCGCTGCTCCGGGTACTTCATCCGGCAAGTAGCGCCACTTCAGTTTTGCGCTGGCAGAGCAATCTCCCTGCGGTGGATGGAGGCCCGGCTTTCCGGCACGCTGCCATCGTTTACCCGCACTTCGCCTGGAGCGGCCGGGATGAGCACTCGCACGCTGGCGCGGGCGTGCGCATTCACCAGTACGCGCTGCGTGGCAGAGTTGACGCCCGCCAGCACCGTTACCGGGACCTCCGCCGCGGCACCGCCGTTGTTGGCCACTTCCACCGCCACCAGATACTGGTTTTTGTCCGCCAGGCGCGGCACGACCGAGGTGATGGAGAGATCCGGCAGGCCGCGATCGTCGTAGACCCAGTTGTGGAAGAACCATTGCAGGTTTTTACTGCTTGTCTGTTCCGGGCCGCCCGCCTGCTCCAATAAGTGCTCGAAGTACTGTGGCTCCGTGTCTGCCTCTGGCTGGTACTGGTGCAGAGCAGCGCGCAGGACTTTGTCTCCCACCATGTCGCGCAGCATCCACCATACGTAGGCCGCCTTGGTGCGGTAGTAGATGTCGTCGTGCGCCTCAATCAGGCTCTGGCCCGGGTCTTTCTGCGGATCGGCTGGCTCGGCCAGTGCCAGCGCATCCCGGCGTTCGGCCATGGAGCGGAGCGCTGCATCGCGGCCATTGGTGTGCTCCAGCCACAGCAGGCCCATGAACTGGGCAATGCCTTCGTCCATCCACGGGCGTGGAGAGCGGAACCACGCATGCGCCATTTCGTGGCTCAGGAGCGGCGTGAGCGCGCCGGACTGCGCATCCTGCAGCGGCAGCAGTACCGTCGCCCCGGTTTCAAACGGCTGGTCTTCGGCCTCCGGCAGGTCAATGAGCGCCAGATCGCGCTGCTGTTTTGCGCCCAGCCATTGCTGCATCTGCGATTGCACCAGCCCGGCGGCATCCACATAGGCCTGGGCGGCAATGCCATGCACCGGCAGCGCGTAAATGTTGATGCCCGGTCCCTGCACCAGTGTCCGCGTCATCACAAACAGACTGGGAGCCTGAAAGCCCAGCCGCGTTGCGGGCAGATCAAATGAGATCACCTTCGGCACCGGAGGTCCCAGCGGCAGAGCACTGGCCGCTGCCGTGCTACTGCTGGAACTGCTGCTGCTGGAAGCACTGCTCGATACGCCATCCGTCTGCTCCGGAGGAATTGTCGCTTCCAGCGGAATCACCTGCCCATCCAGCACGGCCAGCGTTGGCGGCTCGCCTTCATACGTAAGCTGGACGCGCATCCGCACCATGGCATCCTGCTGCCGCAGCTTCCAGCGGCCAATGCCCTGAAAAAGCCTGGCGCCATCGCCCAGTTTCAGCGCTTCTGCGGTGGCCGGGTACCACAGTACGTTGCCAAAGCCGCGCAGTCCGATGAAGTCCGGTGCAATGCGGTCCCAGTCAGAGGACTGGGCAACATCCTGCGGTGCGCCGATGCGCTGCAACCGCTTTGCGTTCAGCGGAATCTGGCCGGAGTAGATCACGTCCAGCGTCAGGGACGCTTTCGGGGCCAGTGGACGGGCCAGCGTCACCACGGCCTCATTCACCTGGCCGGTGTGGTCCACGTCGCTATCGATGGTGTGCTGCGCAAAGGCAAGTTCTTTGCCGCCATCGCCCGGACTGCCGTCAGCCTGGCCTCGCGCCACGCGGACGCTTTGCCAGATCAGAGACGAGGAAATCTGCAGCGGCAGATAGAGCAGGGGCTGCGGGCCATCGTTACGCAGCGTGATCTCCGCACGCACGGCCAGCGAGGAGTCGGCTGGCGTCAGGCGCACATCCAGATCGTAGCGGGTGAAGGTCAGCGCGCCGCGCTCCACATCGGTCACCGTCACCGTAGGCTTTTTTTCGGTCGTCGGCGCGGCTGGCCGATGGTGCAGGGCCGGGTTTTCCGGCTGGCCGGGTTTTCCGGGGGGCGTCGGTTCATCGGAGGGCTGCATGTCCAGACTCCGCGAAAAGATCACCTTCCCCCGCGGCACAGCTTCCGTCTGTGAATCCGGCTGGGGTTCAGCTTGAGCCTGCCCGGTCGACGATTGCTGGCTGGTTTGTCCGCTCTGGGCGTGCATTGGGATGGTCAGCAGCAGCGCTGCCATGGCAAGAAGGCCCGTGTTCTGTAGCAATTTTTGCAGTTGCAAAAGTGTACCTCGCAGGCAAACGCCTGCATTTTCTGTTCGATGCGGAAAAGTCCGCGCCTGCTGACAGGTCAGGAGCCCAACCCGCGCTGTGGCTTAGACCGGGCTGCGCGTGCTGCCGTTACAGTGGGTTGCCGCCGCTGCCGCGCCGCCTCATACAGCACCACCGCTCCGGCGACGGAGACGTTTAGTGACGGCACACTGCCCGCCATGGGAATCCGCAGCAGAAAATCGCAGGTCTTGCGGGTCAGATCATGCAGTCCGGCGCCCTCGCGCCCCAGAACCAGCACGCAGTCTGTTTTGAAGTCGAACTGGTCATAGTCGCGGTCGCCCCGCTCATCCAGCCCAATGCACCACACGTTCTGGCGCTTCAGCTCCTCCAGCGAACGGACGAGGTTGGTGACGCGGGCGATGCGCACGTGTTCGGAGGCCCCGGCCGAGGTTTTGGCCACGGTTGCGGTCAGCGGGGCCGAGCGGCGCTCCGGCAGCAGCACGCCGTCCACGCCCGCGCCATCGGCGGTACGCAGCAGCGCACCCAGGTTGTGGGGGTCCTCGACGCCATCCAGCGCCAGCAGAAAAAGATTGTCCCCATTGGGTTTTGGGCGCAGGGCCAGCAGGTCTTCCACACCCAGAAAGGCGCGTTCCTGCACAAAAGCGACCACCCCTTGGTGCATTTCCGTGCGGGCCAGGCGGGTGAGGTGTTCACGGGGTTCAAAGGTCATGCGGATGCCGGCCTTGCGGCAGGCATCGGCCAGCTTTTCCAGACGGGCATCGTGACGTTCCCGGGCAAAACTGACGTGGTTGAGCGGACGGGCACCGGACCGGATGGCCTCTTCTACCGGGTGCAGGCCATAAAGGACTTCCATTGCAGCAGTGTAACGCTTGCGCCACGCGGATTTTCAGCGGATACTGGCTGCACTGGCAGGGGTGGGCCATTTTTATGGGGTCCGTATCGCGGTCGCACCCGCGCCGCCTGTTCAGAGGGGTGTATGGCTTTCAGGGATTCTGTCAAAAATTTGCTGGGGATGCGCGTCTTTTACGGGCAGGAGCCCGTACTACAGAATGTGTCCCATCCCGTCTCCATCGCGCTGGCCGGGCAGACGCAGCAGGAAAATGCGGCGGTGGCCTACGGCCTGAAACGGCAGGATCCGGCCCTGATGGAGCAATTGATTGAGCAGTACCAGCACCGTCTGCTGCGGTATCTGCTGTTCCTGACCGGAAAGCGCGAGGTAGCCGAAGATCTGTTTCAGGAAACCTGGATGCGCGTGCTGGTCCGCGGCGGCCAGTACAACGGCAAGGCCCGCTTCGATACCTGGTTATTTACCATTGCACGCAATCTGGCGATTGATCTTTCCCGCAAGCGCACGGTGCTGAGCTTGGATGCGTTGAGCGATTCGGACGAAGAGGACAGACCATTTGAGGTGCCCAGCGCAGGGCCGTCTCCGCTGGACCAGTTTCAGACCAGAGAGTCCAGCGCGCAGGTGGCGGAAGCGTTGCTGCAGATGGATGCGAACTACCGGGAAGTCCTGGTGCTGCGCTTCCATGAAGAACTTTCTCTGGAAGAGATTGCCACGGTCACGCATGCTCCGCTCTCCACGGTCAAGTCCCGGCTGTATCGCGGTATGGCGGCGCTGAAGCCGCGGATTGAAGCCATTGCGGGTGGAGTGGACCAGAATGCTTATGCAACGGAGGTGGCACGATGACATTGCCGGAAAAGGCCACCCATTTTGCTGCGGATGCAGCAGAAAAACAGACCGATCGGAACGTGGTGGCTGCCCTTCAGGGAGTTCATGTGGCGGCGGATGCTGCTTTGGTGGGGCGGACGCAGCGCATTGTGCGTGAGCGCGCCGTGGCCATGCAGGCGCAGCGGAACCGCTGGCGCCACCTGTGGCTGGCCTGCGGCATCAGTTCGGCGCTGCTGGTCATGATTGCCAGCGCCATCTGGAGTGTTTTGTCGCAGTACAACCTGGCGCCGGCCGGTGTGCCGGACAGCAGCATGCAGATGATGGTCCTGGGCATGTGGTTTTTGCCCGTTTCTGCCGCGCTCCTGATGCTGGTGCTCTTCAAGCGCAGCCGTTCGCGCATAGAGAACGAGTCTTCGCAGCGCGAGTACCGGGCCGTGCAGAGCGCACAGATTATTCGCTAAAGGAAAGCTGGACCATGCAACCAGACACCACAGGGCCGCGATACACAGCGACGGAGCCACGGGGCGACAGCGATCTGCAGATGATCCCCCGCTGGTCGATTGTGCTGGCCATGATGGTGTTCACCGCAGTGCAATACCTCTTCCACTTTGTACTGCCTCATCACCGGCCGGATATGCTGCCGATGCGTCTGCTGATGGGCTATTCCTGGGGTACGGCGCTGGCCAGCTATGTGCTGCTGGTGGGCTATGTGAGCCGCGATGTGAAGCGCCGTAACATGTCCGCTAGGCTATGGACGCTGCTGGTGGTTGTGATGCCCGGCGGCATTGGCGCTGTGGTCTACTTCCTGTTGCGTCAGCCGGTCCTGACCAATTGCCCCAACTGCTCCGTGCAGCTGGCTTCGGGGTACCACTTCTGCCCGCAGTGCCAGTTCCAACTGGCCCCGGTCTGCGGACGCTGCTTCCGCGGCGTGCAGATTACGGACATCTACTGCACCCAGTGCGGGCACGACCTGGCGAAGGACCATACGCCGCCCCGTTTGCGCGCCTATCAGGAATAAGCCGATTCCAGGGCAGTCCCAAGGTAATGGATTGCGAGGACCAATCTAGTCGTAATTTGACCCCGCGCCCATGACTTCCTATACTCAGTTTTGTTGCATCCCAGTCCAGTGACGTTGACAGCGCTCATTATCGACGATGAACAGCTTGCCCGCGAGGAGCTGGAATATCTGCTGACCAAAACCGGCAGTGTGGAGATTCTGGCGCATGGCAAGAACGGCATCGAAGCAGTGGACCTGATCCGCGCGCATAAGCCGGACATGGTGTTTCTGGACGTGCAGATGCCAGGGCTGGATGGCTTTGCCGTGCTGAAGAAACTGATTGGCAAGGACAAGAAGGCGCGTCTGCCGCAGGTGATCTTTGCCACGGCCTTTGACCAGTACGCGGTGCGGGCCTTTGAGGTGAATGCAGTCGATTATCTGCTGAAGCCGTTTGATGAGGCGCGCGTGCAGCAGACACTGGAGAAAGCGCACCAACGTGCCGCGAACCAGAATGCCGCCAACTCTGCGGCCGCCGCAGACAACACGGCATCCGATACTGCTGGAGCCAGGCTGGATGCGCTGGTGCGTCTGCTGGAGGAGCAGCGGATGCAGATGCCGCAACCGGCAAGGTCGCAGTCGGGCAAGGTGGTGCTGCGCACGCAGAACCGGCTGCTGCTGGTGGACCAGAAGGAGATTTGCTACGCGACGATCGACGAGGGCACCATCAGCGTAGTGACGCAGACGATCGAAGGCAGCTCCAACTGCCGCACGCTGGAAGAACTGATGGAGCAACTGGACCCGGAAAATTTCTGGCGCGCGCACCGCAGCTTTGTGGTGAACATCCATCATATCCGCGAGGTGGTGCCGTGGTTCAAGTCCAGCTATCAGCTGCGCATGGACGACAAGCGCCAGACGGAAGTCCCCGTCAGTCGCGCCCAGACGAAACGTCTGCGGGAACTGTTTAATCTTTAGCCCGCATTTCTCACAAGCAGAGAAGAGCGAGGAAAGAGCGGGGAGAAGAAAAAGATGCAAAAGGCCGCTGTTTCATGGCATAACTACGTTGTCGGGACGGAGTTGTGGATGAAGACGAAGTTGTGGATGAAGACGAAGTTGTG
>DZDJ01000024.1 GCA_022736715.1 Edaphobacter aggregans
CAACAATTGTTGAGGGGCTACTTGTCTCACTCATCTTGGCGCAGAGGGTTGCATGAAGTACCGGTTCAGGAATAACGGGGCCGATCAAGATGTGGTTGTTGTAAAGATTGTGTTCTTCACGCTGCGAATTGCGTCCTTCGCATCCCCCAGTAAGTCAAAGAACAGAATGTCATTCTTGCCTGGGTGCAACCATGGGCCCGGCGTATAGAGTGTGAACTGTGGCCCGATTGACCAGAAACGGCCCAGCGTGCGGCCATTGATCCATACTTCCCCTTTGTGCATCTGCTGCGTATCCAGATAGGTATCTGCCGGAGCAGAAACTTCCATCTGTGTACGATAGAAGCATGGCCCGTTGCATGGTTCCGGCAGAAAATGCACCTTACTCACGTCCTCCATTGGCAACGAGTAAATCTCCCAATGCCCGGGCTGCTTTCCATCAACCATTACCTCACCGGTAATTCCTTTGCGTTCCCCGCGAATCACTTTCGTGTAATTCACACGGCCGCTATTCTCCACCAGAATATCCAGTGTACTGGCTGCGCGTTGCACGGGGAGTGTAAGCTGATGCGTACCCAGCCTGCGGTCCATCACACCTGCTAATTTCTGATTGATATAAATCTGGGCATAGTCATGCAGCCCCTGAACAGACAATTGCCCGCCTGCCCCCGCGTCCAGCTTTGTCCGATAGAGAATGTATCCATAGGACTGTCCAAGATCTTCCATCGTCAGAAGCTTCGCCGACTCCACAGGAACTGGCAGATTACTCCACAAGGACGCCGATTCCAGATGCTGTGTCACTGGAAAAGTCGTGGGCTTGATTGCAGGGGGCAATGGCGGAAGAACTTTTCCTGTGGCATTTTTGATCACATCACGAAATAGAAAAAATTTCTCTCGCGGCGTGCCCTGTTCATCCAGTGGAGCATCGTAGTCATAACTGGTAGTGTCGGGCTGATAATTGCTCCCATCGCTGTTCGCCCCATTCATCCAGCCAAAGCTGGTGCCGCCCTCAAACATATACAGGTTGACGGAGTGGCCCTTCCCCAACATCCATGCCAATTCTTTCGCCTGCAAAATTCCATCCGTAACGTGATGCTTTTCACCCCAGTGATCAAACCATCCATCCCAATATTCCCCTGTCATGCGTGGCCCATGCGGACGGAACTTTTCCAGCTTTGCAAAGCTGGAAGCCGCATCGCCGGCACCAAAGTTAATCACAGCAGGCAGCTCCGGCAGCGCCCCTTTCGCCAACACATCAGGGCCATCCGCGGTGTACAACACAGGAGCATTCATGCCGCTCTTCTGCAGCGCGGTCTTCACGGCCTCCATATACCCGTGGTCATCGCCAAAAGAGCCGTATTCATTCTCCACCTGGACCGCTATAATTGGCCCGCCATTCTGCAAGAGCAGCGGGTGGATTTCTTTCCCCAACCGTGCAAACCACTGCTGCATGGCTGCAATGTATTTCGGATCGCTGCTGCGCAGCACCAGGCTCCTGTCCTTCAGCAGCCATGACGGATAGCCGCCCAGCTCCCACTCCGCACAGACAAATGGCCCCGGCCGCAGAATTACATACAGGCCTTCCTGTTGGGCCTCACGGACATACTCCGCAATATCATTCTGGCCCCGAAAATCAAAGACCCCCGGCTTTGGCTCATTCACGTTCCAGAAGACATACGTGGTAATCGTGTTGAGCCCCATCGCACGGGCCTTGCGAAAGCGGTCTCTCCAATATGCGCGCGGTACTCTTGTGTAATGCATCGATCCGGCAATGATCTGGAATGGCTTTCCATTCAGCAGAAACTGATTCCCAGAGACAGTAAAAGTTGCAGCAGGCCCACCTTGCGCTGCAAAAGCAGGCGACGCCAGCGCCATGGCACCCATCACCAGGCCCAGCGTAAACTTCATCAGAAAACGGACAGAACGATGAACCATATGCAGAAATGCTCCTTATGTCCTGGACACAGAAATTTTCAAATCAAGAAACGATCGCCCGCCGCCGGCCCACTCATCCCATTGCAGCTTTTTTGTTGTGCTCATATATTCATGCGCCGATTCTGGATACGTATTCATTGACGGGAGGGCGCCACTCAGCAGCATTCGTCCCCGTCAACAGATTAGTGGGTTCATGTATCTCACTTCAAGATCAACTGCACAAAATATGCGCACTTATAGATAAGCTGCAAGCTACGATATTCCCCGCATACCCTGATCAAAGAGTGCTGTTGCAAGTCATCTCTCATTGCCGGGACTGCACATTGCGCAGAATTCTACGGATTTTCTTAGGGGAAATGGAGAGTTGCTGCGCAACGCGCGTGATGTTCTTCTGGTGGTTGGCCCATACTCTCGGGATCACAATTTCAGCAAACTCTTCCTGTATCTGCTGGAATGTTTTGTCTCCTGTTTGTCCTTCCGACCATTGCCGCAGCGTCTGATCGATGTTGGCGGAGCACAAAATCTTTGCTTTCAAGGAACTCAGTTCTTTCGACAAATGGTCTCTGTCTTCCGGGCCAAGGAGCTTCCCTGCTTTCGCAGCATACATCCGGGCCAGGTCCCACTCCTGGCAGCAGTCTGCAGCAGCCACAATACCACGCATGATATAGGCCTCCGCGAGCAACCGCTTATTTTGTGTTCGCTGAGCGAGATCAACTGCTTCCTCTGCACGTTTTACGGCCAGCGAGGCATGACGGCCAGGTTCCGGCTGTTCTTCCAGTTGCTCCTCCGCGCGTACCATCTCCACAGCAGATTGCAGCACGCGGGCCCGTGCCATCAGGATCTGGTCTTTCTTTTTTTCTCCCAGCAGAAAGGCCCTGCGGCCTTCTCGTGCTGCACGGTCAATGTCCCCAATCTCCAGGTGCATATGGCCAGCATTCACCAATACGGCCCCGCTCCCGGTCTGATGTTGCTGCAGCTCATATATCCTCCATGCGCGCTTCAGCAGGTCCAGCGCTTCACTGACAATCTTTTGGTAGCGGGCATGGATAACTCCCTTTGCAGAGCCGCCGCGTATCCTGGCCTGCATATCAAGCGCAATCAGACGTTTTACATAGGCTGCATTCACCAGTGCGCGCGCGCAATTCGGATGTTTTGCAAATTTTTCTGAGTAGATCGCTATAGCGCGCTCAAAGTGTGCCAGCGCCGCCGCATACTCTCCAGACCTTCTTACAAAGCGCCCACGCGCCGACTCGATATTGCCTAACGACAGTGCATGTCCAGTGGAGCGCAGTTCTGCTTCCGCCTCGTCCAGCAGTTGCCATGCCAGGCGTCGTTCGCCTTTTTGAAAAATCAACCAGCTTTCATGGATCTTCACAACGGCAACGAGCTTGCTGGCTCCCGATCTGGCTGCTGTCTCACGGGCCGCGGCTATATGTTGCAGCGCTGCTTCATATTCCCCCTTTTTACGGTGCGCCCTGGCCTTCCAGAAATGTGCCGCGAAAAACAGCTCTGGATGTAAAACATCACGCCCTGCACGAAGAATTCCATCCAACTGCAAAATGCACTCGTCGAGGTTCTCCGTTGTCAAATAGAGGAACGCCTCCGCAAGTTTCAGTTTCAATACATCGATGAACCGCAAATCGGCAATTTCCAGTTGAGAGAAGTGTTGCTGCACCCGCTTCAACAAAGCAACATCGCCATAGCCCAGGTCAACCCACTGCGCCAGAGACAGAAAATAGCCAATGGCCTCCTGACTGCTCGGGGCAAGTTGCTCAAAGCGCTTGTTATTTTTTTCCAGAAGGGAAAATCCCCGGGCAATGTCCCTCTGTATCAGGGCCGCTTCCAATTGATGCAGGACCGTCTGGATTGAGGTTGCCGTAGACATAGCCTGCACTATAACTGAGTTGCGCTACATGCCGCCATGACCATCTGTCCGAAACGGTCGAGGCAGCTTGCCACCCTGAACGCACCTTTTTAGCGTGTAGTTGTACTTTCCTGCACAACAGCGGCCATTTGCCCCGCTTCAGGAAAGTCAGGGAGCGATGCAATGACACAGACAGCGCAGCACATCTACCGGTTCGGAAATGGAACCATCGACGGAAATGGCCTCATGCTGGATCTGCTTGGCGGAAAAGGGGCCTGCCTTGCCGAGATGACCAACCTCATGGTTCCCATTCCTCCCGGCTTCACCATCACAACTGCGGTCTGTCAGCACTGGCTCAACAATGCGGCCTACCCTGGCGGCGTCGAAGCCGAGATCGACGCAGCTCTTAGTTGGCTACAGGAGGCCTCTTCTCATCTATGGAATGATGCAGGGAATCCATTACTCGTCAGCGTGCGCTCCGGTGCTCCAGTCTCCATGCCGGGCATGATGGATACGATTCTCAATGTGGGCCTCAATGAACAGGGCCTCGCAAGCTTGCGGGAACGCGGTGGCTCCATGCGCTTCGCACTGGATTCTTATCGCCGCCTGATGCAGATGTTCGGTACTACTGTTTTCGATGTTCCCAAAGAGGCTTTTGACCGTGCCATGAACCAGCTAAAGCAGTCCCGGAACATCGCCAGTGACGCCGCGCTTTCTGAGGCCGATCTGCTGGATCTGGTCAATGCCTACCAGCGAATTGTGGTGCAACATACCGGGTCCCCATTTCCCCAGGACCCATGCCAGCAATTGAAAATGGCCGTCAACGCTGTATTTCGCTCATGGCAGAGCGGACGGGCACAGTGCTACCGCAAGCTGAACAACATCCCGGAGTCCATGGGAACAGCCGTCACCGTGCAGACCATGGTCTTCGGCAACCGTGGAGACAACAGCGGCACCGGCGTTGGATTTACGCGCAACCCTTCCACCGGCGCGCGCGCGATTTTCGGTGAATTTCTGCCCAATGCACAGGGGGAGGACATTGTTGCCGGCACGCGCACACCGCTTCCTTTGTCAGAACTGCAACAACGCATGCCAGCGGTCTATCAACAACTCGCAACCATCGCCAGCCAGTTGGAGCAGCACTATCGCGAGGCCCAAGACTTCGAATTCACAGTCGAGAACGGTCGGCTGTTTTTGCTGCAAACGCGGACAGCCAAGCGCACAGCCGCTGCCGCAGTACGGATCGCGGTCGAGATGGTCTCCGAAGGCATGATTTCCAGACACGAGGCCCTTACCCGAGTGCGCCCAGAAGATATTACAGCCGTCCTGTCCCCCCAACTGGATCTGACCAGCGACACCCCCATGCAATTGACCCAGGGCCTGGCCACATCTCCGGGCGCCGCCGTCGGGCAAATCGTCTTCTCTGCTGATGAGGCCGTTGCCAGGGCCGCAAGCGGCAAAAACGTCATCCTGCTCACCGAAGAAACTACTGCAGACGACATCCATGGTATCGCCGTTGCAAAAGGCATTCTCACCTCGCGGGGTGGCGCCACCAGCCATGCTGCCGTCGTCGCACGCGGTATGGGAAAGTGTTGCATTACCGGAGCCAGAGACATCCACTGGGACAGCCACTCCGGCAGCGTTCAAATCGGCGGGAAGCGCTTTTACGCAGGCGAATGGCTCTCGCTCGATGGCACTACAGGCAACGTATTTGAGGGAAGACTGCCGCTGCGTCCAGCCAGCCAGCAAAATCTCTTTCTGGAAACGCTCTTGCAGTGGGCATCCGAAAGCAGTTCCTGTCTTGTTCGCGCCAACGCAGACACGCCACAGGATGCCATTACAGCACGTACTGCCCACGCAGCGGGCATCGGCCTTTGCCGAACGGAACACATGTTCTTTGCCCCTGACCGTCTGGAGCACGTCCGCGCCATGATTCTGGCCAGCAGCACAGAAGAGCGCATCCAGGAACTCAACCTGTTGCTGCCCATGCAGCAACAGGACTTTGAGCAGCTCTTCCGCACCATGTCCCCATTTCCAGTCACCATTCGGCTACTTGACCCACCGCTGCATGAATTTTTGCCGCCGCTGGAAGAACTCGACGGAGAAATTGCGGCCGCCAGCCGCGAGGAATGCTGGGACCACGTCATCCAACTGCGCAGGATTCGCCAGCAAGTGGAAGTTCTGCGCGAAGTGAATCCCATGATGGGACACCGCGGTTGCCGCCTGAGCCTCACCTATCCGGAGATCCTGCAAATGCAGGTCCGGGCCATTCTGCAGGCTGCTCTGTCCGTCTCCAATGAGGGGTTGAACCCTGTTCCTGAGATCCTGGTTCCGCTGGTCGCCTCCGAAGAAGAAATGAAACTCCTTGCTGAGATGATTGATCAAACAGCCACGGCCGTTTTCGACTCTCATCAACAGCATATCCCTTACACGATAGGTGCCATGATCGAACTCCCCCGCGCTGCCATCTGCGCTGATCGCATCGCCAACCACGTCAGCTTCGTTTCCTTCGGCACAAATGACCTTACGCAGATGACCTACGGCTTTTCCAGGGATGACGCCAGAACCTATCTCGACAGTTATCTGCAAAAGGGCGTCCTCAAGGCTGACCCGTTTCTGACCATTGATCGCGAAGGCGTGGGTCATTTGATGGAAATGGCTGTCCGAACCATTCGCATCGGTCATCCACACACCAAAATAGGAGTTTGCGGCGAACACGGCGGTGACCCGGAATCCATCAAATTCTTCCACTCTCTGGGCGTCGATTACGTCTCCTGCTCCCCAGCCCGCCTGGCTGCGGCGCAACTCGCTACGGCACAGGCCTCGCTCTTGCAACAGCCCAGTTCCAGCCTGGCCAAGGCAGAGACCGAACTCGCCGCAGCACTCGCATAAGCAACCCGTTTCGCCGACAAGAAAGGCACGGCGATCGCCGTGCCTTCTGTATTTTCGTAGAATGCCTGCTTATTTCCGTCCCAATGGCGAGAACTGCAGTTGCAGCAGCCCGTCCGCCCCCGGCGTATATTGCAGGTCCGCCAGTGAAGGAACAATCCAGTCTGCGCCGCGCAACTCCTCCGCCCCATGCGACGTCAGGACAGCCAGCACGCGGCAACCTGCCTGCTTGCCCGCACCAACTCCCGCCGGCGCGTCCTCCACCACAATGCACTCTTCCGGTCTCAGCCCCAGCAACTCCACACCACGCTGGTATGGCTCCGGATGCGGCTTGCCGTGCACCACCGATTCCGCCGTGATGAAGTTCTTTGGCAACGGCAGACCCGCATGGACCAGGCGGCTTTCCGCCAGCCGTAACGTCGCAGAGGTCACCACAGCCCACTGTTCCGGAGGCAGCGCGCGCAGCAACCTGGCCACGCCCGGCAGGACCTTCAGGTCCTCCATGTCCTCCACTTCCATCTTTTCTATCAGCCGCAACCCATCCTCGGCATCCATCTCCGGACGAAGCATCCGCACAATGTCGATCGCCCGGCGGCCATGCGGAATCAACAATCCCTGGCTCACATCCAGTCCATAGTACTGTGCCCAGCGCAGCCAGCTCCGCTCTACAGAACCAATGGAACTGATGAGCACGCCGTCCATGTCAAACAGCAGTCCGCGCGCTTCCACCATCACCGTCGCGTCCACCACCGCCCCGCCCATCCGCTATCGGCTCTCTTCCATCACAAACGCCCGCCCTGCTTCCAGCAACCGGCCCACAGATTCCGGCGAGCAGGACTCCGCATACACCCGCAGCAGCGGCTCCGTGCCCGAAGCACGCAGCAGCAGCCAGCTTTCCGCCGCATTTGGCTTGCCCGCCGCCTCCGGATTATCCAGGAAAAACTTAATGCCATCCAGCGATTCCACCCGCAGCACCTTCATCCCCGCAATGGATTCCACCTTGCCCTTGGCGCGCGCAATCGCATTCTGCTTAATCTCCTCCGCAATATGCAGATCAACGCGGCCATAATGATGCTCGCCAAACTCCTGCTGCAGGCCCGCCACCAGCTCACCCAGCGTCTTGCCCTCATCCGCCATCACATTGGCCAGCAACAGCGAATTCAGCAACCCGTCCCGCTCCGGCAAGTGGCGGCTCAACCCGATTCCGCCCGACTCCTCGCCACCGATCAGAATTTCCTGCTCCAGCATCAGATCGCACACATACTTGAAGCCGATTCCATGCTCATGCAACTTGCGCCCATACTTGGCGCAGATGCGGTCCAGCATACGCGTCGTATTGAAGGCGCGCGTCACATCGCCCGGCCACTGCTTGCGCTCCAGCAGCCAGCGCAGCAGCACGGCAAAAATCTTGTGCGGATCAACAAAGTTGCCCTGCTCATCCACCGCGCCAATGCGGTCCGCGTCGCCATCCGTAATCAGCCCGGCATGGCACTTGTGCTCCACCACGGCCAGTTGCGCAGCCCGGATGTGCGGCAGAATCGGCTCCGGATTGATGCCCGGAAACAACGGATCGATCTCTCCGCGAATCTCCACAAACGGAACACCCGCACGCGTAAAGATGCCCGCTATCACGCCGCGTCCCGCGCCATACATGCAATCGACCAGAAACTGATGGCCCGACTCACGGATCTTCTTCAGATCCACAAAATTCTCAATCGCGGAGATATAAGTAGGCGCAAAATCCACTTCCGTAATCGGCGCCGACGCAGCAGCCTGCCGCAGCGGAGCACCCAGATACGACTCAATCGCAGCCATAATCGATGGCTTGCCGGAGCCGCCATAACTCGCCTTGTACTTCACGCCATTCCACTGAAAAGGGTTGTGGCTGGACGTAATCATGATGCCGCCAGCAGCTCCCCGCTCGCGCACACCAAACGACAACGCCGGAGTCGGCGTAATTGCCGCCGCAAACTGCACCGGAATCCCAGAGTTCGCCAGCACCTCCGCTGCCACCCGCGCAAAGGCACGCGAGCCGAAGCGCGTATCGTAACCAATGCAGACGCCACGCGCCGCATCCTCATACTGATGCACATAGTTGGCAATCGCTGCCGCTGCAATGCGCACATTCTCATACGTAAAGTCATCGGCAATCTGGCCGCGCCAGCCATCGGTTCCAAATTTAATCGGCGAGTTCGTCGTCATACCCATTCCAAATGATCTTTTCTGACCACTGGTCCCTGTTCCCTATCTTCAGATCAGTTCTTCTTTGCCGCGCTCCGCCAGCATCCGCACCACTTTTCCCACATCCTGCGAGTGGCCGCGCGTCGTAATCAGCAGCGCATCATCCGTCTCCACCACCACCAGATCGTTCACCCCCACAATGGCCACCGTCTTGCCCGGCGCAAAAACATAATTGCCCTTGGCGTCCACCGCAATATTGCCCGCAGCTTCCACCACATTCGCATCTTCTGACGCCGCATAATCCGGCGAGCTTATCTGGTGCTCATGCAGGGCGGCCCACGAGCCAAGATCATTCCAGCCAAAGTCCGCCGGCAGGCAATAAATGTTTGACTTGGCTTCGCCCTTGGCCGAACGCGGCTCCAGCACGGCATAATCCACGCTGATGTTCTGGCACTGTGGATAGAGTTCCGCAAAAGCCTGCTGAAACTGTGGCGTTCCATACGCCGCAGCAATCTGCTCCAGCAATGGCACCATCTGCGGGCTGTGCTCGCGGATGGCATTCGCCAGCGTGCGCGCGCTCCACACAAAGACGCCGCTGTTCCATACGTAGTTGCCCGCCTCCAGAAAAGCCCCGGCCCGCTCCCGGTCCGGCTTCTCCGTAAACCGCTTTACCCGCCTGGCACGGATTCCATCCTCAGCCGCCTCTGCCCCCAGCTCAATATAGCCATACCCCGTCTCCGGACGCGTTGGCGGCACACCCAGCACCACAATATTTTCGCCCGCCGCAGCCAACTGCACCGCTTCTCGGATCACATGATGAAAGCGCACCATATCGCGCACCACGTGGTCCGATGGAAAAATACCGATCACCGTCTCCGGCGACTGCTTCTCCAGCAGAAACGCCGCCAGCGCCGCCGCCGGTGCCGTATTCCTCGCCGCTGGCTCGCACAACACATGCGCCGCCGGAATCTCCGGCAATTGTCCACAAATTGTCCCGGAAAGCAGGTCGTTCGTAATCACCCACAGATCGTCAGCCGCCGTCAGCGGCAGCAGCCTGTCCATCGTCTGCTGGATCATCGTGCGCTCGCCATCCAGCGCCAGCACCTGCTTGGCACGCGCGCGCCGGCTACGTGGCCAAAAGCGCGTACCACTGCCACCAGCAAGAATGACCGGAGCAAACTGCGGCAAAGAAATTCGATTGTGCGAGGACATGTTGCCTCTATCGTACTGGAAAATAATGCATCGCAGTTGAAAGACCAATCAGCCGACGTTCCAACTTCAACCCATCTGCTGTTGCACCTGCTTTGAACTACAACACCAACTCGGCAACCTTATTGCGGCACTGCGCGGAAGATCTCCATCTCGCTCGCCGCACTCACCTGCCACGCAACCGCATGCGCCGGAACAATCGCGGCCCGCCCACGGCTCAGCGTGACTGACTCAAACCCTTCACCCGTAACTTTTCCTGCCCCGCTGGCCGCAAACAAAATCTGCGCCTGCCCCTTATGCTTAGCCAGCGCTGCATTGTTCTCACCCGGCTTCACCACAATCCGTTCCACGCGGAAGTAACGGACATCGATCAAAACCTCCAGCCCATTCTGCTGCTGGGGCCGCACGCGCCCCGCCTGTGTCTTCAGCTGCATCGCCTCAAACGATTTCTCCAGATGCAGCTCGCGGGGACGCCCATAATCGTACATACGATACGTCAGGTCGCAATTCTGCTGCGTTTCCAGCAGCACCGAGCCGGGCCCAATCGCATGCACTGTGCCCGCATCCACAAAAAACATGTCGCCCTTGCGCACCGGCAGCCAGTCCAGCAAACCTTCCAGCGTATGATCCGCAATCGCCGCCGCCACCTTTTCCTGTGTCGCTTCCGGCTTCAACCCCAGCGCCACCGACGCATCCGGCTGCGCTTCCAACGCATACCAGCATTCGGTCTTGCCCCGCGGATCGCCATACTTCTGCGCCATCGCATCATCCGGATGCACCTGCACGCTCAGCTTTTCTCGCGGAAACAGCACCTTCATCAGCAGCGGAAACTGCGTTTCGCCCTCATGCCCTTCGCCCAGAATCGCAACCGCATTCTGCCGGACCGCCTCCGTCAGCGCCATGCCTTTGCATGGGCCATTCTCCACCACGCACTGGTCGCCCGTCAGCCATGCCTCCCCAACCGGCCCGCTCTGCCCCGGCACCTCATACCACGGCGCCAGCGAGTCCGCCCCCCAGATGCGAGGGCTGAAGTAAGGCGTCAAACTGAAGGGAGGAAAAAGCTGTGTACCAGACTCACTCACGCCGTAAGGTCCTTTGTCATCGTAATCCTGTGTACAGGAACCGTGGTGTCAGGAACAGAGTCCCCCGGACCTGCGCAAGGTCTGTGCGGTCGCCTGCCTTGAAGAACCGCTCCACGGCAAAGGCCCGATTCGTCAGTGCAACAATCTGCTCTGTCTCCTCAGCCACTACCTTGCGCAATTTCACATTCATCCCAAAATCACGCCAGTTTGGCGAAGAATTCCTTCATCCGCGCCACACCCTTGTCCACGTCCGCATGAGAAACCGCATAGGACAACCGAATATGCTCTGTAGTTCCAAATGCCTCGCCCGGAACCACCACCACATGCGCTTCCTTCAGCAGCCTGTCCGCTACATCAGCAGCCGTCTGAATGCCACCCTTGCCAAAGAAGGCCGACACATTCGGATACACATAGAACGCGCCCTCCGGCACCGTGCAGCTCAGCCCCGGAATCTGCTGAAAGCCTTCCAGAATCTGGTCACGCAGCTTCAGGTAGTCCGCGCGCATCTCCGCCACGCAGTCCTGCGGGGCCGTCAATGCCGCAATCGACGCCTTCTGCACAATCGATGCCGTCGATGAGGTGCTCTGGCTCTGCAGCTTGCTCATCGCCGCAATCACCGCCTTCGGCCCCAGCGCAAACCCGGCGCGCCAGCCAGTCATGGCATACGTCTTGGACAGCGACCCCAGCACAATCAGATGCTCTTTGCAGTCCGTAAACGAGCCGCCGCTGATCGAAACCCCCGTGTACTGCAGATAGGCATAGCACTCGTCCAGCAGCAGGTAGATGCCCTTCGCATGCGCCAGCCGCACAATGCTCTCCAGGTCCGCAGGCGAAACCACCGCACCCGAAGGATTCGACGGCGTATTCAGAATGATCACCTTCGTCTTCGGCGTAATCGCCGCTTCAATCATCTTTGCCGTGATGCGGAAGTTTTCCTTCTCATCGCTCTCGACATAAACGACCTTGCCACCCGCGTACTGAATAATGTCCTTGAAGGAGACCCAGTACGGCACCGGCAGAATCACCTCGTCGCCGTGGTCCACCAGCACTTGGACCGCATTGAACAACGCCAGCTTGCCGCCAGTGGTGAAAACGCACTCTTCCGGCGTGTAGTTGGAACCAAAATCCGCCGCATGGCGCTCCACAATGGCCTTGCGCACCTCAGGAATGCCGGCCACATTGGTGTAGCGGGTAAAGTTCTGCTCGATGGCCTCAATCGCGGCGTCCTTGATGTGGCGCGGCGTGGCAAAGTGCGGCTCTCCCGCTCCAAACTCCACCAGATCCAGCCCCTGCGACTTCAGACGGGCCGCCTCGGCAGTGATGGCCATGGTTGCGGAAACTTCAATGCGGTTAATGCGGTCGGCGAAAATCTTGCGTGCTACGGGACTGGCTGCTGGTGTGCTCATATCTAATAGTTTGGCAGATTTGGCGCAACTGGTGAAGAGCCCCCGCAGAAAAGCCAGCAGCGCTGTCTTTTCAGTGCTTTTCCGGCGCTACACGGGCCTTTAGCCGCTCCAGCACCAGCGGCGGTACCAGTCCGTCCACGTCGCCCCCCAGTTGAAAAACCTCTTTTACCAGCCGTGAGCTGACATAGCTGTATTTTTCTCCCGGCATCATAAAGATTGTCTCCACCTGCGGAGCCAGCTTGCGGTTCATCATCGCCATTTGAAATTCGTACTCATAGTCACTGATCGCACGAATCCCGCGCAGCACCGCCTGCGCCTGCTGCTCCTGGGCAAAATCCACCAGCAGGCCATCGAACGTGGCCACCGAGACATTGCCCATCTCACGCGTGGCCTCGGCAAGCATCTCCTCCCGCTCAGCCACGGTAAACAGCGCATGCTTCTGCGCATTGCGCAGAATGGCCACCACAAGATGGTCCACAATCTTGGCCCCGCGCGCAATCAGGTCCAGGTGCCCGTTGGTGAGCGGGTCAAACGATCCGGGATAAATGGCTTTTACGGTTTGCACAACAACAGCAGCATACGGTGCCCCGCGTCCAATGGCAACCATGCAATAGATTGCTATGCAATGCCCTCCCCACGTAACACAGCCTGCAAGATCGCTCCTTGACTATTAGAACTGTCGACAGTATGCTACCTCCAGATTTCCGGCACTCTGCGCCGGAAATCTGCACAAGACCTCAAGGACCCCTCATGCAAAAGCGTGTGCGACTGAATCGGCTGATTGAGATGTTCGAGACCGGCGCCTCGCCTGTGGGCATCTTCACCTTCACGCCCACCATGCGCTCAGCAGCCGCACTGGCATCGACGCCGCTGGATTTCGTCATCCTTGACCTGGAACACACCCCTTTCGGCATCGATGCGCTGGAGTCCTACCTGCTGGCGCTCACCGATAAGGCCCGCATTCTGGAAAAGGGCAATCTGCAACCAGATGTTGTCCCGCTCGTCCGGCTGCCCTCCTATGGATGGGAGCGGCTACAGTACCAGATGAAGCAGGCGCTGGATGTCGGCGTTTTTGGCGTTGTGGCTCCCAGCATCAACACGGCCGAAGAGGCCCTGCATGCCGTGCAGGGTATGCGTTTTGCCCAGGTTCCCGGAGCCCCGGATTTCACCCCCGAAGGCCGCCGCGGCGTTGGCTATCCGTGGGCCGCTCGCTACTGGGGATTGCCTGGCCCGGAATATGCTGCGCGCGCCGATCTGTGGCCGCTGGACCCGGACGGAGAACTGCTGCTCTGGTGCATGATTGAAACGCGCGAAGGGTTGGAAAATTGCCGCGCCATTGCACGCACCCCCGGTGTGAGCGGGATTCTGGTCGGCCCTTCCGATCTCTCCATGTCCCTGGAAGGACGCAAAAGCGGCGATGCCGTCCCGCAGGCACTGATTACTATCCAGGCCATCTGCAAAGAAGAGCGTGTTCCTTGCGGACTGGCAGTTTCCTCCGCCGATGCCATGGCATATCTGGACGCCGGTTATGACTTCCTGGTGGCAGGTGTGGACACCGGCCTGCCATCGGCCGTCGAACAGACGCTGAACGCTGTCCGTGCGCAACGCAGCGCCTCCGGCAAAGCAAAGGGCAAGGCATGAATCTCGCACCCGACTCCCCTTTCACCAAAGCACTTTTTGTCCATGCCTGGGACCTGGAGAACGGCAACGCCCAGCATCTGATGCAGTGGGCCCGCTCAGCCGGGTTGGATACGCTGTGCATTACCGCCTCGTATCATTCCGGCTGGCTGCTGCAACCGCACCACGCAACCCGACGGCTGCGCTGGAGCGAAAGCGGCGCGGTGTATTTCCATCCGGAAGAGCAACTCTACCGCAACACCTGCCTGCGGCCTCCCATCGCTGCAATGGCGCTTGAAGATGACTATCTGCGACTTGCCAAAGAACAGACAGAAAATGCTGGGCTCAACCTGGTCACCTGGACGGTTGGCGCCCACAACACAAGACTGGGGTTGGCGCATCCCGCACTCACCCAGCACAACGCCTATGGCGACATCCTGCCCCACGCACTCTCTCTTGGTCACGACGATACACGGAATTATCTGAAAGCCCTGGCCCGCGATATTGCGGTCAACTACTCTCCGTATGGCATTCAACTGGAAAGTTTTCACTGGCACAGTGTTCGCCATAATCATGCACATGAGCGCGATCTGGTCGGCCTGAGCGAGTTGGAACGCCAACTGCTCTCCACCTGCTTCAATCCGTCCACCGTCGGCAAAGCGCTGGCTGCTGGCATCGACGCAGAAGCGGCCCGGCGCACCGTGAAGCAGACCCTGGAGGCCGCGTTTACGCACGCGCCTGCCCGGCCGCCAGGACATCCGCAGACCATGGTGGAATTGGAAGCGGGCGCACCGGAACTGGGGCGTTACAACCAGTTTCTGCGGCACCTGGCCGCCACTCTGGTGCAGGAAATCCGCCGCGAGTCTCTTGCCGGAACCTCCTGCCGCCTCTACGTGCAGACAGTTTTTGATCCTGCCCTCAGCAGCGCCTGCGATGGATTTGCGGTCTGGGTCTATGGACAATCTCCGGAACAGGCCTACGACAGCGTGTGCAGCGCAATCGCATCTCTGCCTGCGAACTGGACTGGAGAGTATCACTGCTACATTCGCCTGGGCATGGGCGCTCCTGCCAGTGCGGCACAACTGCGTGAGATTGTGCAGGCTGTCCGCAGTGCCGGAGCCACCGGTGTTTATTTCTACAACTATTCAGAAGCACCACCTGCCATGCTTGGCTGGCTTTCAACAGCACTGCAACAGGTGTGAGTCCGGACACAACATCAGAAGATTGCCATCCGCTCTGCATGGGATGCGCAATCCACATACATCAGAGGAAGAACTGCAACACAGGGAGGAATTTTTATGAGACTTGCGAATCGCGTCGCCATCGTCACCGGAGCAGCTCGCGGCATCGGCCGCGCCATCGCCATTCGTCTGGCATCGGAGGGCTGTAGCGTTGTCGTAGACGACATTGATGCCATCGGCGGCGCAGATACTGCAAAAACCATCACGGACAAGGGAGGGCGGTCCCTGTTTGTCCCTGCCGATGTCAGCAACGAGCAGGACGTTCAACATCTGGTAGCCACGACAGAAAAGACCTTCGGTACGCCAACCATTCTGGTCAACTCGGCCATCTGTGGACTGCCTGCCATCGTAGGCAACGAAATTGAGCCAAACGTGGAAGTTGTGCTGCGCGGAGCCTGGCAGTGCATGCAGGCCGTCGCTCCCGGAATGAAAGCCGCAGGTGGCGGCAGCATCATCAACATCTCCTCCGTCAATGCATTCATGGGCTTCGGACGCGCCCATATTTACAGCGGAATCAAGGCCGCCGTCATTGGAATGTCGCGCTCGATGTGTACTGAACTGGGCGCAGATAACATCCGCATCAACTGCATTTGCCCTGGAACTGTACTGACAGAAATCTGGCAGGAACGCATTGAAAAGGACCCCGGCATTGTCGACCGGCTGGCGCGGCTGTATCCGCTTGGCAGGCTGGGCAAGCCAGAGGAAATTGCCAATGCAGCACTGTTTCTGGCTTCCGATGAAAGCTCATTTATGACAGGCAGCGTGATGGTGGTGGATGGTGGCGTAACAGCGGCCAACCTGGGCTTTGGTGGCCTTAGCAGCAAGCCGCAGCAGCAGTAGCTCGCCTGTAACTTGAGCTGTCCGACCAAACCAGCAGAACAAATGCAGTCAACAGGAATCGATGATGACGATTGAAAATGCAGCAGGAAACTATCTCTTCCAACCGGGCGGAACACCCTACTCTTCCGGAGTGCGAGCGCTTCCCGGCCATGCAATCAGGCACATCACGCTGATGCGCCCATTGCCGCTGGCACGCGGCATTGCAGCCATCGCCAAACACCTGACCGCAGCCAACCGTCCACCGCTATCGCTCTGCGGACTGGAACTGCGTTGCCCTGCACCTTATTCCTTCGCTGGCTTCGCCGCATTCAATAAGGAATATCGTGGCCTGTTACTCCAGCACCAGATGCTGTCGGAGGAGCCACACTTCCAGGGGCAGAACCCGATTGCCCGCACCAATATCTCTCCGCTAGCAGAACCCCTGACAGAGCAGACAATCCACGCTTTCAGCTACACCATTCCTGCAGCGAAGCCCACCACCAGCGCCTCTTTTGTTGTCTCCGGTGCAGGCGAACTGGTGGAAGCAGCTTTGAACACCTCTGCCATTGTGCGTCCGGGAGAAACCAGCGACGCCGCTATGGAAGAAAAGGCCGCTCTGGTCATGAGCGTCATGCAGTCGCGGCTGGATGCGCTCAAAGTCGACTGGTCTCAGGTCACGGTCGTCAACATCTACACCCGGCACAACATCACTCCTTTTCTACAACGCGCCATCCTGCAACAAATGGGTGCCGCAGCGCGAATGGGAGTGCACTGGCACCTTTCACAACCGCCCGTCACCGACATTGAATTTGAAATGGACATGCGCGGCCTGGCGGAAGAGTTTTACGAGGAGTTACGATGATGGTCCGCCCAAATGGGTTTCCTCTCCATGCGCTTGCGGTTCTCAGCCTGCTGCTTGCTCCAACGGCTGCTTCTGCGCAGGCAACAGCCAATGTCAGTCAGCAAACACTCGATCTGCTCCAAAAGATCACTCTGGCCCAGGGGACCTCTGGCGACGAGGGTGACGTCCGAGCGCTGATTCGAGCGGAAGTTGGCAACGCAGTGCATTTAGAGGAGACCCCCAAGGGCGATCTGGTTGCAAAGCTGCCCGGAACGAAACCCGGCCCCGTCATTCTTTTGTCATCCCACCTGGATGAAGTTGGCTTTCAGGTCCGCGCCATTACGCCAGAAGGTTTTCTGCAAGTAGCTCCTCTGGGCAACTGGTACGCCGGCAGCATGGCGGACCACCTGGTCACTGTACGCACTTCCCATGGCCCCATCACCGGAGTGGTAGGCGTGCGGCCGCCGCATCTGATGTCGGCCGAAGATAAAACCAAAGCTCCCGGCGTGATGGAGATGTACATTGACATTGGCGCATCCAGCGCCGCAGAGGCGCGCCAGTGGGGCGTACAACTGGGGGACCGCATTGCGCCGCAAAGCAGCTTTCTGGAACTGGGCAATTCGGGCCGCTACATCTCAAAAGCCTGGGACAACCGCGTCGGCTGCGCCATCCTCGCGCAACTGGCGCGTAAGCTGGCAACTACTCCACACCCGAACACCATTTACATCGCATGGACCACATCAGAAGAGTTCGGACGTTCCAATGCAACGGTAGAAATGCCCGAACTTAAACCGGATTTTGTCATTGTGGTGGAAGTTGGAATTACCACCGACACACCGGACAGAAAAACAGGAGAGCAGCAGGAAGCTCTGGGGGGTGGGCCTACACTCGACCTTTATGATGGCTCCATCTCCACCACGCCTGCCATTCGTGACTGGTTCACCGCACAGGCTAAAGCCTCGGGCATCCCGCTGCAGTACACCACCATCCTGCAGGAGGGCTTCGGCGTCGGAACAGAAAATAGCAGCTATCTGTTTCGCGCTCCCAGCACCGCCCTGCTGGTGCCTCTGCGTTATGCACATTCGCCGCGTGGCGTCATTGACATTCGTGATTACCTGCACACCCGCGCCCTGCTCATGCAGGTGCTGGAACACCTCAACACCGCTGCACTCCGGCAGATGACCGGAAAGGAATAGGCATGCAGCCATCTCTGCAATCAGATCCGCACGATTACCGGGCAGAGCACTGGATCCTGCCGCAGGCTCGTCCCACACGGATTCGCTATCGTGTTCTGATTGTCCTGTTTGGTCTGGCTGCCTTTACCTATCTGGATCGTGTCTGTATCTCCATGGCAGCTCCGTGGATCATCCGCGATCTGCAACTGACACCGGTGCAGATGGGTATGGTCTTCAGCATTTTTGCGGCTGCCTATGCCTTATTTGAAGTTCCCACCGGCTGGCTGGGAGATCGCCTGGGAGCACGCCGTGTGCTGGCGCGCGTACTGGCGTGGTGGTCAGTCTTTACCGCTGCCACAGGCTGGACACAGGGATTCTCTTCGCTGATAGCTGTCCGCTTTTTGTTTGGCGCCGGTGAAGCTGGCGCATATCCCAACATGACCCGCGCCGTGGCGGAATGGTTCCCGCAAAAGCGCCGCGGCATGGCGATGGGAACCATCTGGATGGGCAGCCGACTGGGCGCAGCCATCACCCCTCCTCTGGTCCTGTTCTCCATTCATCTCGTAGGCTGGCGCAATACATTCCACATCCTGGGAGTTGCAGGCATCTTGCTGGCGGTCCTCTGGTATCTGTGGTTCCGTGACTCTCCCGCCGAAATGCACGGCGTCAATACAGCCGAAGCGCAATACATCGCCGATGGGTCCTCTCCACTCACCAGCCACTCGGCAATTCCATGGAAGCTGATTTTGAAAAGCAGCAATCTGTGGGCACTGAACCTGATGTATTTCACTCTTGGTTTTACCTATTACCTGTACATCAGTTGGTTTCCGCTCTACCTGGTCCAGCACCGCGGCGTTTCCCTGTCGCAGCTTGCGCTATATGCTTCGCTGCCGCTCCTCTTTTCCACCATCGCCTCCATGGCTGGTGGTCTGGTCACCGATATGCTGATACTGCCTCTCGGTGTGGCCTGGGCGCGCCGCTCAGTTGGAATACTGGGGTGCGCCACCGCAGCCATCGCCCTCACCTCCGGCATCCTGACGCAGAACATGCACGCCTCCGTCATTTTAATTTCCCTCGCCGCCGGAGCCAGCGATTTCATTCTTGCCGCGGCCTGGGCCTCCTGTGCCGATATTGGCGGCGCTGCCGCAGGCACCGTGAGCGGCGCCATGAATATGACGGGCAACATTGGCGCGGCGCTGTCGCCGGCCCTGATGGGCCTCCTGATTGAAAAAACCGCCAACTGGAACCTCACCTTTCTGATCGCCGCCGGTCTGAACCTGGTCGGCATGGTGCTCTGGCTGTATATCCGCGCTGATCGTAAACTGGTCTCACAATCAATCGGTCCTGTTACGCCAGTACATCCGCAAAGCTCCACGTAACCCTTCGCTGAGGTCTTCCAATGTCTGACAACATGCTCCTGCTGCAGAGTGCCACCCTGATCGATGGTTCCGGCTCGCCCGCCATCACCGGCGACCTCCTGATCCATGGGGAACGCATTGCCGCCATTGGCCCCTGCAAACCCGCAGATGGCGCCACCGTGCTCGACTGCACAGGACTCGTGGCCGCGCCCGGCTTCATCGACGCCCACAGCCATTCCGATCTGCAGGTGCTCGATGGCCGCATGGAAAAGACCCTGCAAGGCGTCACTTCCGAAGTTGTGGGAAATTGCGGCTTCTCTCCCTATCCCATGGCGCGCCATGCCGACGCTGTCCACCAGTTCGCCAACGGCATTCTGTGTGGCGGCGACCATTGGGGATGGGACGGAGCAGCAGCATATCTGCGCGCACTGGCCAAAGCGCCGCACGCCAGCGTCTATTCGCTCATCGGCCACGGCAGTATGCGTGTCGAGGTGGCTGGCAACGTGCAGCGCCCTCTCACCCCGCAGGAAATGGACCGCATGGAGCATCTGCTGGAAGATGCTTTCTCCGCCGGAGCCACCGGCTTTTCCACCGGCCTCATGTACGCACCCGGCTCCAGTGCTCCGCCGGAAGAACTGGAGCGCCTTTGCCGCGTAGTCGCGCGCCACAACAAGGTCTACGCCACGCACATGCGCAGCTACTCCTTCGGACTGGAAGATGCCGTGGAAGAACAGCTGGAACTGGCCCGCCGCACCGGCTGCCGTCTGCAGATTTCTCACCTGCAGGCCGTTGGCCGCCCCAACTGGGACCGCCAGCAGCGCGTGCTCGACCGGATCGAAGAGGCCGCGCAACAAGGCATCGATGTTGCCTTCGACTGCTACCCCTACACCGCCGGCAACACCACCCTGACGCAGCTTGTGCCCCAGTGGTCGCTCGACGGTGGCCTGCAACAACTCACAGCACGCCTGCTCGATCCGCTCCAGCGCCAGCGCATTGCCGAAGAAAGCCGCGCCAACATGGCCCTTCCCTGGACTGACGTCATTCTGACCTCCGTCGAATCCGGGCAGAACCAGTGGGCCGTGGGCATGAGCCTGGCTGCGATTGCAGAGAGGCGCTCGCAGGACCCCGGCGATCTGCTACTCGACCTGCTGGTCGAAGAACAGGGCGCAGCCACCATGCTCACCTTCAACCAGAGCGAAGAAAACCTGCGCCGCGTGCTCACACACCCCTTCGCCATCATCATCACCGACGGACTCTTCGTGCGCGGAAAGACCCATCCCCGCCTGCACGGTACATTCCCCTTCCTGCTCGGCGAACTTTGCCGCCAGCAGAAATGGCTCAGCCTGCCTGAAGCCATTCATAAGGTCACCGCCAAACCAGCAGAGCGCTTCGGCATAGCCGAACGCGGCCTGCTCAGGCCCGGCTACTTTGCCGACATCACTCTCTTCGATGCAGAAACCATCCAAAGCCGGGCCAGCTATGACACGCCAAATGTCACCCCCACGGGGATACGACATGTTCTGCGCAATGGAACTTTCCTGACCGGTTCGGCACAACCGCACCGCAACTGACCTCGTCTTAGAAGAACGTTTCCACCACATCCACCACGCTATATTGCGCATCCACCACGGGCAAATAGCGCCACTTGTCAAACGTCAGGCAAGGATGCGCAATGTCAAACGCAATCTTGTCGCCCACGCGAACCGCATCCCCCGCAGCAATTTCCAGATACGCGTGCTGGTCCATCATCCGCGTCAGCTTCCAGTGCGCAGGCGCCGCCACCGGAGCGCAGCTCCCCTGCGCCACATACAACGCCGGCACCGGCAGGCCGGAATCAAACGCTGCATCCCGCTTCCCCAGGCCAACAATCGCACGGTCCTGCTCCGGCACAGACTGCACATACGCCCACAACTGCAACGCCGGCTGCAACGCCGACTGCATCCGCCGCGCCACCGGATTGCTGGCGCTGATGCGCTCTTGCGCCTCCTTGTAGACCCCTACATCGTGCGTCAGATAGCATCCCGGCCGCAGCACTACTTCCACTTCGCATCCCATCTGCGCGGCAGAAAACGTCTCCGCCACAACGTCATACCACGCCGAACCTGCACCGGAAAGAATCATCGGCGCCCGCGCAACCTGCCCCCGCGCAGCAACCCTTCTGGCCACCGCCACCGCATGTTGCAGAAAACTGCGCACCACCTCTTCGGCATGGCTGATGCCCTCATAAACCTCCACCCCGCACAGCACAACCTGTTCTTTCCACGCAGACAGCGCATCCAGCACTTCCTGCAATTGCTGCTCATTGCGCACGCCCGTGCGGCCATCCGGCATGCCCACTTCCAGCAGCACCTGCAACCGCTGCCCCTTCGCCCGGAAAAATTCACCTAGCTGCCGCACATTTTCCGCAGAATCCACCAGGCAGAAAAAATCGAACTCCGCATCCCGCAGCAAGGCCGCAATCGTCTCCATATTCTGCCTGCCCACCAGCTGATTCGCCATCAGCACGCGCCGCACTCCATGCGCATACGCAACCCTCACCTGGTGCGCCGTCGCCAATGTGATGCCCCACGCGCCTCCCCGTAATTGCATCGCAAACAACTTCGGAGCCATCGTGGTTTTTCCATGTGGAGACAGCTTCACGCCATACGCCTCCATAAACTGCTGCATCCACCGCAGGTTATGTTGCAGCTTCTCCGCAGAAAGCACCGCCACCGGCAGACTCAGGTCATCCGCCAGCAGGTTCCAGCCCTGCGCTGCAACCTCAGCAGACGTCATTGGCGCATCCATCCACCCAAGCCCTTTATTCAACGGACTGATCTTCTGTTCCACGTCATCCACTTCCACCCACATCTGCTTCCCTTTCACCTGCTGCTCCCATTCCCGGCAAGCAGCGCCCGTGCCGTTGCCTCTGCTCAGCAGTATAGTTGCTCCTGCCCCGCCACAGTCCCAATTCTGCTATTCTGTCGACAGATTTTGCATCACCACACCGCCCTCCATCAGGAACCGGCCCTATGTCCCAGACATCTCGCTTCTTCCAGGTCGCTCTGCCCTTGCTGGCTTTCTTTGTCTGCGCCTCCCAGGGTCAGCAAAAAGCACATCCGTCATCACCGGTCATTGGCGGAGAGCCGGTTCTCCATCTCCAACGGCACCTGACGAACAATGGCGCCTTGCCAGAGTTTCTGAGCGCTACATTTCTTCCCGGCCGTGGCATGAATGTTTTCCAGATCACGGCCCACCTTCCGGGAAAGGGAGAAGTGCCGCTGCTCGCTTCACCATCGTTACAAACAGCCACAACTCTGCTGAATGGTACAGGCCCGGACAAGGATGGAAACGAGAGTTTCATGATGGGCGGCGCGTTGCTCTTTCCTTTTGCAAACCGCATTCTGGGGCCGGCGACCGCCGATGGAAAGTTCATCCTTGCCACATGGCGCGGACGCACTGTGAAGTTACGCGCAAACTGGCGTGGCAGCCGTCCCGGAGCCGCACCACAAGCTCTGCATGGCCAACTACTCATGGCCAGGGCGACAAGCACACAACTGCGCAGCAGCACCGCGCAGGCCTCCGCCACGGCAACCTTTCTGTTGCCTGCAAACAGACATTGGTTCTCCAGCAATCGCGTTGTAGTACATGCATTGCTCCGGGCGCACTCACTCACGCTGACGCTGACCGCCACCAACATTGGAGATTATCCAGAGCCAGTTGGCATTGGCTGGCATCCGTATTTCCGTTTGCCCAGCGGCAACCGCGCCAACGCACGCCTGCACATCCCAGCCACTGCACGCGCCGCAGTAAATGACCCGGACGATATGTTCCCCACAGGCGCTTTGCTGCCCATCGCAGGAACCCCTCTGGACTTTACTGCTCCGAATGGCGCTGCTCTCACCGTTCCCGTCAATGATGCGTTTCTTCCACTGCAAAGAACGGCGCAGGGCCATGTTGTCTGCAGCATTGCAGATGTTGCGGCGAATTACGGCTTGCGCATCACAGCACTGACGCCATTCGTAAAAACGATTCTGGTTTATGCACCAGCCGGCGAACCGCTGGTTGTTCTGGAACCGCAGTTCAACAATGGAGACCCGTTTGGCCAGGCATGGAAAGGAAAGGACAATGGCAATGGCATGGTGATACTCAACCCCGGACGTAGCGTGACCTGGAAGACCCAACTCACGCTGTTCCAACCGCACCCATAAGCGCTGCTGGCCATCCGTTGTTGCCGATCTAGAACTGCGAAATTGCCGGGGCCAGATGCCGGTTCAGAATGGCATGCACCTCTGCCTTTTCTGTATTGGTCAACGGCGTTACGTAGGGCTCGCCTGCGGCACGCTCACAAATACCGAGATGACGCAGCGCTTCTTCATAACCACCCCATACATTACCGTAGGTGAACACCTGCCAAATTTCCGTCAGTGTTCGCTGATGCCGCTGTGCCGTTTCGAGGTCGCCACGGACAAAGGCCTCATACAGATCCACCGCCACACGCGGGCAGATATTATGTATGCCGCCAACACAGCCATCCACCCCCATCTGCAGTCCAACCACAATCAGGAACTCGCTGCCAGTCAGGACGGAGAAGCCCTCATCACCTTTTGTTATTTCCAGCAGCAATTGCAGGTTGATGCAGTCCTGGTTGCTCTCTTTGACCGCAACAAAGTTCGGGACGCTTCTCCGCAGTTCTGCAATCGTTTCCGGATAAATCGGGTTCTTCGTCAGCACCGGGTTGTCATACAGCACAATGGGCAGGTCCACCGCGGCGGCAATGTCCGAAAAATAACGGACCAGATGCTGTTGCTGCGCCAGATAAAAGAGCGGCGACAACAACGTCAGGTGAGAGACACCCAGTGCCGCAATCTCTTTGGCACGCTTCACGGCCCGCGAGGTGCTCATTTCACCGATGCCGGCCATCACCGGCACCTTGCCGCCGGCCACCTCCACCACCGTCTCAATGGCCCGCACCTGCTCCTCGTCCGTGAGGAAGGCAAACCCGCTCATGGATCCATTGGCAAACAGACCGTGACACCCTGCGTCCAACATATACCGCGCCAGCCGCCGCAGACCCGCTACATCCACATTACCTTCGGGTGTAAGAGGAGTGCCAACAGGGGGAATGACGCCGGAAAGCTTTTTGGTTTTCATAGACTGTCGACAGAATACATATCATCCGCCGTGCGGTCAAGCACGGATTCTGCTGCGCAGTTTCAATGATTTAACATGTGAATCTCTGTCAAATTTCCTGTAAATAATTGCCTTCTATGGAAACCGGGGGGGGGCAACCATTATGTATAACTGTCGACAGCATAGTATGATGCTGCATAGCCTCTCAAGGGGACCGGAACAATGATCGTGGAAGCTGTCAACTTTCGACCTGAATCCTTTCCTCCTGCCTCTTGCAACCGGCTCTCGTTGCATATTCCGGACACCGCAGATGTGCCATTGCTGCTGTTGAACGGCTCCCGGCCAGGAAAAACGCTGGTGGTCACTGCGGGGGTGCATGGCGATGAATACGAGGGTGTTCGCGCCATCCTGGAAGTTGTTCAGGAGCTATCTCCGCAAACCATGAGCGGGCGGCTCATCGCCGTGCCGGTTGCGAACCCACCTGCCTTCTGGCAAGGCATGCGGACAAGCCCTGTAGACGGCCAGAATATGGCCCGCATCATGCCCGGCAGCTCCACCGGGACCTTTTCCGAACGCATCGCCTTCACTCTGGCGCACAACGTAATCGACTTTGCCGATTTTTATCTGGATCTGCATAGCGGAGGCATTACCTATCGCATGCCCAGCATGGTCGGCTACTCCACCACAGATCCTCGCAGCACCGCAGCCGCCGCCATTTTTGGCGCCTCCATACTATGGGGCCACGAGCAGATTGCGCCGGGGCGAACCATCTCCTACGCTGCCAGCAAAGGCATTCCCTGGCTGTACACCGAAGCGCGCGGAGCGGGAAGAATTCATCCGCAAGACCTGGAGATGATGAAGTCCGGCATCTACAATCTGCTCCGCCATCTTGGCATTCTGCCGGGCGCGCCGCCGTCGGCTGCAATCCAGTGGCGTCTGCAGGGTGAGGGTGATACCGATGCCGGAGTCACGGCAACGAAAACCGGCTTTCTTCTGCACAAGGTTCATTTATTGCAAACAGTGCAAAAGGGGCAGTTGCTGGGCACTCTCGTCAGCCCAACAGGCGAACTGCTGGAAGAGTATCGTGCAGAAAAGGCTGGGATTGTAGGCATGGTTCATGAGTTTCCAATAGTCCAGCCAGGGGATTCGCTCTTCTTACTTGCAGACAGAGACTTATGATGCTTTATCAATTGCTATTAGGAGTCAACATGTTATTGGTCGGCCACCTCGCATCCTGGAGTGTACGCGCCCCACTGCCGCTTCCGCGCGCTGGTTATGCCGCCGGCCTTGTACATGGTCAATGGATTGTCGCCGGGGGCAGCTACTGGAGCAGCCAGGGGAAACAACGCACTGCGGAGGCCAGCTCTTACAAGGTGCAATGTAACTGCTGGCAGTCGGCAGCACCAATGCCAGTTACTCTCAGCGACGCCAGTTCTGTCGTCATCAATAACATGTTGTATGTTCTGGGGGGGGCAACGGATGCCGGGGCTTCGCGCGCTGTATACCGCTTCGATGGCAAGGAGTGGAAGCATCTTTCGGCAATGCAGTTGCCGGAGGCCCGCATGAATGCTGCGACAGTTGCCATCGGAACACATATCTATCTTTTTGGCGGCATCACAGCAGCCGCAGACTACTCCAGCGGACTGCGGAGTGCCTGGAGCTTCGACGTCAGCCATCCACAGCAGGGATGGACTCCGCTGCCAGAGTGCGCCTGCAAGCCGCGCATTTCGCTTGGCGCTGCGGCCCTGCATGGAAAGATTTATCTGTTTGGCGGATACCTTGCCGAGGGGACAAATCACACTAATCTGGATGACATCTGGGCATACGACCCAGCCAGTCGAACATGGGCCGCTGCAGGAAAGTTACCAGAGGGCCGCCGCGCATTCTGGGCCGCCGCCGACAACGACGCAATTTATCTCTTTGGCGGATATACCGACACCTTCAGCGATGACATACTTGTCTACTGCAACAATGCGGTGCAGCCTGCCGGTAAACTGCCCGAAGCAGTTGCCGATGCCAGGTTCTTTCTGTCGCATCACCACTGGTATACAACCGGCGGAGAAGTTGGCATACGTCTTCGCGGCGCGCATACATGGGCAGGCACCATTCCTGATGTTTGCAAGGAGAATAAATAATGGCAGAGGCATTTACCGCGGCCGCACAGTATTTTCGCGCTCAGGAGCACGAAAATAATCTTCGCAAAAAAACTGCTGGTTCCATTGCAAAGCTGGAACGTGCCCGGCAATCTCTTGCAGGTGGCGTCTCAAGCGGTCTGCGCAGAACAGCACGGCCCTTCCCGCTTTATTTTGACCATGGCACAGGTCCTTATATTACAGACGTCGATGGCAACACTTATGTCGACTACATGCTGGGCTGGGGGCCGCTGATTCTGGGCCACGCTCCCCCCGCGATCAATGCTGCAGTCGCAGATGTTCTGCAACGCGGCCACACCTTTGGCGCTCAGCATGATCTGGAATACGAAGTTGCCGAACTGCTCCAGCAATACATTCCCTGTGCAGAACGGATTGCCTTTGCCAACAGTGGAACGGAGGTTGTGCAGGTTGCCCTGCGCCTGGCGCGTGCTTGCACCTCACGCCCCAGATATTTGAAGTTTGAAGGCCACTATCATGGCTGGGATGACAGCACTCTCGTCAGCTATCACCCTACGCTCGAAGAAATCGGACAAGCTCATGGTGCGCCTGTACCGGTAGGAACAGGACAGCGGGCCAATGCGGACGCCATTGTTGTTGAGTGGAACGATAGTCAGGCCGTCGAGCAGGCATTCCGCGAACATGGAGCTGAGATCTCTGCCATCATCTGCGAGCCTCTGCTCTGCAACAGCGGCTGCATTCCGGCGGACCCGGGGTTCCTCGCATTCCTGCGCCAGATCACCAGCACACATGGAGCGCTGCTCATCTTTGATGAGGTCATCACCGGATTGAGGCTTGCCCTGGGCGGAGCACAGCAGCTCTATGGGGTTGTCCCGGATCTCGCCACCTTCGCAAAAGCCATCGGTGGAGGGATGCCGTTGAGCGCATTGGCCGGAAAAAAAGAGTACATGGACTGGATTGCTACTGGCAGGGTCGTTCATGCCGGAACACTGAACGGTAATCCGGTTGTGCTGGCCGCGGCCAAAGCCACACTGCAAACCCTGGCCGCAGACAACGGCGCCGCGTATAACCGAATGTGGTCCCTGGGAGAAATGCTGCGTCAGGGACTACAGGACCGCCTCCGGCAAAAACATATCCCCGTGGTCACAACAGGTGGTGGTCCGGTGTTTCAGGTCCTGTTCCAGGAAAAAGCACCCCGTACGTACCGTGAAACGCTGGCTGCTGATCGATCTCTCTATATTGATTTTGCAGTTGCCATGCTGGATGAAGGCGTGGCGCTCCTGCAGGACGGACGCTGGTACATTTCCGCCGCGCATACGATGCAGGAGGTGGAACGGACTTTGGCAGCCACAGATCGCATATTGCAGTAGGCCCCGGAGCAGGACAACGTCGGCCACAATCATGCCGGACCACGTAGCCAGGCGGGGAAACCTTGAATGTCAGGAAAAAACAATGCGGATTAATTCATCGTTAGGCATTGTGGGCAGCGCACAGTTTGGCATCTCCAGTCCATACGACTGCCATGTCTACGCACTGCGCGGACCAGAAGGCGTCCTTTTGATTGATGCTGGCTCTGGCCTGGGGGAAACAGAGATCATGCAGACCCTTGCAAATGATTTTCCCGGCGTGCCCGTGGCTGCCATCCTGTTGACGCACTCTCATGCTGACCACAGCGGCGGTGCAGCCAGCCTGCAACGGCGCTGTCAGTGCCCTGTCATTGCTTCAGTGCTGACTGCATCCATCGTGCAAACAGCAGATGAGGAGCGCAGCGGACTGAAGCGGGCGCGCGCCATGGGCGGCTATCCGCATGACCTCACCATGCAGCCCTGCCCCGTGGAGAAGTCCTATTCCGATGGCGAAAATTTCACTGCTGCCGGAATATCATTTACAGCGGTCCATGTTCGCGGACACTCGCATGACAGCTTCTGCCTGTTTACGGAAGTTGAAGGCCGTCGCGCCTGCTTCAGCGCCGATGTTGTCTTCTACGGTGGCGTGCTGGGTGTCATCAATGCCGCAGATTCCAACCTGCAGGACTACTGCAAAGACCTGCCCAGGCTCCAGAATCAGGGCGTAGAACTGTTGCTTCCCGGCCATGGCCTGTTTACGTTACGCAATGGACAATGGCACATCGATGCTGCGCTGCAGGAGATGAACAGCGGCTTCTTGCCCAGGCAAATTGGGCAAGGCGGAGGAATCTTCTAATGGACTCTTGCCACCCCCCCTCCACTCCTGCATCTGCTTCGCCTGTCGTAACCATGGGCGAGGGCAACACTCCGCTGGTGCAGGGCGTCTCGCAACAAGCAGCAACTCGTGGCCGGCTGCTGTTCAAGCTGGAAAGCTGCAACCCCACAGGCTCTTACAAAGACCGCTTTGTCGCAACCGAAGTCGCCCGCATCCTTCGGTCCGGAGCACGAAGCTGCATGGCAACCTCATCCGGCAACACGGGGTCCTCGCTTGCTGCTTACTGTGCACGATATGGTCTTCAGTGCATGATTATGGTCAATCAGGATGCGCCTGCAGGAAAGCTGGCGCAGATGCAGGCACATGGAGCGCATGTCTTTCGGGTCCCCGGATTCGTCAGCGACGCAACCGTTACTGCAGATGTATTTGCCGCAATCCAGCAGGTGGCTGGTAAAAGCCATGTCCCGTTTGTCGTCTCTGCATTTCACTACTGTCCTGAAGGAATGCGTGGCGTTGAGAAGATTGCAGACGAATTACTCTCCCTCGCTCCAGACCATGTATTTGTTCCGGTCGGTGGTGCAGGTCTTTACTCGGCCATTGCACAGGGTTTTCTGCGCACTGGAGGAAAGGTTCCACGCATCCACGCTGTGCAGCCAGACGGCTGTTTGACACTGGTAGCCAGCTATCTGAACCGCACGCAGGAAGTTCACCCTGTGCACAGCACAACCCGCATCAGCGGTCTCTCTGTTCCTAATAATATTGATGCCAGCCGCGCGCTTGCCCTGTTGCACCAGTGCCATGGAACAGGCATCTCTGTCAGCGACGACTCCATATTTTCTGCACAAAGGACCCTTCTGCTGGAGGAAGGAATTTATTGCGAACCAGCCGGAGCAACTGCATTTGCCGGCTGGCAACAGGCAGCAGACGCCGGTCTCATCGGTCAGCACGAAACCAGTGTCTGCCTCGTCACCGGTAATGGATTCAAAGATCCTGCATCCATTGAGCGGACTGCGTCCCGTTACCCTTCCATCTCTGTCCGGGCAGAGGACCTTGCAGCAACACTTCTGAAGCAACTGGAATAGACCATGCAAATGCCCCAACACAAAGCGCTGCAGAATCAAGTCATCATTGTCACTGGCGGAGCAACAGGCATTGGACGTGGCATCTGTTCTGCACTGTCAGAAAAAGGCGCACGCCTCGCCATCGTGCAGCCCACACTGGAGCAGGCACAACATGCGGCCGCCAGCATTCCCGGCGCCCGTGGCTTTGCATCGGACATCGCAGACCCGGAGCAGGTGGACGCCATGGTCACCGGTGTAGCTGCCACATTCGGGCACATCAATGGGCTCGTCAACAACGCATCCATAACCGGCGAAGCGGCCCTGCACTCTTTCACGACCATGCCACGCGAACAGGTCGACAAAATTATAGACACCAATATCAAAGGAACCATCTGGTGCTCCCAGGCCGTTGCACGCAGGTTGATCGCAACACAGCAGGCCGGCTGCATCGTACATATTGCCAGCACAGGTGCTTTCGCCGCACAGGAACTGGCAAGCGCTTATTGTGCCTCCAAGGCGGCACAGGTCTCTCTGGCACAATCGATGGCGCTGGAACTGGCGCCGCATCACATCCGCGTGAACGCTGTTGCTCCTGGCGACATATTGACGGAAACCAGTGCCAGGATTGTTCACCAGATCCAGCAGCGCCATGGCTCAGGCAAATACCTTCGGCGCACCCCCCTAGGACGGCGTGGCACACCGCTGGATATTGGCCATGCCGTCGCTTTCCTGTTCAGTGAAGAAGCAGCTTTTATTACCGGAACAACACTCACGGTAGACGGTGGCTACCTGACTTACTAAATCACAACATAATAGTGGAGATCTCATGAAATTCATCTTTACGAATCCCAATTTTCCTTTCAGCAGCGCTGTAATACACTCTGGGCCCATGTTGGAAACCGTCCTGACCGGCATCCCGGCTGGCGCCTCCGCTCCAATTCAGGGAGGAGTAGCAGAAGAAATGCGCGAGATATTTCGCCAACTCGATGCCGTCCTCAGGGAAGCTGGTATTGACAAGACAGCCATCGCCTCAGCCCGTCTGTATTTGCAGGATGTCAACCGCGACATCGCGGCCGTCAATGAGGTATACAAAGAGTACTTCGGCAAGCACTCGCCCAATCGCCGCGCCTATGGCGTTGATCTGCAGGCAGGCATGCTGGTGGAGGCCGCCTTCGTTGCCGAGATACAGCAGGAGAAGCAGGCATGAGGGTCGCTCTGCTTGGCTTTCTACACGAGTCAAATACATTTCACTCCGTCCCGACCGGATACAGTGACTTTGCACGCGCTTCTTTGACCTGCAATGCCGCAATGCTTGCCCGTTGGCGGGGAGCGCATCATGAGTTGGGGGGAATGATTGCAGGCTGTGAAGAAACCGGCATGGAGATCGCTGGCGGCATGGCCACCTTTGCATTACCGAGCGGAACGGTCACCGAAGAGGCGTATGAACAACTCGCCAAAGAACTGCTGCAGGCGCTCCAGCAATCGCTGCCTGTAGATGGCATTCTCGTCGCACTGCACGGGGCCACGGTCAGCGAAAAGCATCGCGATGCGGATGGAGAGGTCCTCCGCCGCATCCGCAGCATGGTTGGCGCCACGCTGCCCATCGTTGCCACTTTGGATCTGCATGCCAACATTTCGCGCGCCATGGCGCAGCACAGCACGGCCATGATCGCCTACCGGACCAATCCACATCTGGACCAGTTCGACCGCGGCCGCGAAGCAGCATTGCTTCTGCACAAAACACTGAGCGGCGAAGTACGGCCCGTGCAATACCTGGCCACGCCTCCCATGATCATCCAGTTGTCCCGTCAATACACTGGTGAAGGGGCTGCGCAGCGGCTTTACCAGGACCTGGACGCGGTGTTGCAGTGGCCCGGAGTCCTGAGCGCCAGCATCGCTATGGGGTTTTACTATGCAGATGTGGAAGAAATGGGGGCGGCTTTTGTGGCCGTGACAGATGGCGATGCCGAACTGGCGCAGCAGGCAGCGGACTGGCTCGCCACCCGGGCCTGGCAACAGCGCAGTCAATTTACAGCAGACCTTCCGGATGCACGGCATGCCGTGCAGTCGGCAATGCAGTCTCCCCGCAAGCCCGTCGTTCTTATGGATATTGGAGACAATATTGGTGGCGGCAGTCCCGCAGATTCCACCATCCTTCTGCGCGAGCTACTCGCGCAAAATGCGACCAACGCCCTGGTCGTTCTCTATGACCCCGACTCCGTGCAGCAATGCCTGCAGGCAGGCATACGCAATACGGTTTCACTCATGGTTGGGGCAAAAACGGACACTCTGCATGGCACACCAGTCGCTATCGAAGGACGTGTCCGCACTCTTTCGGATGGAATTTTTATTGAAAAACAGATACGCCACGGCGGCTGGGGCGGCGGCGATCAGGGCATCACCGCAGTTGTCGAAACCGCCGAGCAGCACACTATCGTTCTTACCAGCCAGCGCATGGCGCCAATGAGCCTGGAGCAATTGCTGAGTCTGGGCATCCATCCGGAATGGAAAGGAATCCTGGTTGTAAAAGGCGTCAATGCTCCGCGCGCCGCCTATGCTCCCATCGCCGGGGAAGTCCTGTTGGCCGGCACTGCTGGTATTACCTGTGACGATCCGGCGCAGTTCCACTATCAGCACCGGCGCAAGCCGCTCTTCCCACTGGAAGCGGACGCCCAGTTCACGGTAACCGCATGATCGCTTTTGCCCATGCCGATTACATCACCCTGAGCATCTACCTGCTCGCAATTGCCATCTTTGGCAGTTCCTTTTATCAGAAGCGGTCCACTGCGCGCGACTATTTTCTTGGCGGGCGGTCCATGGGATGGCTTCCAATTGGTATCTCCATCGTTGCCGCCGATCTGAGCGCCATCTCTGTGATGGGTTCTCCCGCGTGGGCCTACAAAAACAATCTAACATTGCTCTGGGTCACCATCGGCTATCCTCTGGTTGCCCCGATCGTCATTCTGGTTTTCGTTCCGTTCTACTCCAAACTGCACCTCTACACAGCCTACGAATATCTGGAGCGGCGCTTTGATCTCAAAGTCCGTTCTCTGGCCAGCGGACTCTTCCAGATTCTGCGTGCATGGCATGTTGCCGTTGCCATCTATGGTCCAGCCTTGGTGATTCATCTGGTGAGTGGCCTGCCTATTTGGCAATGCGTGCTGGCCATGGGGCTTTTCACAACGCTCTACACAACGCTGGGCGGCATGAAGGCTGTCATCTGGACCGACGTGATCCAGTTCACCACCGTCATGACGGGTATTCTTTTCATCTTCTGGATTGCCCTCCGTGGAGTACCGGGCGGACTTTCCACCGTCTACACACTTGCCCACTCTGCTGGCCGCCTTCGCTTCTTCAACCTGTCCACCGACCCGCATGAGATGACCACCCTCTGGGCCTGCCTCGCAGGCGGAGCGTTCCTCGCCCTTGGGCCACTCACAACCGATCAGGCAATTCTCCAGCGGCTGTTTGCCGCCAAATCTACAAAGGATTTTCGCCAGTCCATCCTGCTACAGGCCCTTCTGATCGTCCCCGTCATCGCACTGCTCAATGCGATTGGCATTGTCCTTTTCGCCTATTACAACATTCATCCCGGCCGTCTTGCGCATCTGCACAATCTGGATGCGATTGTTCCCTACTTCGTTCTCACGCAACTGCCAGCAGGCGTTGCAGGCCTGGTCATTGCCGCTATTTTTGCCGCATCCATGGCCGTCATGTCTGCCGGAATCAACGCACTCACCACAGCCACCACCGTGGACTATTATGCTCGGCTTGTTCACCCCGGTCGCTCCGGAGAACACTATGCTTTCATCGGCCGCATCGGCACCGCTGCCTGGGGGTGCGTCGTAACACTGCTGGCTCTGTTTGCAGGCCACGCAGGCTCGCTGGCAATCGCCTATTCCCGCATCAGCAGCCTGGTGGTGGGGCCCATGCTCGGCATCTTTCTGCTCGGAGTCATCACCCGTCGTGCCAATGCAGCAGGCGTGCTCGCCGGCGGTGTCTTTGGCAGCCTTGCCGTTCTTCTCTTTAGCATCACCACGACCTGGAGCTTTTTCTATTTCGGTGCTCTTGGAACTCTTGTAACTTTTTCGGCTGGCTATCTTGTAAGTCTCCTGTTTCCGCCCCCGGCAGCCGACAAGCTGGCCGGAATGGTCATGGACGGCAAGGAGATCGAAGTTTCACATTCTGATATAGTTTCCGCCCCATAAGTCCTGCAACTTCACCAAAGACTGGTCGTGCGGCCACGAAGAGCACCGGCACAGGAAGCAGAAAGCACTCTGGCGGTTGCCCACGGCCCAGGGTCTGTAGAAAACTTTTCACAGGCAGCACAGCCAGACCGATATACTGTATACGTTGATGAAACCAGCGCACACCGGCGGATGAACCGTCCTGACAGGTAGTTAAGATAGCCCATGATGAGTGCCAATAAAGTTCTTATTAATATCAAAACCTCTACACTCTGCAAGAACATTTCAGAAGCGCTTGTAGAGGCCATCCTCTCTGGAAAGTTCAAACCAGGGGCCCGTCTGAACGAAAGTGAACTCGGCCGCCAGATGCAGGTCAGCCGTGCTCCGATTCGCGAGGCCTTGCATCAGTTGGAGGAACAGGGCCTGGTCACTCATCATCCGCGCCGCGGCATGTTCGTCGTCAGCCTGAATGAGGTGGACATCCAGAAGATCAACCGTCTCCGCCTGGTTCTGGAATCCGAAGCCCTGCTGCTTTGCCGTTCTCATCTCACTTCGCAAAGCGAGCGCAAGCTGATGCAACAATTGGAAAAAATGGAGAAAGCCGGAACCACTTCTGCCAGAGAAGCCATCCGCATGGACCTGGCATTTCACCGTACTATCTGGAGCCTGACCGGAAATGAATTTCTGGAAAAGACGCTCAGCAGCCTGACAGCTCCATTGTTTGCCTTTGCCCTTATTAAAAAGTCCCCTCACGAGCAGATGAAGATGATTCTGGACTCCCACCGTCCACTCATGAAATTCATCCAGGGAAAGATCGCAGAAGAAATGGCCCGGCAGGTCATCTATGACCATGTAACGCTGCGCTGGGGAAGCATTGAAGAGGTAAAGCAAAAGGCAGGCAGACCATCCGCCTAAGTCAATAGCAGAGTTACTGTGAGAAGTACGCTTCTTGAAGGGCGTGCCCGGCCTCCGCTCCCGGTTGGCCGCTCCGGCTCAAGACATGCGGCTTCGTCTTACACCTTCTCGGCTTCTGCCTTAAGCATGCCGCTGGAAAATCGGTGGCCAACGTCTTGCTCAACGCATTCCATCAATAAAAGAGGGCAACAACTGGATGTAAGTTGTTGCCCTCTTGCTGTCGAAGTGCAAAAAATGGGTTCCAGGCTCTTACTGCAAGCCTGGAACTCATTGCCTGTCAGCCATGCGCGCTAAAACGCATAGCGCAGTGCAAACTGCATGATACGCGGTGGCTGTGTTCCCGTAATCACGCCAAAGGTTGAAGGCGATTCTACGTTTGTACTCGGTGCCAGCCATTGCGTATGGTTGAGCGCGTTGTACATTTCCCAGCGGAACTCCACGCTTTGCGTCTCACGGAAGGTCACTTCCTTGAACAGTTGAAAATCGAAGTTATTGATCGGAGGCCCGATAAGGATGTTGCGCCCCGCATTGCCAATCCGTCCGGATGTACCGCCAGCAGGCAGCAACTGGAAGGCGCTGACGTCATAGAACTGCTTGATGCTACGTTCTCCGCGCGGCAGGTTTCCATTGCCAATGCGGTCAGGACGCGCCGTACAAGCACTGGCACAGATGCCAACACGCGACAGGTTCATCGACGGCGACTGCGGCAGTCCGCTCTGGAGCTGTGTGATGCCGCGAATTCCCCAGCCTCCAACGACCTTGTCCATCAGGCCGCTGGCATTGCTGTAGAGCAATTTTCCCTGGCCGATTGGCAGATAGTAGGTATAGGCGAAGGAAACACGGTGCGTCGCATTGAAATCAGACGGACCGTATGCAGTCGTGTTCTGGTGGAACGGGTCCGTCCACACAGGAACTGCATTCAGCGTTGATCCATTGTCCAGCGACTTGGAATAGGTATAGGAAAATATGTAGCCCAACCCATGCCACGGAGACTGCTCCAGCCGAATAGAACCACCATTGTAGTTGCTATATCCGTTGGCCTGGAAGTTCTGGATTCGTGCATACTGCGGATACGGCAGCAGTGCCTGCACATTGCCAGGCCCAGGCGCCTTGAAGTCGGTGTTGTTGAAGAGCAGCAGATCATCATCCTTGCTTCCCTGATACATCAACTCCAGCGTCAGGCTGTTGCTCAGCTTGCGCTGCACATTCAGGTTCCACTCCTGCACCATGCCATAAGGCAGGTTGCGTGAGATGAAGGGGAAGACCGACAAGGCTGCGTTTTTCAACGTATCCACTCCGCTCGTCTGCCCTTCCGGATTCCAGCTATACGTTGGCGTTGTCGGGCTGGAAACCCACGTCGGAGCAAGATTGTTCGGCGCGAAGTTATTGGAAGACGCCGTGCTGGCCACCTGTGGTGACGCATAGAACACGCCATAACCACCGCGCAGCACTGTGCTGTCATTCAACGCATACGCAAAGCCAAAACGCGGAGCAAAGTTGTTCGTGTCCGCATTGTACGGCGCGCTGTGATTGCTTACGGCCAGCAAAACATCCGGACGCACATTCAGCGAAAAGCTCTGAATGTCTGCCAGTGATTTGCACTGCGAAGACACCACCTGCGTCGCCACGCCGTTGGCAAAGCTCATGTCCAGACCGCACCGGTCTGACATCCGGATCGCTGACTCAACCTCATAACGCAGGCCAAGGTTCAGCGTCAGGGACTTGGTCACACGCCAGTCATCCTGTGCATAGCCAGCCAAATAGTCTATCCAGGTGTTCCAATTGGTTGACTTTGTCGTTTTCCCGACAGAGTCCGCATAGCCAAGCAGATAATCTGCGAAGTTGTTGCCGGTATATCTGTTGCCAAAACTGAAGAACCCATTCGAACCCGTATAAAACATGTTCGTCTGGATGTGCTGAATATCACCACCGATTTTGAAGGTGTGCTTTCCGTGCGTCCACACAACACTGTCCATCAACTGATATTCATTCATCGTGCGATAGCTGGGCGTCAAGTCATACGGCGCCATAAATCCCGGAATCGAGATGTTCGGAACGCCCCAGAAAAGTGGACTCGTCGCTGAAAGCGTGTTCGTGATGCCGGACGTAGTAATAAAGTCCTTACGATACGAGTTCAGCGTCGCCAGTTGATTGTGATAGCGCGTGTAGTTCAGGCTCAGCGTGTTCAGCAAGGATGGAGAGTAGATATGGTTCCACTGGACCCCCAGCCCCTGTGCGCGCAGCGAAATGTTCTTACCACCGGAATAGGCTGGCAATGGCAGTACCGGTGGCGTGGCGGTCACTTCCTGGTCAAACAGGTAGCGGGCAAACATGTTGTCCTTCGGACCCATGTTGTAGTCCAAACGGCCAACCGCGTAGTTATATGACAGGTGCGCGCTCGGCACGTTATTGAAGATGAAGTTGTAACCGGCGTTGCCCGTCACATTCGGATCAGGAAAGAGCTGCAGCAGGTTACTGGAGATCGTATTGATCCGGCCAGAAGGAATCGTGTTGTTCTGGAATGGCTGGTTTCCATTCTCCGGATCGGTAATCGTTGTCGTAAAGATGCCGTTCTTCTGGTCCACTGTTGGCACTAATCCTACAGGCGGGTTTCCCGTCGCCGCCTGCCGCAGACCTTCATAGTTACCAAAGAAGAAGAGCTTCTGCTTCACAATCGGCCCACCCAAGGATGCACCAAACTGATTGCGCTTCAGAGGGCTTGTCCCATTGGAGAAGTAGGGCTTGGCATCAAAAATGTTGTTACGGATAAACTCATAGGCCGATCCATGAAATTTATCGGTGCCACCGCGGGTCACCACGTTCACAATTACGCCACCGCCGCGTCCGAATTCTGCAGGAGGCATGCCTGTCTGTACGCGAAATTCCGCAACCGAATCGATCGGCATTGAAATCGCGAATCCATTGCGCCCGCTTTCGCGGTTGTCCATGCCGTCAATCTGATAGTTGTTGTTTTCCGGCTGTTGCCCCGCAGCGGCCGGAACTGATGTGTTACGTGGAATTTCGAAGGAGCGAAAGTCCCCTGTGGCTGGAACCGTCATCGGCGCCAGAAACACCAACTGCATAAACTGGCGTACATTCAGTGGCAGGTTATTGATCTGCCGGCTCTCAATCACCGTGCCGGCCTGCGAGGTCTGCGTATCTAATTGTGCGCTATGAACATCTACATATACCGTTTGCGCCGAACTGCCGACCTGAAGCGAGAAGTTGACGGTCACCGTAGACAATATCTGGACCTGCACCGCATTCGACTTTGCGGTCTTGAACCCACCCTTGTCCGCCGTCACCGTATACATGCCAATTGGAAGCTGCGACACAATATACTCACCGGTGCTGTTGGACTCCACATCCCTGGCCAGCCCGGTTTCCGTGGAAACTACATGTATCTTTGCGTTTGGAATCACTGCCCCGGAGGCATCCCGAACTACTCCGGAGATCGATCCAGTGGTATTTTGCGCCCCTGCTGCCAGGCTGAAACACGCCAGGAAAAGCAGGACCATCAGCGGCATCTTGTGTTTATATCGGCTCATGACATCAACCCCCCTCAAGTGGAACTTGTGAAACACAGCCTACACAACTGTCGACAGATTGTAAATATAAAATTCTGGTGGTAAATTCTGTTCATCTGCCGACAGGAGATATGTCCATGCCCCGAAAAGAGTTGCCCATCCTTTTCCCGCTGTTGGTTTTCCTCCTCGCCCTCCCTTTGTCCGCATTCGGGGCTCCGGTTCCGTCCCTGCCCGGAGCCCGACAGCTTGCGCTTCTGGCTCCAGGCCCTGACAATCCACGCAATTCGGAGGGCTCGTTTGTCCAGTTGAAGGACGGCCGCATCCTCTTTGCATACTCCAGATTCTCCGGCAGCAAAGGCAGTGATGACGCACCTGCCGCCATTGTTGGCCGCTTCTCCGGCAACGGCGGCAAAACCTGGTCCTCCACCGATACGCCGATCCTCTCCGCCGAGGGCTCCATGAACGTGATGAGCGTCTCCCTGCTGCGCCTGCAGGATGGCCGTATCGCTCTTTTTTATGTCCGCAAAAAATCCACCAGCGATGCCCAGGTCTTCGTGCGCTTTTCCTCCGACGAAGCACGCACCTGGAGCTCCCCCATCCAGTGCATTCATGACGCCGGCTACTATGTGCTCAACAACGATCGCGTCATCCAGACCCGTACCGGGCGGATCATCATCCCCGTCGCGCTCAACAGCGCCAATGGAAAATTCACGAACCGCGGCATCGCTATGGCCTATCTTTCTGATGACGGCGGCAAAACCTGGCGGCGCAGCAGCGACACTCTCGTCTGCCCAACACCCAGCCCCAATGGCTTTCAGGAGCCCGGTGTCGTGGAACTCAGGAATGGACATGTTCTGATGTTCATTCGGACCTCCATGGGCAGCCAATACCTTTCCTGGTCCAGCGATGGTGGCGAACACTGGACACCCGCAATCGCCTCCAGCATTCAATCGCCACTTTCGCCAGCCTCCATCAAGCGCATTCCGTCCACCGGTGATTTACTCCTGGTCTGGAATGACCACTCCCATGTCGATCCATCCTTCCGCGCCTCTGACCATAGTTCTGGCAGGCGAACACCCCTGACGGTTGCCATTTCCAGGGATGATGGCAAGACGTGGATTCATGCGCAGAATCTGTTGACGGACCCTCATGGCTGCTACTGCTACATCGCCATCGCCTTTGTAAAGCACCATGTTCTTCTGGGATTCTCGACAACAGAAAAGCATCTCCCCTGCCTCTCAGAACTGGAGCTGATGAGCTTTCCCGTGAAGAGTCTGTACCCGCGTCAACAGTAGCTCTTGTTGTTCCCGTATCGCCAAACCGGAAGGACTTTCTCTGTATGCCAATTTCCCGCTGCAAACGCCCTCTGATTGCGGTTCTCGTATCGCTGCTGTTGCCCGCCGTTGCGGCCGCGCAAACACATCCGCACCTCATTCCCTACCCGCAACAGCTCCAGCTTTCCACCGGCACGCTCACACTGCCTGCCACATTGAGCATCCATACGGAAAGCCCCGGGGACCGTTTTGCCGCGGACACGCTGGTGCAGGAACTCAGCCAGATCGACCACGTACAAGCCACGGTGCAAAGCAAGTCTGCTGCGCCCATCCTGCTCGCCCGCAGCAACTCCGCGGAGGGCCAGCGTATACTGCAGGCCGCCGGCATCAAACTCCCGGCATCTGCGCAGGCAGAAGGCTACGCGCTCATCATCACCCGGCAACAGGCCTCCGTAATTGCCGCATCCGGCGCAGGCATCTTCTATGGCGTGCAAACTCTGCGCCAGTTGCTGCAGCCAGCCGCGCATGGCGCAACCCTGCCAACACTCCAGATCGTGGACTGGCCTTCCCTGCGCTGGCGCGGATCGCAAATCAGCCTGAGCCAGGGCGCAGTCCCCACCTTGCAGGACCTCAAGCGCGCAGTGCGCCTGCTTGCCTCCTACAAGCAAAATCTGCTGATGCTGTATTTTGAAAACACCTTTGATTACCCGTCCATGCCGCTCAATGCGCCTCCGGATGGCTGCATGACGCCGGCCGAAGCGCGCGAACTCGTCGACTATGCGCGCAGCTATCACATCATCGTAATTCCGGAGCAGGAGTCCATCGGCCACCTCCATCAGGTCCTTTACAACGAAAAATATAAGGACATCACCGAAGTTCCTTATGGAACCGTCGTGACGCCCACCGCCGCAGGATCGCTGCCCTTTGTCACAGAAATGCTGCGGGAGCTCGTCAAGGACTTTCCCGGCCCATTCCTGCATATCGGGGCAGATGAAACATTCGAACTGGGCCAGGGCAGGACCAAATCGCTCGTGCAACAGAAAGGCAAAGGCCAGGTCTACCTCGATTTCATGAAGCAGATCAACGCGGCCATGAGCGGTTCGCACCGCCGTGTCATCTTCTGGGGAGACATTGCGCAGCACTACCCTGAACTGCTCCATCAGATTCCGCTCAACATGATTGCCATGCCCTGGAATTACAAGGCCCTTTCTCCAGATCAATTCGCTGCAATGATCGCTCCTTTCCGTGACGCAGGACTCGAAACCTGGGTAGCGCCCGGCGTTGACAACTGGAACAACATCTTTCCCAACTACACCATCGCTTTGCCCAACATCCGAGTTTTTACCGAGACCGGACGCAGCATGGGCGCCACCGGCATGATGAACACCACCTGGAACGACGACGGAGAAAGCCTGTTCGATGCCACCTGGTATGGACTGGCATATGGTGCAGCCGTCTCCTGGCAAAGCAAGATCGACGACCGGCAGTTTGCGCAGGCCTATGATTGGGCCTTTTATCGCGCCCCCGGCCATCATTTTCAGCAGCAGATCAGCGACATTACGCAGATTTACAGCACGCTGCACACCGTCATTCCGCAAGACGGCATCGACCGCCTTGTCTGGGCCGATCCCTTCACGCCAAACGGACAAAAACTCTACCTCACCATGGAGCCCGCCGCGTCCCGCATGCGCCTGCTCGCAGAGCAGGTCATTGAGAGCGTCCGCTCCACCCGCCCGCTGGCCAGGCAGAATGCAGACCTTTTGGATTTTGTGGAACTGGCCGCCCGCCGGTTCGATTATCTCGGGCAAAAAGCTCTGTACACCAAATACATCGACGATCTCTACCACACCGCGCAACAAAATCAGTCCGGCGATCCCGCCGTTGTGCTCGATATACTGGACCGCATCGCCGCCAGCGATGGCCTGCTCCTCGACCTGCGCAACCGCAACAGCTATCTGATGGAGGGCTACCGCAGGCTCTGGCTCGCCGGCAACCATCCCTATTTTCTGGACAACATGTTGCTGCACTACCAGTTGGAGGGGCTGCGGATGGCGCAGCAAATCGACCGCTTCCGCACCATCCGCCAGAATTTTCCAGAGACCCATTGTCTGCCACCGCTGGTACAACCCATGCCAGGAACCTGCGAAAAATAACCGCCAGCAGCAGCACCCAACCCGTGCGAGTGGGCGCACATTGCAACACCGGCGCACTCACAACCGAAAATGGCCGCTGCGGATGCGTCTCGTGGAAAATCCGCAGTGCGCTCCGGCCCTGCATGACAATGCAGCAGACGCACCTGCTCCGTGCGCAACGCCAGGTGTTCTGGACAGCAGCAATCCGCTTGCCCGCACACCACCCCCGGCTACAATCGGTTGTCTTCTACAATCAGGAATGTCAGGCCATCATCTATAAAGGAAGAGCCATGCAACTGATTCCCGCAAAGCTCAAGCGACTGCCTATGCCAATTCTCATCGCCGGGGCCATCGCCCTCACCTCCAACTCTCTGCCAGCCCTCGCCGCCAGCGCCAGTTTTGGCCCCGGCAATCCCTTCTACGCGCCCAGCACGTTGCCATTTCAGGCGCCTCCTTTTGACAAGATCAAGGACAGCGACTACCAGCCCGCCATTGAAGCTGGCATCGCGCAGCAATTGAAGGAAGTCGAAGCCATTGCCAACAATCCGGCCCCGCCAACCTTTGAGAACACCCTGGTTGCCCTGGAAAGGACCGGTCAGCTCTTCAATCGCGTCATGAATGTCTTCAGCGGCGTCACCGGAGCCAACACCAATCCGACGCTGCAGAAGGTGCAGGAGATCGAGACCCCCAAAATTGCCGCCCTCAACGACGCCATCCATCTCAACACCAAACTCTTCCATCGCGTCGAGACCATCTACAACGAGCGCAACTCCCTCCATCTCGACTCAGAATCGCTCCGCCTTGTTGACTACTACTACAGGGAATTTGTACACGCCGGGGCCAGGCTTTCGGATGCCGACAAAGCCAGGCTGAAGAAGATCAACGAAGAGGAGTCCACCCTCTCCAACACCTTCATCAATCAGCTGCTGGCCGCCACCAAAGAATCCGCCTGCGTCACCACCGACAAGTCAAAGCTGGCCGGCCTCAGCGAAGCGCAGGTCGCCGCCGCCGCGCAGGCCGCCAAAGACCGCCATGTCGAAGGCTGGGTGTTGCCGCTGCAAAACACCACCCAGCAGCCCGATCTCACCACACTCACCAATCGCTCCACGCGCGAAGCTCTCTTTGAGGACTCCTGGAACCGCGCCGAGCGTGGCGGCCCCAACGACACGCGCAACACCATCGCCCGCCTCGCCAAACTGCGCGCAGAGAAGGCGCAGTTGCTCGGCTACCCCAACTATGCCGCCTGGGCTCTGGAAGACCAGATGGCGAAAACGCCGGAAGCCGCACTGAAGTTCATGAACGCAATGGTGCCCGCATCCACCGCCAGGGCCGCCAGCGAAGAAAAGGAAATTCAGGCCATTATCGACGCGCAGCACGGCGGCTTCCAGGTGCAGCCCTGGGACTGGAACTTCTACGCCGGGCAACTGCGCAAGGCCAAATATGACTTCGACGAGTCCGAAGTGAAGCCCTACTTTGAACTGAACACCGTGCTCCAGAACGGCGTCTTCTATGCCGCCCACCAGCTCTACGGCATCACGTTCAAGGAGCGCAAAGACATCCCGGTCTACAACCCGGACGTACGTGTCTTTGAGGTCTTTGACACCAACGGCAGACCGCTCGCCCTCTGGTATTGCGACTACTTCAAGCGCGACAACAAGAACGGCGGCGCCTGGATGAGCAACTTTGTTACGCAATCCAGGCTGCTCGGCACCCTGCCCGTCGTCTACAACGTGGCCAACTTCACCAAGCCCGCGCCCGGCCTGCCCGCGCTCATCAGCTTTACCGACGTCACCACCATGTTCCATGAGTTTGGCCATGCGCTGCACGGCATGTTTGCCGATACCAACTACCCCAGCCTCTCCGGCACCTCCGTCCCGCGGGACTTCGTCGAGTTCCCCTCGCAGTTCAACGAGCACTGGGCCAGCTATCCGCAGGTCTTCCAGCATTTCGCAAAGAACTACAAAACCGGCGCGCCCATGCCGCCCGCGCTCGAAGCCAAAATGCTGAAAGCCGCCAAATTCAACCAGGGCTACCTCTTTACGGAACTGCTGGCCGCCGCCGAGCTCGACATGCAATGGCACACGCTGCCCGCCAGCGCACCAATGCAGGACCCGGACGTCTTCGAAAAGCAGGCGCTGGAGAAGACCCGCCTGCTGCTCAGCTATGTGCCGCCACGCTACCGCTCCAGCTACTTCCTGCACATCTGGGGCAACGACTACGCAGCCAGCTACTATGCCTACCTGTGGAGCGAAATGCTGGACGATGCCGCCTTCCAGTGGTTTGAAGACCACGGCGGACTCACGCGCGCCAACGGTGACCGCTTCCGCAGCATGGTGCTCTCGCGCGGCAATACTGAAAACCTGAACAAGATGTACAACACCTGGCTTGGCAAGGAACCCAGCATTGAACCCATGCTGCGCGACCGCGGCCTGACCAGCACCTCCAGGTGACCCACCGCCAAAGGCAGTGCGTTCCGGCAAATGCACTGCCTTTGCAATAACATGCAGCCATCCTCACCCGCTTTCTTCCCGTTTGCCGCCACAACTCCACACTGGTAGACTTGATCTTTGCGACAGCCGGAGCCACCGCTCTGCTGCCCACACCGAATCCTTCCCACAATCGAAGGACTCCAAAAAGGAAACCGTGGATACCCAGACTCGTCACGCACTCAAGGAAGATAAGTTCGTCGCCGCCACGCAGCAGAGCCTCGGATGGCTTGAGGAACACCGTAACAAGGTGATTCCCGCCAGCATTGCGCTGGTCGTTGCCCTGGCCGTCGTCATCGGTGGCTTCGTCTTCTACCAGAACCGCGAACAGGCGGCATCCGCCGCCTTCGGCCAGGCCATGCAGGACTATGGCGCCCCGCTGATTCAGCCAGGCCAGCAGGTTCCCACTGGCGTAAAGGTCTATACCTCCTCCGCCGAGCGCGCCAAGGCCGCCAACCGGCTTTTTGTGGACGTGGCCAACAAGTATGGCTTTACACCCTCAGGCCGCAATGCCGAATATTTCGCTGGCCTCACCTATATGGAAATGGGGCAGAACGCCTCTGCCGAAGCCAGCCTGAAGAATGTTTCCGGCTCCATGAGCCGTAATCTGGCCGCGCTGGCCAAACTTGCTCTGGCTGTGCTCTACCAGCAGACGGGCCGCAACTCCGACGCCATCGCCCTGCTCAAGGATCTGATAAACAAACCGGCCACCACCGTCCCTGCTGGCGTGGCCAAGCTGCAACTGGCAGCTCTGTATGAGGCCTCCAATCAGCCGGAACAGGCCAAACTGATCTATGCGGCCCTGAAGGACCAGGACAAGACCGGGGCCGCCGGACAAATTGCTGCCCAGAAACTGGGCGGCAACGCGCAATAACTTCCTTCCGAATCAGACTCGGGGAGCGGCATGGCTTATGGCCATGCCGTTTCTCATTTTGCCTTCCCGCGCAGATCAGCGCTTCAGGATTTCCCGCGCAATCACCATCCGCTGGATCTCGCTGGTGCCTTCGCCAATCGTGCACAGCTTCACATCGCGATAAAACTTCTCCGCCGGATAGTCCTTGATGAACCCATATCCGCCATGAATCTGCACACCCTCTTCACAGATGCGCACCGCAGCCTCGCTGGCATAGAGCTTCGCCATCGCCGACTCCAGCGTCGTCTTCAGCCCGGCATCCTTCCGCTGCGCCGCGCGCAATGTCAGCAACCGCGCCGCATCCAGTTGCGTCGCCATGTCCGCCAGCTTCCATTGGATCGCCTGGAACTCGCAAATGGCCTTGCCAAACTGCCTGCGCTCCCTGGAATACTTCAGCGCCGCATCCAGCGCTCCCTGCGCCATACCCAGCGCCAGCGCCGCAATGGAAATGCGTCCGCCATCCAGCACGCGCATGGCATCCACAAAGCCTTCGCCTTCCTTCCCCAGCAGATTCTCCGCCGGTATCACGCAGTCCTCCAGAATCAGCTCCGCCGTATCGCTGGCCCGCAGCCCCAGCTTGTTTTCCTTCTTGCCCGGCCGAAAGCCCGGCGTGCCTTTTTCCACCGCAAAGGCAGAAATCCCGCGCGTGCCTTTGCTCTTGTCCGTCACCGCCAGAATCACCGCTACATCGGCGTAGGTTCCATTGGTGATAAAGGTCTTGTTGCCATTCAGCACCCATCTGTCTCCCTTGCGGGCAGCCGTTGCGCGCGCCCCGCCTGCATCCGAACCCGACCCAGGCTCCGTCAGCCCCCACGCGCCCAGCCACTCACCAGAGGCCAGCTTCGTCACATATCTGCGGCGCTGCTCCTCATTGCCCGCCAGCATAATGTGGTTCGTACACAGCGAATTGTGCGAGGCCACGATGATGCCGATCGACCCATCCACGCGCGACAGTTCCTCAATCGCCAGCACATACTCCACATAGCCCAGCCCGCTGCCGCCCAGCTCCGGCGGAAACAACACCCCCATCAGCCCCATCTGGCCCAGTTGCTTTACCACTGCATGCGGAAACTGGCTCGCCTCGTCCCACTCCATCACATGCGGCGCAATCTCCCGCGCGGCAAAGCTGCGGATCTCCTTCCGCAACTGTTCCTGCTCTTCGGTAAAACTGTGGAATTGCCCCGCCTGTGCTGCCGATGCCATCGCACCCTCCATAACGAAAACTAATAACACTATCACGATTTCGCATGGCTGGACAGCCGGTCCCAGCTATAGCGGTTTTCCAGTTGGTGTAGAGGGAACGTGATGCCCTGAAACGGCT
>DZDJ01000053.1 GCA_022736715.1 Edaphobacter aggregans
GCAACGCCGGAGGAATACGAACAGGCCGCGATTCGAGAGTTTCGCGGCGACAAGTCAGACGGCCTAGATCGACGGATCGAAAAGCAGATCGCCACATCTGCGAGGCCGGCTGTTCCCCCTGTGGTCGATGCCCTCACGGGAAGGCAAGAAGGAATCTAAGTGGCAAGAATCCGTAGCATCAAACCTGAGTTCCCTCAGAGCGAAAGTATGGGAAGAGTATCGAGGGATGCTCGCCTGACTTTCATCCAACTTTGGACGCTCTCCGATGATGAGGGGAGGCTTCGAGGAAATTCGCGAATGCTCGCGAGCCTTCTTTTTCCCTACGACGACGATGCAAAAGACCTCATCGAGGGTTGGCTTTCAGAACTGGAAGCAGAAGTGTGCATTGTTCGTTATAGGGTCGGTGGCGACTCTTACATCCAAATCGCTAACTGGTTGATTCATCAGAAGATTGACAAGGCGAGCAAGTCAAAAATACCGGAATTCGATGAATCCTCTCGAATCCTCGCGAGTCCTCGCGAAGTGTCGTCGGGGGATCAAGGAAGTGATCAAGGAAGTGATCAAGGAATAAAACAAACCCCCCAACCCCCCAAGGGGGGCGAAGACGAAATCGTCGATGACAAATCGCCGGGGGCATTGACGTTCAAGGCGTGGATACGAAACCTGAAAGCCAGGAGTGAAACGCCGATACCCCCTGACGACCCGATCTATCGCTACTGCGACGAGGTGGGCATTCCGTCCGAGTTTCTGGCCTACCACTGGCACGAGTTCAAACAAAAATTCATGCTGGTTTCCAAACGGCAACGCGACTGGCGATCGCATTTCAGGAACTCGGTGCGAGGGAATTGGCTGCACGTCTGGAGCATGCCGAACGGCTCTGAAATTCGGCTCACCACGGTGGGCGAACAAGCACGCCGGGCCATCGAGGCGGCGCAGAGCCGTGAAGCCGAAGAGCCCCGGGAGGCCGCATGAACCGCGACGACATCCCCGGCATGGTGGCCGAGGCCGCTTTGGTGGCATCGCTGCTGCTGGACGAAACCGCCGCGCAGCGACTGCTCGACACCGGCTTTGACGAACGCATGCTCGTCGATCCACTGCACCGCGCCGTCTACCGGCACGCCGTTGCGCTGCAGGCAAGCGGCAAGGAGTCCGACGTGGTGGCCGTCTGGCTGTCGATGCGCGAGGCCGGGATTGAAGCGGATATGGCCGCGCTGCATGCGCTGGCGTCGCAGGTGGCCAGTGCCCGGGCCATCCGCCAGCACGCCGAAACCGTGATTCGTGCCTGGCGCAAGCGCGAGGTGATCCGCGTGGCGACGGAGGCCCACAACATCGCGATGGACGGCGACACATCCGCCGCCGATGCCGTCGATCAAATCCAGTCGCTGTTCGCCGGGCTTCAGCTCGCAGCGACTGATCGGCAGCCGCGCAAGCTGGCCGATGTCGCCAGAGATCGCCTGGATCGCCTGCAAGCCGCCGCCGAAGGCAGGATGGAAAAACCCGGCTGGGCTATTGGCATTCCACACCTCGACCGACTGCTGGGCGGTTTTCGCCCTGGGCACGTCTACGTTCTCGCAGCTCGGCCATCAGTGGGCAAGTCAAGTTTTGCCGAACACATCGCCCTGCGTCTGGCGCTTGGCGGGCATCCGGCGCTGTTTTTGAGCCAGGAAATGCCCAGCGAAGAGGTGGCGGATCGTGCAATGGCCAGCATCGGGCGCGTGGACTACAAGGCGTTGCAGGACGCCAACGAAAGCGGCATCGACTGGTCTGCGCTCGCGACATCCGTCGATGGCATTTCCGCCGCGCCGTTCTGGGTGGACGACGAACCTGCGCTGACGCTGGCCAAGATTCGGCGCAAAGCGCTCGGGCGCAAAGGATTGCAGGTGCTGGTGCTGGACTACCTGCAACTCTGCTCGGTGCCGAACAAAGGCAACCGCACCGATGAGATCGGAGAAATCTCGCGCGGACTCAAGGGGCTGGCGAAAGAACTCGGCATTGCCGTCATCGCACTGTCGCAGCTCAACCGCGACGTGGAAAAGCGCACCGGCGGACGCCCGACACTGAGCGATCTGCGCAGCTCAGGCGACATTGAGCAGGACGCCGATTGCGTGATGTTCCTCTGGCGCGAAAACAACCCGGCAGAGGATGAGCCGCAATTGATCGGGTGCGGGATCGAGAAAAACCGCCAAGGAATGCGCGGGGTTCTCGCGCTGCAGTTTGACGGCAAATACCAGTTTTGGGGCGAGTCAACGGAGTCGTTAGCGATGCCGTCGAAACGTCAAGAGCCGTTCTATTCGAGAGGATTAAATTGAAATGCGATCTCTGCACGAAGGCGCAATCCAACCCGCTGCACAGGACTTTTTCGATGAACTGTCTGGACTGCCGTGCTCGGCTGATCGACTCCACACCGCCGAGGTGCCGCACCTGGCCGCGCATCCCGACCGCACGGCATTTGCCCTGAAGAACCATGCCGATGCAGTGCTGCACTTTCGCAAGTTGGCAGCGGACGCCGAGCGCTTGGCAGCCATGTATCGAATCAAGTGCGACGGGCACATCGACGCTGCCCGCCAGCGCGTCAACCCGGAAGCGTTCGACGCATGGCTGCAATCAATTTGTCGCAAATAAACAACAGCCATACGCTTCCCAAGCACTTTCCACCACCACAACACAAGGAAATCCAAATGATCCTCAGTTCCACCAAGAATTGCCTAGCCGAGCACGCAGTGCAAGTGCTCACGTCGAAGGCTCCACAAAAGAGCGCGATGCTGGCCCTGCGCGTCAAGGGATTCGTGCTCGGATCGCGGGTCTACGCTCAGATTGAGCTGCACGACGAGCACATGCTGGCCGATGTCGTCACCGGCACGCTGTTCGACACGACAGGCAAACAAGTGGGCAAAGAACGCAGGATTGACCTGGCCAGCATGGCACCTTGCACGCGCGACGAAGCCCGAAAGTGGTTCAACGGCGCCGCGCAGCGTGCCAGGGACTGGAACGTCAAGACCTGGCGTGACAACGGAGTGGTCGTTGCATGAGCAAGCGCAGCGCAAGTTCACGGGAAAACGTATCAATTCGGTGGACATCGTTGCACATGCCCGTGGCAAAGTCCTCGCCGCGTCCGTTCAATCCGCGCCCAGGCGGGCAGATCGTGGGCGGCAGCACGACCGATCGGGTGTTTCAGTTCCTGAAAAAGTACCAGGGCGTGAGCTTTCGCCACTCCGAACTGCTCCAGCACACGCCGCAGCCTTGCACCCCATCGGCGCTGATTTGGGCCTGCGCATTCCTGCGCAAGCACGACTACATCGACGCCTACAACGATGTGCTCTCCGGGCGCACCAGGCTCCGCTACGTCTATACCGGGATTCCAAAACGATGAAAACGATCACAGCCGCTGAGTATCGCGCCATGACAGCGGCGCCGATTCCACGTCGCACGCTGGTCGACATGCGCGACAAGCCAGCAAAACCCGCCAAGTACCGCAATCATGTCGTGGTGGTTGACGGCATGAAGTTCGATTCAAAGGCCGAGTATCGCTACTGGTGCAGCCTTGTGCTGCGCGCGAAGGCACGCGCGATCTTCGATCTCAGGCGGCAAGTGCCGTTCGTCATCGCGCCGTCCGCCACCTACGGCGGCGCAAAGCATCGCGCTGTCGTCTACATCGCAGACATGACCTACCGCGAAGGCTCTCCGACCGGCCCGATGGTCGTGGCCGATGTCAAAGGCTGCATCACCGACGTGTACGCACTGAAACGCCACCTCATGTTCACGGTTCACGGCATCGAGGTGCTGGAAATCAAACGCACCTGACAGAAAGAAACCCATGGTTCAACCAGTCCGCAATGCCGGTGACGCCCTGACACCAAAGGAGGATATGTTCGTCCGCCTGGTAGTGTCGGGTGAACCCTACATCGACGCCTACATGGGCGCCTATGACGTGAAGCCCGACGCCTCGCGCAAGTCGGTCAAGGTGGCAGCCAACCGAGTTGCACAGCGTGTCCCGGTGCGCGCCAAGCTCGCGGAGCTGCGCGCCGCGATCACAGACGAAATGATTGTTGAACGCATCGCTGTGCTGCAGGAAATCATGCGCATCGCACTGGCTGACCCGCGCGGCATCGTGAACGACAAAGGCCAGATGCGCATGGTTGACGAGCTAGATACTCGGACAGCCGCGTCCGTGGCGAGCTTCGAGATCAGCGACACAGGCGGCATCAAATACAAATTTCACGACAAGAACGCCGCGCTGGAGAAGGCCGCAAAGATACTCGGGCTGTATCAGAAGGACAACCGGCAGAAAACCGACCCATTGGCCGAGCTGCTGAGCCAGCTCAACGGCAATGTGATGGGCGTCACCAAAAACCCACCACCCGAGGATGAAGATGCATAGCCTGATCGCCACCTATCTGCCATGGCTCCTGAGCGCGATCACCGTCACATCGGCCTTGATGGCCGGGAGCCTGCACCGCAGCGCCTGGTCGCTCAGCCTGGTCAATCAGTCGCTGTGGCTGCTCTGGATCGTCACCACGCATTCATGGGGATTCCTGCCCATGAATATCGCGCTGACTGCCGTGTTCGCGCGCAATCACTGGCGCTGGACGCGCGCCCCGCGCATCTACAGCTACCGATGGCACGACCATGACCCGTACTGACCATGCAACTTGAATCGTCCCCGGTAGAGATCGACGCCGCCACGCTGGCGGCCAACCTGAACAATCCAGCGTGGCGCATGTCGAACCTCTACAAGATCATCACCAAGGGCGATGATGAATCTGGCAACGGACTGGTCATCGATTTCCGGCCCAACAGGTTTCAGCGCAGACTGCTGCAAAGGCTGTGGCACAGAAATGTCATCCTCAAGGCGCGACAGCTCGGATTCACCACGCTGATCGCAATTCTGTGGCTCGATACCGCACTGTTTGCAACCTCACCGATCCGGTGCGGAATCATCGCCCAAGACCGCGAGGCAGCCGAAGCGATCTTCCGCGACAAGGTGAAGTTCGCCTACGAGCACTTGCCCGACTCGCTGCGCGCCAAGTTCCCGCTCGAACGCGACTCTGCATCTGAACTGCTGTTCGACCACAACGGCGCCAGCATCCGTGTCGCCACGTCGATGCGCTCCGGCACCATGCACCGGCTGCATATCTCCGAGTTCGGCAAGATCTGTGCCAACTACCCGGACAAGGCAAAGGAAATCGTCACAGGATCGATCCCGGCCGTGCCGCTCAATGGCATGCTGATCGTCGAATCCACCGCCGAAGGCAATGAAGGTGCGTTCTACGACATGGCGATGCGCGCGCTGGCCATCGAGCAAGAGGGCAGGGCGCTGACCCCGCGCGACTACCGCATGCACTTCTTCCCGTGGTACGGCGCACCCGACTACGAGCTGGACGCCGAGACAGTGCAGCTCACCGATGCGGACAACCGCTACTTCAACGAGATCGAAGGGCTGATGAAGGTTGTCATCACCGCCAGGCAACGCGCCTGGTACGTCGCCACACGCGATTCAGACTTCGGCGGTGATCGTGTGCTGATGGGCCAGGAATACCCGAGCACGCCGACCGAGGCGTTTCAGGTTTCGATGGAGGGCTGCTACTACAGCCAGCAACTGGCCGACACACGTCGGCAGGGGCGCATCGTACCGAGCATCCCGCGCGAGACGGTGCCCGTCAACACCTTTTGGGACTTGGGACGCGGCGACATGACGGCGATATGGTTTCACCAGCGCGTCGGCCTGGAGAACCGGTTCATCCGATACTTTGAAGCGGGTGGCGAAGACTTGGAGTTCTTCGTCAAGGAAATTCAGAGTTACGGCTACAACCTCGGCACCATGTACTTGCCGCACGACGCCGAGCACAAGCGCCTGGGCGAGAACCCGGACACAAACAGGTCGATCCGCGAGATGCTGGAAGACATGCTTCCTGGCGTGCGTTTCGAGACAGTGCCGCGTGTCACGCGCATCAACTCGGGCATCACCGCCACACGCAACGTATTCGCATCGTGTTGGTTCGATGCAACACACTGCAAGCAGGGAATCACCCGGCTGGCCAACTACCGCAAGAAGTGGAACCGCACCACGGGCAACTGGTCGGATGAGCCAATGCACGATGCAAATTCGCACGGCGCCGACGCTTTCCGGCAATTTGGCCAGGTCGCCGACAAGGGCGAAACCTTCAACATCGGTGCCCAGACCCAACTCGGCAAGAACGCAAGCTGGCGCCGCAATCGCGGCTCACCGATGGCCGTCTAGCGTCCGTACCAGTGCTGCCAGACTTCCCGGAATTCAACCAGGAGGCACCATGGGTTTGTCCATCGAATTGAGTCAGGCTTACGAGTCGCACATTTTCGGCTCGATCACCGTGCTGTACACCTGGGTCAACGACGAGCGCGCCATGGTGTTGATCCCGACCTACCGCAAGGGTGCAGGTTGGTTCATCGTCTGCGACTCTTCCGCCTGGCGCTACGACGATGAGAGCTACCTGGTGCAGCAATCGCGCAAGGCTTGCGAGGTGATGGGCGACGAGCCCAGCATGAACAACGCCATCAAGATTGCCAAGATCATCCACGATGGCCTGGAAAACCTGATCCGCATGCCCAGCGCGCCGACCAAGGAACTCATCAAGGGGTCGTTCGGCCGCATGCAAGGCCGCGCCGATGGCAAGGTATTCGCCGAGGAAGACATCCGCCTGGAAAAGGTAGGGCCGACCTATGGCTAATTTCACCGAAGCCTATGCCAATGGTGGCGGCGCCAGCGCTGACTACACGCTCGGGTTTGCTCCCCCAGAAAATGACAACTCGCTGGGCGACTCCAAGGCCAATCCGCTCGACAACGAACAATCGCGCACCGAACTCAACATCCTTCTCAACTGGTTTTATTGGGAAAAGGAAATGCAGGCGGTCAATCGCATGGAAATGGCGATGGACGCCGATTTCTATGACGGCATGCAATGGCTGGCCGACGATGCCCAAACGCTTCGTAGCCGAGGCCAGATGCCGCTGGTCTACAACGAGATCGCTCCGGTGGTCGATTGGCTCATCGGCACTCAGCGCCGCGCCTCCGTGGATTGGGATGTGCTGCCGCGTAACGAGCAGGACGTGCAAACCGCCGACATCAAGACCAAGGTGCTCAAGTACGTCGCGGACATCAACAAAATCGACTTTTCCCGCTCGCGCGCCTTTGCCGACGCGATCAAGGTCGGTGTGGGCTGGATCGATGACGGCGTGCGCGAAGACCCGACCAAGGACATCCTGTACTCGAAGTACGAGGACTGGCGCAATGTGCTGTGGGATTCACGCTCGAACGAACTGGACTTGCAGGACGCGCGCTATGTGTTCCGCTGGCGCTGGGTCGATCTGGACGTGGCGCTGGCCATGTTTCCCGACCGTGAAGATGCAATCCGTGAAGCTGCCTATGCCGCGCCGCGCATGTCCATGGGCTCCGACGAGTACGAGGACACGACCGATGGCCTGCAGACCGGACAACTGATGACCACCACGTCCAGCCTGGACGAGCGTGCTGGCGTGATCTTCGCGGCCGGAAGCGCACCGATGGGCACGACCCGGCGCCAGCGTGTGCGCTTGATCGAGTGCCAGTACCTCAAGGCGGCCAAGACGCAGATCGTGCAGGGCGGCCCGTTCCACGGTTCGTTCTACCACCCGTCCGACACGACGCTCACGGATTCGATCAACGCCACGGGTGCCACCATCATCGACAAGGTGATGATGCGGATGCACGTCGCCGTGATGACCGAAAACCGCATGCTGGGCTATGGCCCGAGCCGGTTCCGGCACAACCGTTTCGGCCTGACGCCTGTGTGGTGCTACCGCCGTGGGCGCGATCACTTGCCCTACGGCATGATTCGTCGGCTGCGTGACATACAGGAAGACATGAACAAGCGCGCCAGCAAGGCGTTGTTCCTGCTGAACACCAACCAGATCATCGCGGAGAAAGGCGCCGTCGATGACCTGAACATGCTGCGCGATGAGGCCGACCGCCCGGACGGCATGATCATCACGAACAGCGGCAAGACGGTCACGATCCGGCGCGACACCGATGCGGCGAGCGGTCAGATCAACATGATGACCCTGGCCGCGCAAGCGATTCAGCGGCACAGTGGCGTGTCAGATGAAAACCTCGGTCGCCAAACCAACGCCAACAGCGGCGTGGCGATCCAGGCCCGGCAGATGGCAGGCAGCGTCGTGACCACCGAGCCGTTCGACAACCTGCGCCTAGCGATCCAGGTGCAGGGCGAAAAGTTGCTGTCCCTGGTCGAGCAGTTCTATACCGATGCCAAGGTTGTGCGCCTGACCGGCACCACGGGCGGCATCGAGTGGACGCATGTGAACAGCCCGGAAATTCAAGCGGATGGCTCGATCCGCTACATCAACGACATCACCGCGACGGCTGCCGACTTCGTGGTGAGCGAGCAGGACTATGCAGGCACGATCCGACAGGTGATGTTCACCACCCTGAGCGAAATGGCAACACGCCTGCCACCCGAGATCGCCTTGCGTGTGCTCACCATGGCAATCAGCTACTCGGATCTTCCGAACAAGGATGACATGGTGCGAGAAATCCGGCAGATGACTGGCGCACCTGACCCCAGCGCGCAACTCACTCCCGAGGAACAGCAGCAGCAACAGCAGGCGCAGCAGCAGCAGCAAGCCCAGCAGGCCCAGGCTATGCAGATGCAGCAGCACGCCGCAGTGCTGGCGCTGCAGGAGCAGACGGCCAAGGTGCGCGAGGTCAACGCCAAAGCGGCACAACTCGAAGCGCAGACGCAGGGCGCGAATGGTGGCGCTGGCAACACGCAGGCGTTCCAGGATCAGATCATGCAGATCAGGGCGCAGGCTTCGCAGGAGATTGAAAGCCTGCAGGCCAAGCTGCAGCAGACCACGGCCGAGGCCAACAACAAAACAATGCAGATCACCAGCGACGCGAACACCAAGCTGGAGATCGCCAAGATCGCGGCCGATGCGCAGATTCGTGTGGCCGAAATCACGCGCGCCAGCGATACCAGTCTGGCCGCCATGGCCCAGCGCATCAAGGTTCTGGAGGCATCCGTCACCGGCCGCGGAAACGTGCCAGCGGCCGACCTCAAGCAGCCACCCGGCGCAGTGCCCGTACCAGTGCAAGGCACAGTAGCGCATGAACCAGCGACCCCGAGCACGCCACCAAACCCAGGAGCATGACCATGGCAAAACGCAAACTGAATTCCGCTACCACTCCGGCTGCAGTGCCGGATGATTGGGAAACGCGCAACGATCTGGACACGCTCATGGCCGCGCACAAGATTCACAGCGACCCCAAGCGCCATGCCAAGGCGAAAGCGCTGGCCAAGGCCAAGATGATGAGCATGGCGCGTGTGGCAACCGCTCCAACGGTGCCCACCAGCCCGGCCGATGCCCAGAACGGCACCGGCGTCGCCAGCGACATGGCGCCCTACGCCGAGTAAGTCGCCATGGGCGCTTACTACGACGATGCGGTGGTCAAGGAATTGACCGACTCTATCGTCGCGCGTGGAGAGTCACTGCTGCAGATATTCCGTGAGCATGACGACGAGCGCGAGCAGGCCACCTTTTTGCACCGGCAAGCTGGCCCAATGCCGTTCGACACGATCATAGATGCAGGTTGTGGCACCGGTGCCATGGCGCGGCATTGGCACGCGGTTGATCCGAACCTGAAGTTCAAGCTTCTCAACATCGGCGCCGCCCAGCTCGCGCATGCCGATCCCGACATGGAGCAATCCGTGGGCGACATTGAGGCGATGCCGTACCCGCCAGCATGCGCCAACGGTGTTGTTTTCAGCTACGTCCTGGGGCATTGCGACCTGGACAAGGCGCTGTCCGAAGCCTGGCGTGTCTTGCGTCCTGGCGGCTGGATTTTCATTTACGACATGGCAACCATGGAGCAACGCATCCGGGTTTTGAACTACGACATCCGGCCAGCGCGTGACCTGTTCAAGGCGATTCGGCGGCAGGGGTTCCATTGCCCGAAAGCCTGGATCAATGCGGGCAAGTCCATGTCGAAAGTCTGCATCGGGGAATGTGGAAGCCTCGATCAGTTGAAGACGCTCCTTGAGGGTGCCTACAGCATTTCCTTGAAATTTCACAAACCAACCGGAGAAGCGCATGAGTGCTGACCAAGATGTCGATATGTCCACCCTCACGCCCGAGGAACAGGCCGTATTGACCGAAGATGAGTTTTCCCCCGAAGAACTCGCCGCGATGCAAGCCGTGATCGATGGCCAGGATGGCACCGGGCACGACGACGATGACGAGATCGCTGCAGCCGCAGCTACACCGGCAGCGGCAGAACCTGCCGCCGAACAAGAGCCTGCTGCAGCGCCTGCTGCCGCACCGGCTGCGCCTGCAGCGACCTCGAAGCCCATTCACGCCGAGCAACAGAATTTCGCGCCTCAGTATGTGGCCGACCTTCCTGCCGACTTTGCTGCGCGCGAAGCAGCCATCAAGTCGAAAACGCAAGAGCTTTCCGATCAGTTCCGCAATGGTGACATCGACTTTGATGCCTACCGCGCGGAATCCGAGTCTCTGACAAGCGAACGCGATGTTCTCTTGCTTGCGCGAGCGAAAGCGGAAATCTCCACGGAGATGCGGGAGCAGTCCACCGAGCAGCAGTGGGCGCACACGGTTCAAGCCTTCAAGGCGACGGTCAAAACCACGGCAGGCGTTGACTATGACACCGATGCGGTGCGCGGCTCCGACCTGGACACCGTGGTGCGAACGCTGGCCAACAACCCGGCGAATGCGCAGCGCTCGATGGACTGGTTCCTGAACGAGGCCCACCGCGTCGTCTCGGCCATGCACGGCAATCCCGTGCCAGCCAAGGCAGCGACTGGCGCAGCCAAAACTGTCGCATCCCGCGCGCCGTCATTGGCTGACCAGCCGAAAACGCTGGCTCAAGTCCATGGTGGCTCAGGCCCGGGCGATGTCGGAAGCGCGTTTGCTGGCGTCGATGGCCTGGACGGCGACGCGCTGGAAGCCGCGATTGCACGCATGACCGATGCGCAGCGCGAGCAATACCTGGCTGGCGTGTGATGGACGAGATGGACGTTGGCACCAAGATCGTTGATGTTGGCACCGGCGAGTCGCTGGTGTTCACCGGGCCAGCGTCCATCACCATCCTGGCGAAAAGCGGTCGGGCCGCCAGGCTGCAAGTCACGGCAAGAAAAGATGTGCAGATCACGCGCATCGACTCTTGCCAGCCCCGTACCAGTGCAACCATACTGACATCATCAGCTAAAACCTGATTCATTCAAGCGAGCGCAGGAGTGCTCCAGAAGCCAACAACTTCCTAGGAGTAATTTCATGGCTCGCACGATCATCGGCGTAAATGACCCCAAAGCCGTCAAACGGTGGTCGGGTGCCCTGGCTCTCGATATGAGCCAGAAGTCGTATTTCAATCAGCGCTTCATGGGCCGTGGCCCGACTGCGCAGACCCCCATCCAAATCCTGACCGACCTCGACTCGGACGCTGGTGAGAGCATCAGCTACGACCTGCTGGCCGAACTCAAGATGGCGCCGGTCGAAGGCGAGGACATCCTTGAAGGCAAGGAAGAACAGCAACGCTTCTACACCGACGTGGTATTCATCGACCAAGCCCGCTGCGGTGTGAACACGGGTGGCGCGATGACCCGCAAGCGCACGCTGCATGACCTGCGCGCTCGCGCCAAGATGCAGCAATCAAGCTGGTGGGCTCGCCTGATGGATGAAATTTGCTTCATCTATCTGTCTGGCGCACGCGGCATCAACCCCAACTACATCCTGCCGCTGGGCTACACCGGCCGCGCCGACAACGCGCTGACGGCTCCCGATCAGTACCACCAGCTTTACGGCGGCACCGGCACGGCGTTCAACAACATCGACCCCGCGGCCGACTTGATGGATTTGCGCATCATCGACCGCGCCAAGTCAAAAGCAGATAGCCAGGGTGGCGGCGCAACCAATGTGCCCGTGCTGCAGCCGGTGATGTTCAACGGCAACGAAACCTTCGTCCTGGTGATGCACACCTGGCAGGAGGATGCGCTGCGCGGTGGCACGGCTGCCGGACAGTACCTCGACATCCAGAAGGCTGCTGCGGCTGCCCAAGGCGCGAACAACCCGATCTTCAAGAATGCCCTGGGGATGTATCGCGGCGTCGTGCTACACAGCCACCGCAACGTGGTGACGTTCAACAACGCAGGCGCTGCTGGCAATGTGAATGCCGCCCGCGCGCTGTTCATGGGCGCCCAAGCTGCCGTGATGGCCTTCGGTTCGCCGGGGAACAACCTGCGCTTCGACTGGCACGAGGAAACCCGAGACAACGGCGACAAGGTGGTCATCACCACGTCCAGCATCTTCGGCGTGAAGAAAACCACATTCGACACCCCGGCTGGCGCATTGGACTTCGGCGTGTTCTCGCTCGATACCGCTGTCACGCCCTCCTGAGCGTTGATGCTCTGAACCCTGAAACCTAGCTCGGAGAAACAATCATGCCCTTCGCCAATTCAAATGACACCATCATCGGCCGCAAGCCGACGCAGACGACCGACTCGATTGAGCTGGTCGGCCCCCGGTTCCAGATCAGTGTTCTGGCAGCCGACCTCGTGCTCAACAACATGGCGCCCATCGGCGTCTTGCCGGCCGGGTACATCCCGGTTGGCGTGATCGTTGACGCTGACCCGCTGGATACCAACGGCGCCCCAGCGCTGGCCATGGAGTTCGGCATCCAAAACGCAGCGGGAACGGACATCTCTGCGCTGGCCACCGATGGCGGCGCACCGTGGGGCACAGGAATCACCGTGGTTCGCGCAGGCGGCCAGGCACCGGTTTACAGCGCTGCTCTTGCTCGTGTCCCGGAAGACCCCGAGTACGACCGCATCTTGGCATTCAAGGTCACGGCTGCTGCGGCGACCCCTGCGGCTGGCGTGCTGGGTGTGACCGTGATCTACCGCGCTGCCTGAACGAATCCTCGAAGTCTCCTCGACGGGTGTTGATGGGGGGCTGACGCCTCCCATTTTTTTAAGGACGCAAAGACCATGAAACTTGGAACCATGATCCAAGCGCGCCGTGATGGCACCCTCAGCGTCTACGCGCTGACCGGCGGCGTGAAGTATGAATTCGAGCGCGGCCCAGATGGCGACATGATCGGCGACGTGCGTGACGAAAAAACTCTGACGCATCTGCTGAACGGGGGAAATTTCTATCCGGTCAACGACAAGGACGTGGCCAAGGCTAACGAGATGCTGGCCAAGCTGTCCGCCGAGGAAGTTGCCGATGCGGGCGGCAGTCCTTCCGCGAACGCCGATGGCGTTGATGCCGATGGCTTTGACTTGGTGGACGCCAACGCGCCTCCAGTCGAACTCGAAGCGGTGACGGCGACGCCCAAGGGCAAAGCCAAAGCCAAAGCCTGAGCGCGTGAACCATGAAAACCTGGGACTTGTGGGCGCCTGACATCCTGCCCAGCGTGGTTGGATGCTCGACGCCGCTGATGATGCAAGAACTGCGTCACGCGGCGCGCGACCTGTTCCGGCGCACCAAGTCCTGGCAGGAGTGGACTGATCCAGTCGTGGGCGATGGCGTCCGCACGAACTTCACGATCCCGCTGCCCAATGACGGCGAACTGTGGAAGATCGAGAACGCGGTAGCCGACACCGTGCCCATCGATGTCGTGAACTGGCGCTCCATGCCCGCGCCGCCCGAGGACTGGAATCCGGGCGCTGGCATCTACAGCACGGATCGCCTGACGTTCAACCTGGTCGGTTATGTCACGCCGGGTGTGCCCATCACCTTGAAGGTCACGCTCATTCCAAGCCTGAACTCGCGCGGCCTGAGCGATGACATGGCGGCACTGACCTGGGAAACCCTGGCGCATGGCGCCAAGGCCAGGATCATGCAAATCCCCAAGTTCGACTTTTCCAATGCCCAGCAAGCCATGCTGGAGAAAGCCGAATACGAAGAAGGCGTGGGTCGTCTGCAACTGTCCTCATTCACCAACAACTCGTCTGCCGTGCCGCGCGCATGGCCGAAGTGGCTTTGATCGGAGTCCGCCATGTCTGTCCTTGCTTCCCTCGTTCTCGGCAATGCCGTCACCATCATCCAGGACACGACCAATGTCCGCTGGCCGCTCAATGAACTGACCGAGTGGCTGAATGCCGGTCAGCGCGAAATCGTCATGTCGCGCCCGGATGCCAACATCGTGAACGGCGCGATCCCGCTGGTTGCCGGAAGCAAGCAGACGTTGCCAGCGAACGGCTTCAAGTTGCTCGACGTTATCCGCAACACCGCGGCCTTGTCTGCCATCCGGTTAGTCCAGCGTGAGATTCTGGACGCGCAGATTCCGAATTGGCATGCGCTGCCCGGTGTCGCGGCTGCGCTGCACTATATGTTTGACCAGCGCGACCCGACGATCTTCTACGTCTATCCGCCTGCCCTGGTGGGCGGAAGTGTGGACGGCATTTACAGCGCCTACCCCGCTGACATCCCAATCCCGGCCGCTGGCGCTGCGCTAACTGCCATCACACAGAACATCGGCGTGCTCGACACCTTCGCCAACGCCCTGACCGATTACATCCTGTACCGCGCCTACAGCAAGGATGCGCAGTACGCAGGCAACGGCCAGCGCGCCATGGCCCACTTCACGGCCTTTGCCAATGCGCTCGGCATCGAACTCAAGGGAACGATGCAGATGGGGCCGACCGAATCAGGCTCGGTGCTCAACCCGAACAGCCCCATGGCAACGAGCGGCGGCGCCACGCAGTAATCACCCACCACCAATTTTGAAGGAGTCTCGGCATGTCTGGAATCAGTAACTACCTCACGAACAAACTCGACGATTTCGAGCTTCGCGGCCAGGTCTTCACGCCGCCTGCGACTGATTACGTTGCGCTGCTGCTGTGCTCGAACGGCCCAATTGCCCGCAGCACGGCCTATGCCTTGGGCAATACTGTCAGCATGATTGCGGCTGACGGCTACAACCACCTGTATTCATGCACCACGG
>DZDJ01000054.1 GCA_022736715.1 Edaphobacter aggregans
CGGTGGAGCACCCCATCCACACCAAACCGCTGGCATAGCCTGGCCATTTTCCTTTGCGGGTCAGAGAGCGATGGCGCGCTCGGCCCAGATCTGGAATTCGCGGTGCTTGTGCACTTCGGCCTTGGCCTGCACGTCTCCGCTGGCGACGCGGCGGAGATGTTCCAGTACGCGCTCTCCCACCTGCTCAATGCTTTCTGCGCCGGTAATGACGCTGCCTGCGGAGAGATCGATGTCGGAGGCCATGTGCTGGAAGATGGCATCATTGGAGGCCAGCTTGATGACCGGCGCAATGGCATTGCCGATCGTGGTGCCGCGGCCCGTGGTAAAGACGACCACCGTTGCTCCGGCAGCCACCAGGCCCGGCGTCGACTCCTGATCGTAACCGGGGCCCTGCATCAGTTGCAGGCCGCGGCCCTGCGGCGGCGCGGCATACTCGGTCACGCCTTCCACGCGAGTACTTCCTGCCTTGGCAATGGCGCCCAGCGATTTGATGGTGATGTTCAGCAGCCCGCCAGCAACATTGCCGGGGCTGGGGTTTTCGTTTAAAACGGCACCGGCGGAAGCGGCATACTCCTTGTACCAGTCCACCATGGCGTAGACGTCGCGGGCCGTGGCGGCATCCTTGGCGCGATGGGCCAGAATATGTTCCGCGCCGCAGAACTCCGGCACCTCTGTAATCAAGACGGTCCCACCGCTGCGCACCAGCAGGTCAGAGGCATAGCCAAGGCTGGGATTGGCCGACAAGCCGGACAATCCATCCGAGCCGCCGCATTTCACGCCCAGCACCAGTTCGCTGAGCGGCACGGCTTCGCGCTGGCAGTGGTTCAGTTGCGGCAGCATCTCTTTTACGGCCTGCATGCCCAGGCGCACAGCGTTGGTGGTGCCGCCGACATCCTGAATGCCAATCTTCACCACGGGCCTGGTCAGCTTGCCGGTGGACTGCATCAGGTAGCGTTCCACCACGGGGAGGTTTGTCTTTTCGCAGCCCAGGTCCATCAGCACCACGCCGCCTACATTTGGATGTGCGGCATAGTTGGCCAGCGTGCGCAGCATGATCTGGATGTTGGAGCCGTCCTGGCAGCCGCAGCCCTTGTTGTGGGGAATCGCAACCACGCCATCCACGTTGGGGAAGAGCGCGCGGTTGTACAGCTCAAACTCCGCCATCATGGCAATCTGCTGGGCCTCGTGGCTGGCGCACATGCTGGTGGGCACAATCAGGAGAAAGTTCCGCGTGCCAACGCGGCCATCCGCGCGGCGAAAGCCCTGGAAGGTGGCAATTTCGCTGGCAGGGAAGTACTCCGGCGCGGGCGTATGCAGATCTTCCGGCACGTCGCGCACTACCGGCACGTCATTGCTCATGTTCTGCTGCGTTACCGGCTCCCCGGCGGCAATACCGCGCGAGGTGCCAATGGGCTGGCCATACTGTCGCACCAGCGCGCCTTCGGGAATTGCCTGCGTGGCAAAGCGATGGCCGGGGCGTACCGTACCCGTCACCGTAAGTGTTGTGCCATCGGCCAGTTGCAGTGTGGCGCCAGCGACGACTTCGCGCTTGACCACCGCCACATTGTCCTGCGGGTTGACGATGATGGCGTAGTCGCCCACGCGGGCGGCTGTGGTCATCGCAGGGGACACCGTACTGGAAGCGCTCTGCTGCATCACTTCCAGTACACCACAGATTTTGGTCTATGCGAGCACATCTGGTAAGACCAATGAGCGGACGCAGTGGTGCAGCCGGATCCACAGCCCGGGATTGGCGTCCATCTGCCGGGCCAGTTCCGCTGGGTCAGTACCGCTGGGCCTGCAGGATTCACGGTCTGAGACTCCCCGTTGCCTAGGGCTTCAGTTTCCCTATACTATCTGCGATGTAAAGAGACAATCCGGAACATCTCGTGAGGTCTGACCAATTATGGGCCATGCTAGGATTGGTTCGGAAAAACAATGGTTGCATTCGCTGTCACGGGGAGCAAGGCAGCAAAGCACAGCGAGGCAGCAAATCACAAGGAGCATAGGGCGTGAGCAAATCGCTATTGAGTCTGGAAGGCAAAACAGCAGTTGTGATTGGTGGAACCTCCGGCATTGGACTGGCACTGGCGCTCGGAATGGCCGAAGCCGGCGCAGACGTGGTGGCTTCATCGCGGCGCATGGAGCAGGTGGAGGCGGCAGCCAGGGAGATTGAGGCACGGGGACGCAAGACCGTCTGTTTTGCTTCGGATGTGATGGACCGCTCCTCGCTGGAAGGGCTGCTGGATGCGACCCTGAAGGAGCTGGGCAAGGTCGACATTCTGGTGAACTGCGCAGGCAAGACCAAGCGTGCCCCCACACTCGATTTTCCGGAAGACGTATGGCACGACATCATGGAGACGAACGTCACCGGCACGCTGCGCGGCTGCCAGGTCTTTGGCCGGCACATGCTGGAGCGTGGCTATGGGCGCATCATCAACATCGCATCTGTCACCACCTTTGTGCAGTTGTATGAAGTGGCGGCATATGGCGCCAGCAAGGCGGCCGTGGGCGCGCTGACCAAGTCACTGGCGGCGGAGTGGGGCAAAAAGGGCGTGGTGGTGAATGCGATCGCTCCGGGTTTCTTTGTGACGCCGCTCAACCAGGGCCTGCTGCTGGGCACGGAGCGGGGCAAGGAACTGCTGACGCGTTCGCCGATGGGCCGCTTTGGCAAGACGGAAGAGCTGGTGGGCGCGGCGGTCTTTCTGGCCTCCGATGGAGCGTCGTTCGTCAATGGAGAGATTCTGGTGGTCGATGGCGGATTTCTGGTCAGCGGCGTGAATCAGTAACGTATTCTGCATCCGGAAAAAGACAGGGTTGCCGCGCAGTGGTTTCCGCATGGCAACCCTTTTGCTTTCCGGTTGCGGTTACTGGTGCGCCTCCAGCATTGGAACGGCATTATTATCGCTGGCCAGCGGCGCGGCGCCGATGCTGGGGATTTGCATGGCGTTGTCGTCCCGGAGTCGCTGCTTTCTGTGGCCGGTACTCAGGCGGTGGGCGGCGATCCACTCATTGGCAGGAACCAGCGGCAGTGCCTGGATTTCCGTATCTGTCCAATGCGTGAGGCGCAGTTGATGGTTGAGCCATAGCAGGGATGCTTTACTCAGAAAGCCAGGGCCGTGGCCATCGCCGTAGAGAAAGATGACATCCTGCGCCTGCGTTGGCTGGCCGTTGATGAGGCCAACCTGCTGCCATAGATTCGTGAAGAATGCCCGGCCGCGGTCGGCGAGATTGTTGACCGTGTCCTTGCTGCCGTTGATGACCAGGGTTGGCCCGCTGCGGGCATGCAGGGCATAGAGCATGGCCGTGCGGTCTGCGTAGGGGCCGCCCAGCCGGCGCAGCGCCGCGTAGTCCTGCGCCTGCATGAGTGGATCGGCCGACTCCCAGTAGCCGCCGGGGCCATCGAAGTCGCCGCCACCGGCCAGCACCATGGCATAGATGCGCGGATCGACGGCGCTGGCCAGCAGTCCGGGAAGCGAGCCGCTGCCGTAGCCGATGATGGAGATTCGGTGCGGATCAACCTCCTGCCGCTGCCGCAGATATTGCGCCGCCTGCAGTACCGCCAGCACGGGCAGCGCATCGATTTGTTGTGTTGCCGGAGCAGCCGCATAACTGGCGGCCTGCAGATTGGCCCTGTCCAGATGACGAGCGAGCGTCGCCTCTGCTCCAACCTCTGCTCCAACCGGATCGTAGGTCAGCACGGCTGCTCCGGTACGGGCATACAGGACACCGGCATAGGCGTCGTACCAGATGGAGTTGCTGTCTTTTACATCATTGACCAGCACAATGGCCGGGACAGGCTCCGCGGTACTCTCTGGCAGATAGAGCACGGCGGAGATTTGCCTGCCATGGCCGACGTTATAGTGGATCCGCTCGGCACGGACTCCCTGTGCCGGCGAATAGCTGCCCTGGGCTTCCGCTTGCAGACCGGGAAGGGAAACCGGCAGCGCCAGAGTTTTGCTGAGCAGGGACCTCCAGGCCGAGTAGCCTTCAGACGACAGGACCGGAGAGGGGAGATTATCAGGATTTTTTGGGGGGAGTGGTGCGACATGGGTTGAAGGGCGTGCCGCCGTTGGTGGACTTAACGACTGGCACTCTAATCTCATTACAGACCAACTGAGACAAAATACCCATGTCCCCACAATGGGAACCAGGGCAGAGAGAGTTCTGCAGCGCATACAAGTACCTCGCGTTTAGGCGAACTCAACTGGGGCCTTATTTGTTTTAATTGCGTACGTTGTGGTGTTACGGTTGTTGCGGTTCGGCTAAAGTTCCTTCATCTTCCTGGGCCTTGCGTGCTGCGGTCAGGTGTTGTTCCATGGCCTGACGCGCCTGCGCCGGGTTCCGTGAACGAATTGCTTTAAAGATTTCGCGGTGCATCTCGGCGGACTGCTTCAGGTCGACCGCATGTTGTACGGTCTGGCTGCGGCGGTCATAGAGCGCCGCGGTGATGGTTTCCATGAGCGCGGCAAGGATGGGGTTGCCAGCCGCGCGGGCAATGGTGCGGTGAAAACGAATGTCGTGGACAAGATACTCCTGCGGGTCGTCGAGCGTGGCATACATCTCCGCCACTTCCTCCGCCAGCACGGCGAGGTGTTCGTCAGTGGCGCGCTCGGCCGCCAGGCCGGCGACGCTGCGCTCCAGCACCAGGCGGGCCTCAAACATCTGCCACGGCTGAAAGCCATGCAGAGCGCCCAGTACACTCAGGGAACTGGCATCCAGCGCCGGAGGGCCTTCCGAGACAAAGGTGCCCGCGCCATGACGAGACTTGAGCACGCCCATCGCGGCCAGAAAACCAATGCCTGCGCGCAGGCTGGACCGGCTGATCTTCAGCTTCCGGGAAAGCTCCCGCTCCGGTGGCAGGCGATCGCCGGGATGCAGCTCGCCATGTTCGATCATGGAGCGCACATGCTCCACTACCTGCATGGTCAGCTGACTCGGAGAGCCGGATTCGGGATAAAGTGGCCTTTCCAAAATGTTGATTTCCCTAAAGAAAGTGTGCTTCCAACAAGTTTCGTGGAACCGTGACCAATGGTACAAGAGGCAGTAGGCAATTGCCTACTGCGATTCGCACCCTTTTGGGAATTGGTTACACCAGAGACCTGTTGGGGAAAGCTCTTTCGTAGTCTACAACCCAATGCAGCTTCGGGAATCTCCCCAGGAGACTCCTCTGCGTGGCGGTTTCTGCTGTCGGCTAATTCGTCTGCCAGCGAAGGGAAAGTGCGCTGGCGGCATTCACCAGGCCATAGTTGAAGGGCGAGCTGTTGATGTTGCCGGGGCCGCGTGTGGCGGACTGGCGAATGGCGTTCAGGATGGTGTAGGCGTCCCAGTCCGGGTGCGCGCCGCGCAGCAGAGCGGCAACGCCAGCCACCAGCGGAGTGGCGGCGCTGGTGCCGATGGCCTGCACGTAGGGCGTATGGCCCAGGGCAAAGCAGCCGAAGCTGTGGGCGGTGTCGCTGGGCAGGCCGTCCAGTGTATCGGGCTTGCCGTTGCTGCAGGCTCCGCGGATGAAGCCGCTCACGGCGGTGTCAGCGCCTTCAGGGTAACTGCCGCCCGGCGCGGCCACCGCGGCCAGCGGCGCGCCGTAGTCGCTGTAATAGGCCAGTGCAATGGGGCCGGGCTGGCAGGTGGCGCCGGCGGTCAGGGTCTGTGCGCAGGCGGGGTTGGTGCTGGCGACGACGGGCAGCACGTCGCGTGCCTGCGCGGGGAGTTCCATATAGCGGGCATTGCTCAGGTTGAAGCCATCATTGCCGGCGGCGGCCACCAGCACTACGCCGTCCATGGCGGCAGCGTGCGTCACCTGGTCGAACAAGGCCTTCAGCCCGGCCCCTTCGCCCGTGTACAGGTCTACCAGCACGCCAAACGACATGGTGATGACGTCGGCATGCTGGCTGACGGCATCCTGAATGCCCTGGATGACCCAGCTCAGCAATCCGCTGGCCTGGCCAGCTTCGCACTGCGCGGTCTGGGTGGCGCTGGAGCTGGCGGGCATCCGCTCCAGCACTTTGATGTTGAGGATCTGCGCCTGCGGAGCCACGCCAATGACCATGCCGGTGTCTGGGCCATAGGCTCCGGCGGCCAGCGACGCTGTCCAGGTGCCGTGTCCCTGCTGGTCCTGCGGAGAGCCGTCATCGCAGGGGCTGGGCAGGGCGGTCTGGTCCACTTCACTCCTGTTCAGTAGCAGGTTTGGCGCAATATCCGGGTGCTGTTCATCCACGCCGCTGTCCAGCACAGCAATGCGCACTCCGGCGCCCATGCTCTGGTTCCACGGGCCGTAGGCTGGGCCGCCGGGAATGCCGCTGCCGTAGCCGCCCACCTGTTGCACGGCCCACCCCTGCGGCGTGCTGGTGTAGTAGCTGTCGGCCGTGTTCTGGCTGGCGGTGACGGTGCTTTGCGTTGAGGGGATGGTTCCGCCGCTGCGGATGGGCGCAGCGGGGCGAACACCGATCAGGCTGCGGGCCGTCACAATACGGTCGTGTACGGCGTACTCGATGTCGGGACTGCTTTGGAGTTGCCGGAACACCGCCGCCGCTGTGGCTGGCGGAGCTTCAACCACGCCCATCCCCAGCTTCGCCTGGCGCTGCACCAGACGGCCACCCAGGCTGCGTGTCAGCGCTGTGGCCTGCAAGGGCACCTCGCCATTGCGGTACACCACCAGAAAGCGGTTCGGCACAATGGCGCTGGTGACCAGGTTGCCGGAGCTTTGTGCCTGGACGGCCTGCACAGGCAACAGCAGGAAAAGGGGCATGAGCATCCAGAGGGCGTGCTTTTGCTGTTTCCAGAGGTTGTGAGGTTGTGCTACTGTCGGCACGATTGCTCCAGGGACTCCACATTTCGGAAAGCCGGTTGCTTTGGCCGGCCCTGCCGTTGGCCTCTGTATCGGCAGTTCTCTTCTGGAGCGTGGCGAATGTCGCATTCCGGCACAGAATACGGAGCTTCTGTGCGGCAGGCGGGCAAATCCGTGCTATTTTCGGTCAGTTGCAGGAAGCATTGACCCTGCTTGTGTCTCCGTGCTCTAATGGCGCGTTTTGTGGCAGGTGCTGGAAGCGCGCGGTGAACTGCATGGAGTGCTGTGCGATGTGGGCTTCTGTATCTGTCGTAAGAAAGTTTCCCTGGCAATGATCGGATCGTGTTGGATTTGACAACATGTTTTATTGGCGGACCTTCTCCCCGTTGAGGTGAGACAGGCGAAGATTTGTTTCAAAAACGACGGAGGCATTGTTCATGCAGGCAGTTACTTTCCTGGCAGTTCTCTGGTGGCAGAGTTCTGCTGTCAGCACCACTCTTCCCGTAGAGCAGGACGGCAGAGTTTTCCTCTGGATTGCACTTGGCGTCGGCATACTTGCGCTGCTGGTGGCAATGTTTCTGGCGCGCTATGTGATCGGTTCCGATGGTGGAACTGCGGAAATGCAGGCCATCTCCAATGCAATCCGCGAAGGGGCTGAGGCGTTCCTTCGACGTCAATACCGCACCATCGGCGCGCTGGCCATCGTACTCGCTATCATTCTTTTCCTGGGTTATCACCTTTCGCCGCGCACGGCCCCGTTTGCAAACAAGACTGTTATCAGCTTCCTGATAGGGGCCTTGTGCTCCGCCATTTCCGGCTATACGGGAATGTATGTTTCCATCCGCGCCAATATCCGCACAGCGTCTGCCGCGCGAACCAGCCTGAACAAAGCGCTGCAGATTGCCTTGCACGGCGGCTCGGTCACGGGACTGGTGGTGGTGGCGTTGTCGCTGGTGGGCGTGGGGGTGCTGTTCCTCTTCTTCGGCGGACTCAGTCATCCGCAGGCGGTGCCGTATCAACTGGTCGGCTTTGGTTTTGGGGCCTCGCTGGTGGCGCTGTTTGCGCAGCTTGGCGGCGGCATCTACACCAAGGCTGCGGACGTTGGGGCTGACCTGGTGGGCAAGGTGGAGGCTGGCATTCCGGAAGACGATCCGCGCAACCCGGCGGTGATTGCCGATCTGGTGGGCGACAATGTTGGCGACTGCGCAGGCCGCGGCGCGGACATCTTTGAGTCCACCGCCGCGGAAAACGTTGGCGCTATGATTCTGGGCGCGGCGCTGTATCCCGTCTTCGGCATCAAAGGCATTCTGTTTCCGCTGATCGTTCATGCCATCAACCTGACGGCCAGCACGATCGGCGTAAGCGTGGTGAAGTCCAAAGAAGGCGAAGACCCGATGAATGCGCTGAATCGCGGCTTCTACGTGACTTCGGCGCTGGCGCTGGTGGGGCTGGCGCTGGCGGTGCACTTTATGCTGGGCGGGCGCTGGTGGCTCTTTGCCTGCGGCGTGATCGGGCTGGCGACGGCCTTCCTGTTTGTCTACATCACGGAGTACTACACAGAGTCGCGCTACCGCCCGGTGAGGTCGATTGCCGAGGCGTCGCTGACCGGCCCGGCGACGAACATCATCAGCGGACTGGCAGTTGGCATGGAGACGCCGGCGATGCCGGTGGTGGTCATCAGCGCTGCACTGCTGCTGAGCTACTACTTCGGCGTGCGCGGGCTGGCGGACACGAATATCGCGGACTACGCCAAGGGCATCTATGGCACTGCCATCGCCACCATGGGCATGCTCTCCTGCGCGGCCTACATCCTGGCCATGGACACCTTCGGGCCAATTACGGACAATGCTGGCGGCATCATTGAAATGTCGGACCAGCCGGACTCTGTCCGCGCGATCACGGACAAGCTGGACTCGGCCGGCAACACCACCAAGGCGCTGACCAAGGGCTATGCCATTGGCTCGGCCTCGCTGGCTGCGTTTCTGCTTTTCTCGGCGTATCTGGAAGAGATCCGCACGATTGTGGCCGACAAGGTCCATGCCGCGGGTGGCATTATGCCCGTGGGCTGGAGCTTTACCAACATCAATCTGGCGAGTGTTCCGGTGTTTGTAGGAGCGCTGCTGGGGGCCATGCTGGTGTACCTCTTCTCGTCGATGGCCATCAAGGCGGTTGGCCGCACGGCGCAGTATGTGATCGCGGACGTGCGCCAGCAGTTCAAGGAGAATCCGGGCATCATGGCCGGCACCTCCAAGCCGGACTACGGCCGCTGCGTGCACATTGTGACTGGCGCTGCGCTGAAGGAGATGGTGCTGCCGGGCCTGCTGGCGGTGGGACTGCCGGTGGCCGTCGGGCTGATCTTCCGCCACTTCAGCAACAGCTACCAGGCTGGCGTGGAACTGAATGTTCCCATGATCCACGGGCATCCGGTGAACCTGGCAGGCGCGGAGGCGGTGGCAGCGCTGCTGATGGTGGGCACCATCAGCGGAATTCTGCTGGCCATGCTGATGAACAACGGCGGCGGTGCATGGGACAACGCCAAGAAGTTCATCGAAAGCGGACAGTATGGCGGCAAGCGCTCGGAGGCGCACAAGGCTGCCGTGGTGGGCGATACGGTGGGCGATCCCTTCAAGGACACCGCCGGGCCGTCACTGCATGTACTCATCAAACTGCTGGCCACCATCACGCTGGTGCTGGCGCCGCTATTTCTTTAATGTTCCTCTAACTGCTTTGCCGGGGCCTTCGCAGAGAAGCCCCGGCGCTTCTCGCTGCTGTCCGCTTGGCTCCGCCTCATCTATCGGTCTTCGTCTTCGCATTCACCATCGCTCTTTGCTAACTGCTCTGTTCCCGGCTGTACTGTCAGCAGGGCATGATGGTGATAGCCGAGCCGGTCTCCTGAGACTCTGAGGTTGTTGCAAACCCAGCTTCCCGGTTCCCGATCAGATGGACAACCCATTGAGACTTCATGCCTACCGGGCGCGCATCGCCCGCGCGATCTTTTTGTCGGTCTTGTACTGGCTCAGCGCGTAAACGGCCCAGATGGCCGCGGGCACCCAGCCCAGCACCGTCAGTTGCAGCAGCAGGCAAATGATTCCGGCAATGGGCCGGCCAATTGTGAAGAACACCATCCACGGAACCAGCAATGCAACGATGAGCCTCATATGTGTCCTGCTCCTGCACAGCATCCGGTTCCATCCACGGACCTGCTGCAACTATTTTACAAACGCAGGAACCTGCATTCCGGGAAAAATCAACGGGGCCGTGGCAGGAAGAATCTGTCACAATAGAGACCAGACCACTTTTTGCGGACGACTTTATGCAAACCACGGAATGCTTTCCCGATGGGCAGACCCTGCTGCTGGATGCTGACGATACGCTCTGGGAGAACAACGTCTATTTTGAGCGGGCCATCGCCTCGTTCATCTCCTACCTGGACCACAGCACCTTCACCCACGAAGAAATACGCGCCACTTTGAATGTGGTGGAGCGGGAAACCATTTCGCTGCACGGCTATGGTCTGCGCAGCTTTCGCCGCTCGCTGGTCACCTGCTTCGAGCGCCTCAGCACCGGGCCGGTAACGCCGGAAAAGCACGACCGCATTGTGAGCTTTGCCAATGCCATCTCCGAGCAGGAAATCGAACTGCTGCCGCACGTGGCCGACACGTTGCCCAAACTGGCCTCGCGCCATCGGCTGATTCTGGTCACCAAGGGCCATCCGGTGGAACAGATGGACAAGCTGACCCGCTCCGGCATTGAAAGCTGGTTCCATGCGACGGAAGTGCTCGCGGAAAAGCATCCTACGGCCTACGGCAATCTGCTGGACAAGTACGCGCTCGACCCCGGCTCCACCTGGATGATCGGCAACAGTCCGAAATCGGACATCAACCCCGCGCTGGAGGCTGGCGTACACGCCGTCTTCATTCCGCATGACCATACCTGGGTACTGGAGCACGAAACGCTGAATCCTGCTCCGGCGGGCCAGCGGCTGCTGGAACTGGAGAACTTCGGCAGGCTGGCCAATATCTTCTGACGGGCCCGCGCCACTATTGTCCGCAAACTGAAAACCCGGCAATGCTAGACTTTTGAGAAACCTGGCGGCCGGATGCCGCAAATATTTCTCAGGAGGAACAATGCTCAAGGGATTCCGTGACTTCATCCTGCGTGGCAACGTGGTCGATCTGGCCGTTGCCGTCATCATCGGTGGTGCATTTGGGGCGATTGTAAAGTCGCTGGTCAGTGACATCATCAACCCGCTGATTGCCGCAGTTGTTGGTAAACCGGATTTCTCAGCGCTGGTCTTGCAGGTGAATGGCGGCAAAGTGACCTATGGCAACTTTCTGAATGAGGTCATCAATTTCGTCCTGGTCGCTGCGGCCATCTACTTCTTTCTGGTTTTCCCTATGAATAAAGTAGTGGCGCGGCTCAAAAAAACCGACGCTGCGCCCACCACCAAACCCTGCCCGGAATGCCTCAGCGAGATTCCGCTGGCCGCCCGGCGTTGCAGCCACTGCGCCCAGCTCGTCGCCTGAAATTTCCAACCATGCCAGATTACGGGTGCGGGTGTCCCAGGTTTGGCCTTTGAGACCTGGGACCTTGCCCTCAGGAACCATCACTTTCCTTGCTGAATGCTCGTCGTGGTGACATCCTTCGCCACCAGATGCAGATGCTCGCCCTCACCTGCCAGTTCATAGCTGACCGTACTGGTAGCGGAAGGGCAGCACAGCGGATCGTCCGGCGTATAGCGGCGGAATTCGGCGATAAGCGCTTTCTCGCTCGTCAGAATCACGCGATCCACAGCGCCATCGGAACGCGAGTCCATAGGCTCCGGCGCGATCGTCCCCACAAAATGTTTTCCGTAAAAAAGAAAGAACTGGTAACCCAGCGGACGGCACATGCCATCGGCATTGCTCATGGCGCTGATGACGCTCAGTTTGCCATAGACGTGTACTTCCCCATATAAATGCCAGCCTTTTTCCAGAACCTCCTCATCCTCAGGAGACCCGGAATGCCGCACCTGCTGTCCGCAGAACTGCCAGATGCTTTCGTCCCTGGCATTGATTGTGGCGCTGTTTGGCGGCAAGGGGACTGCATCTGTCTGCGCATTCCAGTCTCTCAGCGGGCCATCCAGCCAGGACTGCGATGCGGACTGGCCCGGCATACTGACTGGCATACTGACGGGCGCACTGACTGGCGCGGCAGGTTGTGTTTGTGCAGCGGCCATCGCCACCGCCATCAGCACCACGGCAAACAACCCTGCTTTCCGCATAGTTCCCCTCGCAATCTTTGCCTGCAAACTACGCGATCTGGTGTAAGCTGATGCTTCCGTTCACGGCCACAGTCCATTCTGCCTTGAGGAGTTGCTCTTTGTCCCAGCATCGCAGCCAGTTCCAGCATTTCTCTGCTCTTCTGTTGCAGCACTTTTCTGCGCTTCTGTGCCTCTGCTCGCTCGCTCTGCTCACCGCCACAGCCCAGAACATCGCGTCCCGGAATGTCGGGTCAAAGGACACCAGCCCGCAGAATACAGTGACCCGATACGTGCCGCAATCCGTCTTCGGCTTCCAGAACTTCCGCCAGCAGTCCACCTGGGACAAGCAGTTTCTGGTGGTGCCGGATGCCAAACTGGCTGGCGAGGAGCTGAAGACGCTCACCGCCGCGCCGCACGTAGCCAGTTCGCCAGAGGACTACGCCACAGCCCTCTACGTTGCCGACAAGTTCAGGGCCGCCGGACTGCAAACCGAGATTGTCCCCTACAAAGTGCTGCTCACCTTTCCGGAAAAAATCAAGGTTGAAGCCTTCGATGCCAATGGCCTGATCCTGTCCGGTCCAACGCCGGAGCACGTCAGCAGCGACCCCTACCAGAATGATCCGCGCTTACTGCCCGGCTTCAATGCCTCGTCGGCTTCCGGCGATGTGACCGCCGAAGTTGTCTATGCCAACTACGGCAGGCCGGAAGACTTCAAAGTGCTGGACAGCCTCGGCATCAGCGTGAAGGGCAAGATCGTGCTGGTCCGCTATGGGCACAATTTCCGCGGTGTCAAGGCCTACATTGCACAGCAGCACGGCGCTGCCGGGGTGCTGATCTACTCTGATCCGGCCGACGATGGCTACTATCTGGGCGACATCTACCCCAAAGGGCCGTACCGCCCGGCTACGGGGGTTCAGCGCGGCTCGGTGCAGTACATGTTCCTGTATCCGGGTGACCCGGAAACGCCGGGCATTGCCTCCACGCCAGACCTGCCTGCGTCGAAGCGCATTCCAGTGGACAAGATCACCGCCGAGCCGACGATTCCGGTCACGCCGCTCTCTTACCACGACGCCGGGCCGATTCTGCGGGCGCTGGGAGGGCCGGTCTCACCGCATAGCTGGCAGGGCGCGCTGCCATTTACCTACCATGTAGGTGCTGGTCCGGTCACCGCGCATCTGGTGGTCAGGCTCAGCTACAACCTGCACACCATCTGGGACGTGACCGGCAAAATTCCCGGCACCGAGTATCCGCAGGACTGGGTGCTGGCCGGCAATCATCGCGATGCCTGGACCTTCGGCGCGGTGGACCCCAACAGCGGCACAGCCGCCATGCTGGAGGCCGTGCATGGCCTAGGAGAGCTGCTGCAGCATGGCTGGAAGCCAAAGCGCACCATCGTCATCGCCAGTTGGGATGCGGAAGAGCAGGGCCTGATCGGCTCCACGGAATGGGCCGAGCAGCATGCTGCCGAACTGGGTCACGCCGTTGCCTATTTCAATACCGATGTTGGCGTCTCCGGCCCGGATTTTGATGCTGCTTCCGTGCCATCCCTGAAGCCATTCCTGCGCCAGATCACTGAAGAGGTTCCCAGTCCCAGGGGAAACACCGTTTATGCGCAGTGGGAGCTGGAACAGGAACGCCACGACGGCCACCCCAACAACGGCTACAACGAGCGCCACTTCCACGGCAATAAGAGACAGGAGGTGCGCATCTTCGACCTCGGTTCCGGCTCGGACTACACGCCGTTCATCCAGCACCTGGGCGTGCCCTCGACCGACATCGGCTCCAACGGCCCTTACGGCGTCTACCACTCCGTATTCGACAATTACGCCTGGTTCACCCGGTTTGCAGACCCGACCTTTGTCTATGAGCAGCAGCAGGCCCGCATTTTTGGCCTGGAAGTGCTGCACATGGCAGATGCGGACCTTCTGCCCTATGACTATGCGCTCTATGGCAAGAGCATTACCGGCTATCTGCTGACCGCGCAGCACAAGGCCGGGCACGATGGCCTGAAGCTCGATTTCTCTGCTGCGCTGGCCGCCGCACAACAGTTCGCACAGGCTGGAACGGCGGTGGCAGCGCGCCAGCAGGCGGCCAGTGGCAATCTGCAGGAGCTGAACGGCCAGCTTCGCGCCGCCGAAGAAGCACTGCTGAATCCGGCCGGCCTGCCCAACCGTCTCTGGTTCAAGCACACCATTTACGCTCCGGGAGAATACACCGGGTATGCCGCCGTGGTGATTCCCGGCGTCAATGAGGCCATCGATGCCGGGAACGCCGAGCTGGCGCAGCAGCAGCTTGGGGTGCTGGCCGGGTGCCTGAGCCATGCAGCCGGCATTCTGCAAAAAGCGGCAAAATGAAAGAAGGTCAGGCGTGCCGGGCGTTTTTATAAAAAACGGGCCCGGTATGTCCGTTTTCAGTGCGGGAGCGTGTATAAAGTATGTAGCCTTTTGCCTACAACTTTCAGGGCACCTGCTGCGCCGGAAGTGCTATGTTCTGTTTTGGAACAATCGCGCATTCTGGAAATGTGACCGGGCAGCGGACGGCCCTCTGGAGGACTCAAACCAAATGCATGATCTGATTATTGGCGCTATTTTTGTTGCAATGATTGTTGCCCCTGCCCTGGTGGCTGCCCGCTCCGGCCAGTCCTCGGAAGACAAAGAGTCGGCATAACTCCGAGCGGCGCTGTAGTTGCCGCACGCCAGCAGCTTAGTTAAACGTATTTCCTTATTTCCGGCACGGTGTTCGCAGTCCCTGCCATTCGTTTTGCCTCAGCCGTATTTCAGCCAGCCACCGCGGCCTTGCGCCGCGGGATTCCGGGCAATTTTTCCGCTTTAAACAGAAAAAGCCGCATCTGCGCGGCTTTTTCTGTTTAAAGCAGTGAAGTTCT
>DZDJ01000055.1 GCA_022736715.1 Edaphobacter aggregans
ATCCTGAAGTCTCCCAACTGGATCAATGAAGTGGATGAAGCTCTGCGCTAAGGCAAAAGCAGAGATGGCGCAGAGCGAAGCCGCAGGCCTTGAGCCGGCACGGCCAGCAGGGAGTGGCGGCCGGGCCCGCCCTTCAAAAAGCGTACACCTCTCAGTAACTCTGCTATTGCCTTACGGCGGTTTTTCAGTTGGTGCAGAGGGAATGTGATGCCCTGAAATGGCTTTTTCCTCAAGAAAAAGCCGTCCTGCATGTCCCTGGAAACTTCACGAAAACTGGAGAACCACTATAAGACGGGACACGGCGCTCATCGCCCGCAGAGTCACCTCTTCTGAGAAAAATACCCGGACCACATTCCTCAGCCCCGGACCACATTCTGCGGCCCGGGGCTGAGGAATGGCTGCCTTCGATCAGTAGACCAGTTTGAGACCAAACTGAATCTGCCTTGCATCGAAGGCCCTGGTGATGGTGCCAAAGTTGGAGGCGCTGTAGTTGGTAGGCGGGGCCTGCAGATTTGTCTTGTTCAGCAAGTTGTAGAACTCAGCGCGGAACTGCAGCTTCATCCGGTCAGAGGGCAGCGCAAAGTCCTTGTTCGCCGCCATGTCCAGTTGATAGAAGGGGTGGCTGCGGATCGGATTTCTTGCCGCGTTGCCAAACGGCGCATTCGCCGGCGTGGTGAACGCTGCCTTGTTCAGGTACAGGGTTGGCTTGCCCGCGACATGTGCCAGGATGGAGACACCGGGCACACGGTCCGGACGGTAGTTATTGGCTCCGCGATAGTCCGCCGTAATGCCGGAGACCTGCGTTGCTGAAGATGGACTGTACTGGATTGTGATGGGCTGGCCGCTCAGCATCTGGTTGATGGCGCTGACCTGCCATCCGCCGAGCACTTCATTCACCAGACCACTACCATTGGCAAAGGCGCGGCCACGGCCAAAGGGAAGGTCATAGACAAAGCTGGTGGTGTTGTTCAGCGGTTGATCGTAGGCCGACGGGCCATAGTCCGCACGCAGGTTGTAAATATTCTGCGGGCTGGAGTAGTTGCCGTTCGGATCTTCGAGCGAACCGGTGCTGTTGTCAAAGGCGCGCGACCAGGTAAAAGAGTTCAGCAGGGTCAGGCCGTGCACAAAGCGCTGCTCGTAGCGCGCCTGCAGCGAGTTGTAATTGCCCAGGCCGCCATTGAAGGCATAGGTAATATCACTGAAGGCCGGCACAGGGCGGGCAAATCCATTGGCCGGATTTTTCTGGTTATAGTTGGCAAACTCCAGCAGCTTGAGCGAGTGGTTGCCAACGTACGCAACATCCACCAGCACGTTCTTTGCAAGCTGGTGCTGCACATCGACAAAGTAGCTCTCGACGTAGCTGTCGCGGTAGTTCTTCGGCACGTAGGTGATGTTGTCCGTGAGCGGATTGAAATTACCGGGCGAGGTAAGGTTGTCCGGAAAGCCCTGGTCCAGCCTGCGGTACCCGGCTGCCGTTGGTGAGCCCTGCGGCACCACGCCGAAGAGCGCCTGTGGTGCGTTGATTGCCAGCAGATTGCCCGAACCAGCACGGTTGTAGTGCATATAGCTGACGCCAAAACCGCCATGGATTGCCGTGTTGTGTCCAACCGCCAGCGCAAAACCCACGCGCGGAGCAAAGTCGTTGCGATCAGGATTGACCAGGGAACGATCGTAGATGCTGCCGTTCCTGGCGTGCAGCAACTGGCCCGTGGCAGGCGAGGTTTCCGGATCAAAGTTGGTCAGGTTGTTGTCTTTGTCCCAGTACGGCGTTCCGTACTCGTAGCGCACGCCAAGGTTCAGCGTCAGCCGCGGCGAGACCCTCCAGTCATCCTGCAAGTACGCAAACTGCATCGTCTGGCGCAGATGCGCAACAAAGAAGTTGGAGAGATTGTACTGGCTCGACGCGCCAAAGAGAAAATCCGCAAAGTAGTTTTCTGAGGTCGGCTTTGGCGCCTGCGTCGATGGCGTGAACGTGAATGCTCCCTGGTACAGGAACAGTCCGTAGAGCGGGTTGACGTCCACCACAATCGTACGCGTGTAGACGTACTCATAGCCCATCTTGAGCGAATGGTTGTGCATCTGCCAGCTATAGTTGACCTTGGGGTTGAGCAGAAATGGATATTGATACTGCGGATTGGTGTACTGCCGGCCCAGGACGGAATAGCCGGTAATGATCTGCGTCGGCAAGCCTCCAGCAACGCGCGGATCGGTCGGCAGCCCCGGAATGCCGAACTCCTCTTCTGCTCCAGGTGTTCCCAGCGCCAGCGGAGACTTGCCGCCCTTGGTGTAGGAAACGCCGAGACGGGCGTCCAGCAGTTGATTGCTCGCAATCTGGCGCGTATAGCCCATTGCCATCTGCTGGTCCATGATGCGCGTATTGCCGTTGCCGTTGCCGCCTACCGGCAATGGGAATGGCGGTTCATCCAGCAGATGCTCCTTGCGCTGGCTCAACCGCAGGAAGCTGGAACTTTTGGGGCTCCACTGAAAATCGAAGCGGGCATCATACTTATCAGAGTAGTCCGTAAAGCGCTCCAGCTCTTCGTAATTGTTGGCGATGCTGGTCGAATCTGCCGGATTGTTGGTGGCGCTCATCAAAGCAACAATGCGCAATGCCGCGGGAGAAAGCACGTTCTGCGGCAACGGCGTGTTCGCCGGGTAAATCTCACCGGTAAAGGGATTCTTGATGGGCTCGGCAAAAATTCCCGCCCGCTGGTTGGTCGTTGGCAGACTGGAAAAACTGAGCACCTTGCGAACCTGCCGGAAGCCCTCGTAATCCACAAAATAAAACGCCCTGTCTTTCAGGATCGGGCCACCGAGATTGCCGCCGAACTGGTTGCGGTTGAACTGCGGCTTCTTGCCGCCCGGAGGGTTGAAGTAGCCAATGGCGTTCAGGTCCGTGTTCCGCACAAATTCATACAGATCAAAGTGGAGCTGGTTGGTGCCGCTGGCAAAGGCCACGTTGATGGTAGCGCCGGAAGCGTGTCCATACTCGGCGCTCTCGTTGTTGGTCACCACCTGGAACTGCGCAACCGAGTCCGGCGCAGGCTGAATGATCTGGTTGGAAAAGCCTTGGTTGGAGGTGCCATACGCATTGTTGTCCAGACCATCCAGCAGAAAATTATTGAACACACTGCGCTGGCCTTCCACGTTGAAGGAGCCTTCGCGCACCAGTGAAACGCTGCCTGTGCCAATCGACGACTGCCGCACACCGGTCGTCAGTCCGATCAGTTGCGAGTACGTACGGTTGACCAGCGGAAATGCTTCTGTCTGGTACTGTGTGACCACCTGGCCACGCTCGCTGGACTCGGTTTCCAGTTGCTCGGCCACATTCGACACTTCGACTGTCTGGCTGGCCCCGCCGACCTGCAGTGTCAGATCCACGCGCTGGCGGGTTCCAACCGAGAGGGTGATGTTATCGGCCACAGCAGTGTTGAAGCCGCTGTGGGTGGCTGTAATCCTGTACCGGCCAACGCGCACGGAAGGCACTTCATAGTTTCCGGAAGCGTCCGCTTTGCGGATGAACTGGATGCCGGTGTCCTTGTTTAGAACGGTAACGACAGCGTCCGGAACCACGGCTCCGGTGCGGTCATGCACCGTGCCAACAAAACTTCCATTATCAAACTGGCCAAATGCAAAATGTGGCGTCATGGCAAACAGCGCCAGAAGCACCAGAAAAACGGGGGAACATACTTTGTTTCGCATGGCACCGAGGCTAAGCGGTGATGGACACGGAACCGTAAACAGAACTTGAATTTCTCGTAAAATCGGCTGTTACAAACCTGCGGGGGATTCCCGTGCCTTTCCAAGAGAGGCACTGTAAGCTATGACAATGCAAAAGACCGTGTTGCTGATCGACGACGATCTGATGAGCCGCGAGTTGATTGGCCTGGTGCTGGGAATGGAAGGCTACGCTGTCTCCCCGGCAGAATCCGGAGACGCCGCCCTGGAGACCCTGCGCCACGCAGACTCCCTACCGCAGATCATCCTGACCGACATGCAGATGCCCGGCCTGAGCGGCAAACCACTGGCAGAAGCGCTGCGGCAGCACTGCGGCGGCCAGACCGTGCTGCTGGGCATGAGCGCAACCCGGCCAGCCGAGGATGTGCTGACCGCCTTTAACGGCTTTCTGCTGAAGCCCTTCAACGGTGCGCAGTTTTCGCAGGCGGCCAGTCAGCACACAGCCATCTCTGCCGCGACGACAAAAAAAGCTGTCCTGGGCGGCGAGGCGCTGGACGAAGCCGTCTACGCCAAACTGGCGGCAGCCATGCCCGCTGCGTCATTGCAGGAACTCTATGCAGTGTGCCTGCGCGATGCGCGGGAGCGCGCGCTTGCCATGCAAAGCCACATTAATTCCGCCGATGTGGACGCCTTTCGCACGCAGGCCCATGCCATCAAAGGCAGTTGCTCGTTGCTGGGTGCAGTTCAGTTAAGGCATCTGGCCACCTCCATGGAGACGAAATCCTTCCCTCCTGACCATGCAGATAACACTCTCCACGAATTTCTGGCGGAATGTGAGCGGCTGGAGAGTATTCTTAACAAGCGGTTCAATGGACAAAAATAGACCCTCTCTGTTTTGGGCAATAACCATGGGAGATGCGTATGAAGACCTCGGAAGCGCAGACGAAATCCACCACGCAAACACCAATGCCGGCAATTCGACTGGTTCTTGCAGATGACCACCCGGTCGTCCGCATCGGCGTCAAGAACATGCTGATGCACGATCCGTCTTTCGAAGTGGTTGGCGAAGCGGGCGACGGCGACGACGCCATTACGCAGACGCTGGAACACGAGCCGGACATTCTGCTGCTCGACCTGCAAATGCCGAAACTGCCCGGTCTGGAGGCGATGCGCGCCATTATGAGCCGGTCGCCGCGCGTAAAAATCGTGCTGCTCACCAGCACCATCACCACGCACCAGATTATTGAGGCGCTGCAGATTGGCGCGCGGGGCATCGTGCTGAAAGATGCGGTAACCGATCATCTTTCCACGGCCATCCGCGCCGTTGCCGCAGGCGATTACTGGATCGGCGGACAGCGAGTCGTCAACCTGATTCAGGCGCTGCACGAGCTGACGCAAAAGGCGGCCTCGCCGGAGCGCAAGACCTTCGGCCTGACGCCACGCGAGCTGGAAGCGGTGGGCTGCATTGTGGAAGGATGCAGCAACAAGGACATCGCCAGGCAGTTCTCCATCAGCGAAGAGACCGTGAAGCGCCACTTGTCCAATATTTTTGACAAAACCGGCGTGTCCACACGACTGGAGCTGGCGCTCTTTGCCATTTCGCATCGGCTGGTGGATTCGCAGGGATAGTCCCCTGCACTGATTGCCATCGCATTTTGCCGGACGGAAGGAAGCCATGCTCTCCCTGAAAGACAAAGTTGTGTTTGTAACCGGCTCCAGTGCCGGCATCGGCGCTGCCTGCGCCTTTGCCTTTGCTGCTGCAGGAGCCCGGCTGCTGCTGTGCGCGCGGCGGCTGGAAAAGCTGGCGCAACTGCAGCCAGCTCTGCTGGAGGCAGGCGCGGCGGCCGTTTATTGCTTTCCGCTCGATGTGATGCGCCGGGACGATGTGGCCCATGCGCTGGCCGCGCTGCCGCCGGAGTGGGCCGCCGCCGACGTGCTGGTGAACAACGCCGGGCTGAGCCGCGGCATGACGAAGCTCTACCAGGACGAGATCGACAACTGGGAAGAGATGATCGACACCAACGTAAAAGGGCTGCTCTATGTCACCCGCGCCATGGTGCCGGGCATGGTGGCGCGCGGACGCGGACATGTCATCAACCTGGGGTCAACCGCCGGACGCATGACCTACCCTAACGGCGCCGTGTATTGCGCCACCAAAGCGGCCGAGCGCGCCATCTCCGAAGGGCTGCGGCAGGATTTACTGGGCACTCCGGTGCGCGTGACCACGGTGGACCCCGGCATGGTGCAGACGGACTTCAGCAAGATCCGCTTCCGCGGCGATGAGGAACGCGCCGCCAAGGTGTATCAAGGACTGACGCCACTGAAGCCGGAGGACGTTGCCGACGCCATCCTCTGGGCGGCCAGCCGTCCGGCGCATGTGAATATCAACGAAATCGTAATGACGACGATCGACCAGGCAAACTCGTATCTCTTCCACCGCAAAGGCTGAAGCAGCGCCGCCTGCATCTCCGGCAGATTACATATGGATTGACCAGCCAAGTTCGGCGAGTTTGGTCTCAATCTCTTCCAGCGCAGCCGTGAGCGCGGCACGGCGGTGCGGACTGTTGGTCCGCTCGGAAAGAATGCGTTCCCGCTGCAACTCCAGCTCCTGCCGTCTGCGCTTGGCATGGGCCTCCTGCGCCTTGGCTTCAGACGAGTTGTCCTTCACGGCTGCCGGGCCAGCGGCCGACTGCGATTGCTGATTTTCCTGCGATTCCGCCACGGATTTACTCTCCCATCCACGTGCCATGCTTTCATTTTACGCCCTCTGCCGCGCATCGAGGGTAAATTCGCAGCGCGGGGCATCGTGTAGGATGACTGACGCATCAGAAAATGGATTCATAACCTCGGAAAAGGACCTCCCGCATGAAGGCATATCGCATCTCCCGCTTTGGACTGGAACATCTGGAACAGGTGGAACTGCCAACTCCGCAACCGGGCCGGGGGCAGGTTTTGGTTCGCATCCATGCCGTTTCGCTGAATTTCCGCGATCTGCTGATGACACGCGGACTGTACAACCCCAAAATGGCGCTGCCGCGCATTCCCTGCTCCGATGGCGCTGGCGAAGTAGTGGCGGTGGGCGACGAAGTTTCTCGCCTGCGTGTGGGCGACCGTGTGGCGGGAATTTTTATGCAGCACTGGCTGGAGGGTTCCCTGACGCCAGCGAAGGCCCGCGGCGCGCTGGGCGGCGATGTGGATGGCATGCTGGCCGAATATGTTGTGCTGGACGAAAACGGTGTGGTGCCATTCCCGGAGCATCTCAGCTTTGCCGAAGCCGCCACCCTGCCCTGCGCCGCGCTGACGGCATGGCATGCGCTGGTGCACGCGGCGGCGGTCAAGGCAGGCGACACTGTGCTGATCCAGGGAACCGGCGGCGTTTCGCTGTTTGCGCTGCAATTTGCGCGGCTGCTGGGGGCCCGTGTGCTTGGCACTTCCTCCAGCGCGGAAAAAATTGCGCGCGCCAGAGCGCTGGGTCTGCAGGATGCGGTGAATTATCGCGAGCACGCGGACTGGGCCGCCTGGGTGCAGGAGCAAACCGGAGGCGCTGGCGCAGACCTGGTGGTCGAAGTTGGCGGCGCCGGAACGCTGAATCAATCGTTGCAGGCCGTGCGCACCTGCGGCACCATTGCACAGATTGGCGTGCTGACCGGCCTCAGTGAGCCGGTTTCGCTTGCACCGGTTCTGCACAAACAGGTCCGTATCCAGGGCATCTACGTTGGCTCGCGCGCCATGTTTGAGGAGATGAACAAAGCCATTGCTCTTGCAAAACTTCGCCCGGTGGTCGACCGGATCTTTCCTTTTACGGATGCACGGCAGGCCATGCAGCACATGGCCAGCGGGGCGCACTTCGGAAAAATTGTGATTGCGGTAAACAGTTGAACCAGCCGGACCACCAGTAACTTTGGGACTAAGTAAGACCAGGCCAGTGGTTATGACTTAGGGAGCAGAACCTGTCTCACTTTATAATGGGTGTGCTGAAAAGCGGGCCTCGTAGTTGGTGTTGTAACAAAACTCTTGAAAACAACGGGCGAGAAACAGTGATTGTCCAGATAGAAGGACTGCGGAAGATCTACGAGGGCAAGCAGTGTGTCACCGCCGTGGATGGCATCGATCTTGCGGTGCGGGCAGGTGAGTTATACGGCCTGCTGGGTCCGAATGGCGCAGGAAAGACAACCACCATCAGTATTTGCACCACACGTGCTCTGCCCACGGCCGGGCGCGTGCGCATTGCCGGGGTGGATGTGGTGGGCTCGCCTGCGCTGGCCCGCCGCGGCATTGGCGTGGTGCCACAATACAACACACTGGACCGCGCCTGCACTATTTTTGAGAACATCTACTTCCATTGCCTCTACTTTGGATTTTCGGCTGCCGCTTCCCGCCAGCGCACCGAGGAACTGCTGGCGCAGTTTCATCTTGCCGAGCGCACCAAGGCATATCCGGCGCAGCTTTCCGGGGGACTGGCGCAGCGCGTGCAGATTGCCCGCGCGATTGCGCATTATCCCAAGGTGCTGTTTCTGGATGAGCCCAGCGCCGGGCTCGATCCGCAAAGCCGCATTGCCATGTGGGATGCCGTGCGCGGATTGCGCGAACAGGGCATCACCGTGGTGTTGACGACGCACTACATGGAAGAGGCCGATGCGCTTTGCGATCGCGTGGCCATCATCGATCACGGAAAAATTCTGGTGGAGGATTCACCAGCCGCACTGAAGAGTTCCGTTGGCGCAGAGACGATTTACGAGCTCGACCTGCGCCATCCGGAAAGCCTGGATGCGCTGCAACAGCAGATCTGCGCACTGCAGGGCGTCGCCAGCGTGGAGAAACTGCCCAGCGGCCTGCGCGTCTACGCCAGAACCGCCGACGGCCTGCTGCCGGAGATTGTAAAAACCGCCAATCACCATGGTCTGCGCGACATTTCCATCACCGAGCCCAGCCTGGAGATGGTCTTCATCCGGCTGACAGGACGCGATCTGAGAGAATAAACCAGCCAGAGACAAACACAGTGGGTCCATACGCATGAACGCCAATCACCGGAACGGAACTGAATTCGCCATGTACACACGGGCCTTCTGTGGCCTGTTTCTGCGTGACCTGCATGTGCTGCGGCGCGAGCTGTTTCCGTTCTTCATCCGCATTGGGATGAATCCGCTGCTCTTTCTGTTTGTCTTCACCTACATCATTCCGCACATGGGCCCCAACGGCACGGCATCCATGCCCAGCATGATGGCGGGCGGCCCCAGCGGGCCGAGCTTCGGCACTATTATCTTGCCCGGACTGATGGCGGTTGCAATCATGTTCTCTGGAATTGCGGCGGTCGCCCTGCCGCTGTCACAGGAGTTTGGCGTTACGCGTGAGATCGACGACCGCGTGATGTGTCCGCTGCCGGTGGCGGCCGTGGCCATGGAGAAAATCTGCTTCAGCGCGGTACAAAGCCTGATTGCCGCGGCGCTGGTCTTTCCGCTGGCCTACTATATTCCCACCACGCCAGTGCATGTGAGCGTGCAGAGCTGGTCCTTTCTGGCGCTGGTGTTGACTCTCTCCAGCCTGGCATCCGGAGCGCTGGGAATGACCATCGGCACCAGCGTCAAGCCGCAGCAGATTGGCCTGATCTTCGGCATTGTCGTGGTGCCCATCACCTTTCTGGGCTGCGTTTACTATCCATGGCAATATCTGGACCACATCCGCTGGCTGCAGATTCTGGTGCTGGCGAACCCGATCGTGTATATGAGCGAAGGTCTGCGCGCCAGCCTGACGCCCGGCCTTCCCCACATGTCCGCGTGGCCGGTGCTCAGCATGCTCCTTGCCTCCACGCTGCTTCTGGGATGGGTTGGAATCCGCGGCTTTCTACGCCGAGTAATTGGCTGATTCCAGTTCCGGGACCGGCGCAGGCCGCAGCGCATCATGCGGAAAGAAGACCATGAAGACCGTACCGGAAGGCGCGGCCGTGCGGCTGCGCACGCTGATGCTTCCGTGGTGCTTTTCCACGATCTCCGCGCTCACCCATAGTCCCAGTCCGGTTCCGGTAGCGTCCTTGGTGGTGTAGAACGCCTCAAAGATGCGGTGGCGCACCTGTTCGCTCATGCCGCTGCCGGTATCGGCCACAAAGACGCGAACTCCGTGGCGGCCATCCTTCCAGTGCCGCGACTCGCGTACCGCCAGCGTCAACCGCCCCCCCTGATTCATCGCATCCAGCGCATTGCCCACCAGGTTGGCAAAGAGCTGGCGCAGTTCGCCGCTGAAGGCGTACAGCTCCGGCAACCCGCGATACTTGCGCATCACATCGAGCTGCGCCGAGTGGATGCGTCCCTGATGCAGCAGCAGCACCGAGTCCAGCAGCTCGCCAATGTTGGAATCAATCGGCTGCGTCGATTGCCGGTAGAAGCGCAACGTCTGCTGCGTGATCTGCGAAACGCGCAGCAGCTCCCGCTGCGCCAGTTCGGCAAACTCCTGCGCTTCTCCATCCAGCGAAGGATGATGCCGCAGCAGATACAGCAGGTTCGTCACCGCTTCCAGCGGGTTATTGATTTCGTGTGCAATGGAAGCCGCCAGGCGGCCCGCCGCAGCCAGCTTTTCCGTCTTGCGCAATGCCTCTTCCGCCTGGCGGCGCTGCGTTGTTTCCACCACCACGGCGCCCACCCAGCGCACCGGCTCCTGCCCGGTACGCACCGGATAAAAACTCATCAGCCAGTGGTGGTGCATGCCCGGAGCATGCGGCAGCTCGCCGGAAAGATCCACATCCCGCGCCGCTTCGCCCGTCTCAAATACCTCTCCGATGATCTGCATCATCGACCTCGCGGCAGCCTCCGGGAAGACCGCCGTCAGCGGACGGCCAAGATGCCGATTGATGGACAGCTCGTTAATGTCCGCCAGAAACTGGTTCAGCCGCACGTAATGATATTCGCGGTCAAAGAACGCAAAACCGATCGGCGCGTTGGCCAGCATGGAATCCAGCAGCGCCAGCGTGTCATTCAGTCCCGCGCGCTGCTCTTCCAGTTCGCGCACCATGGTGTTGAAACCTGCCGTCAACTCCCCTGCTTCATTGATGGTGGTCACCGGCAACGGAAATGCGCCATGCCGCTCCGGATCGCGCACCAGTTGCTGCATTCCCAGCAACAGGCGGCGCAGCGGCTGCGTCACCGTACGCGCCAGCAGGATTGCCAGCAGCGAATTCGTAAGCAGCGCGAAGAGCGCATAGAGCAGCGAGGTCTGAATAAAGGGGCGAATCTGGTGGCCCAGCACCAGCGTGTCTGGCGTCACCCAGGCCAGCGCCACCGTCTGGCCGTCGATCATCACCGGGGCAACGGCCTCATAGCTGCCGTCGTCGCGCTGGATCAGCTTCAACTGGTACGGCGGCTTGAGCGCGGCAATCTCCGTCTTGTCCCGCAGATACGTGCCGTTCAGTATGGTGTCACTATGGGCCAGCGTAAAGCCCTGCAGATCCGTGATCTTGGCAAAGCGGATCGCGGCGGAGACCCGCACCGCCTTGACCAGGTTTTCCAGCGCCGTCGGCTCATTCGCCTCAATCGAGTGCTGGCTCACCTCCGCCAGCAGCAACACCTGCCCGGCCAGCCTTTGCTGATCGCGCAGGCGGAACTCCACCGACTGCCGTTGCAGCATCAGCGCCAGAAAAATCGTCAGCAACAGCAGTTGCAGCAGAATCGTCCCCACGATCAGCTGTCCGCGGATGGTGCGCGGCAGAAAGCGTGTCAGCGGATGCGAAGAAGATCGTGCCATGGGAAGAAGAGTACCGTTCCTGCAACCAATCCGGAAGCACTGAATGCAATTCCGTCTGGAAGTGTTTCGCTATTAGGATGCTTATCGCGTCACGGGGGTGGTCTGCGCCCCCGGATTTGTGGCCGAAAAGCGCCGCTTCAGGTCTTCGGCAATCTGTTTGCCGTGGAAACGCCCGTTTTCAATAAAAATCTCGTTCGTCCGCTCGCCCGCCACAATCACGCCAGCCAGATACACTCCCGCCACATTACTTTCGAGCGTTACCGGATCGCAGACCGGCTGGCGGTCTTTTTCCGCAAACTGCACCCCCAGCGCAGCCAGAAACTCAAAGTCCGGACGATACCCCGTCAGCGCAAAGACAAAGTGGTTCGCCAGCTCCACCTCGCCCTCTGGCGTCGCCACCATAACCGCATCCTCCGTCACGCGCACCACATTGCTGTTGAAATACGCCCGGATTTCGCCGTGCTTAATGCGATTCTCAATGTCCGGCAGTATCCAGTACTTTACATGCCGGTGCATGGACGGCCCGCGATGCACCAGCGTCACCCGCGCTCCATGCCGCCACAGATCAAGCGCCGCTATGGCCGCAGAATTCTTGCCGCCGATCACCAGCACATCCAGCCCATAGAACGGATGCGGTTCCTTGTAGTAATGCAGCACCTTGGGCAAATCCTCGCCCGGAATGCTCAGGTAGTTCGGCAGATCGTAATAGCCCGTGGCCACCACCAGCTTGCGAGCGCTGTGCCGCAGCCTGCGGCCAAACTGGTCCGTCGTGTGGATGGTGAACTCGCCATCGCTGCCCTCGACGCGATCGACATTCTCATACTGCCGCACGTCGAGCTTGTAGTGCTCCGCCACCTTGCGGTAATACTCCAGCGCCTCATCCCGGTTCGGCTTCTGGTTTGGACTGCTGAAGGGAATATCGCCGATCTCCAGCAACTCCGGCGTGGTGAAGAACGTCATGTTCGACGGATAGTTGTAGAGCGAATTGCACAGACAGCCCTTGTCGACCATCACCGCGCGGAAGCCCGCCCGCTGCGCTTCAATGGCGCAGGCCATGCCCGTCGGCCCCGCGCCAATCACCAGAAGATCGTAAACTTCGCTGCTGCCTGCCTTTGCCGCCATGTATTTAGAGTATCAAGACGGCACACCTCGCTCCACAACAGCCACTTATAAGAGCTTCAGGTCACTGCCTGCTCTTCAAGTTGTGCAGCGTAACGCTACACAGTACAATAAAAAGAAAATGATCAAGAGTTTCCGGCACAAGGGCACCGAAAAATTCTTCGCCACTGGTTCCAAGGCCGGAATTCAGCCAAAACATGCCATGAAGCTCAACGAACAACTTTCTGTGCTCAATGCAGCCACCAGGCCAGAACACATGAATGTTCCCGGATGGCAATGGCACCCGTTGTCATCTGACCTCGCAGGCCATTGGGCTGTCAGCGTCAATGGAAACTGGAGACTGACCTTTACCTTTGAGAGAGAGGATGCTGTCCTCGTGGATTACAAGGACTATCATTGAAACAAAGGAGCGTAAATAGCCATGCGCATGCATAATCCTGCACATCCCGGAAAGATTCTCACCAATTACCTCGCTGGCCGCTCCGTAACGGAAGTCGCTAAGCATCTCGGTGTCACCCGCCCTGCACTCTCGCGCGTATTAAATGGCAAAGCGGGCATCTCGGCAGATATGGCCCTGCGTGTATCCGAGGCGTTCAACACCGATGCCGACTTTTGGATGCGTCTTCAGGCTCAGCATGATCTTTGGATCGCATCCAAAAAGAAGCGTACAAAAGTGAAACTGCTGCCAGCATCCAAAGCTGCATAGTCGAATTCGGGTGTTCATCCCTGTCGTATCAGGATGGACACGCTTTCTTGAGTTGCTACGCGAGAATCGGAATCCCCGCAATCCGCTGCTGCCATTCCGCAGGCCCGGTCTGGTGTACGGAGGTTCCCTGTGCGTCCACGGCCACCGTCACCGGCATGTCCTTCACCTCGAACTCGTAAATGGCCTCCATGCCCAGGTCTTCAAAGGCCAGCACGCGCGAGGCCTTGATCGCCTTCGACACCAGATACGCCGCGCCGCCGACGGCCATCAGATACACAGCCTTGTTGTCGCGGATGGCCTCAATCGCGGCCGGGCCGCGCTCGGCCTTGCCCACCATGCCCAGCAATCCGGTCTGCTCCAGCATCTGCCGCGTGAACTTGTCCATGCGCGTCGCCGTCGTCGGCCCTGCCGGCCCAACCGCCTCCTCGCGCACCGCATCCACCGGGCCAACGTAGTAGATAAAGCGGTTGGTGAAATCCACCGGCAGCGTCTCGCCGCGGTTCAACATCTCCGTCATGCGCTTGTGCGCCGCATCGCGGCCCGTCAGCAGCTTGCCGCTCAGCAGCACCACTTCGCCCGGCTTCCACGTCGCCACTTCCGCGCGCGTCACCGTGTCCAGATCCACCCGCCGCGCCGTGGACACGTCATACGTCAGCTTGGGCCAATGCTGGAGCGACGGCGGCTCCAGCGCCACCGCGCCACTGCCATCCAGCACAAAGTGCGCATGCCGCGTCGCCGCGCAGTTCGGAATCATCGCCACCGGCAGGTTGGCCGCGTGCGTGGGATAGTCGAGAATCTTCACGTCCAGCACGGTCGTCAGCCCGCCCAGCCCCTGCGCGCCGATGCCCAGCCGGTTCACTTTGTCGTAAATCTCCAGCCGCAATTCCTCTAATTTATTTGCAGGCCCGCGCACAATCAGGTCCTGCATGTCGATCGGCTCCATCAGCGCTTCCTTGGCCAGCAGCATCGCCTTCTCCGCCGTGCCGCCAATGCCGATGCCCAGCATCCCCGGCGGACACCAGCCCGCGCCCATCGTCGGCACCGTCTTCAGCACCCACTCCACAATCGAGTCCGACGGGTTCAGCATCACAAACTTCGACTTCGCCTCGGACCCGCCACCCTTGGCCGCGACCGTCACCTCCACCTCGCCGCCCTTCACCAGCGAAATGTTCACCACCGCCGGAGTGTTGTCGCGCGTGTTCCGGCGAGCACCCGCCGGGTCTGCCAGCACGGAGGCGCGCAGCTTGTTGTCCGGATCGGTATAGGCCCGGCGCACGCCCTCGTTCACCATCTCGTCCACCGTCATCGTCGCATCGCCCCAGCGCGCGTCCATGCCAACCTTCAGGAAGACGGTCACAATGCCCGTATCCTGGCAGATGGGCCGGTGCCCCTCGGCGCACATGCGCGAATTGATGAGGATCTGCGCCATCGCATCCTTCGCCGCCGGCGACTGCTCCAGCTCATACGCGCGGGCCAGGTTGGTGATGTAGTCCACCGGATGGTAGTAGGAGATGTACTGCAACGCGTCCGCAACGGACTGGATGAGGTCGTCCTGCCGAATGATAGCCATGTGTCGGTGAGTCCTTTAGATGAAGGCAATAAAAGCCGTAACCCACAATTCTAGGCGGATGGAGG
>DZDJ01000124.1 GCA_022736715.1 Edaphobacter aggregans
GACGCTCCTCTGGAGACATGCCGCGATCACGAGCCAGGGCATCGTGATGGTACACTTTGCCCAGGGTCGTCAGGATATAGAGGCACTGTTCCGGAAAGGCGTCCACGACATCGACGTACTTGCGCCGAGCGTGAGCCATGCAATTTGCCCAAAGAACCTCGAGAAGTCCTGGCTTGTTACGTTCAAGGCCGTCGCTCATCTGGATGGGAGGTGCCAGCTCCGCAGCCCGCTTGGCGAGCACATCCTCTAGGTTTTCGCCCGCGTGCTGGCGTCCCGTGAAGAAGAGCGCGATCGGGTAGCCGGCTCCCGTTGACACGATACCCGTGGTGAAGATCCCGGTTCGCTTGACGGAGTCCTTCTTCAAGGCCTCTTTCTGCATCTCCTTCGCGAGGTCGAGGATCTTCATGTTGGTATCGTCGTTATACACGACCGTACCCTGGGCGGCCTGCCGTACGAGCTCGTCGAAGGCGGGCTCCAGCAGATCCGCCGCCTTATCCACGAGTTCCCACTGCGTGCCGGCGGGAAGGGGGACTCCCATGCTTTCTTGGAACTTCTCCAGGCGGTTGAACGGCACGCCCGTTCCGTACCGAAAGACGCCGACCATGCTGGACACGGTCTCGTCGTACTTTTCCTCGCCGACTCCTTCGGGCGTGTCGGCCGTGAATACCGACCCGCAGATGTTGCAGCGAAAACGTTCAATCTCGTAGATCCTGGCCATGATCGGCGCCATCCCGGTCACGCGAACGATGATCGACGGGTCGGGAAGTACACGGAGCTTGCTGCCGGCTTTACAGGTCGGACAGCAGCACCCGGGCGTCAGGGTCGGGTGAGGCACCTTCACCTTCTCGGCACCCGTGTAGGCAGACGCGGCTATTCGGCCGTGCCCCTTGCGTTTTGGCTTGGTGGTCTCACTCGGCGCTGCCTCTTGCGCTGTGGCAGAGGGTTCGCTTGAGGCGGCCGACGCTCCTGCTCCCTCGGTGGAACCCACGGTGGCGGAGGGCTCCACCTGCCCTTCCTTCTGGTAATTGCGGAAGAGCCAGCTCATCTTTTCCGTGCTCGGCCCGAAGAGCAGCTTGCACAGGCGTCCAACGGAGGTACTCCTGGTCTCCAACTCGCGCGTCACGGTCGCCAGGGTGTCAACGGCGCCTTTCAGTGTCTCATGATCGGGGGCGCTCAGGGGGCCAGCCTTCGCACGTTCAAGGATCGCCTCCAGCTCCTGGATCGAGACTTCCTTCCTTTCGAACATCTCTTTCCTGGCTTCCTTCTTCTTGCGTTGACTCATCATGTCTCCTGGAGCAGGCGGCGGAAGTGTTTCGCCAGAGGCAGACCAAGCACGTCCTTGATCGACCGGTTGACCTTGTTGGTGTGATCGTCCTTGCCTCGCCCCGTCGTCTGCCCCATGAGCGTCCAGTTCGCTGCGTAGTAGCAGGTGCCACGGTTCCGGGCGGGGTCCACGAAGGTCTCCGCGAAGAATACAGGATGCGCGTACATTCTCTCCCACTCCTTCGGTAGCATCCTCGCCATCCGTCCCAGCAGATGGGAGGCGAGGTGCGGTACCTCAACCCAGGGCAGAATCAAGAACCGGGTGTTGTAGGCCACGAATCGGATGTTGCGCCGACGTTGCTCCGCCGACCACCCAAGGTACCGGTCTCTCGGGCCCAGGTGCCGAGGCGCGGAGCTCCAGGCAAAACAGGCCACCGGCCGTTCCCCAGAGAACACCAGGTACTTGAGGTGCTCACCCACCAGCTTCGTGAAGCCCAGGTAGTGGTGCATCTCGATGAGACCGTCGAACATCGGCTCCTCAGGACGTCTCCGGACCTGAAGGAAGGTCAGAGGCCCCAGATCGGCAAGGCGACATACCAGCGGAGTCTGGTCGGTTTCGACCGGTTCAGGCCTACGCCTGGGAATGGAGGGACTGAATGGGTTCCTTCGAGCAGCAGGTAGCACGATATGGTTCGCCCGGTGCAGCGCGAGCAGGAGTCCACGACAGACCATGTCTCGGAGATTGCCGTTGGGCTGAACCCAGTTCCATGCCTCGCACAGCTTCCTGGATATCGCCCTTCGGCTCAACCCGGGGCTCGTGTCGATCAAGGACTGGATGAACGATGCGTCCCGTTTTGTGACCGGACGACCGCGGTATTGAAGAAGTGACTTCATGCCCACCTCATATACCGCGAGGCATTAGAACGCAAGTCGGTTTCCGAAATCCGTTCATTCTGCCTCTTCCAAGCGCCTCCACGAAGGGGCTGCCCGGGTCGCGCTCGGATCCCCGCCGCAGATCAACACCTGAAGCTCATGGGCCTGCATGGAGGTCGCGGCCCCGTCCCCCGTGGGCCACCACTTGAACTTCCCGGTTGACATCCTCTTGTGGCAGAGCCAGAAACCCTGCCCGTCGTAGACCAGGATTCGCAGGGCCGTTCGACCCCGATTCAGGAACACGAACATCGCCCCGGAGAACGGGTTCACCATCAGACCCGCTCTGCAGAGCTGCGCGATACCGTCGATGCCCTTGCGGAAGTCGATGGGCTGAACGGCGACCAGGATCCGCATCTGGGGGGCGATCTGGATCATGGGCTTCGCCTCCAGAACGCGCTCACGAGTTCAGCCACGTCCACCGACGCTCCCGCCGCGAGGCGAAGGGTCATCTTCGCCCCGCTCGCATCCGTCAACTCGACGACGGGACCCTCTATCACCGCTTCTTTTGCCGCAGGCATGGCGTTCAACTCGATGAAGCGCGGAGCCTGAACCCCCTCTGCTGCCTCCATTCTTCGCTTCAAAGCGCCATAGTCTATCGGCAGGGAGCGAGAAATCGTCGTCAAACCGTGAACACGCGCAAGGCGAACAGCAGCCATCCAGAGCTCGCTCGGCATAGGTGACCCTGGCTTCCGAGTCGCTCGCCAGCTTCGGAACAGGTTACAGGTATCGAGTACCTCGGCAGGCACCGCATTCGAAGGGCTGGGCATCATGGGGAATCCTTCTGCTTGATGCGTTGCGGCGGAACTGCCACATCGCTCATCCCCAAGACCTATTCAGCGACCAGGAGAGCGTCAGGCACGCTTGCCGAGAGGACACGTCGCACCACCGATCCATTGAAGTACCGCATCGGGGCCGCCTTCACGGCCTCCGG
>DZDJ01000125.1 GCA_022736715.1 Edaphobacter aggregans
CTAATTATTGCGCATTGACTAAAGTAGTTTATTGATCTATATATATCGCAACGACTGACGATATACAGCGTTTCAACCGGAATATTCGCAATATATTACGACTATGAGAATCACTGGTCTACACACCGATGATGCCGTGCTCGCCGAGCTGGGCGAGCGGATTGCCGGGCGTCGGGTGGAGTTGCAGCTCACCCAGGCAGCGGTGGCCGAACAGGCGGGTATCGCCAAGCGCACCCTCGAGCGCATGGAGGCTGGGCAAACCTCACAGTTGGTCACTCTGGTTCGGGTGCTGCGGGTGCTGGATGCCGCATCCGGGCTGGATAGCCTGATACCGGAGTCCGGGCCCAGACCTATGGATTTGTTGAAGCGCAAGGGCAAGGTCCGGCAACGGGCGTCGGGCCAACGTGCCGCAAAGGCAACCGGCAAACCATGGCGCTGGGATGAGAAGCCGTGAGCACGCTGGCCGAAGTCAGACTGTGGGGTAAAACCATCGGCGCGGTCTCGATGCAGGATGGGGAGGAAGTCGCCAGCTTTGAATATGATGCGGCCTTCGCGCAGAGCGGTATTCAGATCGCGCCGCTGGTGATGCCGCTTTCCCGGCGCGTGTACCGCTTCCCCGAGCTTGCCCGCCCAACTTTTTTCGGACTGCCTGGCCTGCTGGCCGACTCGCTGCCGGACAAGTTCGGCAATGCGCTGATCAATGCCTGGCTGGCTTCGCAGGGGCGGCAACCGAATTCCTTCAACGCGGTTGAGCGGCTTTGCTATACCGGTGAACGCGGCATGGGGGCGCTGGAATTTGCCCCCGCGATCGGCCCCAGGGCGAAGCAGACCACACATATCGAAGTGAGCAAGTTGGTTGAGCTGGCATCGGAGGTATTGACCCACCGGAATAACCTGCAGGCGTCATTTTCAGATAAAGGCAAAGAAGATGCACTGAGGGATATTCTGCTCGTGGGCACCTCCGCTGGGGGCGCGCGGGCGAAGGCGGTCATCGCATGGAACCCGGAGACTAACGAAGTGCGCTCGGGCCAGGTCAAGGCCGGCAAGGGATTTGAATGCTGGCTGTTGAAATTTGACGGCGTCAGCGGCAACAAGGACAAGGAACTGGAAGACCCGCAAGGCTACGGGTTGATTGAGTATGCGTATTACCTGATGGCGCGCGACTGCGGCATCGATATCAGTGAATGCTGGCTGTTCAAGGAGAACGGCCGCTCGCATTTCATGACGCGCCGCTTTGATCGGCTGGCTGCCGGCGAGAAACTTCACATGCAGTCGCTCTGTGCCCTGGCGCATTACGATTTCAATATGGCAGGCGCGTACAGCTACGAGCAGGCCTTGCTGGTGATGCGGCAATTGCAGTTGCCCATGCAGGCCATCGAGCAACTGTTCCGGCGCATGGCGTTTAACATTGTGGCCCGCAATCAGGATGACCACGTGAAGAATATTGCCTTCCTGATGAACAAGGCCGGAGAGTGGTCGCTGTCGCCGGCCTTTGACATGACCTATAGCTTCAACCCTTCGGGGGTGTGGACGGCAAACCATCAGATGACGATGAATGGAAAACGCGAGCATTTCACGCTGGAGGATTTCAACGCCTGTGCAAAGACCGCTTCGATGAAACGGGGGCGCGCCGCGAAAATCGTTGCCGAGGTGCAGGCGACGGTGGCGCAATGGCCCTCGTTTGCAGAAAAGGCCGGCGTGCCTGATGGCGTGCGCGAAAAAATCCAGCGCACGTTGAATCTGAAGCCCTATTTATGAAACCGGGCGAACACAAAACCGTCCAGGCCCGAATCCTCGGCTATGCCGAGGCCATCGGCTGGACGATTGTGACTAGGGAAGAAGCCGAGCAGCGGCGCGGGTTTGATCTGGTAGTCCCGCCCGCCGACCTCGCCAAGAACCGCTCACTGTTCTTCGACGACCTGCTCGACGCCAAGCTGCGGGAGATCAACCCGTGCTATGCCAAGGCCGAGGGCGCGTTGCTTGGGCAGTTCCGCCGGTTACCGTACTCACAAGAACTTTATCAATATGGAATGTTGTGATGCTCGGCAATGAACGCAGGGGAAGCCCTCTCAATGTTTGCGGGAAGGTCAGTGCGGCATCACCTTCGGGAGATTCCAATGTTGCCAAACGCTTGTAACACGTAGCACAAAACACGTGACACCACCCAGAATGGCCATCAGGTTTCGTGGTAACTTCAGATGCACCCCGATCACCATGACGGCCGCTCCTGCCATCGCAGCTACGGCGTAGATATGCGACTCCAGTACCCTGGGTACCTGCGCCAGCAATATATCGCGAAGTGTGCCACCACCCACGGCGGTTATAGTTCCAAGCATGACCGCAATAAAAGGATTAATATCAAACATCAGTGCTTTCTCTGCGCCAGCAATAGCAAATAGGGAAAGAGCGGCTGCATCCAGAATCATCAGCAGGTTACTCGGAACTTCTGCGACAACGCTATAAAGAAAGAAAACCAGTGCAGCACCTATGAATGCTGTCACTCCGTAGCGCCAGTCACGAAGCGCTGCCGGTGGAACCGCGCCGATCAATACATCGCGGATAATGCCTCCACCCAGTGCCGAGACAAACGCCAGCACCATCATGCCGAATAAATCCAAGTGACCAAGGACTGCGGCACTTGCTCCCTCCACGGCAAACAGCAACACCCCAGCCAGATCTGTTACAGTCACCATCGTGTCTGTGTGACGATGCTTCATAGGTTGAATTCTGCTGTCATTTTTTTGGGTTATTGTATGCATTAATTATTCTCCATTAACCAATCCAGGCTGGTTGCCTTCCGGGAACGCAAAGCCTGGGCCTGGGCTTCTATCCACGCCAGAAAGTCCACGTCGTATAAATTGGTTATCGGTTGCTAAAGATGTCTTGCCGTAGTCATGAGGCACCTCCTTGTAAGGTCGTTCTGCCGAGAATATGCGGATTAAGGAGTGATGAAAAGCAAAGCCATTCTGTCATATCAGCATTTCTTTGCGAATCACCCGCCGCAATACCCGTTCCAGTGCTCCATCCTGCGTGAGTACGGTCAGAGACATTGATGGTTTTAGACGCGCTGACGGTCACGTAGCGT
>DZDJ01000008.1 GCA_022736715.1 Edaphobacter aggregans
GCAAAGCGGCTTTTTGAAAAATTACTTGCATTAGGAAATGATGTGGGCCTGTTCGCGGAAGAGTACGATACGAAGTTGCAGAGGTTAGTAGGCAATTTCCCGCAGGCGCTTTCGCATATTGCGTTGGTGCAGGCTGCGTTTTCTATTTCCGGAGTTCGCGGAAAACTGGCGGAAAACGGGCACGCCCCCGGGACACAGTCAGTTGTGGAAGAAATATGAGTGCAATTCCAGACACAGGAACAGCGTAGCGGGGTCGCATGCAAAACCTTCCGTTTGCCACATATCGGCTTCAGCTACACGCCGGATTTACTTTTGACGATGCTGCGCGACAGGTGGAGTATCTGCATGCGCTGGGAATTTCACATGTATATTGCTCGCCTTATCTGCAGGCCGCCAAGGGAAGTAAGCATGGATATGATGTTGTAGACCATCACCGCGTGAATCGAGAGCTTGGTGGTGAAGAGGCCTTTCGCCGCTTTTGCGAGCAGCTGGAGACTAATCAACTCGGCCAGGTGCTGGATGTTGTTCCCAACCATATGTCGTTGGAGCATGACAATGAGTACTGGTGGGATGTATTGGAGAATGGCCCGTCAAGCCGGTATGCATCTTATTTTGATATTGATTGGCAGCCTTCAGAATCCAGCACGCGCGATCGTATTCTGGTGCCGATTCTGGGCGATCAATACGGCTATATTCTTGCTGCCGGAGAAATTAAAGTGGTACGGAACGGCGCTAAATTTCTGGTGCAGTATGCTGAACACGACTATCCGGTTGCGCCGCGTTCTGTTCCGGCCTTTCTCTCTCGTGCTGCAGAGAAAACAGACAATACAATTCTTGGATTCCTGGCCGATTCCTATTTGCGTTTGCCTTCCCCGGATTCAGTGGAGCGCACGGAAGTTCTGATGCGGCATCGGGACAAGGCCGTCATCAACGGCTTGTTGGAAAAATTGTGCCAGGAAGACCCAGACTCTTTGCGCGCCATCGATGCTGCAATTGCTGAGTTGAATTCCGATATCAATGAGCTTGACAGTTTTCTGGAGCAGCAGAATTATCGGTTGGCATACTGGCGCATAGCCGGACAGGAGTTGAGCTACCGTCGCTTCTTTGATGTGAATACGCTGGTCGGTCTGCAGGTGGAGCGGGACTATGTTTTTGTAGAAACGCACGAACTCATTCTGAAGTTTCTGGCAGAGGGTGTGTTGGACGGATTGCGTATTGACCACCCGGACGGGTTGCGAAATCCGTTGGCGTATTTTCAGCGGCTGCGTCAGTTTGCTCCGGAGGCGTGGATTGTTGCGGAAAAAATTCTGGAGCCGGAAGAGCAACTGCCTGCGGCATGGCCGGTCCACGGGACAACCGGGTATGACTTTCTGAATAAGATGAATGGACTGCTTGTGCAGCCTTCTGGTCTTGCGGAGATTGATCGTATCTATACCGAATTTACGGGTCAGCCTACAAGCTATGCGGAGTTAGTACGGGAGCAAAAAATCCGCGTAATGCAGGAAGGGCTGGGCAGTGATGTAAATCGGCTGACAGCTTTCTTTGCTGAAATCTGCGCGACCAATCGAGAACAGCGAGACTACACGCGAACGGAGATTCGACGCGCCATTCGAGAGGTTGCTGCGTGTTTTCCGGTGTATCGGACTTACGCAGTGGCAGCCTCTGGAGAAGTTTCCGAAGAGGATAAACTCCGCATTCTTACTGCGATTGAGAACGCAAAGCAGAACCGTCAGGATATAGATGCTCGCTTGTTCGACTTTCTGTGCGATGTTTTATTGTTGCGCGTGCAAGGACGGCTGGAATCGGAATTTGTGATGCGGTTTCAGCAGTTCACAGGGCCGGTGATGGCCAAGGGGGTTGAGGACACCGTTTTCTATTGCTACAACCGACTTATTAGTTTGAACGAGGTTGGAGGAGATCCAAGCCGGTTAGGTGTCAGCGCAGAGGAGTTCCACCAGCACTGCAGGCAGATGCAGGAGGCACATCCTTATACCATGCTGACGCTTTCCACGCACGATACAAAACGCAGTGAGGATGTACGCGCGCGGCTGCATGTGTTGACGGAAATCCCGGTGCGGTGGAGGATGGCGCTGCGCAAGTGGTCGCGCATGAATCAACGGTTCCGCATGGATGGAATGCCGGATGCCAATACGGAATATCTCTACTACCAGACGCTGGTGGGTGCATGGCCGATCGGACTGGATCGTATGTTGCCGTATATGCAGAAGGCGGTGCGCGAGGCCAAGCAGCAGACATCCTGGACGGCGCCAAATCTGGAATTTGAAGCAGCGCTGGACCATTTCATTTTCTCCACCTTGGAGCACGCGCAATTTATGGAGGATGTGGAGCAATTTGTGAATCTTATCCTGCCTTCTGGCCGCATCAATTCCCTTAGCCAGACGTTGATAAAGTACACCGCCCCTGGGGTGCCCGATCTTTATCAGGGAACCGAGATATGGGACCTGAGCTTGGTGGATCCGGACAACCGCCGCGATGTGGATTATGGTCTACGCCAGGGTTTGCTTCAGGAAGTGAGAAATCTCTCTGTTGCAGAGATCATGCGACGAACAGAGGAAGGTCTACCAAAGTTGTGGACGATATATTGCGCGCTGCAGGTACGCAAGGAGCGAAGATCTTCTTTCGGGAATGCGTCAAGCTATACACCTGTGCCAGGCACTGGCCCTAAAAAGGAGAATGTCATTGCGTTTCTTCGCGGAGAAGATATTGCGGTCGTCGTTCCACGATGGCCACATGCGTTGGGAGGACGCTGGATCAATACATCGATTACGTTGCCCAAAGGAGAATGGGTGAACCGCATGACGAGCGGCCGCGTTCATGGTGGACAGGTGAAACTGCAAGCTGTTCTGGAAGGATTTCCGGTTGCATTACTGACCCGCGAAGGATGACACGGATGCATCAATTTGCAGTTTGGGCACCGCTGGCGAAATCGGTTTCTGTAAAAGCAGATGGTGTGCTGCGCGGAATGTCTGCGGCGCCTGGTGGCTGGTGGCATTTCTCTTGTGCGGAAGCGGCGCATGGGACCAGATATTCTTTTGTGCTCGACGATGGCGATGCCGCATATCCGGACCCTCGTTCGCTCTGGCAGCCGGATGGTGTGCATGCCGCCTCCTGTGTCTACGATCACATGCGCTTTACCTGGACGGACGATGACTGGCAGGCTCCGCCATTGTCAAGCGCAATACTATATGAATTACATGTTGGTACTTTCACCGCGGAAGGCACATTGGATGCGGCCATCGGCCGGTTGGATCATCTGCGAGCGACTGGAGTTACACATGTGGAACTGATGCCGGTGGCGGCCTTCGATGGCAATCACGGTTGGGGATACGATGGCGTGGCGCTCTTTGCGGCGCATGAGCCGTACGGTGGCCCCGATGCGTTGAAGCGGTTCGTGGATGCGTGCCATGCCCGTGGGCTGGCGGTTCTGCTGGATGTGGTGTACAACCACTTCGGGCCTTCTGGAAATTACAGCACAAAATTTGCTCCGTATCTTACGCAGAGCCATGTCACGCCGTGGGGCGGCGCCGTGAATCTGGAGGGTGCTGGCAGCGATGAGGTACGGCGCTTCTACTGCGACAATGCTTTGTCCTGGTTGCGGGATTATCATCTGGATGGTCTGCGCCTGGATGCGGTGCATGCGTTTGTCGATCGCTCCGCAACGCATTTTCTGGAGCAGCTCTCTGCCGAAGTAGAAGTGCTGGCGGCGCAGTTGGGGCGTCATCTGGTTTTGATTGCCGAGAGTGATTTGAATGATCCTCGTATTGTGACGCCACGCGCTGCAGGCGGCTACGGCATGGATGCGCAATGGAGTGATGATTTCCATCATGCGCTTTTCTCGCTGTTGACCGGCGAGAGCCAAGGATATTACAAGGATTTTGGCCGGCTGGAGCAGTTAGCGAAAGCATTGACCAGCAATTTTGTTCTTGATGGAACATACTCGCCCTATCGAGACCGTTTGCACGGCCGCCCGGCAACGCATCTCTGCTCGCATCGTTTTCTTGGGTACATTCAGAACCATGACCAGGTAGGCAACCGTGCGCAGGGCGACCGCTTGTATCCGATGGTCAGCATGGAGAAGGCCATGGTGGGGGCCGCGCTGGTGCTGACTGCTCCGTTTGTGCCGATGATTCTTATGGGCGAAGAATTTGCTGCTTCAACACCGTTTCAATACTTTGCCGATCATCAGGACCAGCAACTGGCGCGGGCTGTTTCAGAAGGACGGCGGAAAGAATTTGCTGCTTTCGGCTGGCGGCAGGACGAAGTTCCTGATCCGGAAAATGAAGAAACTTTTCTGCGCTGCAAGCTGAATTGGACAGAGATGGAAAAGCCGCCGCACGCAGAGATGTTGCAGTGGTACACACAATTAATTCATCTGCGCCGCACAACGCCTGACCTGAACAATGGGCAGCCGCAGCACTGTAAAGTTCAATTCGACGAGCAGGGGCAATACCTGGAGATGCGGCGTGGTTCCATCCGCGCAATCTTCAATTTTTCCCGTAAAAAGCAATTGTTGCCTGCGGGCAATAGTGCGGAGCTGCTGCTTGCGTCTGTCGACAGCGTGCGCCGTACAGGCTCTTTGCTGGTGATTCCGCCCGATGCGGTGGCAATTTTGCGCGAGCGCTGAATCGGATTATGTTGCCGCGCGGGAACCGGGCCACACTGTGAGGGAGACGATCAGGCCCACCACAATGCCCATGCTCACTTCCAGAAATCGTGCAAGCGCTACGTGCCACGCGGGTCCAGTATGTTGGATGAGGACAATGATGGTGACGGTTACGCCGGCCAGACGCCCGGCATTCTGTAAGCCAAGCAGCCCGCAGAGCAGCATTGCGATCAGCACAGCGGTGGCATAGGCATACACATGCTGTGCCCAGAAGAAGGTCGTGGCCCAGGCAACGATGGCTCCGATCGTCGTCCCAACCAGCCGGTCGCGCGAGGCTGTCAGCGTAGCGCCAACTTCCGATTGCATGACGACAATGGCGCTCACCGCGGCCCAGTATCCCTCTGCCAGGCCAAGCCGGCGGGTGGCCCAATAGCAGAAGCCCGCAGCCAGAGCAGTTTTGATTCCCTGTTTCCAGTGCAGCCGCTGCAGAAATTTTGTCCATCGGTCTGTAGCCATCATGGAATTCCTCTTGAACTGCATGATAATGGTCACGCCTGTGAGAAACCTCTTGCAGAAGCCGCCTCCGCCGCGGCGTGGACAGCATACAATGGAAAACGATGCCTTTTCGTTCCGGATTCGTCTCCATCTTGGGCCGCCCCAACGCGGGCAAGTCCACGCTGCTCAACGCTCTTATAGGGGAGAAAGTGGCGATTGTCACGCACAAGCCGCAAACCACGCGCAACCGCATTCATGGTGTGCTGGAGGTTGCGGCGAAAAAGAAGGAGAAAAAGCAGCCGGGCCATCCTGCGGCGCAGATTGTTTTTGTTGATACTCCCGGTGTGCACAAGCCAGACACGCAGCTCGACAAGCGCATGATGCAGGAAGTATATGATGCGCTGGAGTCGCGAGATGCAGTGCTGTTCATTGTGGATGCAACACATCGCATGCCGAAGCTGGACACCAATGCCGAACCAATGGTGAAGCCATTCAATAAAAGCCGTGTGCAGCTTTCCAGGGCAGAAGATGACTTTGTGTTGCAACTGGTGCGCAAGCTCGACTGTCCTGTTTTTCTGGTGTTGAACAAGATCGATGCGGTAAAGAAAGAGGACCTGCTGCCGCTGATTGCGCACTGGTCCTCGCTGCATCCCTTTGCGGCGGTGGTTCCAATCTCAGCGCGTAAAAAGCAGGGGCTCGACTTGCTGGTGGAAAAACTGGTGGCGCAGCTTCCGGAAGGACAACGGTATTATCCAAAGCACCAGCATACTGACCAGCCAGAGCGCTTTCTGGTGGCGGAACTCATCCGCGAAAAAGTGCTGCTCCTGACTGGCGAGGAAGTTCCATATGCGACCGCGGTTGTGGTGGAGAAATTTGAAGAGCCTGCCGAACCAACGAAAAAGGTTGGCGGCAAACTGCCGGTTACGCGCATCTCTGCGGCCATCTACTGCGAGCGCACCGGACAGAAGGCCATCCTGATTGGCAAAGGTGGCGAGATGTTGAAGAGGATCGGCACGATGGCCCGTAAAGAGATTGAATCTCTTCTGGGCACGCGCGTCTTTCTGGAGCTGTTTGTGAAGGTGCAGGAAGACTGGCGCAGCTCCCGCGGATTTGTTGAGGACCTGGACTGGCGCAAGCAACTGGAAGAGATGGCCATCCGCCAAAATTTAGAAGAATAATCTGCTGCTGCTGCCTGCGTCGCAGGCAGCAGCAGTTACTCCTTTATGCTGATGCCAAGCGCCTTCATCTTGCGGTAAAGATGGCTGCGTTCCAGTCCCAGCACTTCTGCCGTGCGGCTCACGTTGCCGTGGCACTCTTCCATCTTCTTCAGAATGTAGTCGCGCTCGTAGGCCTCGCGCGCCTGCTGCAGCGTGGTGAACTCTTCATTTCTGCGCCCCGCTGCTCCGCGAAAGACGAGCATGGGCAGATGTTTACGCTCGATGCGCATCACCTTGGGGTTCAGGATCAGGATGCGCTCCATCAGATTGCGCAGTTCGCGGATGTTGCCCGGCCAGTGATATTGCTTCAGCGCGGCCAGCGCTTCTTCCGTCAGGTCAATCCTGGGCCGCGCATACTGTGGCCCAAACTCTGCCAGAAACTCGCGCACCAGCAGCACTATATCTTCCTTGCGATCGCGCAAGGGCGGAACATAGAAGGGAATTACGTTCAGGCGATAGAACAGGTCTTCGCGGAAATTGCCGCGCGCAATCTCCTCTTCCAGATTTTTGTTGGTGGCCGCAATTACGCGCACATCTACGTGGGTTGGATGCGCCGCGCCAACCGGTGTAAAACGCTGCTCATCGAGGGCGCGCAGCACCTTGGCCTGGGTCTTCAGGCTCATATCGCCCACCTCATCCAGAAAAAGCGTCCCTCCATCGGCACGTTCAAACGTGCCGCGCTTTTCTGCCGGGCCGCCGGGAACAGCGCCGTGACGATGGCCAAACAGTTCGCTTTCAATGAAGTCTTCCGGAATCGCAGCACAGTTCAGCTCTACAAAGACGCGGTCCTTGCGCAGGCTCTCCGCATGCATGGTGCGGGCAATTAATTCCTTGCCTGTGCCAGACTCGCCGTAGATCAGCACGCGGCCATTGGTGGGCGCCATCAGCCGGATCTGCTGGCGCAGTGCCTTCATGGGAACGCTTTCGCCGGTCACGTTGGCGCGCTCCACCAGTTGCCGCTTGAACTCCTGGTTCTCCAGCCGCATCTGGCGCGCCTGCGCGGCATTTTTCAGCAGAATCAGCGTCCGCTCCAGCGAGAGCGGCTTTTCCAGAAAGTCGTAGGCGCCCAGTTTGGTGGCGCGCACTGCTGTCTCAATGGTGCCGTGGCCAGAGATGATGATGACTTCCGGAACATGGTCGCTGGCGAAGTTGCGAATCTCTGCCAGCGTCTCCAGCCCATCGCCGTCCGGCAGCCAGATGTCCAGCAGCACTACATCGTATTCGGCGTCGCGCAGCAGCTCCAGCGCTTCCGTTGCCGTTCCGCTGGTGGTAACACAGTAGCCCTCTTCCTGTAGAATGCCCTCGAGCGATGAGCGAATCTCAGCTTCATCGTCCACTATCAGCACGTGCTTCATGTACGTTCTCCGTTGCCCTGAGTGCGGAGTAGAACTGCTTCCGGTTGCGGATGATTGGACGCATCGGAGCCTGCCACCGGTAGTTCGATGATGAAGCGGGCTCCGACAGGCTCATTCTTTTCTCCGCGGATGTTGCCGTGGTGCTCCTGTACAATTTTGGCGGCAATCGCCAACCCCAACCCTGTGCCACGCTGCTTGGTGGAGAAGTAGGGCAGGAACAGCCGCTCGCGCATTTCCTCCGTCAGCCCATGCCCCGTGTCGGCGATCACCAGCTCCACCATGTTGGTGCCCTCCAGCAGCGTGGCGCTCACGCGCAGCTCCCGCAGCAGACAGTCCTGCATGGCTTCGGCGGCATTGTCCACCAGATTGGCAAGAGCACGCTTCAACGCCTCCGGGTCCACCATCACCAGCGGCAGTCCCAGCGCCATGTTGCGATGAATGCGAACGTCCTGCAGCCGCCCGGCAAACAGCATCAGCGCCGCTTCCACAATGGTGCTCAGATCCGCAGGCCGCGGCCGCGCTGTAGGAAACTCCGCCAGCGTCGCAAACTGATCGACCAGCGAGCGCAGACTTTCCACCGACCCCTGAATCACTTCGCTGCATTTCATGATCACATTGGCCGAGTCGCTCTGTTGCGTGTCCATCGGTAGCCGCGCAATGTGGCGTCGAATGCGCTCGGCAGAAAGAGAAATTGGCGTCAGCGGATTCTTGATCTCATGCGCAACACGCTGGGCCACCTGCTTCCAGGCTGTCTGCTTTTGTGCTCGCAGCAATTCCGTCACGTCCTCCAGCACCAGTACATAGCCTCTCTGTACACGCTTGCCCCGTAGGATGCTTTCCAGTGGAGCTACAGTTGCCACCAGATTCAAGGTTTCGCCATATTGATTTCCCGGACTGGGAATCTCCAGCTCGCTGTCGGCCATGCCCATGCGCAGGCTGCGCCGCACCAGCCGGTCCAGTGTTTCACTCACTTCAGCAGGAAAAATCGCTTGCAGCGGCAGCCCGATAAACGGCTGCTGCCCGCCCGGATCCACCAGTTCGCTGAAGGCGCGATTCGCTTGCAGAATGCGGCATTCCTCATCCAGCGTCACCACTCCGTTGGGAATCGTCTCCAGCAGTGTTTCCAGCTCGCGCCGGCGCACTTCCAGTGCCGCATTGGCGGCAGAAAGCTGCATGGTAGAGGACTCCGCCTGCGTGCGGCTGCTTTCCAGGTCTGAGGCCATCTGGTTAAACGTGCGCACCAGCTCGCCCAGCTCCTGCGTGGCAGAAGCAGCCACGCGATGCCCATAGTGGCCCGCGGCAATTTCATCCATCGCATCGGCCAGTGCTTCCACCGGGCGTGTTACTTGTTTCGATAGATGCAACGCCAGCCAACTCGCGGCAAAAAAGGCCAGGCTGGTGATCATGAGCAGCAGCAGCATGTAGGTGCTGCGGATCAGGCGGCGCGAGCGGTACAGAGTCCAATAGGACTCCGCGCCCTCCTGTAATTCCTGGATGGTTGCGCTCATGCCAAATGGCATGGGAATGCCCACCACAACGTTGTTGTCGTCCTTCACCCAGCTGCTGCCCAGGGCATAGTCCGTATCGCCAATAGAGAAAATAGGCTGATCGCTGCGATGCGAGGCATCCAGAATGGCGACATCCAGAGGTTGATTGGATTGGTTTGCTTCGCGTACCGCCCCTTCATCCTGCAACCAGGGCTTTACGTGGATAGGCTGGCCTTTGTCCTGCGGCATGTTGTAGGCAGCAATGGCCCTGCCATTCTGATACACAACGGCGAACCCGCCCTGCAACGTAATCTGGTGACTGCCAATATGATGCTGCAGGCCGGAATCTGCGCGAAGATTGCTGACATCCGCCTTCGCCAGCGACGCCGCCAGCGACTCTGCTTCTGCGCGCGCATTGGTGGCCGCATAGCGGGAGAGATCGAGTGCAATCAGCGAAGAGTCATTGCGCATCTGCGTTACCGGTTGGGTGAACCAGCGGTCCACCGCTCGGTTCATCAACTGGTAGCTGAACAGAAACATGAACAGGATTGGCGCAAAGGAGATCAGCAGCGCTCCCACCAGCATCCGCGTTCGCAACCGCGATCCCAGCACCCGGCTGCGCTGGTCCGCGTAGATCTTGAGCACATTGCGCGCCAGCAGCACCAGCACCGCAACAAACAGCAGAAAAGCAAGTCCGGAGAGCGCCGTGAACAGGAAGATTTCCCCCGTGTTGGCCGGAGAAATCGAATTCAGCCGAAACGCATTCTGTGCCGCCAGCACCAGAAACAGCACCAGTAGACACACTCCCAGCACGACAATAAGAATTTTGCGTTGCCTGGATGTTGGCTGATTTTTTTGCCCGGCGTGCTGACCCATTCCCACTCCTGATCGCCTGATTATAGGCTTTTGCAAAGCAGCTTTACCGGAATGGAATATGGATCGTGCAGGCCTGAAGCCTAAAATGAAAAAGCGCGACGGCTATCGCGCTTCTTCTTGCTGGCGTAACCGTAATCGCCTATAGCAGTTCGGCAATCGTCTTCCATTCTTTGCCCTGGCCCTGGGCAACGGCTTCGCAGGTCAGATAGCCATCGTAGGTGTTTACACCTTCGGCAAAGCCAGCATCGCTCTGCAGCCCTGCCTTCACGCCGAGCCTTGCCAGCTTCATCACATAGGGGAAGGTGGCATTCGTGAGCGCCAGCGTGGAGGTGTTGGGCACCGCCGCCGGCATGTTGGTCACGCAATAGTGCACCACGCCGTTCACCTCATACGACGGATTGCTGTGCGTCGTCGGCCTGGCCGTCTCCACGCAGCCGCCCTGGTCAATGGCAACGTCCACAACCACCGCACCCTTCTTCATCTTGCTCACCATCTCTTTGGTGACGATCTTCGGTGCCGCGGCTCCCGGAATCAGCACGCCGCCAATCAGCAGATCGGCCTCCTGCACCGCGCGGGCCACGTTGTAGCTATTGGAGGCCAGCGTGTAGAGGCGGCCGTTGAAGATGTCATCCAGTTCGCGCAGGCGGTTCAGGTTCATGTCAACGATGGTGACCTTCGCTCCCATGCCCAGTGCGATCTTGGCCGCGTTGGTGCCCACAATGCCGCCGCCGATGATGCACACATTGGCCGGAGGAACTCCCGGAACGCCGCCCAACAGCAGGCCGCGGCCACCGCGCTCCTTCTCCAGATACGTTGCTCCCACCTGAACAGACATGCGGCCCGCAACTTCGCTCATCGGCGTCAGCAGCGGCAGCGTGTTCTGCTTGTCGCGGATGGTCTCGTAGGCAATTCCTGTCACCTTCTTGTTCAGCAGTGCATTCGTCAGCTCCGGCAGCGGAGCCAGGTGCAGATAGGTGAACAGCACCAGGCCTTCGCGGAAGTGGGCATACTCCTTCTCGACCGGCTCCTTCACCTTCACTACCATGTCGGCCAGCCGCCAGGTGTCATGCGCCGAGCCGACAATCTCAGCTCCTGCGTGCTGATAGTCCTCGTCGGTAAAAGCAGAAAGCTCGCCGGCCTTTGTCTCCACCAGCACCTTGTGGCCTGCATCCACCAGCGCCTTTACGCCTGCTGGAGTAATGCCAACCCGGCTCTCGTGGTCTTTCACTTCCTTGGGAACGCCAATAATCATTCTTGTTTTTCCTCGTATGCTGCGAACAGCGTTGCGTCTTTTCGGCCTGTCGTCCGACACGGCACGATTTTATGCCGCTCTTATTGATTTTCCTTGAAAACCCGATTGAAATGCAACGAACGTTGTTTTAATTTCTGGCTATGCAACGTTCTTTGCATTCCGGGATCAGCGCCCTAGTCGATCTGCGCCCGCTGCAGCTTGTCCGAGTAATCCACATAAACGCTCTTCCAGGTTGTGTAGAAGTCCAGCGCGCCTGTGCCGCCTTCGCGGTGGCCATTGCCTGTCTGCTTTACGCCGCCAAAGGGCAGGTGAACCTCCGCGCCGATGGTCGGTGCATTCACGTAGGTGATGCCCGCCTCCAGATCGCGCATCGCCTTGTACGCCAGGTTTACGTTGCGGGTGTAGATGGCAGTGGAAAGCCCATACTGAATGCCGTTGGCAATGGCAATGGCTTCGTCGTAGCTGGAAAACTCAATCAGCGAGACGACCGGGCCAAAGACCTCTTCCTGCGCAATGCGCATATTGGGTTTCACACCACTGAAAACCGTTGGAGCAAAAAACCAGCCGTTGTCATAGGCGCCTCCGGTCAGCCGGTGGCCGCCAATCTCCAGCCGCGCGCCTTCCTTCTGTGCAATTTCCACGTAGCGGGCCGAGGTCTCAATCTGTTGCTGGCTGATCTGCGGCCCCACCTGCATGGACTCATCCAACCCATTGCCTACCTTCAACTTACGGGCGCGTTCCACCAGCCGGTTGATAAATGTCTGGGCAACGTCTTTGTGCAGCAAAATGCGGCTGGTCGCCGTGCAGCGCTGTCCGGTGGTGCCAAAGGCGCCCCACAGCGCACCCTCCAGCGCCAGTTCCAGGTTGGCGTCGTCCATCACGATCATGGCGTTTTTGCCGCCCATTTCCAGCGAACAGGGCTTGAAGCTGCCAGCGGCTGTCTGGCCCACAATGCGGCCCACTTCGCTCGATCCGGTAAAGCTGACAGCGCGGACATCCGGGTGCTCCACCAGCGGCGCGCCTGCCTCCGGTCCAAAACCGGCCACAATGTTCACCACGCCCGGCGGCAGGCCGGCATCCATCAGCGTCTGCACCAGGTTGTAGGTGGAAAGCGGAGTGTCTTCCGCGGGCTTGATAACACAGGTGTTGCCGCAGACCAGCGCCGGGAACAGCTTCCAACTGGGGATGGCCATGGGGAAGTTCCACGGCGCAATCATGCCGCAGACGCCAACCGGCATGCGGACGGACATGGCAAATTTGTTGGGCAGCTCCGAGGGTGTCGTCTGGCCAAAGAGCCGGCGGCCTTCCCCGGCCATGTAAAAGGCCGTGTCGATGGCTTCCTGCACATCGCCGCGGGTTTCAGCCAGTACCTTGCCCATTTCGCGGGTCATGTCCTGTGCGTACTGTTCTTTACGCTGGGTCAGGATTTCGCCGGTGCGGTACAGAATCTCTGCCCGTTTGGGAGCCGGAACCAGCCGCCAGCTGGTAAAGGCCTTCTTGGCCGCCGCCACGGCAGCGTCCACATCCTGCTTGTCCGAAGCTGGAAAGGTGGCAACCAGTTCGCGGGTGTCCGCCGGATTCCGGTTTTCCAGTGTTTTTCCGCTCTGGGCGGGTACCCATTTGCCATCAATCAGGTTCTGAAAGTGCTTCGTTTCCATACAATCAACCTTTCCGTTGTCCAGTGGAGTTTCTGATGTCCAGGCCAGTGCATTCCATCGGCGACCGGGAACCAAACCCTTGAAGATACCCTAAAGCCAGCCTGTTGACCAGTCGCACACCCGATGTGCAAATGCGGCCCCGCACGCAACGCCGACTGGCCTTACAATAATCACAGCGTCAACACTCAGGATAAGCCTCCGTACATGTCTTCCAACGGTTTTCAGATGCGTTCGTCGCGGGTGCACAATATGCGCTCGCTGTTCAGCCTTTTCTCCAGCGACCTTGCCATCGACCTCGGCACGGCCAACACACTTGTTTACGCGCGCGGGAAAGGCATCATCGTCAATGAGCCTTCCATCATCGCCGTCAACAAACTTACGAATGAAGTGGAAGCCGTTGGCAAAGAAGCCAAAGACATGCTGGGCCGCACGCCAGGCAACATTGTCGCCATCAAGCCGATGAAGGATGGTGTGATTGCCGATTTCCGCCATACGGAAAAGATGCTGAACTACTTCATCCAGAAGGCGCACAACCGCAAGATGATGGTGCATCCGCGCATCGTGATCGGTGTGCCGTCCGAGATTACGCAGGTGGAAAAGCGCGCCGTCATGGACTCCGCTTATCGCGCCAAGGCCAGCGAAGTGCACCTGGTGGAGCAGGCCATGGTGGCTGCGATTGGCGCGGGTCTGCCCATTACGGAGCCGAGCGGCAACATGGTCGTCGACATCGGCGGCGGCACGACGGACATCGCCGTGATTTCGCTCTCCGGCATCGTCTACTCGCGTTCGGTCCGCATGGCGGGCAATCAGATGGACGAGGCCGTGATGAACTACCTGAAGCGCAAGTACAACCTGCTCATCGGCGAACGCACGGCAGAACAGATCAAGATTGAGATTGGCTCCGCCTATCCGCTGGACAAGCCGCTGACCATGGAGATCAAAGGCCGCAACCTGATTGAAGGCGTGCCCAAGACGATCACCATCGACGACGGCGAAATCCGCGAGGCGTTGGGCGAGTGCATTGCAACCATCATGAACGCCATCCGCGTCGCGCTGGAGCGCACACCGCCGGAGCTTTCCGCCGACATCAGCGATCGTGGCATTGTGCTCACCGGCGGCGGCGCGCTCATCAAGAACCTGGACAAGCGCATCCGCGAAGAAACCGGCCTGCCGGTTTCCATTGCCGACGATCCGCTGGCCTCGGTAGTGCTGGGCACAGGCAAAATGCTTTCTGACTTCAAGCTGCTGCGCAAGATTTCCATCACCAGCAGCTAGCCGATCTGATTTCCTTCGGAACTGGAGGGCCGTCCCGCTTCGAAGGGTGCAGTACTTCCGCCTTCCTGCTCCACAGATGCGGCAGGGAGCAGGCGCGGCACAGTAGACTCCATGGAATCCTTCTTCAGCCGGTACAAAAACGCTCTGGTGCTGGTCGCGGTCCTGCTGGTGCAGATCATCGGACTGGGCATACAGGTGCGCCGTCCGCTGGCCCCGGGGCAGCGGGACACCTCGCAGGTGCGGCTGATGCGGTACTGGGTCGTCTCCGCGGTTTCTCCCTTCGAGCGGGTCTTTCTGTTTGTCGGACACGGCATCCGCTCCGGCTGGAGCGGGTACATCGCCCTGCGTGGCGTGCGCCAGCAGAACCAGCAACTGCAGGCGGAGGTCAATCGCCTGCGCATGGAGCAGGCCGGGCTGTCTGAAGATGCGCGGCAGGGGCAACGCCTGCAGGCGCTGCTTAACTTCAAGCAGCAATATGTGTACAAAACCGTGGCGGCGCAGGTGATCGGCACCAGCGGCTCTGACCAGTCGCATGTGCTCTACATCGACAAAGGTTCTGCGGATGGTCTGAAGACAGACATGCCGGTGATTACACCGGATGGCATCGTCGGCAAAATTCGTGATGTTTTTCCGCATACGGCGCAGGTGCTGGAGATCAGCGACCTCACCTCTGGCGCCGGGGTCATCATGGAAACCACCCGCATCCGCGGCATTCTGCGCGGCAGCAGCGCTGGCCTGCCGGAGATTGTGAACCTGATGCCCGATGAGCGCATTAGGGCGGGCGAGCATGTGGTGACCAGCGGCGGTGACCAGATTTATCCACGCGGTCTGCCGGTGGGCGTGGTTTCGCAGATCAAACCCGATCCGGACCACGATCCTTACGTGGTGGCAATTATTAAGCCTGCCGCCGATCTGGCGCGTCTGGAAGAGGTGCTCGTCATCACCGACCTGAGCACGCAGATGCCGAATGCGATGAAGCAGGACATTGCCGACAGCGAAGCGGCCGAAGCGGAAGAGACCATGCACGCCGCCGATGTGATGGCGCAGCGCCTGCCGGGACTGAACGGTCCCAATGCGCCCAACGGCCAGCAGGCCAGCACCATGACGAATCCCAATGCGCCGCCGCCGTTGCGGCCAACTCCCGCGCTGCGTCCAGACCGGTTCACCCCCGGAGCCACACCGCCGGCAATTGACCTCACGCCGGGCAAGACTCCGGATGTGCTGGTGAACCAGAACGAGATCAACAGCAATCTGGAGCAGTCGACCCAGCCGGAGGTTGGCGTAACGGGCACGAACTCCGGAAAGAACAAGCAGAAACCGGCAGGCACATCGCCGCAGCAGTAGCGCAATTGCACTATGGCCATACTTACTTACAGTTCGCGGCGCGAGATTGAGGAGCACGCCTTCCACCCGGCGGTGACGCTGCTGGTGCCGTTGGTGGCCATCTTTTTGCAGGCCTATCTGCCGTTGCGGCTGCACTGGATGTCGCTGTTCGACCTGCCGCTGATCGTCGTCATCTTCTTTGCCGTTTCGCGCCGCAGTCCGATTGCAGGGACGCTGACCGGCGCGATCATCGGCCTGGTGCAGGACGGCCTGACGGGTCAGCCCATCGGCATCAATGGCATCAGCAAATCGGTCATTGGCTTCGCGGCGGCCTCCATTGGCGTGCGCATCGATGTGGAAAATCCGCTGACGCGGCTGCTGCTGAACTTCGGTTTCATGCTGCTGAGCGGCGCGTTGTATTACGGCGTGCTGCGCTTCCTGCTGGGGCAGGAGACGCACTGGCTGTGGCGGCGTGAGCTGCTGCAGGCCGGGCTGAATGCTGCGCTGTCGGTCCCCGTTTTTGTTTTGCTCGACCGCACGAAGAGCCGGGAGTCCTGAGGGAAGGGAGGAAGCTGAAATTGCCCGACGAGACATCCACAGTTGGCCGCGACGTAAAAGTGCCCCCGTTCAAGCTCACCGTGATCCAGTACCTCACGGCGTTCATCCTGTTGATACTCGTCACCGGGCTGTGGCGGCTTCAGGTCCTCAGCGCGAACAACTGGCGCGTGCTGGCTGAGCAGAACCGCATCCGTAAAGTGCCGGTTCTTGCGCCGCGCGGCAAAATCTATGACCGCGACGGCCGCCTGCTGGTGGACAATTACCCCTCTGTCTCCTGCTATCTGTTGCGGGAGCAGATGAGGCCGGGCGACGCCGATCTGCCGATGATTGCCACAGGTCTGCACATGACGGTCGATCAGATTCAGCAGATTCTGCACCATTACCGCACTGCTCCCAGGTACCAGCCGATTCCGCTGAAGGAAGACATCACGCCGGACGAGCAGGCCTTTATTGCCGCGCACAGCAACGAGCTGCCCGAACTGGAAACGCTGAACGAGCAGCGGCGGCTCTATCCGCGTAACGGCTTTGCCGCGCACCTGATCGGTTATGTGGGCGAGGTGAGCGAGGAGATGCTCAACAACCCGCGCTATGCCTTCTACCAGCCGGGGGATGTGGTCGGCAAATCGGGCGTGGAACAGTCCTACGATCAGGTATTGCGCGGCGTGAACGGCTCGCGCGACATCATCGTCAACAGTCATGGCAAGGAAGTGGGGATGCTGGGGGAGGAGCCCGCTGTTCCTGGCAAGTCTTTGCGGTTGACGATCGACATCGATATTCAGCGCGCCGCGGAGCAGGCCATGGGCAACCGCAATGGCGCGATTGTGGCGCTCGATCCGCGCACGGGCGAGGTGCTGGCCATGGTCAGCCGGCCCACCTTCGATCCCAACGCATTTTCGGTCAGCATTTCGCGGGAGGAGTGGAGCAAGATCATCAACGATCCGGACCACCCGCTGATGAACAAGGCAATCCAGGCGCAACTGGCTCCAGGGTCGACTTTCAAGATCATTATGTCGGTTGCCGGGCTGCAGGATGGCGTTGCGCAGAACATGCACGTGGACTGCCAGGGCGGCGGCACCTTCTACGGGCGCTTCTTCAAATGCGACAGGCGCCACGGCATGGTCGACATTGAGCACGCTATTCCCTGGTCGTGCGATACCTTCTACTACACGCTGGCGCAAAAGCTGGGTATCGATGAGATTGCCAGATGGGCGCACCGCCTCGGATTGGGCGAAAAGACCGGCATCGACCTGCCGAATGAGGCCACGGGCGTAATGCCGTCCACCCAGTGGAAGATGCGCAACTTCCATCAGGCCTGGTATCCGGGCGAAACCATTTCTGTGGGCATCGGTCAGGGGGCGGTTGCGGTCACGCCGCTGCAGATTGCCCGCGCACTGGGAGGCATTGCCTCCGGTGGCGTGCTCAAGCGGCCGCATGTGGTTTTTCCCAGTGAAGTTTCTGCCGGTTATGAAGATGCCTTCCCTGGCTCCGGAGACGTCACCGTCCCGATTGATCCAGCCAACTGGCAGTTGATTACCGATGCGATGGCAGAAACCACCAATCCCGGCGGCACGGCCTTTGCTTCGCACTTGCAGGGGATTGATTTTGCCGGAAAAACAGGAACGGCGCAGACCGTCAGCGGCAGCGTAAGCCGGCTTGGTTCCAATCAGGTCGATGAGCGGGACAACGCCTGGTTCGTCGGCATGGCTCCGCGGCGGAATCCGGAAATTGTGGTGGCTGTGCTCTGGCAGGGCGGCGGCTGGGGCGCAGGATCGGCGCATCTGGCGGCTGAGGTAATTGAGGCCTATGTGAACAAGCAGCGGCGGCTGGCGCACAATCTGCTGGTGGAAAAACCCGCAGCACCGCCTGCTCCGGCGGGGGAAATGCCCTCCACGCCGGATACGAAGCCTGCTGCCGCCAGCAAACCGCAGGACACGGCCCGGCTGCATGCGCCACAGCATTCGCACACAGAAATGCTGGCCTTCTGGTCGAATCCGGCACGATCGGGCTCCGGGCAGTCCGGCGAGGGCCGCCTGCACTATGGACTATTTCACTTGCCGTAACGCGCTACCCCCCGGTATGCTGCCCGATGCAGGCAACGCCAGCGCTGCTCCGGAGTTGTCACCGGCTATAGAGTAAGGGGGGAGCTTTTCTGGAGGTTGCTCATGCTGATTCTGCGCTGGGCGCTGCCGCTGTTGGTGCTAATTTCGCTGCCTTTGCTGGCGCAGGAGCGCGCGAGCGCACCGCGGGCTGACGGCGCGGTGACCCCCATGCTGGTCTATCGGCCTTATGTGCCGGGATGCGCACCTCTGGCCATCATTTCCCACGGCGCTGGCGGCAATGAGAACGGCTACAGCTATCTGGCGCAGAACCTGGCAGACCAGGGCTGGCTTGCCATTGTGGTTGGGCACAAGGAAAGCGGGCCCGACGTGCTGCGGCACGACATTTTCCGCCACGGGTTGCGCGGCGGACTGCTGGCGCTGACTACCAACGCCACAGCCTACCGTGACCGCTTTATGGACATCGGCGCGGCGCTGCAATGGGCCAGTACACGGTGCCGGGTGCCGTATCGCGTGCTGCTGGGCCACTCGATGGGCGCGGCGACGGTAATGCTGGAGGCCGGAGCACGGAACAAGCTTGGACTGAAGGGAGAAGACCGCTTTGATGCTTACGTGGCCCTGTCTCCGCAGGGGCCCGGTTCCATTTTCCCGGAAAATGCCTGGAACGGCATTCACAAACCGCTGCTGATCCTGACCGGAACCCGCGACCGCGCCGTGGAAGGCGGCTGGAAATCGCGCACGGTGCCGTTTGATAGTCTGCCGCCGGGCTGCCATTGGCTTGGAGTCATTGATGGCGCAACACATATGAACTTTGCCGGGGCCGGTATGGCGGGCAAGACGGAGTCGCTGGCCCTGCCGGTGATCGACAGCTTTCTGCGCGGGGCGCGCAGCGGGCATTGCGCTTTGCCGCCGGAAAAACCGGGAATTCAATTGCGATCCAAAGAATGACCGGCAATAAGCGGAACGCACGGCGCAATCTGCACTACACTGGAGCTTGTAAAACATGCGCCGTTTTCTTTCCTTCCGCGATTTTGACTGGATGCTGCTCATACTGGTGATGATCCTGTGCGTCGTCAGTGTGTTTGAAATTTATTCGGCCACCCTGCATACCAAGTTCGTCGGTTTCCATAAAGCACAGATTCTTTATGTGCTTGCCGGTCTGGTCATCATGTTCGCAATCTCCCTGATCGACTACCACCTGCTGCTGGAGTATGCGCAATGGGCCTATGGGGTCAGCATTTTAGCGTTGCTGGCCGTGGCCGTAGTGGGCACCAAGGTGATGGGCGCGCGCCGCTGGATCCGGTTTCCGGGAGGCATCCATTTTCAGCCCTCGGAGTGGGTCAAGCTGGTGCTGATTGTGGCCGTGGCGCGGTATTTTTCCAGCCGCGCGGGCAAGGAGCTGAGATGGACGGACATTTTCAAGGCCATGGCGCTGGTTGGTGTTCCCATGCTGCTGGTGCTCAAGCAGCCGGACCTGGGGACGGCTCTCACGTACTCGCCGATCTTGCTCTGCGGGCTGTTTCTGGGCGGACTGCCGCTGCGCAAGGCGGCAATTCTGATTTTTGCTGCTGCGCTGGCCATTATTCCGGTCTGGACGAAAGTGCTGAAACCATACCAGAAGCAGCGGCTCGTGAGCTTTATTGAGCCGGATGCTGATCCGCTCGGCTCCGGGTATCAGATTCGCCAGTCACTGATTGCCGTGGGTTCCGGCGGCATCTGGGGCAAAGGCGCCACCAAGGGCACTCAGACGCAGGGAGACTTTTTGCCCATCCCTTATACGGACTTCATTTTTGCCGCCTTCTGCGAGGAACATGGTTTCGTGGGTGCTGCGGTGGCACTCCTGATATACTTTTTGATATTGATGCGTTTGATTCAGAACGCGCAAACTGCTGCCGACCTTCCCGGCACCTTTATTGTGATGGGTGTGGTGGCCGTTTTGATCTTCCAGATCGCGGTCAACGTCGGTATGGTGATCGGCTTGATGCCAGTGACCGGAATTCCTTTGCCACTGATGAGTTACGGCGGATCTTCGGTGCTGTTTACCTTCTTGGCTCTGGGCATTGTGATGAATGTCCGCATGAGCCGGTTCGTCAACTAAGCTGGCTGCAATCCAGGATATTTTCCGGTATAGTGCTGTATCAGCAGACCGGGACGCTCCGGAATTTGCACGTATAGCGGTGCAGCAGGTCCGAACCGTAACACAAGGATGTACCCGCTTTTCTGGCTGCACGGCAGCCGAGGCGGCAACAAAATTTGAGAGATTTACAAGGCCGGCCAGGCCAGATCCACCCCCAGGCCGGACAGGATTTGGAAATGAACGCACACGGACGGGTAACGGCCCCGCCTCCAATTGAGGTTGAAGTGGTCACAAACTCCTTGTGCTGCCTTTCGTCAGAAATTGACCCGTCGCAAGCTGAACTTTCCACTACCAAGCGATCGTTTGGTTTTTCGTGTGAGCCTCCGCCTGGCCCCGCATTGGGGTACAAGTCGGGGAGACACTTGCCGCATCTGGTAAGCAGCGCCCTCACCACAGCTTCCGTCGTCCAACTCCTCTCCGCCCCAAGGGTGTCAGCGTTGCTCCTGTAGCAAAGTTGCTGTTTTGATCTGGCTCGCCTGCCGTCCTCGAACGGCCAAAAGCCTTCGCGGGCAGGAGAGAGACAGAGAATGTCAAAAGAGATTTACATATCCAGCACCCCGCATGAGACGCGTCTTGCCATTGTGGAAGATGACAATCTGTCGGAGGTCTACTACGAACGCGAGAATGAATACACGCTCGCTGGCTCCATTTACAAGGGCCGCGTTACGCGTGTGCTGCCCGGCATGCAGTCGTCTTTTGTCGATATTGGCCTGGAGCGCGACGCGTTCCTGTACGTAACCGACTTCATGGAAGAGGCAGGGGACTCTGCCGATTTTGAGACGACTGCCGTCAGTGCGCCTCGCCCGGAGCGTGGCCGCGATCGAGACCGCCGTGGCGACCGCGGAGACCGTGGCGGACGCTCCCGCGAAGCACAGGGGCAAACCGTAGAAGCTGCTCCAGAGGAGGAGACCGCAATTGAAGTTTCCGGTGAGACGGATGCTGCCGAAATTGGGCAGGGAGAGCCGGGAGCCGATGGCACACGCCGCTGGCGTGGCCGCCGTGGCCGCCGTCGTGGCCGGAGTGGCCCTGGCCAGCGGACGCAGGAACAACAGTCTCAGCCAGAGGCGGCAGCGGAAGCGGAAGAGTTTGACCCGGTTGCGGCGGAAGATATTCTGCCTGAGGTGAGCGCGGAGGCCCCTGCGCCTGCTCACGCACCGGTTCGGACATCGACCCGGACATCGACCCGGACACCAACCCGGACACCAACCCGGACACCGGCCGCAGCAGCGGAACCGGAGCCATTTGTGCTGCCGGGCGAGTCGCTTTCCAAGTATCGCCGCGCCGATGAGGCGCCATCCGCATCCGAGGCTACAGCTTCGGGGAAGGCCGCTCCGGCTTCCAGCAGTAAGCCGTCCACGCTGGTGGAAGCACCGCTGGCCTGGGATGGTGGTTTGCTGTTGCCGGGCGAATCGTTGTCACGGCATCGCGGACGCGAGGTTGCTCCTGTTGCGGCTCCCGCAGCCAGGCCCATCGCAGCCGGGCCCATTGCAGAGGTTCCCGCAGGGGCTGCCTCCGAGCCAGTGGCAACCGAAGAGCCTGTTGCCGTAGAAGCGCAGGCAGCGCAAGCGCTGGAGGAAGCCATCGTTGAGGAGACGTTAGCTGCTCCGGTCGCAGCAGCGCCGGAGGCGGAAAATGCTTTGGCCGAAACGGCCGGAGATTACGAGCCGGAAGAGGCATCGGCTTCGCATAAGGTGGACCCGATTGCTCCCAGCGGGTATCGCCTGACGACGGTAGAGGCAGAGCCGGTTGCAGAAGAATCGCCGGCGATTATTGCGGCCGCACCGGAAGCGGAAGAAGTTGTCGAGCCAGTGCAGGTGGAAACCATGCTGGCCGTGGATGCGGAGCAGTTGGAAGCCGAGGGCTTCATCGAGGTAGAAGAGGTAGAAGAGCAGGAAGAGGCATTTATCTTGCCAGCAGCGGGAGAACTTCCGGCAAACAAGGACGCAGGGCATACACCGCTTGCGTTTGCTCCGGGCAGCGGCCTGTTGGAAGAAGAGGTCATCGACGAGGAAGAGTACGACTTCGAGCCAATCCATGCCCATGCGGAAGAGTCTGAGCTGGACGATATGGAAGAAGAAACGCTGGAAGGCGCCGCCGATCTGGGTACGATGGTCCGCGACATGCACATTGAAGAGCGCACCCGGCGGGAAGAGCCGGATACGCTCGACGAGGAGTTTGGCGAGACGCTGACGGAAGATGGGCTGGAAGAAAACTTCGACGAAGATGCGGACGAGGAAGAGGCCGAAGCCGGGGAGGACGCTGTCTCTGAAGATGGGACCGCGGCGCCTTCCGCTCCGGAGCGCCGCAGCCGCCGTGGGGACCGTCGTGGAGGTCGCCGTCGTGGAGGTCCGGGTGGCCGCGGACGCCAGAGCGTGCAGGCAACCAACCTGCCGGCGATCAGCGAACTGTTGAAGCCGGGGCAGGAAATCCTGGTGCAGATTGCCAAGGAGCCGATTGCCAGGAAGGGGGCGCGCATCACCAGCCACATTGCGTTGCCGGGCCGCTTCCTGGTCTTTATGCCCACGGTGAACCATGTGGGTGTTTCGCGCAAAATCTCTTCCGACGAAGAGCGCCACCGGCTGAAGCGGATTCTGCTGAGCGAAAAAGGCGAGGCATCGGGTGGGTTCATCGTCCGCACGGCAGCCGATGGAGCCAGCGAAGACGAGTTGCGCTCGGATCTGCGCTTCCTGATCAACCTGTGGAACGACATCAAGCAGCGGACGGATTCGAGCAAGGCCCCGGCGCTGATTTATCACGACCTGAACCTGGTGGAGCGCATTCTGCGCGATCAGGTGACGGACAACTTCTCCGCCATCTGGGTCGATACGGAAGCGGAATACGAGCGGGTGCTGCGCTTCCTGCAACGCTTCCAGCCGTCGCTCATCCGCCGCGTAAAACTGTACAGCAAGGAAACACCGCTCTTTGAGCAGTTCGGCATCAGCGATGAGATCAACAAGGCGCTGAAGTCGAAGGTGTGGCTCAAGTCCGGCGGATCGATCGTCATCAACCAGACGGAAGCGCTGGTGGCCATCGACATCAACACCGGCAAGTATGTTGGCAAGACGGCGCGCCTGGAGGACACGATCCTCAAGACCAACCTGGATGCGATTCCGGAGATTGTGCGGCAGATCCGTCTGCGCGATCTGGGTGGCATCATCGTCATCGACTTTATCGACATGGACGAGCGCAGGAACCGCAACAAGGTGATGCAGGCGCTGGAAGAGGAGATGAAGCGCGACCGTGCTCCATCCAAGGTGCTGCAGTTCAATGATTTCGGCCTGGTGGCGATCACGCGCAAGCGCGTCAAGCAGTCGCTGGAACGCACTTTGTCCACTCCGTGCAACATCTGCAGCGGTACTGGCATGGTGAAGAGCCCGGTCACGGTGTGCAATGAAATTTATGTGGAGATGCGCAAGATGCAGCGCCACCTGGACCGCGGCGATGTGATGCTGCGGGTGCATCCGGAAGTGGTCAAACAGCTCAAGTCCAACACCGGCAGCTGGCTGGTGGAGATGGAAGAGATGCTGGGCAAGACGGTCCTGGTCAAGAGCGACCCCAGCCTGCATCCGGAGCAGTTTGACATCCACTAGATGTTTATAGCGGTTTTCCAGTTGGTGTAGAGGGGACGTGATGCCCGGAAACGGCTTTTTCTCAAGAAAAAGCCGTCCCGCATATTCCTGAAAACTCCACGAAAACTGGAGAACCGCTATAGCGGGTTGGATTGAGTTTGTATCGTTCGTGGCTTGGCCGTCCGCCGCTTCCGGTTGGTCGCGTCGGCTCAAGGCCTGCGGCTTCGCCTTGCACCATCTCTGCTTTTGCTTTAATCCGGAAAGAATGGCTGAATCTGCTCGCGCCTGGGAGCAGGCGTAAGTGCGCTGACCAGGAACAGGCAAAGCAGTGAGACTGCCAGTGCCGGGAAGATCGCGTCCCGCTCAGCGAGGATGGCTGGCAGATGCGCGTGCACGAAGCTGGAGTCCCAGAAGACCGTCATAAAAGTGCCAGCAGCAATGGCCGCCACGGCTCCGGCAGCATTGGCGCGCCGGGAATAGAAGGCCGCCAGCACCACCGGCGTGAGCGCGGCGGAGTAGATGGTGTACGCATAGAGCGTCTTCTGCAGCACCGACTGCGTATGCAGCGCCTGGTAAAGTGCCCACAGCCCCAGCAGCACCACCATCAGGCGGGAAACGATGAGCACGCGTTTGTTGCTGGCCTCCGGCGCCAGATAGCGCACAAAAACATCATTCACCAGATTGGTGGCCGGAGAAAACAGGTAGTTGTTTGCCGTGGAGATTACCTTGGCAAAGATGGCGCCCATCAGCAGCGCGCCCAGCAAAGCGCCCAGCGGCGAGGTGGGCAGGCCATGCAGCGCGCTGTAGGCCAGAATCTCTCGCGGCCGGTTATGCACTTCGCCGGAGGGAAAAATCGCTGAACCCACCACCGCCAGTGCTACGATGACCGTTTCCAGAACCACTGTACCGATGATCCAGCCCACCACGGCGCGGGTTGCGTCCTTCTCACTCTTTGCGGAAAAGAACTTCTGATACATGGACTGGTTGCCCAGCATCAGCAGGCAGGTGGGCACAAACAGCTCCATCGCCTGCACAAAGCTCAGATCGCCGAATACCTGAAAATGTGTTGCCGGCAGCGCATGGGTCACGCTGGTCCAGCCTCCGGCGCGATGCAGCAGCACTGGCAGCGCAACCAGCATGGTAAACGTGGCCAGAAGTCCGATAACCACATCCATATATGCCACCGAGGACATCCCGGCGATGGCCGTGAACAGAATCACAAAGGCCGCGAGGATGTATTTTCCCAGATCGGCCGTAATCACCATAGGAAAGATGAGGTGCAGAATGTCGCCGCCGCCAATGAGCTGGTAGCTGGTGATGGCCGTGTAGGTAAACAGAATGGCCACTACGCCCAGAATGCGCGCCGTCTGGTTATAACGCGCCTCCAGCAGATCGGGAATGGTGAACTGCGCAAATTTGCGGGCGCGCGGCGCGATGAAGTAAATCAACAGCAGTCCACCCCAGCCGCCTGCTCCCTGCCAGAGCGCTGCAAAGCCGTGGCGATAGGCATTTTCCGCTCCGCCCAGCAGCGAACCAGAGCCAATCCACGAGGAAAGCAGCGTGAAGACCAGCACAAACGCAGGCAGCGAGCGCCCCGCCACCAGATAGTCTGCCTTGGTTTTTACCTTACCCAGGCGCGCCAGAGAAACTCCCAGCAGGGTAAGAACGATAATGCCAAGCACTAGAGCGTAAAGATTCATGATGTGGTTGCAGTGTAAAAGGAAAATACGTACTTGTATGCAATTGAGCCCCTGTAGGCGGACGGGGGCGCTTGTCTATTTGTACAGGATCTGGATCTGGGTCTCCGTAACCGGGCAATTTACCTGGATGGAGGCCTTCTGCCAATTGGGTGCGCTCAGGCCGACGCGCGGGTTGTTGGCAAAGCCGAAGCCCTCCTTCGGGATGCCGAGAAAGTTGCGGTCCAGCTTACGGTTGGAGTTTTCATCGTGGATGACCACCACGCCATAGCGGCCCGGCGGCAGATGATCGAAGGTGAGCGTGGCATGGTCGCCAAGAATCGGGAATGGTCCGTGGCGATAGGCCCTGGCCGTTTTCGAGGGCCATCCTTCCGGCGAGCTATAAATAGCGCCTCCGGCAGCGCCTTTCTGGTTGCGAAAGCCCGTGGCATGGACAACCAGCGTACAGCCAGCATCCATGTTGGACAATTGTGTTGCCACGGAAACGCGCGGCCCCGGAGCCACCTGCAGCCCCGGAGCCACCTGCAGCCCCAGAGCCAGTATGACGAACGAACGAAAAGCAGCACGCATGGATTCCCTTTTCCGGTTCTGCGCCGTACGCGGAGCGGCCTCAGCGTACCACATTCCTGCCAAAGTGGAAGTACGGCCCGATGGAGACGTGCAGCGTGTTGCGGCTGTCCTTCAGCAGATCGTTAAACAGATGGTCGTGGACGAAATCCGCCTGAATGCGCAGTCCCACGTGCCGGGTTGCGCTGTAGTCCATGCCTCCGCCAAAGCCGTAAAAGCCGGTCCAGTCCAGCTTGGAGCCGGAGGGCGCCAATTGCTGCACAATTGCGGTGGGAAACGGCGTCCGTCGGATGCGGCGTGGCGCGCTCCCGAATTGCCCCAAAAGAAGGCCGGAAGAAGAGCGTCACCGTTTTGAAGTGCCGGTACTCGAACTGCGGCCCGGCTACGAATGTCTGGGTGAAGGAGTGCGTCGGCACGGCTTTCAGCAGACGATCGTCGACAGCGCCGCCTGCACCTCGGCGGTGGAGCAGCCCGCCACGCGGATGCTCTTGGTGCGGGAATGCAGGCCACCCGCGATGGTAATGGAGGCGCGCGGTACGCGGAAAAGCCCGGCAAAGAAGCGGATCAGCGCTTCATTGGCCCGGCCTTCAATCGCCGGAGCCGCCAGCGACAGCTTCAGCGCGACCCCACCGGAAGACCCAGCCATTGGATAAGTACCTGTAATTGCAGCCCTTCTGGCGCCCGGCTGTACCCGCACGGCAAAGGCCGTGCCTCCGGAAATCTCGCGCAGCGTGAGGCTGGAAAGGCTCATGACGAATAGATGCGCCTGCCAAAGATGGCGGTGCCAATGCGGACGCAGGTTGAGCCCTCTTCGATCGCCACTGAAAAGTCGTGCGACATGCCCATGGAAAGCTCCTCCCAGCCCAGCCTGGGATGTTGCGCAGCCAGCCGCTCCCGCAGTTCGCGCAACTGGCGAAAGTACGGGCGCACCGCCTCCGGATCCTCGTCGTATGGAGGCACCGTCATCAGGCCGCGCATTGTCAGGTGTGGCAAATCCGGCAGCCGCTCCAGCAGGGCCTGCAACTCTGCCGAATCCGGCAGCAGGCCATGCTTGGACTCCTCATGGCTCAGCTTGATTTCCAGCAGCACTGGCAGCTTTTTCTGCAACGCGGCAGCCGCGCTGCTCAGCCGTTCGGCCAGCCGCAGCGAATCCAGCGTATCGACCGCATGGAAAAACTGGGCCGCTTTGACTGATTTATTCGACTGCAACGGTCCGATCAGGTGCGCCTCCAACCCCTCCAGAGCGCCGAGTTCCGCCAATTTTTGCTGAAACTCCTGCACCTTGTTTTCACCAAAGAGCCGCTGCCCTGCAGCATAAGCCTCCTGCATGGCCGACGCTGGATGCACCTTGGAAACAGCCATCAGCAGCACCTCCGGCGCACTGCGGCCAGCGCGGCGGCAAGCCTGCGCGATCTGCTGCTGAACCCGTTCCAGATTTTCTGCAATGGACATGAATCTACTCGAAGAATCTGCCTGAAGGCCTACGCGGCCAGCCTATCGCAAAACCGCAGTGGACTCGCGCACCACCAGTTCCGGCTCCATCACCACTTCCGACTGGTACTGCGCGTCCGGCTGCGCAATACGCTGCAGCAACAGCTCCGCACCCAGCATGCCCATTTTGCGCAGCGGCTGGCGGATAGTGGTCAGGCTGGGAATGCCGTAGGCCGCGCCCATCACGTCATCAAAACCAATTACGGAAACGTCCTGCGGCACGCGCAGGCCTTCATCGTGCAATGCGCGGATGGCCCCGATGGCCGCAAGATCGTTGAAGCAGAAGAGCGCCGTAAAGTCGCGGGTGCGCTGCACCAGTTCGCGCACCGGACCATAGCCCAGTTCCGGCGACCACACGTTGGTTTGCAGCGTAAAACACAGCTCAGGAGCCACCGGCACTCCCAGGTCACTGGCGGCGGCCATGATCGACTTCCAGCGCGGCTCGGTGTCCATCGTGTGCGACTGGCCTTTCATAAAGGCGATGCGGCGGTGGCCCAGGTCAGCAAGATGCTTCAGCCCCAGCACGGCGGCCTTTTCGTGATCGAGCACAATGTTGGTGGCATCAGCGCGCGTCTGATGGCAGGAGATGCCCACGATGGGCATGTGCATCTGGTGCGGCAGAGGCGTGTTCAGCAGCAGCAGGCCATCGGCAGCGCGCTCTTCCAGCAGCCGCGGATACTCCTCAATCAGCTCCGGCTTCCAGTAGTGCGACATGATGAAGTAGAAATATTTTGCCGCCAGCAGGCCCTCTTCCACGCCGTTCATCACCAGCGTAAAATAGCCCTCGCTCATCTCCGACACCAGCACGCCCACGGACATGCTGCGCTGCTTGCGCAGCGACCGCGCAAAGTAATTTGGCCGGTAATTGAACTTGCGCACCGCCGCCAGAATACGCTCCCGCGTCTCCTGCGGAATCGCCCTGGCTGCCGGCGCGTCATTGACCACAACGGAAACTGTGGTCTGCGACAGTTTCAGGTACTCCGACAGCGCCCGCAACGTGATGCGTTTTTCCGTTTCAGGGGTTTTTTTCACCCGATTTCCCATGCGCGCATCCTAACACGCCGGGCCAGAACATTGCCTCCTCTCAGCCACGCGAAAAACAGGGCCAGACCCATCGGCAGCTCCCATCGCTGGTAAACTTGCATCAGCCATTATGTTCGAAAATCTTTCCGATAAGCTGCAACGCGCCTTTAAAAACCTTCGCGGCCAGGGCACCATCACCGAAGAAAACATCGGGGAAGCACTGCGCGAAATCCGCACCGCCCTGCTGGAAGCGGACGTCAACCTGAACGTCACCAAAGAGCTGATTGAACACATCCGCGAAAAAGCCATTGGCCAGGAAGTGCTGACGTCTCTCTCCCCCACCGAACAGGTCGTCAAGATCATCCACGACGAGCTGGTGGCCCTGCTGGGCAAGGACACGGCCCGCTTCAAGTTTGCTTCGCAGCCGCCAACCATTATCCTGATGGCCGGTCTGCAGGGTTCGGGTAAAACGACCACCTCCGGCAAGCTGGCGGCCTGGCTGCAAAAGGGCGGCCATCGCCCCATGCTGGTTTCGGTGGACGTTTACCGTCCCGCCGCGCGCGAGCAGTTGAAAGTGGTGGCGCAGAGCATCAAAGCGCAGATTTACGAAGGCGACGCCAGGGGCGAGGCGGCAGGCCCGGAGCTGGTGGTCCGCCTGGCGCGCGAGGCCCGGCGCGAGGCCGTCAACTCTGGCTGCGATATTCTGATCGTCGATACGGCGGGCCGACTGCACGTGGACGAGCATCTGATGGACGAAATGCAGCGGCTCAAGTCATTGCTGAACCCCAGCGAAATTCTGTTTGTGGCCGACGCGATGACCGGCCAGGACGCTGTCCGCTCCGCCGATGAGTTCCACAAGCGGCTGGGGCTGACCGGCATTGTGCTGACCAAGATGGACGGTGATGCGCGCGGCGGCGCGGCGTTGTCCATCCGCCAGGTGACGGGCCAGCCGGTCAAGTTCATTGGCGTGGGCGAAAAGCCGGATGCCTTTGAGCCCTTCCATCCGGACCGCATCGTGGGCCGCATCATGGGCATGGGCGACATTGCCACGCTGCTGGAACGCGCCTCGGAAAAGATTGACCGCAAAAAATCGGAAGAATTTGCTAAAAAAGCACTCTCCGGCGACGGCTTCTCGCTGGAAGACTTCCGCGACCAGTTGCGGCAGATCAAAAAACTCGGTTCCATGCAAAGCATCCTGAAGATGATGCCCTCGGTTGGCCCCTTTGCCGGTATGCAGAAGGCCGCGGAAAATGTGGACGAAGGCCAGTTCAACCGCGTCGAGGCGATCATCAATTCCATGACGGCCAAAGAGCGCGCCAATCACGAGCTCATCAACGGCAACCGCCGCAAGCGCATTGCCCGCGGGTCCGGCACCACCGTGCAGGATGTGAACAACCTGCTGCGCCAGTACGCGCAGATGCGCAAGATGTTCAAGACGATTGGCAAGGGCGGCAACGCGCTGCAGCGCCGCCTGGCCGGTCAGCTTGGCGGCATGCAGAAGTTTGGCCGATAGGGCATGACCGCTTTCGACCAATAGAAAAGCCCGGCGATCGCCGGGCTTTTCTATCATAAAAACTGGCTTACCAGCGAATACCGAACGTAATGGGGAAGTACCCCGTGCGGTAGTTGTTCGGAGGATAAAAAGTGTTTGCGGAAGAGCCCGGCTGGTTATCAATCCATACGTAGCGCGCTTCCGTATAGAGTTTCGCATTGGAAAACTCGGACAGCTTCCAGGTGAGCCCCGCGCCGAGGTTCATGCCGAACGCATTGTTGGAATAATGGTCGAAGGTCTGGTTCTGGGTAATGGGATAGCAACTGAAGTAGCCGCAATAGTAGGAGGCCGTTGGCAAGGTGAAATTGGTGACCTTGCGATAGAAGCCCACACCGCCGATTACATAAGCACCTGCACGCCCCGACGTGTGCAAGTTCACGACAGGGTTGAGTGAGAACGACCAGGTATGCGCATTGCCGTCCAGGCCGCTCGTATCAATGCCAAGATTTGCATCCTGATATGTCTGTGCGATCTTATTCAGGACGCCACTGGTCACCCCGAAATGGTCGTAGTCATATTCCAGTTGCAGGCCATAACGCTTGCTGAAATTCCGTATGCCTGCCACCTGGAACTTCCAGCTTGTTGTCATGTATCTTCCGGTGGAGCCCGCTGGTACAGTAAACCCGCCGCCAGCGGCAAAACCATACTTATGGGATCCGTCCGCATTGCTCCAGCGGTCGCTGTAGGTCGGGCGGCCATAGGTGCGGCGCGGGCCCGTCTGGCGGCCGTACTGCGGACTGGCATCAAAGCCGGGAAGTGCAAGGCTGCTGATCTCAGTCTTCAGCGATTCTGAGGGTGATGGCTGCGAACTGCTGTAGCCCGGCGCAGACAGCGACGTGCTATAGACCGGTTCTGCCGCCACGGACGGGGAAACCGCAGAACTCGCCTGCGAATTGTTGGACTGGGCATGGGCCAGTGGCAGTGCAAGCAATCCAACCATGGCTAATGTGCTCAATGACATCACAGCACAGCGTGGGGGGGAAAGTTTGTGTAATTTCACAGAGCCTCCTTACAACCTGTAACGTACCAATGATATTCCAAGAGCCTTAAAACACACATTCCGGCAAAATGTTGCCAGGCGCCAGCAGGACGTGCAGAAATTTTCACGGACTCTCTTCCGCCGCTACCTTCCGTACATGCCATCTCTCTGACGTCCGGCAAATACCTACGTTATATGGACGCAGCAGCCGTGCATCCGGGTACTTAAAAAATCTGTGGCTAAAAAAAATCTCCCAGCCACGGCAAATATCCCGGAAAAAACCGGATCAAAGCAAAGGCAGAGGGAGTGTAAGACGAAGCCGCAGGCCCTGAGCCGGAGCGGCCAACAGAGAGCGGCGGCCGGAAACTCCTCTCAAAAGGCGTATACCTCACAGTAACTCTGCTTTTGCCTTAGCAAGAGAATACGAAGAAACTGGAGCGGGAGACCGGGATCGAACCGGCGACATTCAGCTTGGGAAGCTGACGTTCTGCCACTGAACTACTCCCGCTCACGGAGGAGACCCGGGCTGGAACTGGTTGTTCCTCCCAGTGTCTCCTCATTATGCCATAGCCGCAAGCTGTTGCCGCTACGGCCTGATACGGTAGTGAGGAAGGATGGGAGAACCTGCATGGATGCCCTAAGCGCGGAACCGTATGCGTGGGACGCAGCGCATGGAAGGTCAGTGTCTGAAGTTGCCACAGAGCTGGGCACGGACCTGCGCACGGGGTTGACAATGGCAGAGGCACGGGACCGCCTTCTGCGCTATGGGCCAAACCAGATGCAGTTCCGCAGACGGCAGACATGGTGGGTGCGTCTGGCAAAGCAGTTCCGCGATCCTCAGGTGGTGCTGCTGGTATCTGCGGCAGCATTTTCCGGCGTGGTTTCGCGGGCGGAGCACCAGGGCGCAGTGCCATATGAGGCGCTGATCATTCTGGCCATCGTAGTGCTGAACGCGCTGCTGGGCTTCTTTCAGGAAGAACGTGCCGAGCGGGCCCTGGCCTCGCTGCAGCAGATGGCCCCGGCTGTGGCCACAGTGATTCGGGAGGGGCAACGGAAGCGGGTTCCAGCGCAGGAACTGGTTCCCGGCGATCTGGTGTGGCTGGAGGAAGGCGACCACGTGCCTGCGGACGCCCGCCTGGCGGAGGTGTCCTCGCTGCGGGCGATGGAGTCCACGCTTACCGGAGAAAGCCTGCCGGTGGACAAAAGCGTAGAGCCGGTTTCCATTGCAGCCTCCATTGGGGACCGCAGCAACATGCTGTTTGCCGGTACGCTGGTGGTTTCCGGAAATGCGCAGGCCGTGCTTACGGCAACGGGAATGCAAACGGAGTTTGGCCGGATTGCCCTGTTGCTGCGTGCTGCTGAAGACACGCTGACGCCGCTGCAGCAGCAGCTTCGGCAGTTGAGCCGCCAACTGGGGATTGCCGTACTGGGAATTGCAGTCGTGGTTGTGCTTGTCCTGCTGTCGCTGCATGGCATCCGCGACATGGGCACGCTCCTGAGCACGCTGCTCTTTGGCATCGCGCTGGCGGTGGCGGCCACTCCGGAAGGGCTGCTGGCCGTGATTACGCTGGTGCAGGCGATCGGAGTGCGGCGGATGGCCCGCCGTGGAGCCATTCTGCGTACGCTGACTGCCGTGGAAACGCTGGGAGCCACAACGGTGATTGCTTCTGACAAGACCGGCACCCTGACGCGCAATGAGATGACTGTGACTGCGTTGTTGACTGCAGCCGGACGCACGGTATTTTCCGGTGCCGGATATGCTCCTGTCGGCGGGGCGCTGGCCGCTGATGGAGGGCCGCTGCCGGAGCCGCAGCAGAATGAAGTGCGTGCGCTGTTGCGCGCAGCGGCGCTGGCCAACAATGCGCAGTTGGAGGAGCGTCCGACAGGATGGGCCATTCATGGTGATCCTACGGAGGCTGCTTTGCTGGTGGCTGCCGCAAAAGTTCAGTTGGATGTGTCGGCATTGCGCATGCAGCATCCCCGGCTGGCGGAGACGGTTTTTTCCTCTGAGCGCAGGCGCATGAGCGCTGTGCATGGAGATGTGGCCAACCCGGCCATGCGGACCGTCTATGCCAAGGGCGCGCTCGATACTCTGCTCGACCGCTGCACGGGAGAGTTTGCGGGTGGTTCTGTACGTCCCATGATGGAGGAAAGACGCAGTCAGATTCGGCAGGACAATGAACAGATGGCGGCGGAGGCGCTGCGCATCCTTGGCGTTGCCATGCGTCCGGTGCAGCCGGAGGAAGGCGCAGGCACAGAAGCCATGGCCGGGGAGCGGGCCGAGTCCGGGCTGATTTTTTTGGGGATGGTTGGCATGATGGATCCGCCGCGGCCAGAGGCGCGCGCTGCGGTGGAGGCCGCAACAAGAGCAGGGATTCGCGTGCTGCTGATTACCGGGGACCACGCCGCGACCGCAATTGCTGTGGCGCGGCTGCTGGGCATTGCAGTCGATGGAGGGGCACTGGAGGGCGGGCGGCTGGAAAGTCTGGTTGACGCGGAACTGGCCCAGGTTGTTCGCAGCGTTTCCGTGTATGCGCGGGTGCATCCGGAGCAGAAGCTGAGAATTGTGCGGGCGCTGCAGCAGAATGGCGAGATTGTGGCCATGACCGGCGATGGGGTCAATGACGCTCCTGCACTGAAAGCCGCGCATATTGGCGTCGCCATGGGAGTTGCCGGCACGGATGTCTCACGTGAGGCGGCCGATCTTGTATTGACGGACGACAATTTTGCCACCATTGTTGCGGCTGTCGAGGAAGGGCGCATTCTCTATGACAATATCCGCAAGTTCCTGCAGTATCTGCTGGCAACGAACATGGGCGAAGTGATGACTCTGCTGCTGAGTATCGTAGCGCTGTCACTCCAGGGGAGAGGACGGCCTTCTCTGCTGTTGCCGCTGACCGCTGCGCAGATACTGTGGGTCAACCTGGTGACGGATGGCGCGCCAGCGCTGGCGCTGGGCGTCGATGCTGCTTCGCCGGACATCATGCGGCGCCCGCCGGGCCGGGCCGGGCAGCATATTGTTGATCGCGCGATGGTTCTACAATTGGTGGTGACGGCGCTGGTGATGGCTGTCGGCACTGCGGCCGTTTTTTTTATAGCTGTGGAGCGGAATGGCCTGGACTATGCCCGCACGCTGGCATTTACCACTCTGATCCTGTTCCAGCTCTGCAATGCCTTTAGCGTGCGCGCTGGCGGTGGCAGCATCTTTCGTGACCCATTCGGCAATCGCTGGCTCTGGGGAGCGGTACTGCTCTCGCTGGCAATGCAGATAGTGGTGCTGGTGGTGCCATTTCTGCGCGGTGCCTTTGGACTGGCGCCTTTACGGCTCAGCGAATGGCTGCTCTGCCTGGCTGTTGCCAGCAGCACGGTATGGATAAGCGAGTTGATGCAATGGATGCGGCACACCGCGGTCCGGCGGTAACGCGGCTGGGCGCAGTGCTGGTACGGAGGAGAGATGGACACACAGTCGCGGGCAGCATCCGGCAATGAGTTTTCCTGGAAGAACCTGACGCTGTTTCTGCTGACGCTGGTGGTGGTGCTGGTCTGCCTGTGGATTGTGTGGCCATTTTTGCCAGCTCTTACCGGGGCTGTGGTGCTCAGCATCATCACGCAGCGGCCGTATCGCTGGATGGCGATGCGCCTGCGGCGTGCAACGCTGGCCGCAGCCATCAGCCTGGTGCTGGTCACGCTCAGCATCATCGCGCCGATCACATTTCTGGTTCAAAGTGTCGGTTCGCATGTGCTGGCGGCCATTCGCACCGTGCAAAACGGCACTGCCGAGCGGGGAGTACAGGAGTTGCTGCAGCATTCTCCGCGGCTTGCGGATGCGTTGCAGTACTCGCAGGACAACATCAATCTGAGCCAGGCCGCGGAGAAAGCGGCAAACTTTGCCGGCGCTAAACTGGCGGCGCTGCTGAGCGGCTCCATCAGTGCGCTCACGCAGTTGGTGGTAATGCTGTTCCTGCTGTTTTTCCTCTACCGCGACCGCGACAAGGCAGCGGCCTTTCTGCGCCGCTTGCTGCCTTTACAGGCAGAGGAAACAACTTATCTGCTCAACGGCGTTGCCAACACGATTCACGCCACCGTGCTGGGGCGCTTTGTGGTGGCCGGCGTGCAGGGACTGGTGGCCGGCGCCACCTTTGCCATTCTGCGGGTGGAGGGGGCCTCTCTGCTGGGCATCCTTACCATGATCTTCGCCATGGTGCCGTCGTTTGGTGCGTTTCTGGTCTGGATGCCGGTGGCCATTTATCTGGCCATTACGCACCACTGGATCCAGGCGCTGGTGGTGGTCGCAGTCGGGGCGCTGCTGATCAGCACGCTCGACAATTTTCTGTACCCCATTCTGGTGGGGTCGCGCCTCAAGCTGCACACAGTACCAATTTTTCTGTCGCTGCTGGGCGGAATCTGGCTCTTCGGCATCGCCGGGCTCATTCTTGGTCCGGTCACGTTCGCCGTTGCCGATGCGCTGCTCACCATCTGGCGCGGCCGTGCCATTGTGCCTGCAACGCTGATTCCGTTTGCAGAAAAGTGAATGCCTGCCGGGGGGCATTTTCTGCACACCCGGCAGGCTTTTCAGCAGCTACAAGAGGAGAGTTCGTGCTGGCTATAGCGGCTTTCCAGTTGGTGTAGAGGGAACGTGATGCCCTGAAACGGCTTTTTTCTCAAGAAAAAGCCGTCCTGCATATCCCTGGAAACTCCACGAAAACTGGAGAACCGCTCTAAACAGCATCTGTTTTCATCTGCGGAACGTCCTTCATTACTCCTTCAAAGACGGCGTTTTTGCCAATAGTGCAGGGCATCGCAGCGCCAAAGCCGACGTGGACATCGGCAAAAGGCTGCGTCTTGGTGCGGACGCATTGCACGAAGGAGCGGCAGGCGGTGAGCGTCGGGTCTTCGTCCTTGCTCCCATCGATGCGGTCGCCGGGCCCGCGGTATGGCATTTCCTCATCCACCTGGTAGGAGGCGCCGGTCTTCAGGCCGCGCTGCACCGCATTGGAATGCGATGCAGCGGTGATGGTTTTTCTGTGCTCTCCGTAGAAAGTTGCATCTTCGACGGTCAGTTGCACGCTGCCTTTAGTGCCGTAAATCCATAGCTGGTCTCCCATGATGGCGTTGTCCGTCAATGAGGAGAAGACCATCCGCCGCCCTTTGGAGTATCCCAGTACGGCCTGCACGTTGTCTCCTACGGTGCGTCCATCGTGGTAGAGGACAATGCTGGTGGTGCCAAGCACCGTCTGCGCATGCTCGCCAAAGATCCAGTTGGCCACATCAATCTGGTGGGAACCAAGCTCTTCCAGCAGGCCGCCTGAGGACTCACGATAGAGGCGCCAGTTCAGCAGGTGCTCCAGGCTGGGGTTCGGTACGGTACGTCGCCAGTTGTCTCTGCGGAACCAGTAGGCATAGATGTGCGTGGGCTCGCCAATTTCGCCCTGGTGGATTCTGCGGACAGACTCCTGAAACCAGGGCGCATAGCGCATCTGGTGACCCACCTGGTAGATCTGCCCCGTCTTTGCCACCAGGTCCGCAATGTTGTAGTTGTCTTCCTGCGAAAATCCCATGATCTTTTCGCCATATACAGGCAGTCCGCTTTTGATGGAGTCGATGACATGCTGTGCGTGAAAGAACGGTGGGGAAGCGATGACGATGGCATCCAGGTCCTTGCGCTCCAGCATCTGGCGATGGTCCTTGTAGCTGGGAACCGTCTTGCCGACAAGTTCATTGACCTGGGCAAAGCGTGGCTCGTACACGTCGGCAACAGCCGCTATCTCCACGCCGGGAACGCGCAGCATCTGCCGGATCAGCTCCTTGCCGCGGCTGCCCGGACCGATAACGCCAATGCGCACCCGGTCACTGGCTGCCACAGGGCGCGCTGCTGCTCCTGCTGCGTTCCGCGCCGCCTGCGCGTAGAGAGAATTGCTCTTCAGCAATCCGGTTGACAGCATGCTCAATGAAAGTCCTTGTAACAATGTTCTGCGGTCCATAGTGACTTTAGTTTTCCTTTATGGTGGTTTGGAGCGAATCGAACCTGCTGGCAATTTCTGCTGGCCAGCGGGTGGCTTCGCAGAGAAGTTTCTCCTGGGCACCGGTAAGAACCAGAGAAGAAACCGGCGGCAGGGACCCCAGCAAAGCGGATCTGGCGTCAGCAGGCAGGACAAAGAGTGCATTGGAAAGGATGTCGCTGTCTGTTGCCGACGGGGCAATCACCGTTACATGCGACACGGCGTCGACCGGTTGCAGTGTCGCCGGATCCATGATGGAGCCGTAGCGCCGGCCGTTGGCCAGGAAGTATTTTTCAGAGTGATTGGCTGTGGAAAGTGACGTGTCGCGCAGCTCTATAGTGGAGACAATCTGTTCAGGATGTCCGGGAGCCGGGACATGCACCTTCCAGCCAGCTTCTCCCGGCGGTGCGCCAATGGCATAGAGTGTGCTGCTACCGGCCGAGAGCAGGGCCGCCGTGATGGATTTTTCTTCCTGTAGCAGGCGGACGACGCAGTCCACAGCATATCCTTTGCCGATGCCTCCTGGATCCAGTTCTATGTCTGGGGCCAGAAAGCGCACAGTGCGGCTTTCGACATCCAACTGGACATGCTGCCAGCCTATGGCGCTGCGCACCTGCAACAGTTCTTCTTCCGTGGGAACGCGGCCGCTATCGCCAAAAAATCCCCAGGTCTTCATCAGTTTCCCCACGGTCATGTCAAAAGCGCCATCTGTATGGGCGCTCCAGGTAAAAGCGTACTCAAGAAAACGAAAGGTCTCAGGGTCGGTGGTAACGGCGGTGACGACAGCCTCGCGGTTGATGCGGGAAAGCTCGCTGCTGGCCCGGTAGTGACTCAGCAGATTTTCAACGCGCGCGACTTCCTCAAATGCAGATTCTGCAATCCAGGGAGCCACATCCTGGGAGACGGTGTACAAATGAAGGGTAAATTCCGTACCCATCGCACGGCAGCAAAAAGTGTGCGGAGGGGGAGGGCCAGCAAACGCTATTTCGCTGTCAGCAGCAACTGCTAGGAGCGGATGCTCCTTAGTGCTGTCCAGCAATGGCAAGTCGTCCCTCATTTTTCCTTCTTTTTATTTCGTTATCATTATTACTGCAATCGTTTTATTTCGTTTACATGCGATTGTCAAGCATGAAGGAAACATGCACTGAAAATGCTTCTGGCAGAAGGACTTCCAGAAACGCCGCCTTTTCCCAAAGTCAGCGTAGAGGCACTACGGCAGTAGATTTGCGGGAAACGAGTTCTGGTGGCAGCAGCAGGGCCTGCTCGGCGAGGTCATTTTTGGAGGAGGACAAGCGCTCCAGCACGCGATTGGCAGCGAGCCTGCCCATCTCTTCCATGGGCTGCCGGATGGTGGTGAGTCCGGGATTGGAGAGCGCGGCATAGGGGACATCATCGAAGCCGATCACCGAGCAGTCCTGTGGAATGCGTATATTGTGCTGCTGCAGCGCGCGGATGGCGCCAAGGGCGGTGACATCATCAAAGGCCAGCAGGGCAGAAAACCCGGGTTGTTTTTGCAGCGCCTCCTGGGTCAGGATGCGCCCCTCCTCGAAGCTGGCATTGGGGTCAGAGGATTTGGAGAGTTGCATGATCCACTGGTCGCGCAGTTGCAGATCCACTTCTGCGGCAAAGCGCAGAATGCCTTGCCAGCGTCGGCTGCTGTCAATCAACTGATGCGGCCCGCGGATAAACGCAACAGCTCTATGACCCAGCGAATAAAGGTGCTGCAGCGCCAGATATCCGCCCTGCTCGTTGTCCACCAGAATCGAGGGAAGGGTGCTGTCCTGTATTTCTGTGCCAACGAGCGTGGTAGGAATTTTGTACTGCTCCAGATCGGCCAGCAGGCTGGTATCCATCAGCAGCCAGTTGGCAACTACGATCAGTCCTTCCACGCCGTGCTCCAGCAGGATGTTCAGATAGCGCTTGAACTGTTTATGCTGGTTTGCGGCGTCCATGATGAGCGGCAGAAACTCAGTATCGGAAAGGGTCTTTTCAATGCTTTTCAGAATGAGAGTGCAGAAGGGGTCGGAAAGATCAATGACAAGCACACCAATGGTGTGGCTGCGGCGCTTGCGCAGAGAACGCGCATACGCATTGGGATGGTAGCCCAGCCGTTTGGCAACGGCATGGATGCGTGCCTTGGTCCCTGCGGCGATGAACTGGGAAAGCGGAGCTTCGTTCAGCACGATTGAGATTGTGGAAACAGAAAAGCCGGATTCTCTGGCAAGATCAGCCAGCGTGACGCGTGCAGAAGCAGAACGCTCCGGTCGCTTTTTCAAGGGCGCATACCTCTTTGTCCGGACACGGCAGCTTTCGAGGAGCACGGCGGGAAGCTGGCATGGCGCGGAACTGGAACACAGAGTTGCGTGGCAAGTGAGGTGTATTGTTCGCTCATCGTTCCGGTCTCCCATAACTGTACTGCAATGCTTTCGATTCTGTTGCTATTTTTTTTATTTACATGTATTATATTGCGTTATAGATTGATTGATCTTTCGATTGAAACTGTAGGCAGGTGTTGGAGGATGAGAACTGACTGCATGGAGCGTGCATGGAGCGGCTGCTGAGGGCAAAGGCATTCCTGAATACTCGCAAACCGGGAACCGTGTTTCTGCTGGTTCTGGTGGCGTTGAGCCTGGCAAATGCAGCAGCGGAAGTGGTGGGCAAGGTAGTGGCGACAAAAAACGAGGCGCTAACTTCAGATTTTCTGGGGCAGGACTTTCAGCCGGACGGGGACCTCTCCAAGCCAGTATGGGCTGGGGCGGAGCGTGTCCGCTTCGATGCGGACGCATTTCAGAGCCAGCGAAGCTATCCGGAACTGGAGACATGGGTGGCCAGCCGGTGGTCGGGGAGGTATCTGTATCTGGCCTTCTGGTGCCGGTACGTGCAACTGCACACCTACCACGGAGAAGATCCAGCAATAGAGCGATGGAATTTGTGGGAGCGCGATGTGGTGGAGGCGTTTCTCAGTCCGCAGCCGGAGATCTCCGGTCACTATTACGAATTCGAAGTGGCACCGAACAACCAGTGGATCGATCTTGCGGTGCATCTGGATGCGAAGCCAAAGCCGCTGCATGACATGCACTGGAATTCTGGCTTTGACCATGCGGTACGGATCGATGCTGAGCGACACGAATGGACGGTGGAGATGCGGATTCCGATCGCGGCACTGAAGGCATCAGCTCCGGCGCCGGGCATGGAGTGGCGGGTTAATTTCTATCGTGCAGATGGGAAGGACGGCGATGTGGGTGCAGGTCAACGGTTGCTGAGCTGGCGGCCGATGCCGGTGAACAATGGCTCCTTTCATCAGCCGGCTTCATTTGGTGTGTTGCGGTTTATCAGGACGGGAAAAGGGGACGTACGGGATGCGCAATAGGATGGGATGCAGGCTGCTGATTTTGGTACTTGGTTTTCTGATTGCAGGACCGTATGTTGCCATTGCATGGGCCGCTCCGGTTCGCGTGGAGGAGACCAGCATTACGATCCCCACTTATCTGCTGGGACCGCAGGACCCGAATCCGCCGTTCCAACTGGTGAATTCGCGCAAAGTGTATCCCTACACCATGCTGGACGATCTGACGAACCGCCGCGAGGCAAAGCAGTACCGTGCCATAGTGCTGGAGAACGCATATTTGCGCGCGACGATTCTTCCAGGCGTGGGTGGCCGCTTGTATTCGCTGTATGACAAGTCGGCGCATCGGGAAGTCTTCTACCGCAATCACGTCATCAAATACGGGCTGATCGGGTTGCGCGGTGCGTGGATCTCTGGTGGCATTGAGTTCAACTTTCCGAATGGCCATACGACCGATACCGTGTCTCCCGTTTCGTCGTATTACCGGACAAACCCGGATGGCAGTGCGACGGCGTATGTGGGAGACGTGGACCAGGTCTCCGGGATGTACTGGCAGGTGGCGCTGACGTTGCGGCCGGGGGCGGCGCGATTGGAGCAACGAGTTACATTGTTCAACCCGACTCCGGTGCAGAAGCTCTATTGGTACTGGGACAACGCGGCGGCAGCGGCCACGGAAGACCTGCATTACATCTATCCCATGCGTGAGGTGAACCCGGACGAGCCGGGAGAGTACTGGAACTATCCGGTATGGAAAGGCACCGACTATAGCCAGTACAAGAACATCCGCACGCCAACGGAAATCTTTGGCGTTGACATCCACCGCGATTTTTATGGTGCGTACTACACGCAGTCTGATCATGGCCTGGTGCACTATGCAAACTACCGGGACATGATTGGAAAAAAGATCTGGACCTGGGGTGTTTCCGATAAAGGTCTGATCTGGACAGATCTGCTGACGGACCACGATGGGCCTTATAACGAAATTCAGGCAGGCCGCTTTGCCTCGCAGCTCAACCAGGAGTGGATGCCACCACAGAATGTGGACGCATGGACGGAGTATTGGTATCCGGTGCAGAAGCTTGGTGATGGCTTTGTGGAGGCCAACAAGCAGCTTGCCCTGAACGTCCGGTTTCTGGCGGGAGCACAGCAGGGCGGCACGGTGCTTGTCTCTGTCAGCCCGACGGAGGCGGTGCAGGACACCAGCATCCACGTCAGTCTGGATGGAAAGAGCGTGCAGACCATTCGTGGAGTGTCGTTTGCTCCACTGCAGACACAGAGTTTTTCTGTCCCAGTTGCCGATCTTGCCAGTGCCAGGAAAAGGATTGCGGTGGAAATTCTGGATGACGCAGGGCATCGTGTGCTGAGTTGGAGCGCGGACGCTCCGATAGATGGAAACCGGGACTTTAAGTCGCGTGTGGGTATGTCCCTGCCTGCGCCGGTTCCTGCAAGCGAACTGACGGTGCAGGGAGTTTTTCTGCGGGCAATGGCAAGAGAAAAGTCTGGTGACGTAAAAGAAGCGCAGCTGTTGTTTGCAGAGGCATTGCAGCGCGACCCGGAGTATGTTCCGGCTTTGCATCAGATGGCGGTGGAGCAGTACCGTGCCGCGGATTTTTCTGCTGCGCAAAAATACGCCGCGCGCGCCGTTGCGCAGAATGAGGCTGATCCATCCAGCCAGTATCTGGCGGGCATTCTCGACCGCGCACAGGGGAAGTTTTTTGCGGCAAAGGACGCATTTTGGGTTGCTGTGAGACACGGCAGGATGGTTCCACAGGCTTTGCTGCAACTGGGCGAGATCGCTCTTGCTGAAAAGGAGTATGCGCATGCGGAGCAGTTGCTGCGCCAGGCGCTGCAGCAGAACCCTGCGGATGTGCGTGCGCAGAGTGACCTGGCCGTTGCATTGCGGCACGAAGGCAAACAGCAGGAGGCGGAAAAAATTGCTGCCGGCGCCAGCCAGGCAATGCCTCTCTATCCGCTGGCACTGGCAGAGCAGTGGCAGTTGACGGCCGCGCAACCGGCTGCGGCACAGGCAGCCGCAGCGCGATGGAAGATGGCAGTGGGCCAGCGGGAGCAGGGGTATCTGGAGGCCGCTGCCTGGTATCGCGAAATCCAGGACTGGCCTGCCGCAGACTTCATTCTGCAGGCAGCTGTGCGGCATTTCCCTGCAAACCAGGTTTCAGCAATGATGTATTACTACCTCGCGGCTGATGCAATCCGCGAGGGCCAGGAGCAAAGCGCCCGCCAATATATCGCACAGGCGCAGGCTGCAAGATATGAGTTTGTTTTCGTGAACCGTCTGGAGGATGTTGCCGTGCTGCAGTCGGTGCTGCAGTTCCATCCGGCGGATGCACATGCACAGTATCTGCTCGGCAATTTTCTTTTCCAGTATGGGCGCTATGCTGAGGCGCAGCAGTTGTGGCAGAAGGCCAAAGCGTCCGGATTTGCTTATGCGGTGCTGGACCGTAATCTGGCTTTGGATGCGTGGAAGGTGCGCAAGAATCCAGCGCAGGCTGCGGATTTGTACCAGCAGGCAATTCGGCTGGCCCCGGAAGATTTTCGTCTTTATATCGACCTGGATGAGGTCTACGCGCAGATGGGAGATTTGCAGGCCCGTTCAGCGCTGTTTGCGCAGGCGCCAGCCGCAGTGCTGGAGCATGATCCTGCGCGGATACGATATGTCCTGCTGCTGCTGGAGAAGAACGAACCGGAAAAGGCCCTTGCCTGGATGCAGAATCATAGTTTCCGCCCATGGGAGCAAGGGGTGAATGTCCACGACATTTATGCCTATGCCTGCGTGCAGGCCGGCCGCAACCAACTGTCTGCAGGGAAAGTAACGGCGGCCGAGGCATCATTCCGGCAGTCGCAGGAATATCCGCGAAATCTGGGTGTGGGCAGGCCCGATGACCCTGTGGATGCGGCAGGGCTCTACTGGCTGGGTGCTGCTTTGCAGCAACAGAAGGATGCAGAGGGTGCAAAACGGGTCTGGAATGAGTTGCTGCAGCAGCATGACGGGCCGCAGACAGTGCAGTTTTACCGGGCGCTGGCTTTGCGGCAACTGGGCGAAACGGCGCAGGCAGACGCACGATTGCGTCGACTGCAGGAGGAGCCTGCCAGGACGCGGATGAGCGCAAGAGGCAAGGCGGAATCCTATTATGTGGCCGGGCTTGCGGCGCGGCAGCAGGGTAAGCTGGAGCAGGCCAGGGAAGATTTTCATCAGGCGCTGCAACTGGATGCGTCCGTCTGGCAGGCGCAAGTGGAACTGTCAAGCCAGCCTTAAGAAAAGAGGCCGGCTGCAGCACACCGCAGCCGGCCATACGAGTGGGGATGCTTTAGAGCCATCCCGGTGTGCTGATTGCCTTGGCCTGCACCGGGAACGATCCGTCAGCATTCAATGGCTGCTGGCAGGCCCACTGAACCGGGCGTCGAAGGCCGCCCTTGGTTTCCAGTTGCACACTCAGCTTCAGGTCAATGTCTCCGGTGCCTGCCGGAAGAACAAAGGCGGCCTGCCGGATTTTTCCGGCAAAAGGCTGGCCTGCGTCGAGCGTTCCGCTCAGGAGGACAGCGCCGTCGTTGCTCGCCAATGTTAGCCGCAGCACGCCGGGAACGCCTGCAACACCATCATTGGCAACGCCAACAATCACCTCGGTTGTGTCCCAGCGTTTGCGCTGCCAGACCCAGGCAGGCCGGATGCGATAGCCCATGCGCTGCTGCAGCGCGCGGAATCCATCCGGATAGCGCTGGTTGTAGGCCTCCAGATTTTCGGCCTCTGTCCACAGCGACCAGTAGTTGCCGCCAAGGTCGAGTACGTGCAGCATGGCATTCTCGCGCTCATTGATGCCGGCGCTGTCCACTGGAATGGTTGCGATGTTGTAATCGCGGTGCGCGCCGTCTTCCATTACAACGCCAAGCCAGGGCGGACGGTTGCCCAGTTCGTCAATCTGAATTGGTTCTTCTTCAATAATGCTGTCGGAGCGGAGCCAGCAGCCCGAACGCATCGCCAGGTCAACAACGGCAGCGTTGCCAACCATGCTGGTGTCCGGCTGCGTGTTGACCGCCAATTGTGTCTTCTTCCAGATTTCCAGCTGCATGCGGGTCAGATGCAGGAAGGTTTTCTGTGCAGTTGGGAAGTCGGAAAATGGGCCCCGCATGCTATGCGTGTGCCCCTCGCCCCAGAATCCGTACATCATCAGGTCCATGTATTCGATCAACGGGTTTCCGTCGAAGCGGTCAGCCAGCAGCTCATTCAGTTCCTGAAATGCACTTTGGAAAGCGGGACTGTCATAGCGCGGCTCCACGAAATCAACCTCGCGGCCATGAAACTTGCGCCGGCCGATATGTGCCAGCGGCACCTTCTTTTGCAGAAAATCGGGCAGCGCCAGTTGCTGCGGCTCAAACTGCGGATTCGACATCTGCACCCGGAAGGCAACGCGCAGGCCATGCCGCCGCGCAGCATCGAGCGTCAGGTCCCAGACCGGTTGCAGATTCAGCCGACCCGCTTCAGACTGCACATCGCGCCAGTCGCAACGGATATAGAGCAGATCAACAAAGGGCAGGCCCGCCATCTGCTCCACTGCTTGTTCCAGCGTCTGTTGTCCACTACGCACGCGCAATGCCGGGCCGTTTTCTTCCCACGTGTAGCCGGTCAGGCCGAGGCCGAAATTGCGAATGTGTGCTTTGGAGGGGGTGGTGGCGGCCAGAGTTCTTTCGCCTGTGTCCTGCCTGGTGGGAAATGGGCCCTGGTCAAGCCGGTCGGCTGAACCAGGCAAGGCACAGGGAGAATACGGTGTTTGCGCCTGCGCTTTTGCTGTCACGGGTAGCAGACCGGCGCACGCTCCTGCGGCCAGTCCACCGCCGAGAAAGCCGCGCCGGGAAACACGTTTGTCCGCCAATGTGGCTGGTGTGCTGTTTGCGGAGGAGGATTTCATGGGCAATGCTGACTCCTTGTAACGAGAGTTACACGGCGATAAAAGTTACACGGCAAAGTGTAGTCCTTCGCCGCTTTATCCATACATCTGGTTGAGCAGGTTTTCTATGAATTGTTTGGAGCGGCGCAGCGCCTGCAGGTTGGCCTCTCCGGAGGTCTCTGTTTCAAAGGTGAGCGGTCCGCGATAGCCCGTCTGGCGCAACTGCTCCAGCACCCTGGGGAAATCCACTTTGCCGGTGCCGATGGGAACGCCTTCGCCAAACTCTCTTGGGTTCGTTGGGAAACGGCCGTCCTTGATATGTGTTCCGCGCACAAGGTGGCCGAGAACTTCGATCGCGTCCACGGGATTGGCCTTGCCGCACTCAATCAGGTTGGCAACATCCATATTGACGAAGATATTGTCCAGGCCAGTGTCCTCAATCAGGCGCATCAGCGTAATGGGCGTCTCCTGCCCGGTTTCACATAGGAAGTCCAGACCGCGCTCTTTGCAATAGCGTCCAATCTCCTGCACGGCGGCAACGGCCTGCGGATACAAGGGATCGTTGGGGTCTTCCGGGATGAATCCGCAATGGGTGTGGATGGCTGGAATGCTGCACTGCACGGCAATATCTGCGGCGAGCTTCAGATTGCGTGTCCGCGCCGCGCGCATGGACGGCGGAATGATGCCAATAGTGGTCGGACCTTCATAAAAATTAAAAACGCGCTCAAAAACATCAGGCCCATGTTCTGACAGCGCAGTTGCCGTCATCGCATATTTGCGCAGCGCATCCTTGACCGGGCCGGCGACCTGCGGAGTAAGATTCTTGAAGCCAATCTGGCAGGTGGGCAGGCCAAGTTCGTGCGCCTGCTGCACCAGAGTTTCCACCGATTCGCCTTCATGGACCCAGATGACGGCTCCCAGTTGTGGACGTTGCGAAGCTGGGCTGGCTGCTGCTGCTTTCTGCATTCCCAGCACGGGCAGGCTGGTGCTGGCGGCACATGCGACACCTGCTAATTGCATGAAGTTACGACGGTTCATTGTCGACATCGGCTGTTTCCTCGGTGATTTCTTTCCCGGCTAAATCAAAATAAATACGAAACTAAATGAAATAAATATGTTCACAAGTGCATGGATAGAATACAGTGAAAAGAAATATATGAAAAGATCAACCAGAACTCTTCCGGTCAGCGCACCTGTCTTTCTACACGCAGAGGCAGGACGCAGCTAGAACGGCTGGACAGGGAGGGATGATTGAAGATTTCTTACAGCAGGGAATCCCAACAGAAGCCAGGCCGCATTTTTTATGGCTGGTGGGTGGTGTTGGCCGCATTTTTGAATCTGTTTTTTTCGGTTGGAGTGATTTATTACGGTTTCCCCGTTTTTTATCCGGCGTTTGTTCGTGCTCTTGGATTTTCGCGAACAGATGTAACGCAGGGCTTTCTGATCGGCGCATTTGTGGTGGGCATTCCCTTTGGCCTGATCACGGGTGCTCTGATTGATCGCATCGGTACGCGCTGGGTCATCTTGTCCGGAGTACTTTTTGTCGGGCTGCCGCTGGTTCTGATGGGGTTCATGACGCAGGTCTGGCAGTATGAAGTGCTTTGTGTTGCGGAAACGCTGGGATACACCCTGGCCGGTCCGATTGCCAACCAGGTATTGGTATCGCAGTGGTTTAGCCAGCGCCGCGGTCAGGCGATGGGGTATGCCTATCTGGGGTTGGGGCTTGGGGGAGTGGTTGCGCCGCCGGCGGCTGACTGGCTGATTCGCACCTTTGGCTGGCGTCTGGCGCTGGAAGCTGGCGGCATTCTGATTATGGTGGTGCTGTTCCCGATCGGCCTGTGGGTGACGCGTTCCTCGCCGGCAGAAATGGGACTGCTCCCCGATGGTTCTGATCATTCTGAGAAGTCGGCGCAAGCAGGCAGGACGCCAAATGCGGCGTCAGCCCCTTCTGTTCCAACGGCAGTTGCGGTACGCGGCGCCAACTTCTGGCTGATCATGGCGGGAACGGTGTTTGTGCTGGGCGCCAGCAACGTGGTCATTCAGCATTTCATTCTTTTTCTGGAAGACAAGCACTATTCCTCAACCATTGCTTCGCAATTTCTCTCTGTGCTGCTCGTCTCCAGCCTGGGAGGGCGGGTTCTGGCGGGCTACATCGCGGACCGGCTTCGCAAGAAGAACACGATGGCGCTCTTCTACCTGTTGATGGGGCTGGGTATGCCGCTGCTGTATCTGGCAAGTCATCCGGTTGCACTTTGGATTTTTGCGGCTATTTTTGGTTTCGCCATGGGCGCGGACTACATGTTGATTCCCCTGGTGCTGGCTGAGTGCTTTGGGCTCGAAAGCTTGGGTATGCTGCTTTCGCTGATTGTCACCGGGTTTTCCATCAGTCAGTGGGGTGCGTCGTGGATGGCGGGAAAAGCCTTTGAGATGTATCACAGCTACGAACTGGTGTGGAGGGTGCTGACGGTGGCGTGCGTGGCAGGTGCTGCTGCAATTTACGCCATCTCTCCCCGATGGAACAAGCCGGCAAAAGAAAACATGGATATGAGCCTCCCGGCCGATGCGGAAGTACATTAGTGCAGCAACGGCGGCTGGTCAGAAGTCCGCAGGGCAGCGCGGCAGACTACAGGGACCTACTTTGAAGCAGTGCCATAGGAAGGAAAGATGATGGAATTATCCCGCAATCAAAATTCGATCCGCGATGTTGAGGAACTGGAAGACATTCTGAGTGAGCCAACCGAAGCCACAGTGCGCGATATGGCTGCTCTGGAAGGGGACATTGTCGTACTTGGTGTTGGCGGCAAGATGGGGCCAACGCTGGCGCGCATGGCCAGGAAGGCCTCAGACCGTGCCGGGGTCAGGCGCAAGGTGATCGGCGTGGCGCGCTTCTCGGTGCCGGGGTTGCAGCAGCGTCTGGAGTCCTGGGGGGTTGAGACCCGGTCGGCTGACCTGCTGGACCTGGATGCCTACGCTACTCTTCCGGATGCGGCCAATGTGGTGTATATGGCGGGCATGAAGTTTGGCTCGACCGGCCAGGAATCATTGACATGGGCGATGAATACATATTTACCTGCGCCGGTCTGTGAGCGCTACCGCGGAAGCCGCATGGCGGTATTTTCCACGGGCAACATCTACGGTCTGTGTTCTACGACTGCCGTTGGCTCGCGCGAGGAGGATGAGATGCACCCGGTGGGCGAATATGCGATGAGCTGCCTAGGACGGGAGCGCATCTTCGAGTACTTCAGCCGCAAGTACGATATTCCGATGACCTTTGTCCGGATCTACTATGCAACGGAGATGCGTTACGGCGTGCTGGTGGATATTGCCCGCATGGTGCAGTCCGAGCAGCCGGTTCCGCTGACGATGGGACACCTGAATGCCATCTGGCAGGCAGATGGCTCTGCGATGAGTCTGCGTTCTTTGCTGCACGCTTCCACGCCGCCGCTGGCCCTGAACGTTGCCGGGCCAGAGTTGTTGAGTGTGCGTCAGGTTGCGCAGGGCTTTGGCGCACTGCTGAACAAGGAAGTGCGCTTCGAAGGCGCGGAGTCTGGCGATGGCCTGTTGTGTAATGCACAGAAGGCGGCACAGCTCTTCGGCTATCCGGAAGTGGGCGTTCGCCAGATGATGACCTGGATTGCGGACTGGGTGAAGCACGGTAAGGAAAGCCTGGGAAAGCCGACACATTTTGAGAACCGGAAAGGGAATTTTTAGGGGCGGTTTATGGCGAAAAAACTGGAAATGGAAAAGTTGCGCGCACTGCTGAACCGCGGTGCGGTGATTCCTGCACATCCGCTGGCATTGAATGCAGAGCGGCGACTGGATGAGCGCCGCCAGCGGGCACTGACCCGCTACTATGCAGATGCTGGCGCCGGCGGCATGGCGATTGGCGTGCACACAACGCAGTTTGCCATTCGTGATCCGCGTATTGGCCTGTATGTGCCGGTATTGCAGATTGCTGCGGAAGAGATGGACCGTGCAGACCAGAACCGGGCAGAGCCGTTGATTCGCATTGGAGGAATTTGCGGAAAAACAGAGCAGGCCGTCAGCGAGGCGGAAACACTGGTCCGGCTTGGCTACCATGCTGGCTTGCTGAGTCTGGCTGCCTTGCAGACGGCGGATGTGGCGGGCCTGATTCAACACTGCCGAACGATCGCTGAGATCATTCCCGTGGTTGGCTTCTATCTGCAACCGGCTGCCGGTGGGCGGTTGCTTTCCTACGATTTCTGGCGTTCGTTTGTCGAGATTGAAAATGTTGTCGCAATCAAGATGGCTCCGTTCAACCGTTATCAAACGCTGGATGTGGTGCGTGCCGTGGCCGAATCGGGACGGGAGATTGCGCTCTATACCGGTAACGACGACAACATCGTCATGGATCTGGTGACTCCGTTTGTTTTTGACGTAAACGGCGGGAAGCGCGAGGTGCGCATTACTGGCGGACTGTTGGGACACTGGGCGGTGTGGACCAGAAGCGCCGTGGGACTGCTGGAAGAGTGTCATGCCGCCTCCCGCGCCGAGGGCATTTCAGCGGAACTGCTGCGCAAGAGCGTTGCGGTAACAGATACCAATGCCGTGTTCTTTGACGCGGCCAATCAATACGCCGGCTGCATTGCCGGCCTGCATGAGGTGCTGCGCCGTCAGGGACTGCTGGAGGGGCTTTGGTGTCTTGACCCGCAGGAGTGCCTGAGTCCTGGCCAAAAGGAGGAGATTGATCGTGTCTACGTGGCCTATCCTCATCTGAATGACGACGAGTTTGTGCGGCAGGGACTGGACCGATGGCTGGCAAACTAGCCATCGGCATTCCCTTACTAACCAGTTTCTGCCACACTCCGCCCTCACGTACCTCCATGCGTGGGGGCATTTTCACGGAAAGTGCAGGCTGTACAGGGATGGCCGGCAGCAGGGTTGTCCCAGCAGCCGTGAAGAATAGCAATTGCAGGCAAGGTTTAGCTGTATCACATTCATTTAAAATAAGTTGAATGTCGGCGAGCCGGTTTCGGGAGGAGGAGGTTTCAGGGGCCAGCTTTTATTTGTTTTCTTTTAATTTCTTTTGATGTGAAATTTTGCTTGCAGGTCTGTTGTAAATATATTAAAACGTTACAACGAGAAATTAAACGGAAGTTGTTTGATTTCGTATTGCTTCAATGCTTGGGCGGTAGGAATCGCACTCTGATTGAAATGGCGGCACAGGTTGCGAAAGAAGTTGAAATGCGGAGATTGGGTAAAAGGACTTTTCCAGAAATGCAAAAACTGGTGTCCGGCTTGATATTCCAGCAGTGGTTTTGGGAGGGGTTTCAATGAAAAAGATACAACGAGGAATGGTATGGCTATGTGCCGTTGTCATGCTGGTGAGCATGACGTCAGCGATAGCTCAGACGATCACCGGATCCATACGCGGCCTGGTGACGGATTCAAGCGGAGCGGTGATCCCTGGAGCCAAGGTCATTGCGAGAAATGTCAATACGGGTGTAACTACTCACACTGTGACAAACGGTGAGGGGCTCTACAACATCCAGTTCCTGCCAATTGGCGATTACACCGTCACGGCAAGCGCACCGGGCTTCCAGACGACCAAAGTGGGTTCGTTCCGTCTGCAAATTGATCAGGTTGCGAAGATCAATGCCAAGCTGGCAGTGGGCAAGAGTGCCACCACAGTAACGGTTGCGGCTTCCACTGCTCCACTGCTGAACACGGAAAATGCCACCTTGGGAACCAGCGTTGACGCGCATACGCTGGAGAACATGCCTCTGCCTGGGCTGAACGTGAACTATGCAACGATGTTTGTTCCGGGCACGGTGCTGCCAACCTCGGGCAATCTTGGGTCTACGCAGGCGACAGGGCGCGATGCAGGCGGCTCCGGCGGGCAGGGCTCGCAGGTGGTGCCGTCCTTCAACGGCAACCGTCAGCAGACCAACAACTACATTCTGGATGGTATGGAGATCAATGAGACGGTGAACAACCTCATTGGCTACAACCCGTCCCCGTTCTCGCTGCAGGAAGTGCGTGTTATCACCGGCAATGCCGATGCTGAATATGGCAACGTCAATGGCGGCGAAGTTGTGATGGTCACCAAGGGTGGAACCAACAAGTTTCACGGCAGCGCCTTTGAGTATTTCCAGAACCAGAATCTGGCGGCAAACGACTGGACGGATAACCTTACACATACCCCAAAATCCAAATTCACGAGCAACCAGTTTGGCGCCACCATTGGCGGCCCGCTGTTGCGGAACAAGCTGTTCTTCTTTGGCGATTATGAGGGCGTTCGCAGTGGCGGGCCTGCCAATCCGACAGTGGTCAGTGTTCCGACCGCAGCCGAGCGCACGGGGGACTTCTCTGCGCTGCTTGCGGTGGAAGGCACGCAACTGTATGACACCTCCAATGGCCTGGCAAATGCCACACCTTACGCCAATAACCAGATTCCTATAAACAATCCGGTGGCCAGGTTCCTGTTTGCGCACCCGGAGGCACTGCCGCTGCCGAACCACGCCCCCAATCCGGGTAGCGTGTCCTATCTGAACTATCAGGGATTCAGTCAAACGAAGAACGGCAATGATCAGGGCGACATCCGGGTTGACTACAACATCAGCCAGAAGGACTCGCTCATGGCCAAATACACCGTCGGTGATGCCTACACAGACCACACGAAGGTGGCGTTGCCGGTGCAGTTTCCTACAACCGATGATTATCCTTTCCACCTCGCGGTTTTGAACTGGGTACACACCTTTTCCCCCTCCGTGGTGAATGAGGCGCGTGCCGGTTTCTCGCGTATTGTCTGGAACCAGGGATCGCCTTCTGATCCTTCCGGATTGTTTGGCAAGAATGGGGACCAGGTGGTCGGAATTCCACTGGCAGACCAGTCCATCGTCGGTTTCAGCTATATGAATTTCCAGAATGCCAGTTCTTCGGGATTCACCAGCTTTGGTGTGAGCCCGAATACGGTCAACTTTCTGGCGGACAACAACTTCAGCTATGGAGACAATCTGACCTGGCAGCATGGCAACCATGTGACCAAGTTTGGTGTCCAGTTTGTGCGTTATCAGCAGAACTTCTTCACCACCAGCAACCTGGGCGGTCTGCTGGGCCAATTCAACTATTCGGGTGTGTATACTGCCGGGCCCAGTGGCAGTGGTGGTGGGAATCCTTTTGCGGACTTCGTGGTCGACAAGGCTGCCAGCGCACAGATTACTGGTGTCAAGGGGCCTTTTGGGCAACGTCAGTGGCGGAATGCTTTCTACGTGCAGGACGACTGGAAAATTCTTCCGAACCTGACGCTGAACATGGGTATGCGGTATGCCTATGACCAGGCCATTTACGAGGTCCACGACAAGATGTTGTCCGTTGACCTGAAGAAGGCCTATTTTGCAGCACCGGGAACCCCGTTTGATTCCATGCTGCTGTATGCGGGCAAGAATGGCGCCAGCCGGGCGCTGTATAACGCTTATCCGTGGCAGGTGATGCCACGTTTCGGCTTTGCCTGGCAGGTAAATCATCGTACGGTGGTGCGTGGCGGCTATGGCATTACGGAGGCCATGGAAGGCACAGGATCCGGTCTGCGTATGACGCAGAATCCGCCCTTCCAGCCTTCGTTCTCCTTTTTTGCCGCGCCTCCGGGCGCCACGACGGGGGGGACGTCTCTACAGACCGGGAATGGCTTTACGTCGGTGCAGCACTCTGGCAACAACACGAACGTCTTTTCCGGGATAATTGATGTCTGGGACCCGAACCTGCGTCCCGCAGTGGTGCAGCAGTTCAACCTGACGACGCAGTATGCCGTCAACGACAGCACTTCAGTACAACTGGGGTATGTCGGGCAGCTTGGACAGCACCTGGTGGTTCCTCTGGGACTGAACCAGTACACTGCGCCGGTTCCGAGCACCTGCGCCAATCCTGATCCGAACGATGGTTGTACTTACAAGGTGGCTCCTTACTATGCACTGGTGGGCGCCTATGGATATGTGATTGAAACGGTCTCGCAGGGCATACAAAACTACAATGCGCTCCAGGCCGTGTTGCAGCACCAGGACCGGAATGGTCTGCAGTTCCAGTTGAACTACACCTGGTCCAAGGCAATGACCAATAACGTCGGCTTCTTCGGCGTCAATGGCAGTGCCGGCACGGACTCCTTCTGGCAGAACACCTATGATCCCCAGGCAGATTACGGTCCGTCGAGCTATGACGTGCGCCATAACCTGACGGGAACCATGGTCTACGAGCTTCCGTTCGGACGTGGCAAGAAGTTTGGCGGCAACTGGAACCGTGCGGTGAATTCGGTTGCTGGCGGCTGGTCCCTTTCCGGCGCGGCCATGCTCAGCAGCGGCCTGCCGATTTCCATTCAGACCTTCAATGTGAACAACGAGCTGAACCCTCCGGGAAATCTGGATGGAACAGAGCGTGCCAACCACTACTTCCCGTTGAAGATCAAAAATCAGTCGGTAAACCACTGGTATGGGACTGATCCTTCGGCAACTCCGTGCAAAAGTGCTGGTCAGACGGTCAATTCCCTGGGAGCCAACTGCGCCTATGGGCAGCCATCGTCGACTGAATTTGGCAGCGCAAGCCCCAGCACAGAACGCGCACCGGGCTATCGCCAGATTGATCTTTCTCTCTTCAAGGCGTTCCAGACGTACAAGGAGCAGCAGGTCAAGTTCCGTGTGGACGGCTTCAACGTCTTCAACATTGCCAGCTACGATCCTCCGGGACAGTACATCGACAGTGCGCGTTTCGGAAGAATCTTTGGTACGCTGTCACCGCCAAGGCAACTGCAGCTTTCTGTCATCTACCAGTTCTGAAGCGGTTCAATAGAAACACAAAACGTGGAGAGCGTAACCGCGCTCTCCACGTTTTGCTTTTCCAGTTCCAGGGAATGTGAGCAGCCACGACACGGCCGTAGCAAAAGCAGAGAGAGTCTGCAAGGCGGAGCCGCAGGCCTTGAGACGACACGGCCAGCAAGGAGCGGCGGCCGGGCACTCCCTGCAAAAGGCGGACAGCTCTCAGTAATCCTGCTTTTGCCCTATGAGCGCTGCTTGCGCAGCAGAGTTTCTACTTTTTTCAGATCTTCTTCCGTGTCCACGCCAATGGTGTCGTGCTCGGTTGGCTCCACGTAGACGGCGATGCCGTTTTCCAGAAAACGCAGCTGCTCCAGCCGCTCAATGGATTCCAGAGGACTGTGCGGAAGCTGAGGGAAGCGCAGCAGCGCGGCCTTGCGGTAGGCATACAGACCGATATGCTTCCACCAGGTGATGCCGGGCTGGCCATCGCGATTGTAGGGAATGGTGGCGCGGGAAAAATAGAGCGCGCGGCCGTCGCTGGCCGTTACTACTTTCACCGCGTTGGGATTATGGATGTTTTCTGCCGTGCATGGCGTTTTGATGGTGGAGACCTCCACCTCCGGCCGCAGCATGGGGCGCAGCAGCGCGGAAAGATGCTCGGTCAGCACCAGCGGCTCATCGCCCTGCACGTTGACGTAGATGTCGGCGTCCAGCTCCTGCGCCACGGCGTGGATGCGGTCGGTGCCGCTGGGCAGGTCCGGCGAGGTCAGGCGGAAGCTCCAGCCCTGGGCGCGGCAAAGGCTGGCCACTTCTTCAGAGTCCGTGGCGACGATGACATCGTCCAGTTGGCTGCAATTGCGCGCCGCCTCATATACCCAGGTCAGCATGGGGCGTCCTGCCAGCTCGCGCAGCACTTTGCGCGGCAGGCGGGTTGAGGCCAGCCGCGCAGGAATTACGCCGAGAATACGAGGGCTGGTGGCGGGAGGTGTCATCAATGCGCGGTCCTTACTTCTGCTGCAGCGCCTGCTGAATCGCAGCCTCTGCCAGCGGGGTCATGATGGCGTAGCCAGCAACCGTGGGATGCACGCCGTCCTTCATGGAAAGCCCTGGGCGCATGCCGCCTTTGTCATCGGCCATGGCGGAGTAGTAGTCGAGGTAAACCAGATTTTTGCGCGCGCAGAAGTCCTTGAGCCACTGATTCATCTGGCGAATCTCCTCGGCGGAGTTTATGCCCGGCTTCCACGGATACGCGGGGGCGGGTGTGATGGAGGCGACGATCATCTTGATGCCGCTCGCTTTGGCAATGGCCGCCATGGAGGTGAAGTTGTCTTCCATCATCTGCTGCGTGGAAGGGCCTGTGTTGCCGAAAATGTCATTGATGCCGGCCAGCACCACAACCGCGGCCGGATGCAGATGTACAACATCCTGCTGAAAGCGGACCAGCATCTGGGGCGTCGTCTGGCCGCTGATGCCGCGGTTGACGTAGGGCCTTCCGGGGAAAAATGTCCCCACGTGACGACCCCAGTTGTCGGTGATCGAGTCGCCAAGGAAGACAACGCGCTGTTCCCCGGGAGCGACGGGTGGCAGGGCTGCGTCCTCTTTGCGATAGCGGGCCAGGTTCGGCCAGTCCTGCAGCGTGGACTGCATGTGTTTGAGCTGCGCCGTGGTGACCGTCAGCGGTTGCTTGCTGGCTTGGGCGGAAAGCTGCCGAGGGGCAGCAAAAACTGTACAGGCCAGAGCTGTCAGAGCGATAAGAGACCATTTCATGGTGCGATTTTCTCCTGCGCAAATTTCAAGAATTGAAGACCAAAGCGATTCTACTGCACGGCGCAAGTGTGCACAGGTGTCCGCCGCTCCCTGTCATCACTTGTCATCATTTGCGGTCCTTCTGCGTAAGGGAGGCTCCTCTGCGGCGGCCTTGCAGTGCTGCCGCCCAACAGAGAGTCCAGAACGCCGCGCACCAGCTCACGGCCAACGTTGGCGCCAATGGTGCGGACGGAGCCTTGGCCAGAAAGAGAACGTGCGCGAAGGCCCATCATGGCAATGCAGCAGGCTGGTTCAAATGGCCGGGGCGCCATTTGAACCGGGGGGCCGGGTGCGGTATGATCGTATCTGGTTGGGCCGCTGCTGTTTTCACGCAGCCAGCACCGTTCCACGGGCTCAGCTACCTGTTTTCCTCACCCCGGCGGTGTAGCTCAGATGGTTAGAGCGACGGACTCATAACCCGTAGGTCAGTGGTTCGATTCCACTCACCGCCACCAGTGTACTTTCTCCATAGAACCCCGAAACCGGAGTATCCTATTCCCAGAGGCCCGCGTCTAAGGTGGTACGGAAGGCGCACGCAGCCTCTGGAATAGTGTCCTGAAAAATCATGCCTAAGTTTCTGAAGATCTCGATCCTTGCCGTTTCTGTGGCGCTGGTGCTGTTCCTTTTTGCCGGGGGTATGGGCCTCAATGGCGTTCATGCGGCCGGGTTCGGCAGCGACGGCCAGGGCGCTTACAAACAGATGATGGTCTACAGCGAAGTGCTGAACCGCATCCAGAGCGATTATGTGGTTGACCCGAACATCCCCAGAGTGACCGACGGTGCGCTGCGTGGCCTGCTGGAGTCGCTGGATCCGGATTCCAGCTATTTCACACCATCGGATTACAAGGAATACCAGTCGCTGGCCAGTGAGGGTACAGCGCAGGTGGGTATGGTGGTCTCCAAGCGGTATGGGTACGCCATGGTGGTTTCTGTGGTGCCGGGTGGTCCGGCGGACAGGGCCAACATCAACGATGGCGACATTATTGAGGCGATCGGAGGCCGCAGCACCCGGCAGATTCCGCTGGCGCTGCTGCGCCGGATGCTGGAAGGCAGGCCGGGGACCACGGTCAGCTTCTCGGTGGTGCGTCCGCGCAGCGTGGATCCCGATCAGGTGACGCTGACACGCGTGGTGACGCAGCATCCCATGGTGGAAGAGCAGCAGTACGACGGCAGCAGCATCCTGTACCTGAAGCCGGAGACGATCGACCATGACCGCGTGCAGGAGATTGGCGCCAAACTGAAGGCGATGCAGAAGAACGGCAACAAGAAGATTCTGCTCGACCTGCGCGAGGTGGCAACCGGCGATGTTCCGGATGCGATCCGGCTGGCAAACTTCTTTCTAAAAGATGGCACCATTGCTACGCTGGAGGGCCAGAAGGTGGCCAAACAGGTGTTTACGGCCGAGCCGGGCAAGGCGCTGAATACCACGGCTCCGCTGGTGGTGCTGGTGAATCATGCTACTTCCGGCCCGGCGGAAATTGTTGCCGCGGCGGTGCTGGACAACCATCGTGGCGACCTGGTGGGGGACAAGACCTTTGGCGAGGGCTCGGAGCAGAAGCTGATTCCCATGCCGGATGGCGCGGCAGTGCTGCTGACGGTGGCCAAGTATGCGGCTCCGGATGGAAAATTTCTGCAGGACGACGCGGTGACGCCGAATGTGGAGATTGTCTCGACGGCATTTGAGAATGTGGATAACGCGCCTGCTGGAGCGCAGCCCAAGTCCCCCGTTTCTACCGACGACCAGCTGCAGAAGGCATTGGATATGCTGAAGCAGAAGGCCGCATAAACGTATTGCAGTGGACGAAAGGCGCGGCCCTGGCCGTGCCTTTTGCTTTGCGCGCAGAAAAGCATTATAAGTCCGTACACCCCGCTGCAAAACCGGTTGTGCAACATGCTATGCTCGGCATAAAGTGCAGAGCCAGAGCCACAACCGCGGTACGCGCCCTCCTGCTGACGACGAGCATGCGCATCGCAGCTTCCGGCAGCCGCTGCTGGTGGGGTTGCGTTTTCCCAGCCGCAGAATGGCAACACGGGTCACCTTTCTGGTGCTGGTGCTGCTGGCCGCGCTCTTCGGCTCGCTGGCCGGGCTGATGCTGGTCTACTCCACCGATCTGCCGCAGATGACCGACCTGGAGCGTTACCGCCCCAGCACAACCACCGAACTCTATGACATTCACGGGCGCGTCTTTGGCTCGTTTGCACTGCAGCGGCGCGTGGTGGTGGGTTATAACGACTTTTCTCCGCTGTTGCGGCAGGCCGTCATCTCGATTGAGGACAAGAGCTTTGAGAGCAACTGGGGTGTCAACGTCTTTCGCGTGGCCGGAGCGGCCTACCGCGACCTGACCTCGGACTCGCGCGCGCAGGGCGCATCGACGCTGACGATGCAACTGGCCCGCAACCTGTTCCTGACCTCGCGCCGCACCTTCAGCCGCAAACTGCAGGAGGTGTTTCTTTCCATCCAGATTGAGCGGCACTTTACCAAGAAGCAGATTTTTACGCTCTACGGCAACCAGATCTACCTGGGGCACGGCGTTTATGGCTTTGAGGCAGGAGCGGAGTATTACTTCTCCAGGCACGCCAGGGACCTGACGCTGACTGAAGCGGCGCTGCTGGCGGCGCTTCCGAAAGGGCCGGAGTATTACTCGCCCGTCCGCTATCCGGACCGCGCCTTTCGCCGCCGCAACCTGGTGATTGACCAGATGCTGGAAGACGGCGCCATTACCGCTGATCAGGCCACGACGGCCAAGGCCGCTCCGCTGGGACTGCACATCGAGTCGCCGCCCAACAGCGTTGCTCCGTGGTTTGTGGAGGAGGTGCGCCGCCAGTTGGAGGCGCAGTTTGGCAGCGACGAGGTGCATGAGGCCGGGCTGCGCGTTTATACCACGCTCGATCTGGATCTGCAGCAGACGGCGAACCAGGCTGTGCTGGATGGGCTGGCTGCTTACGAGCGCCGCAAAGGCTGGGCCGGACATCTGCTGAATGCGGTGCTGGGCGGCAGCGATCTGGAGACTTTCCGCCATCCGGACTGGGCTTTGCCACCTGCGCCCGGCAGTTACATGCACGCGCTGGTGATGCAGGTCAGCCCGGAGCAGGTGGTGGCGCGCATTGGCAAGCAGATGCTGACGCTGGCGCCGCTGGACTGGAAGTGGACCGGCTTCCGCACGGCGGACGAGTTTCTGAAGCGCGGCGACATCATCTACGTGAAGATTACGGGCAAGCAGGCCGATGGCTCGCTGCAGGCCTTGCTGGAGCAGGACTCCGGCACGCAGGGATCACTGCTGGCGGTGGACAACTCCACCGGCGAAGTGCGGGCCATGGTGGGCGGGCGCGACTTCAATCTGTCGCAGTTCAACCGGTCCACGCAGGCCGAGCGGCAAACGGGGTCGTCCTTCAAACCATACGTGTACACCACGGCGATTGAGGCGGGCATGAAGCCGATGGACACGGTGCTGGATGCGCCGGTGACGTTTATGTCCGCGTCCGGCCCATACACGCCGCACAACTACGAGAACAACTACCTGGGGTCGATCTCGCTGGTGGAGGCCTTTGCCGATTCGCGCAATATTCCGGCCCTGCGGCTGGCGCAGCGCTTCGGTATCCGGAAAGTGATTGAGACGGCGCATCGCTTTGGCATCAAGGAAGATATACCGCCATATCTGCCCATCGCGCTGGGCTCGGCCAATACGACACTCTATGAGCAGGTGGCGGGCTACAGTGTTTTTCCGAATGATGGCATCCTGATTGAGCCGCACACCATCCGCAAGGTGACCAGTGCCGATGGCCGCCTGCTGTATGAGGCATCGCCGCAGGTGAAGGACGTGGTCTCCGTGCAGACGGCGCGCTCCATGATGACGCTGTTTGAGGCGGTGATCCGCACCGGCACGGCAGCCAGCGCGGCGCACCTCAACCATCCGCTGGGCGGCAAAACGGGGACCACCAACGACTTTACCAATGCGTGGTTCATTGGCTTCTCGCCTTCGGTCACCTGTGGCGTGTGGGTGGGTTACGATGAGCCGAAATCGCTGGGCAACCGCGAGACCGGCGCGCGCGCGGCACTGCCGATCTGGGTGGACTTTATGAAGGCCGCCATTGCGGGTAAACCGGATGAGAGCTTCCCGGGGCAGAATGCTCCTGAGGCGCCACCGGCCGCGCCAATGCCGGTCAGGCCGGCTGTTTCTCCAGCATCCGTAGAAGGCGGAAGTAGCGCTGCGCCTGGGCAACGTCCTTCTGTATCTGTGCCTTTAGGGCCTCATGGTCAGGCCAGCGCATCTCCGGGCGCAGACGCCTCAGAAACGTCAGCGTGATGGGCGTTTCTGCCGTGAGCGCAATCGGATGAAAATGCAGCAGGTGTGACTCGACGGCAAAGGAGTCTTCGCCAAAGGTGGGGCGGTTGCCCACGTTGGTGACGGCCTCAAAGCTCTCCCCGCCAACGCTCATGCAGGTGATGTACACGCCATGCGCGGGCAACAGTTCTTTGTAAGCGGCCAGGTTGATGGTGGGCACGGTGTAGCGCGTGCCAAAGCCGCGGCCAGACGCCGGGGTGCTTTCTACGGCAAAGGCGCGGCCCAGCAAATGGCGCGCGGTCAGCATGTCGCCAGTGGCCATCAGCTCGCGGATGCGGCTGGAGGAGACGGCCCCGCCGTGCAGCCTGTGGGGCGCATACACCTGCACGCGAAAACCCAGTTCCCGGCCCAGCGTGGCCAGATTCTCCACGTCGGCCTCTGCCTGATGACCAAAGCGGAAATTTTCGCCTTCATGCACTTCCATCGCATGCAGCCCATCGCGCAGATTCTGCAGGGCAAATTCGCGGGCCGAGAGTTGCGACATCGCCGGTGTAAAGGGCAGCACCAGCGTGGCGTCAATGCCGGTAGCGGCCAGCAGATGCAGTTTGGCGGCGAGTGGCGTAATCAGCCTGGGGCTTTGTTCCGGCCGCAATACGCGCGTCGGGTGCGGATCGAAGGTGACGGCAATGGATTTCGCGCCCAGTGCCCGCGCACGCTGGATGGTTTCTGCAATCACCCATTGATGGCCGCGGTGCACGCCATCAAAGTTGCCGATGGTGACAACTGCCGGACCAAAGTCAGCGGGAACGGCTTCGAGTTTGCGAAAGACTTGCATTGGCTAAATCTCAAACGGGATGCGCAGGCCATCATAGGCCAGGTGGATGTTTGCGGGCAGCGCCGCATCGGTTTCCTCATGCAGCATCTGGTGCGCAATGTGGGTGAACCAGGCCTGCCGGGGACGAATTTTCTCAACAAAGTCAATCGACTTTTCCAGGTGCGAGTGGCTGGGGTGCGGCTCCGGGCGCAGCGCATCGATGATGAGCACATCCAGACCATGCAGCAGTGGCAGGCTGGAGTCCGGAATGTCGCTGAGGTCGGTAAGATACGCGGCCTTGCCGAAGCGATAGCCGGTCACCGGCATGTCTCCGTGGATGAGCGGCACCGCCTGAAACGTGGTTCCGAAGAGCTCCATCTTCTGCTGTGGATGCGTGATGCGGTGCAGGCTGACGCGGGCGCTGGTGGGGTACTTGTTCTCCGAAGAAAAGGTGTAGTCGAAGATGCGCTCGATCACGTCGGCCGTGGCAGTGTCCGCATACAGCGGCAGGCGATGCTTGTGCTGGAAGCTGAGCGGGCGCAGATCGTCCAGTCCAAGAATGTGGTCGGCATGGGCATGCGTGTAGAAGACCGCATCCACGTGGCGCACGCCTTCGCGCAGCGCCTGGGCGTGGAAGTCAGGGCCAGTGTCAATCAGGATGCTGTGGCGCTGGAACTCAATGCGGATGGAGGGCCGTGTTCGTTTGTCGCGCGGGTCCGGCGAGGTGCACACGCGGCAGTCGCACCCCAGCGTGGGCACACCCATCGATGTGCCACTGCCGAGAATAGTGATGACTGCCTCCATGCAGAGATTGCCTTTCGGAAGGTATAGGCCCCGGCCGCGGCCTGTAGAAGAGATGCAGCAGTGCTACTTGACGATGCTGGGCCTGCCCGAGGGCGGCGGCTGGGTAGCGCTGCGTGCAATGGCCTGCGTAATCTCCAGAAACGCCATGCGCAGCTCAAACAGCGCGCTTTGCAGCAACCGCTCCTCTTCCTCCGTCAGGTTGCCGGTGGTCTTGTCGGTCAGGATGCCCAGCATGTCGATGCTCTGGCGCGCGCTCAGAATATCAATGCGCGGCTGCTGGCCTTCCGGCGTGCCGGCGCCCATCTGCACCATTGCAGTCATATAAAGCGACTGTACCAGGCGGCTGAAATCCATCTCCGCCAGTGGCTGCATGCCCGGGTTGGCGGCGCGAATCATCTCGTCCAGATGCCTGGTGGACGCATGATATGCCGAATGCGACTCGGCCGTTTCTTCTGCGCTGGGGCCGGTCAGTTGTTCTTCTGCCGGTTCCGTTTCGGCTGGCGCATCCACCAGCGTGGGGCCCGCTGCGGCTTCGCTGACGGGGGTTGGTTCCGGCGTCTCTTCGCGGGGAGCATCTTCGCGTGGTGCTCCGTCCGGATTGAATTTGCGCCGGTCCATGATGATTACTTCGGGCTCTTTTTCTGCCATGGTCGTGTCCTGTCTGTTCAATTCAAAAAGATTCGTTGTAGGGCAGAGCAATTGCCTCTGCGGTTCCGCCTGCATACTGCAAAGCGGCCTTGCGTTCCAGTGCTTCCCGCCGCACATAGCCAAGCGCCAGCTGCACTGTGCCCGTTTCCAGAGGAACAGCGGCCGCGCTGGTCAGCTCGCCCACCTTCTGCCCTTCGGCCTCCAGCGGACTACCGGGTGGGGGCAGTTCGCCGGTCAGGCGGAAGCCGGTGAGCGTGCGGTGCACGTTGCCGCGGGAGCGGATGCGCTCCACAATTTCCTGGCCCAGGTAGCATCCTTTGGCAAAGTGCAGTGCGCGGGCCTGGTCAGTCTCCTGCGGCAGGTCTTTGTCACGGATGTCGGCTCCGTATTGCGGAGTGCCTTCCAGCAGGCGCAGCCATTCTACGCTCTGCCATCCGCAGGCAGCAGCTCCGGCCTGCAGCAGCGCATCCCAGAGCGCTGCAACCTGCTCCGGCTGGCACCACACCTCAAAATGCGGAACTCCGGGGCTGTAGGCCGCGATCAGCAGTACTTCCGCACCATTCCATTGCATGCTGCGCAGTTGGATGGGCTGCGATATGTCGGTGGAAAGGCCAGCGCGCGCCAGCATGGCAGCGGCCTGCGGACCTGCAAGGCCAATGCCGGTCCACTGCGCGTCGAGGTCCTTCAGTTCCACGTCATCCATGATGATGAAGTGGTCCAGCATGGGAAGGAGCCGGGGAAGCTGTTCGCGGTCGGTCTGCAGCAGCAGTTCAGGGCCGCGCTGAAAAACGGTGGCATCCCCCTGGATGCGGCCCTGCGCATTCAAGGCAAAGTTGTAGCAGCCGTCCCCGGGTTGCAGTTGCTGAATGGAGTTGGTCAACATGCCATTCAGCCAGCGGACACGGTCGTCCCCGGTGATCCGCACCCAGGCGCGCCAGCCCAGGTCATAGGCTCCGGCCTGGCGCAAAAGCGACTTTAGCCCGGCTGCTGCGTCTGAGTAGAAAGCAGCCGTCAGCGCACCGTGGTATGCGCTCAGCGTAGTGGAACCTCGCCGCTGCAGCGCGGCCGCCAGCGGCGTTGTTGCGGCCGAGGGAGCATTTTCCAGTGGGGTCTCGGATTGGGGAAGCGGGCTCATGCGGGTGTTTTTGTGCCTGTACGGCTACACTCTGATTATACGTCGCGCCCGGCTGGCCAGATGGATGCAGTAACCCAATCAGGTCAGGCCACTGGGCAGTATGCCGGAAAGGGTATTCATGCTGTTGAAGATGCCGAAAGCAGGCACCATTGCAAGTTGGACCACTTCACTGATTCTTGCCGGCGCATTTTGTTTTGCGCCATGCGCGCAGGGGCAGAACCCGGCGGCCAGCGCCGGAGCCCCTGCCAATCAGGGCACGCACATCACCAAAGCGCAGTCCAAAGAGCTGTTTCGGTCCGTGGACGACATCCTGAAGTTTGCCAGTGAGGACACAAAGTATCCCATTCTGCATCCGGTCAAGCGGAAGCTCATCAGTCGCGATGCGGTGATGAAGTACATCCTGAAGCAGTTCAGTGAGGATTCCAGCAGCAAGCGGCTGCAGCGGTCGGAAGTGGAACTGAAGAAGTTCGGTCTGCTGGACCGCAGCTTCAACCTGCGGCCGTTTCTGGTGAGCCTGCTGACGGAGCAGATTGCCGGCTACTACAACAGCAAAACGAAGACAGTGAATCTGCTGGACTGGATTCCGCCGGATGAACAGAAGCCAGTGCTGGCGCATGAACTGACGCATGCTCTGCAGGACCAGCACGTGGATCTGCAGCAGTGGGAAGACCCCACCAGCGACAGCATTGCGCAGAATGTAACGGAAGACAACCAGCACCTGGCCACCGACGAAGAAGACGATACGCGCAACGCCGTGCTCGAAGGGCAGGCGATGGCCGTATTCGTGGACTATTCGCTGAAGCCGCTGGGCAAGAGCATTCTGACCGCGCCGCTACTGGTGCAGCGTATGCAGGACGCGATGGCCGACACCAGCAATTCGCCCATCATGGAGCGCGCTCCGCTGCTGCTGCAGCAGTCGCTGCTCTTTCCTTATCGCGAAGGGCTGAGCTTTGAACAGGCGATTTTGCAGGCCGCCGGGCCGGAGCGCGCTTTTGCCGGAACGCTGGACCAGCCGCCGACATCCAGCTACGAGATCATGAATCCGCAGGCGTATCTGCAACACCAGCCGGTGCCGGTGCTGCACATGCCGGACATTCATCCGCTGATCGACAAGGACTACAACCCGTATGACATTGGCGTGATGGGCGCGCTGGATGTGCGCATCATGACGGACCTTTTTGGCGGCGATGAGATGTCGGCCGCCTTGACGCCGCAGTGGGACGGCGGCATGTACTACGCAGCACAGAAGAAGTCTGCCGTCACGCCGGCGCAGAAGGCATCCACCGCATCGCTCAGCGTCCTGTATCTCTCGCGCTGGAAGGATGAGGATTCGGCGCGGTCGTTCCTGAACATCTACGCCAACGAACTGCCGCGGAAGTACGACACGCTGGAGCGCATGCAGGGGGAAGAAACCAACCAGGACGAGCGCGTTTACTCCACCAACGAGGGCGACGTGCTGCTGGCCGTGGATGGAAACAGCGTTTTTGTGAGCGAAGGCTTTGCGCTGCCGCTGGCGCGCCAACTGAAGGACATGGTGCTGGAGGCGCAGTCCAACGGGCCGCTGAACATTGTCCGCAATCAGCCGCCGCAGATGGGCATTCCCGTGCCCAGCCATGAGCTTTCCAGCGGGCTGGTGGGCCTCTTTGGCAATGCCGGGCTGATGAAGGCCGGTTTGCAGGCAATGGAGGCCGTCCAGCGCTGAAAACGGCCGTTCCTGGCCATTCCTCTCTGAAGCCACACTCCAGGTCCAGCCGAAAGCGGCTGGACTTGTATACTTTTTGTTGGGAATCTGTCCGGATTCCTGAGAAGAAACCCATCGTATTGCTTACGACCAACCAGTTAGGAGCAGCGCCTTGCAACAGGCAGAAATCGGAATCATCGGAGGCAGCGGCCTCTACTCGATGCCCGGCCTCACCAACATTCGTGAGGAACGTGTTTCCACCCCTTTCGGCGATCCTTCGGACGCATTCATTCTTGGTGAACTGGAGGGCCGCAAAGTGGCCTTTCTGGCGCGCCACGGCCGCGGACATCGCATTCTGCCTTCGGAGCTGAACTTCCGGGCCAACATCTACGCCATGAAGATGCTGGGCGTGGAGCGTGTCCTTTCTGTTTCTGCCGTGGGCTCGCTGAAGGAAGAGCACAAGCCGACGGATTTTGTGGTTCCGGACCAGTTCATCGACCGCACCTTCCACCGCGTTTCCACGTTCTTTGGCGAGGGCATTGTCGGGCATGTTGCTTTTGGTGATCCGGTATGCGCAACGGTGGGCAAGGCGATTGCGAGCGCCTGCAAAAGCGCAGAGGTGGTCGGCAAGCTGGGCGGCACCTACGTTTGCATGGAAGGCCCGCAGTTTTCCACGCGTGCCGAGTCGAACCTGTATCGCAGCTGGGGCGCGGATGTGATCGGCATGACCAATCTGCAGGAAGCCAAGCTCGCCCGCGAGGCGGAGATCTGCTACGCGACCATGGCGATGGTGACCGATTACGACTGCTGGCATGAAGGACACGATGCCGTGACGATTGACCAGATTGTGGCCGTGCTGCACCAGAATGCGGAGAACGCCGCCAGAGTGGTGAAGGCGGCTGTGGCTGCCATGCCGCGCGAACGCAACTGCGCCTGCGCTACAGCATTGCAGTACGCCATTCTGACGCAGCCGGATGCAATTCCTGCGGCAGCGCGCGAACGGCTGGGCCTGTTGTTGGGTAAGTATCAGCAGTAAACGCGCTGGGACAGCAAAGCGCCGCAACGACACGAAACGCGGCAACGACACGGGAAATAGACAGGAAGAGATACGCACGCATGGCCATTCTGGTAGTAGGTTCGGTTGCATTCGATAACGTAGAAACTCCGCACGGCAAGGTGGACAACTGCCTTGGCGGCGCGGCCACTTATTTTGCGCTGGCTGCCAGCTACTTCGCGCCAGTGCGCGTGATTGCAGTGGTGGGCGAAGACTTTACCGCGGAGCATGAGGCTGTACTGACGCGCCGCGGTGTGGACACGCTGGGGCTGGAGCATGCACCGGGCCGCAGCTTTCACTGGAGTGGTTCGTACCTGAAAAATCTGAACGAGGCGCAGACGCTCAATACGGAGCTGAATGTGTTTGAGCGTTTCGCGCCCAGGATTCCGGCCGAATATCTGGACAGCGAGTATCTCTTCCTGGCCAATATCGATCCCGTGCTGCAGGCGCGCGTGCGCAGCCAGATGCAGAAGGCGAAGATGGTCTGCGGCGACACGATGAATTACTGGATCAGGGACCACGCGGCCAATCTGGCTGTAGTGTTGCGCGAACTGGACGCGCTGCTCATCAACGACACCGAGGCCCGTATGCTGGCCAATGAGCCGAACCTGGTGCGCGCGGCGGAGAAGGTGATTGCCATGGGGCCGAAGTCGCTGGTAGTGAAGCATGGCGAGTATGGCGCGACCTCCTTCTTTGGCCAGCACAGCTTCAACGGCCGGCCCCATCTCACCACGCCCTTCCGCGCACCGGCGCTGCCGCTGACGGATGTGGTTGATCCGACCGGCGCTGGCGACTCCTTTGCCGGCGGTTTTTATGGATATATCGCATCGCAGCCAGCGCTGACGCCGGCCGTCTTCAAGGCGGCCATGTTCTACGGCGGCGTGATGGGATCCTTTGCCGTGGAGCGCTTTGGCACGGAGCGTTTGCAGTCACTGACGCGGGAAGAGATTGACCAGCGCTTTGCCACCTTCCGGGAGCTGTCGCACCTTGAGTAAACAACTCACCACCAACGCGGAAAGCGGGCTGCAGGGCGACGAAATTCGCGCTGCAACACGGGACGAGGTGACGCCCTTTGCGGTGGGCGCCGTGGTGCTGGCGTTTATAGCGCTGCTCTACTCCACGTCGCATGGCTATCTGCTGCTGTTTGGCGATGCGGTGGCCCATCTGCATATTGCGCGGCGCATCTTTGACTCGCGCAATCCGGGATTTTCGCAGTTGGGTGGTGTGTGGCTGCCGCTGCCGCATCTGCTGCTGCTGCCGTTTGTACAGCGCATGGACTGGTGGCAGTCTGGGCTGGCGGGTGCGTGGCCCTCGATGACCGCGTATGTGCTCAGCGTGGCCGGGCTCTTCAAAATAGCGCGGTATCTGCTGCCGCAGCGCTGGGCTGTGCTGACCACGGTGTTCTTCGCGCTGAATCCGAACCTGCTCTATCTTTCCACCACGGCCATGACGGAGCCGCTCTTCCTGGCCATTGTCATCTGGAGCGTGCTGCTGCTGATGGAGTGCGCGCAGGCGATGCAGCAGGAACAGGTAGGCAGGGCGATCCGCAAGCTGCTTTTTGCCGATCTGCTGCTGATCGCCGGAGTGTATACGCGCTACGATGGCTGGATCATCGGCACGATCGCGTGGCTGGTGGTGCTGGTGCTTTTTCTGCGCCATCGCGCACTGTGGAAGAGCACGTTTGCACCGGCTTTTGCGGCGTTTACCGTGTTGCTGCTGGCGGCCCCGCTGGGATGGCTGGCCTACAACGCACATTATTTTCACGATCCGCTGGACTTTATGCGCGGGCCATATTCGGCCAGGGCGATCGAGCTGCGCACTACGCCTCCGGGATCGGCCTTTTATCCCGGCTACCATAATCCGCTCATGGCGGCGCTGTATTACTCCAAGGTGGCGCGGCTGGATGCTGTGGCCGGTCATGGCGGATTCGTTGTTCTGCTGCTGGCCCTGGCTGGGCTGGTGCTGCTGCTGCGCAAGCGCCGGGCAGACTGGTTCGTGGTTACGCTGCTGTGGGTGCCGCTGCCGTTTTACATCTATTCGGTGGCCTACGGATACGTGCCGATTTTCTTTCCGCAGTGGTCGCCCCACGCTTTTTACAACACGCGCTACGGCATGGAGATGCTGCCGGCTTTTGCGCTGTGCTTCTGCCTGGCATTGTTCTGGCTGGAGCAGCGTTTTGCGCAGGTGCGGAAGTATCTGTTGCCTGCTGTTGCTGTTCTGGTCGTGGCGAGCACAGGCTGGATGATCTACCAGAAGCCGCTGGTGTTGCAGGAGGCGCTGGCCAATTCTCGCACGCGCATCTCGTTTGAAACTGCGCTGGCGACGCAACTGGAGATGATGCCCAACAATGTGCCGGTTCTGATGTACAACTCGGACCACGTGGGAGCATTGCAGCGTGCAGGCGTCCCACTGAAGCAGACGCTGAACGAGTTTGATTACGACAACTGGCGTAACGCGCTGGACGATCCGGCGAAGTATGCCGAGTATGTGGTGGCGATTGATGGCGACCCGGTTTCCGCGGCGGTGAAGGCGCATCCGCAGGGGCTGAACGAGTTGTCCATTCTGTGCACCACAGGCCAGCCGTGTGCGCGCATCTACGGCTCAACGGAGTTTCACGCGCCACAGCAGACGTCACCCACAAGGCACTGACGTGCGGCGCAACTGCGATGATACGATCACGCAAACATGGAGAAAGCAGTGGTTCCTTTTGTAAAAGCGCATGCCTGCGGTAATGATTTTCTGATTGTAGAAGAAGCGGACGCTCGCGGACGGCACGCGGCACTGGCACGGCATCTCTGCCAGCGCAACACCAGCGTTGGCGCCGATGGCATTGAGTTTCTGGAGCGTCGCGCCGATGGACCATTTTTCCTGCGGCTCTTCAATGCCGATGGCAGCGAGGCGGAGCTTTCCGGCAATGGCACGCGTTGCGTGGCCGCCTGGCTGGCCTACAACGAAAAGCGCGAACAGGTCGTGCTGGGAACGCATGGCGGTCCGCGCGCCTGTAAAGTGGTGAAGGCCAGCGGCACGCATTTTGAGATTGAAAGCGAAATGGGAGTGCCGCAGGTCACGGCGCGCACGCTCAACCTGCCGCAGGCGGGCGAGGTGAGTGGTGCGGAAGTGAATATCGGCAATCCACACTTTGTGGTCTTTGTGGAGAAGGACGATTTCCGCTCGCACGGGTTGAGCTGGCAGGAGCTGGGCCAGATCATCTGCACCAGCCCGCTCTTTCCGCAGGGCACCAACGTGGAGTTTGTGCAGATGCTGGAGCCGGGCAGGATCGCCATTCGCATCTTCGAGCGCGGCGTTGGGCCCACGACTTCTTCCGGCACGGGGACCTGCGCCTCGGCAACAGCAGCGATTGCCTTGCGTGGCGCAAGCCGCGAATGGTTGAACGTAGTGGCGCCCGGCGGCGCGCAGCAGGTGCGCTGGGCCAGTGCGGAGGCGCCCATGCTGCTCACAGGCCCGGCGGAGATCATCTGCTGCGGTGGAGAGGCGGCGACAGAGTAATGGGGCCCCCCGATTTCGCCTCCGAACCATTGCTGCCCGCTGCATTGCGGCCCGGTGCGCGGCTGGCCGTGGTTTCGCCTGCCAGCACTCCCAGGCCGGATCTGGTGGAGCGGGGCATGCGGGCGCTGCGTGAGAATGGCTATGAGCCAGTCCTGTTTGAGCATGCGCTGGATCGCGGGCCGCTGTATTTTGCCGGAACGGCAGCGGAGCGCGCGGCCGATCTGCATCGTGCTTTTGCCGATGACGCGATCGACGGCATTCTCTGCACACGCGGCGGCTTCGGGTCTGTTTACCTGCTGCCGCTGTTGGATGTGGCACTCATTCGCGCGAATCCCAAGCCGTTCGTCGGGTACAGCGACCAGACCTCAGTGCAGGGATGGCTGTGGCGCGCTACCGGACTGATTACGTTTCATGGACCCATGGTGGCTGCGGATTTTGCGCGCGCCAACGGGGTGGATGACGCCAGCTGGCTGCATGCGTTGACGGCCACGCAGCCCTGGTCGATGGGAAGCAGCGAGGGACTGCAGGTGTTGCGGCCAGGCAAGGCCAGCGGACGGCTGCTTGGCGGCTGCACCAGTTTACTGGTGGCCTCGCTCAATACGCCGTTTGAGGCGCAGACCGGGGACTGTGTGCTGTTTCTGGAGGACATCGGCACCAAGCCGTATCAGATGGACCGCATGTTGGTGCAGTTGGAAGGTGCAGGCAAACTCAAGGGCGTGCGCGGCATCGTATTTGGCGAGATGCGGAACTGCATTCAGCCGGGCGCACCGGAAGAGCTGCTGACCGATTCCATTCTGTTTGCACTCAAAGATTTTGAAGGCCCCATCGCCATTGGTCTGCGCTCCGGCCATGTGGATGGCGCCAATGTCACGCTGCCGCTGGGCGTGCAGGTGGAACTGGACCTGACGCAGGCGGCGAATCCGCAGCTGCACATCGTATCTCCGGCAGTTCGAGGTTAGTTGGAAGGAAGCATGCAGGCAAGACAGCATATACATCTCATCGGCATCTGCGGCACGGCCATGGCCTCGCTTGCAGGCTTGTTGCAACTGCGCGGTCACCGCGTCACCGGGTCGGATGCGGCGGCCTATCCGCCGATGAGCGATCTGCTGCAGTCGTTGCAGATTCCGGTGGCCCAGCCCTATGCGGAGGCCAACCTGCAGCCGCATCCCGATCTGGTGATTGTGGGGAACGCCATTTCCCGCGGCAACGTGGAGCTGGAGTATCTGCTCGACCAGCGCATTCCTTTCCGCTCGATGGCCGCCATTCTGCATGACGAGTTTCTGCCGGGCCGCGAGTCGCTGGTGATTGCCGGGACGCACGGCAAGACCACCACCACCAGCATGCTGGCGTGGATTTATGAGGTGGCTTCGCGGCAGAATGCAGCGCTCTCGCCTTCTTTTTTGATTGGCGGCGTGGCAGAAAATTTTGGCACCAGCTTCATGCTGCGCTCCTCGCGCCCGTTCCTTCTGGAAGGCGACGAGTACGACACGGCCTTCTTCGACAAAGGGCCAAAGTTTCTGCATTACTTCCCCGACGCGGCCATTCTGACGCATGTGGAGTTTGACCACGCAGACATCTATCGTGATCTGGACGCGGTGAAGACGGCCTTCAAACGCCTCGTCAACCTGATTCCGCGCCGGGGCCGCGTGGTGGCCTACGACGGCAGCGAGAATGTGACCGAGTGTGTGGCCAGGGCCTTCTGCCCGGTGGAGCGGTACGGATTCGCAGCGGATTCGCACTGGCGCATTGCCGATCTTGATCAGGCGGGAGCCATCACCCGCTGGACGCTGCTGCGTGCCCGTGAGCCATTTGCCGCATTACAGCTTCCCCTTGCGGGTGAACACAATGCGCTGAACGCCACAGCGGCTGCGGCATTGGCGGCCGGGCAGGGGATTCCCGCGGCAGCCATTGCGGAGGCGCTGGCGACCTTCCAAAGCGTGAAGCGCCGGCTGGAGGTCCGCGCCGAGGTGGAGGGCATCACCGTCATCGACGATTTTGCGCACCACCCTACGGCCATCCGTGAGACCCTGCGCGCCCTGCGCAGCCGCTATCCGGGACGCAGGTTGTGGGCCATTCTGGAGCCGCGCTCCAACACGTTGCGGCGAAACGTCTTTCAGCGCGAGCTGACTGAAAGCCTGCAACTGGCCGATGAAGTGGTGCTGGCCAGCGTCTTCCAGTCGCAAAACATTCCCGCGGAAGAGCGGCTGTCGCCGGAGGCAGTCATTGCTGGCCTGCATGCGGCCGGGCATCCCGCTGTACTGCTGGCGGATGCGGACGCAATCGTGGCCGACGTGGCTCCGCGGCTGCGTGCGGGCGATGTGGTGGCCATTCTCTCCAACGGCGGCTTTGGCGGCATTTATGAAAAGCTGCCTGCCGCGCTGGCCCTGGTGACGGAGGCAAGCCGCTGATTTACGCAGGCAAGCTGGCGCATCCTGTATGCTGCTCAACAGAAACGCACGGGACGACCCATGATTGCAGCATTCATCATTCTTTTTATCTATGGAACGCTTGGGCCCATCGCAGGCATTCTGGGCATTCCTTGGACGCTGCTGACAGGCGACATCACCTGGCTATATCGCCGGGCCATGTGGATTGCCAGTGCGGGTGTGCGCGCGGCCGGCATTCGTATCGACGTTACCGGCAGGGAAAACATTCCGCGCGACCAGTGTTGCATCTTCATGTCCAACCATGTGTCCAATCTGGACCCGCCGGTGCTGCTGCCGCTCATCCCTGGCCGCACTTCCATCCTGCTGAAGCGGGAGCTGATGAAGATTCCCATGCTGGGTATGGCCATGCGCCTGGGCGATTTTGTCCCGGTGGACCGCAGCCATCAGCGGGAAAAGGCGATTGAGAGCATCCGCACGGCTGCGCGTGTTCTGCGCTCCGGCGTGCATATCACGGTCTTTCCGGAGGGAACCCGCTCGCGCGATGGCCGTCTGCTGCCCTTCAAGAAAGGCCCGTTCTTTCTGGCGCAGGAGACTGGCGCGCCGATTGTTCCCATCTCCATCCACGGCACTGAAGGCATGATGCGCAAGGGCAGCATGCGGGTCTTTCCCGGAACGGCGCATGTGGTCTTTCATCCGGCGGTGGATCCGGCAAAGTTCGCCACGCGGGAAGAGTTGATGGCCGCAGTGCGCGCGGCCATTGCGGAAGGGTTGCCGGAGTGGATGCGAACCGGGCCTGCTGCGCAGAGTGCAGGGGTGGCCGCGGAGTAGCTACTTGAGGATGGCGTTGTAACCGTCGGCCAATAGGCGCTGGCGCATCACGTTGGCGTCCTTGCGATTGCTGAACGGGCCCACCTGCACATGGATCAGGTTGTCGCTCAGGTCCGGCTTGGCCGTCACGCTGTAGCCGCGCTTGCGCAGGGCAGAAAGCAGAACGTTGGCATCTTCCTGGTGCGAGACCGCGGCAATCTGTACCATCAGCGGGCCACTGGAAGCAGTTGCCGCCGCTGCTGAAACCGGGGTGGAGGTCTGGCTCAGCGTTGCGTTGCTGGCGACAGTTGTAGTGGCCGGAATTGATCGTGGTGCTGCTGTGTTCGTCGCGGTGCTGATCGGAGCCGGTGTCGTCACAGGAGCCTGCGAGCGCAACACCGGCTCAGTGGGAGCAGTCGTTGCGTCGGCGGCATTGTCCGCAGTGCTGTCAGTGGTGGCAGTGGCCGTGTCCGGGGTTACGCCGGGAATGGAGGGGCTGCCGGGCGCAGGTTTGTAACTGTCGTAGCCGGAATCGCTGCTGCTGCTTGCCGCTGCGGCAATCACCTTCTGCATGGAACTGCGGCCAACCGTATATCCAAAGCCGAAAAATACTCCGCAGACGAGCACTGCGGCAAAGAAAATCCCCAGCAAAGAGGAGAGCCCCAGCGTGATTTCGCTGTGCGTTTCTTCCTCGAAATCCAGTTCGTCTAATTTACTCATGATGATTCATGTACGCGGCCGGTTCTGTGTTTGCCCGCTTTTAAGTATGACCGCGTACAGAGCGCTTTTGTACTCTTCTCGTAAAGGTTCCTGTTAACTCTTTGGTGCCGTGGCCGGTGGGGCCGGTGGTTCGTTAAAGGCAGACCGGTTCAGCATGTTCAGCAGTTCCAGCGGCAATGGAAAGACGATGGTGGTGTTTTTTTCCACACCGATGTCGGTAAGTGTTTGCAGATAACGCAGTTGCAGGGTCATGGGCTGAGTGGCCAGCAGTCCGGCGGCATCCACCAGCTTCTGGGCGGCATTGAACTCGCCCTCGGCGTTGATGATCTTCGACCGCTTTTCGCGCTCGGCCTCGGCCTGCTTGGCCATGGCGCGCAGCATGGACTCCGGCAGATCCACCTGCTTCACCTCCACGCTGACCACTTTCACGCCAAAGGGCGCCGTATGGCCGTCAATAATGGTCTGGATGCGCTGGTTCAGCGCTTCCCGGTGGGCCAGCAGTTCATCCAGTTCCACTTCTCCCAGCACGGAGCGCAGGGTGGTCTGCGCAAACTGCGAGGTCTGGTAGACGTAGTTGGAAACCTCAATGACGGCCTTGGACGGATCGACGACACGCAGCGTGATGACGGCGTTCACCTTCAGCGTCACGTTGTCGCGGGTGATGACATCCTGCGCAGGGACCTCCATTGCCTCCTGCCGGAGAGAAATCCGGACGATCTGGTCAAACGGACGAAAGACAAGGATCACGCCCGGACCTTTGGGGCTGGGCAGAACGCGGCCAAGGCGGAAGATGACGCCACGCTCATACTCTTTCAGGATTTTGATGGAGTTGATCAGGTAGATGGCAACGATCAGGACAATAATCAAACCAGGCATGCCGCTCATAAGAGCCTCTTGAGGCGCATAATGTGCGCCTCAAGCATTGTACTCCCAGGTTTTTGTCCGCCGGCCTATAGCGGTTCTCCAGTTGGTGTAGAGGGAACGTGATGCCCTGAAACGGCTTTTTTCTCAAGAAAAAGCCGTCCTGCATGTTCCTGGAAACTCCGCGAAAACTGGAGAACCGCTCTAGAAGCGGAAGTAGATGCCCAGCGCCGGTTCAAACGAGATCGTTCGGGCGTTCGTTATCAGGTAGGTTGTTCCGAAGTCCGGGGCCTTGTAGTCGAGTGCGCGCACCTGGAAGCGCAGGCCGATGTGGTCGCTGAAGATGGGGTCATCCACACCAGCGCCGGCGTAGTATGTCATGCGCGCCTGCGTGGGCAGAGACTGGCCTCCCTTGTAGGTTGGTTTGAAGACGGTGGTTCCCACACCAGCGGAAACAAATGGCTTGAAGTTCATAAAGCTGGGAAGGTGGGCCACATAGCCAAAGGTCAGTTCATGCACGTTGGTCTGGGCTGCAAAATCAGCCGGAGGTTGAAATTGTGTGAATGGAACATTCTGGTAATGTTCGGTTACACGGGTGAACTTGTAATTGCCTTCCAGTCCAAACCAGCGTGAGCGCGTGTAGCGAATGGTGAGCAGTCCGCCGCTGGCGCCGCTGGCGCTCTGGGTGATTTTGTTCCCGGTTCCGGGATTATTTCCGCTGGAGCCCTTGGTGAAGTTGGCAATACCGCTGAAGGTTGCATCCAGGTTGCTGAAGTGGCTGGCAAAGCCAGTGGACTGGCCGACGGCAAAGGGGGTCACCAGGCAGGTAACTGCAATCACTATAAATTTCGACACACTACGAGACAGCTTTGGCATCGGCAACACGCAGACTCCTGAAGGATAGATCGCTTGCAATACACAGTTTACTCTGGCGGTCTGGACTCTGGCGAATGGCCAGGGAACCGGGCCGCGTCACCAGACAAGGATTTGGACTGTGGCTCCACCAGCAGAGTGAGCCCCTGCACGGCCCGGATGAGTACGGTTTCTCCGGCAGGCAGGGTTTCTGCTGCGCCGCCGGTCAGGTTTGCCTGCCAGAGTTCGCCCCGCACCAGCACCTGCCCCGATGTTTGCAGGTTGGCGGAGAGCGGTGTCTGCGCCACGGCGGTTTCGCCGATCAGGGCCTCGGAACCCATGCGAAATTTATTTCTGCGGGCGCGCAGCGCCACCGTGGTCAGCAGAAAGGTGATGATGCCAAAGCCGATGCCGGTGGCAATCGCCATGCTCGTGCGCACGCGCATTTCCGGAATGGGGCCGTTGACCAGCGTCATCAGACCAAAGACCATGCAGGCAATGCCCACCATGGCCAGCAGTCCGTGGCTGGGAAATTTCGCTTCCAGCACCAGCAGCACCAGCGAGGCAATCAGCAGCGCAACTGACGCCAGGTTGATCGGCAGCAGATTGAGCGCAAACAGCGCCAGCACCAGCAGCAGCGTGCCAATGGAGCCGGCCACAATGCCGCCCGGCGTGTTGAATTCCAGATAAATCAGCAGCCCGCCGACCACGAGCAGCAGCACGGCCATGTTCGGGTCCATCAGCCGGCCCAGCAGGCGCTCGCGCAGGGTGGGGTCCACCGTCTGGATAGCCGCATTCTTCAGATGCAACTGCGTCGTGGAGCCATTCAGACGCGTAATGGTGCGGCCGTCCAGCGCCTGTAGCAGGGCCGCGTCATTTTCCGCCACCAGGTCGATCAGGTGCAGTTGCAGCGCTTCGCTGTCGGTGTAGGACTTTGAGTTGCGCACCGCGTCTTCGGCGGCCTGCACGTTGCGCCCGCGGCGGGAGACGTAGGAGCGCAGAAAGGCGGCTGCGTCATTTTCCAGCTTTTGCTTCAGCACCGGATCCATGGTTTTGCCTTCCAGGATGGGGTGCGCCGCGCCGGCATTGGTTCCCGGAGCCATGGCCGCCACGTCGGCCGCTTCCAGCAGAAAGAACCCCGCAGAACCGGCACGGCTGCCAGCCGGAGCAATGTAGAAGATGACAGGGACAGGGGACTGCTCAATGTGCTGCACCATCTGGCGGGTGGAATCCAGCAACCCGCCGGGGGTGCTCATCTCCACCAGCACCGCGCTGGCGTGCTGCTGCGCGGCCTGCTGAATGCCGCGGTCCAGATACTCCGCGCTGACGGGCTGGATGGTGCTTCGCAGCTCCAGCCGGATCACCAGTGGCCTGGCTGCCGGCGTCGTCTGCGCCTGCGCCAGTACAGGCAGGAAAAACAGAAGCATCCATTGCAGGCAGAGTCCTGGCTGCAGAAAGCGGTAGCTGCGCGCAGATGGATGCCGGTTGCTCATGGAATCGTTTCTCCCTGGGCCGCAAGCGCCGTCTGCATGCCCTTGGCATCGGCATTGTCCGGCTCCAGTTGCAGCGCCTGGCTTACATCCTTTGCGGCTGCGGCCAGTTGCTTGGCCCGCAAATCCAGCCGTGCCAGCACCAGATACGCAGTGGCATTCGGCTTCAGCTGCAAGGAGAGCTGTGCCTCCTTGCGTGCCTCTTCGGCATTGCCGTTGTGCACACGTACCTGCGCCAATCCAGCATGGGCGGCGGCACTATTGCCGTCCATCTTCAGCGCAGCCTGGAACTCGCGCTCCGCTTCCAGCGACAACCCCTGCGCCAGATATTTGGTGCCCTGCGCCACATACGATTGCACCTGCCTGGCCACCGGCAAACGGCGGATGTGCATGGCCCGCACCTGGTCCAGCTCAAAGGCAGCCTGCCGGAAAGAGGCTTCGGAGTAGGTGCGGCTGATGCGTTCCACCGGCTGGAAACCGTTGGCTGCGACGGTTGTGCTGGTCGTGGCGGCCGCTGGTCTGCCCGCGCTGGCGGCCGAGTTGGCGGCCGGAGCTGCTGGAGTTGCCATCGATTTCTGGATCAGTTGCTGCAACTGAGTGGCTTCGTTGTCATTCGGGCGCAGTTTCAGGGTCTGCTGCACCTCCAGCAGCGCATCTTTCAGGTCTTTTCGGTGCAGCAGAACAATCGCGAAGTTATAGTGGTAGTCCGGGTTCAGCGGATCGGCATTGCAGGCGCGCTCAAACAGTGCTCCGGCGTCCTTGCCCTGGCGGCTGGCGGCCACGCCCTGATTGTTGACCACCTCCGGCAGCGGCAACTGCGTGGCGACAAAGGCAAAGGCGTTTTCCGCCTTGGCGTATTGTCCGCTGTTGAAGTACGAGAGCCCCAGGTAGAAGCCAGCCTCCAGCGCCTGCCTGTTTTCATGCGGAATCATGGCCAGCGTGCTGGCTGCTTTGTCGTACTGCTGATCGTCGTAGTAGGCCCGGCCCAGCGCCAGTACGGCCGGCGTGTAGGTGGGCGAAATCTGCACGGCCATCTTCAGGTGCGGAATGCGGTCCTCCGGAGCAGCCTGTATCAGCCCGCGGATGTAATCCTCAAACGCGGAAAGTTGCAGATTGGCCGAGGCCGCCAGAAAGGTCTCTTCCGCCACGGAGTAATTCGGATCCATGGTGCTGGCCAGTTTCCAGGCAATGGCATTTTCCAGGTCCAGCAGGCGGCGCATCGGGGTGGAGTCCACCACAGGCTGCGTCATGCTGGGCACGCGCACTTGGAGCACCTGCGCCTGTGCGGAAATCTGCTTGTCCTGCGTGGTGGTGTAGCTGCCGATGATGACGTAGTCGGCATCCATCGTCTGCGCAACGCGGAAGGTGGTGGCGCGCGAAGGCTTGAAGTCCTTCGGCAGTCCCAGATGCTCCATCGCATTCATGCGGTCTTCGCGGCTGATGGGCAGAAAGCCGGCCGCGCCCAGCCGCTGGTTCAGAATGGCGGTAAAAGACTCGCCGATCCAGTCCAGGCTCGAGTCGCCGGAATGGTTTTCGAAGGGAAGCACCAGCACCAGGCGTCCGCTATAGTTCTGCGCGCCATTGCTGCCGGGGGTGGCCGTCTGCGCCTGAGCAACGGATGCGAGTTCTGGCAAAGCGATCAGAAAAAGAACTGCGATACACGCGGCAAACCGTGTGCGCAGGGGAGAAGTCCGGGTCTGAGAAAGAAAGTGCGGCACAGCAATTGATTATAGTTGCCGCGGACGGTGATTCAGCGCCGCAATGCCAATGGCAGGGCAGGTTCCGCAAGCTGCGCATCCACGGCCCGCGGGAAGCGCAGGATTGCGGCCCACAAACCATTGCGCTCCCCTTGCCAGACAATGGTTCCGTGCAGCAGTGCTGCGGCCTGTTGCGCTGTCAGGTCTTTGTGAAAGCCAAAATAGCGGGTATCGGTTGCGGCATTGCCCAGGTGCATCCAGCGGACCATGCGTGGCGGACCGTACTTGGTGGAAAAGAGCAGCGCCGTGTCATAGGTGTCCTCCGCATCGGCGGCCTTGCGCATCTCCGGCAGAGAAAAATTTTCAATTCCCACGGTTTTGATGGGCCGCTGGACGTATCCCAGCTCCGGCTTGCGCAGCTCGTCGCTGGCAGGCCAGGCGGTGAGCACTATGGCCTGCGGCCATTGTTTGGCAATTCGCGTGATGGCCTGCTGCTGCAGCAGGATCATGTCGTGGTAGCTCAGGTTGTCTTCCGGCGCAAAGCGGTAGGGCGGGTTGATGAAGAGCCCCGCTACAAAGGCCACCGTACTCAGTGCCACCAGCAACCACCATTGGCGCACGCGCCTGCGCCAGGTGGCCACGCACTCCAGCAGCACCAGCGGATACAGCGGCAGCAGATACCGTGTGAGCAGCGCTCCGCCCACCACGGAGAAAAACAGCAGATTGGCCAGCAGGACCACACCCAGCGCAGCCTGCAGTGGCAGTGCGATGCGGGGACGCTGTGTGCCATTGCGCTCCAGCAGCGGAGGCAGCATCATGGCCGCCACCGTACACAATACCGGCACAAACATGTTCATGTGCGCCGTAACATGCAGAATGCGATGGCCAAAGGCCAGCAGAATGCGCTGCGGCTCCAGCGTGGCGGTGGCGTTGTAGCGCAAAAACTCCGGATTACCGAAGAGGAAGCCGGTTTTGTGGAAGTGGTAGGCGTACCAGGCCATGAGCGGCAGAATCGGTGCCAGCAGCGCCAGCACCCACTGGAGCCGCGCTCGCCGGATGGGCGACGTTTCGGCGCGGTTGCGCAGCAGTTGCAGCCCTTCCCAGGCGGCCAGCGCCACTGGGGTCACCACTGCTGTTTCCTTGGACAAAACCGCCAGCGAAAACAGCAGCACCGTCCACCAGCGCTGGCGGCCAGTGCCAGCGGTCAGTCCACGCTCAAAATAGACAGAAAGCGCCCACAGCGTGGCTGCCGCGGCAAACATGTCCGCATGGGCCAGTGTGCTTTGGGCAAACCAGACGGGGTAAAGTCCGGTAAGGAAGGTGACGGCCACGGCAACTTCAACGCGCACCATGGTCCGCGCCAGGCGAAAGACGCCCAGCAGCGCCAGCGCGCTCACCAGGCACATTGCTGTGCGTGTGCCGCTGGGCACAAAGCCGGAAAGATGCCACCACGCGGCCAACAGGACCGATGGCAGTGGCGGATGCGCATTGCTGAGCGTGGAAAAGGGAATCAGCGTGCCGGTGCGGAAGAAATCATAGGCTGCCGGAATGTAGTATCCGGCCTCGTCCCAGTAGTAGGGCAGGCGCAGCAGCGGCCCGTGGGAAAGATAGACCAGCACAAACACCAGCGGAAAGAACATCCACAAGGGCAGACTGCCCTGTGTTCGCAACAAGTCCCGCAGCGCATGCAGGCTGCGCCTGCCTATCGAGGGGTGCGGCGAATGCCGGGAGTGAGGAGTATGCTGGCCCACGCGTCAGTGTGTCCCGTATGGCAAAAGCTGCCGGCTAGTGGATGGGCCCGGCAGAGGGAATATGCTGCGGCTCCAGCGCAATCTGGCCGAAGGTCTGCTCATACTGGGCGATGTTCTGCTCCAGCAGATTCAGCAGCGCTTTGGCCTGCTGCGGGCTCAGGTAAACGCCTTGAAAATTGTGCACCTTCATCTCGTGCGGCGTGTCCTGGTGCAGGGTGCCGAAGATGAGGTGGAAGTCCCACACGCTCACGCGCATCTGCACGCTGTTGGCATAGCGGTCGCTGTAATCTTCCGTGTTGGAAAGGACGACATTGGGCTGCACGGGCTGGTTTGTTTGGCTCATAGAAGGATGATCGGCTCAGTTCTGTGTGGAAATGGTGGAAGAACGCGCTGCCGACGATGCGCCAGCGCAGCAGACAGGCAGGAGCCTCTGGTGCGAAAGGGGGGACTTGAACCCCCACGGGTCACCCCGCCAGATCCTAAGTCTGGTGCGTCTGCCAATTCCGCCACTTTCGCATCGACTCCGGCCATAGCAAGTCTACTGGCAAAGGCGGCGCAGTGGCAATGCCGCACGCGGCCACTATTGCTGCCGCAGGTGCATCTTCAGGAACCGCAGAAAAACGTCCCAGTCGATGGGCAAGGTTCCGTGCCCGCCGGCGTGCATGGAGTAGCTGTTTAGTTCCAGGGTGTGCAGAATCGGTTGCCCGGTGCAGGGCCACTGGACGTCCCCGGTTTCTGCCTGCACGGCAGATGCTGCAGCCCCGGCAAATCCGCCTGCCACATCAACCAAAAGGTTGATTCCAAATTTTCTGCTGCAAAGAGTAGACTCCCGCCTATGCGGTTAAATCAGGTAGTAAGTTATGTTTTGGTTCCAGTGTTGGTTATGTCATGGGCGGGCACCTCTGTGGCGCGGGCGCAGGAGTCTGCGGGAATGGGTGTGAATACCGGAGGGGCGCACGCCGCCGTGCTGGACGAACAGCACCGGCCGATTACAGCAGGCGGATTTGTGAAGAGTGGCCCGATAGTTTTTGAGAATATTGCCGAAAAAGCCGGGCTGACGAAGTGGCACCATCAGATGGGAACGCCGGAAAAGAAGTTCATTCTGGAATCGATCGGCTCCGGCGTGGGCCTGCTGGACTACGACCACGACGGCTGGCTGGATATTTACATGGTGAACGGTTCCACCTTTGATGCGGAGACGGGCAAGACGACTCCTCCGCATGCGGCGCTCTTCCACAACAATCATGACGGCACCTTTACCGATGTGGCCGCAAAGGCGGGCGTCACCAATGACCGCTGGGGTTTTGGCGTGGCGATTGGCGACTACGACAATGACGGCTGGCCAGACATTTACGTGTCCAACTACGGCAAAAACCGCCTGTACCACAACAACCACGACGGCACCTTTACCGATGTGGCGGAAAAGGCCGGAGTAGCGCTGGGCAACTGGTCCAGCGGTGCTACCTGGGGCGACTTTGATGGCGATGGCCGCCTGGATCTGTTCGTTCCCGGATACGTTCACTATGACATGCAGCAGCAGGCGGCCTCCGGCAGTCATGCTGCGGCCTTTGCCTTCTGCCAGTTCCGCGGCATTCCTGTGATGTGCGGTCCGCGCGGACTGAAGGGCGAGTCGGACCATCTCTTCCACAACAACGGCGATGGCACTTTTACCGACGTCAGCGTGAAGGCCGGCGTTGCCGACACCTCTGGCTACTATGGCCTCTCCTCCCTGTTCATTGACCTGAATGGCGATGGGCGGCCGGATTTGCTGGTGGCCGACGATTCCACGCCGAATTATCTCTACATCAACAAGGGCGATGGCACCTTTGAGGATGACAGCTTTGCCTCTGGCTATGCGTTGAATGAGAGCGGCCGCGAGACGGCCTCCATGGGCATTGCCGAGGGCGATTACCTGCATAACGGCCGCGTGGATCTGTACAACACCACCTTCTCGGACGATTACAACCCGCTCTACCGCAACGATGGCGGCGCCAACTTTACCGACGTCAGCTACCAGATGGGCATCGCGGAAGTGACCGTCCCTTTCCTGGGGTGGGGCGATGCGTTCATCGACTATGACAACGATGGCTGGCTCGATCTGATCGTGGCCAATGGGCATGTGTATCCGCAGGTGGACAAACAGCCGTGGGGAACTACATGGAAGCAGCGGCCGCTGCTCTTCCACAACGATCACGGCAAACTGAAGCTGGTTCCAGCAGTGGAAGGCTCCGGGTTGGCGGAGCTGGGCGTGGGCCGCGGGCTGGCCTATGGCGATATGTTCAACGACGGCAAGATCGATGTGGTCATCAACAACATGGATGGCGTTCCTGCGCTGCTGCGCAACGTCTCGGACGACCACAATCACTGGGTGGAACTGAACCTGGTGGGTGGGCCGAAGAGCCCGCGGGATGCGGTCGGCTCGACTGTTTATCTGACGGCGAATGGTTTCCGTCAGCGGGCCGATGTGATCAGCGGAGGCAGTTATGCTTCGTCTTCGGACAAGCGGCTGCACTTTGGCCTGGGACCTGCCATCAAGGTGGATAAGGTGGAGATTCACTGGCCGGACCGCACGGTGGAAGAGGTGCAACTGCCAGGCGTGGACAGGATCTTCACCGTGGTGGAAGGCAAAGGCGTGCAGCCGGAAACAGTCAGGTAAGCATCATCACAACAAAGCAGACGGCGCTGGAATCCCAGCGCCGTTCGCTTTGTTGCAGGTGGTAGAAAATTAGTTTGGCATCTGGTTGCTGGCGGTTGCCTTCTGCGCATCCACGGTCAGGGCATGGTCTTCCAGCGTCTGTGCCTGCGGCAGATAGGTGAGGGCCTTGTTGATCATCGGGTCCCAGTCGGCGCGCACCTTCAGCCCGGCCTGCTGGCCAAATTGCGAGGTAAAGATCTCGCTCTTGATGCTGGCCTTGACCCAGTCCAGTACACCGTTGATGTCCTGGTCGGTGTAGTTGATGTTCTGGCTGGTCAGGAACTGCTTGAAGTCCTTCATGACCGCATCATCCACCTGGAAATCCCTGCTGACAGAGCGGTTTGCCAGATAGTGTTTGGCAAAGTTGAAGAAGGCGTAGTGCAACAGCAGGTCGCCCTGGAAGGTATTGGACTTCGGCGTATCGATCTTGTAGTCCGGCGTAATGCCGCCGCCGCCATACACAGTGCGCCCGGAGTCGGTCAGCCGCACTTCGCGGTTGGCCGTGCTTTGCTTCTGGTCGCGCACGTAATAGTAGTCGTACAGGGAAACGCCATCGTAGTTGCGCTGGATGAGGCGTCCGCTGGGCGTGTAGTAGTGGTACGTGGTGAGCGCCAGGCCGGTGCTGTCAGAAAGCGGATAGACCGTCTGCACCAGTCCCTTGCCAAAGGTGGTCTCACCCACAATCAGGGCGCGGTCGTGGTCCTGCAGTGCGCCGGAGACGATTTCCGCCGCGGAAGCGGTGTTGCGGTTCACCAGCACCACGATCGGATATTTGGTGTCGCTGCCGTTTTCCACGCGATACACCTGGTCGGGGAAGGAGCGGCCATGCTGCGAAACCACAATCTGTCCTTTTTTCAGGAACTTATCGGCCACGGCCACGGCCTGGTTGAGCAGACCGCCGGGGTTGCCGCGCAGGTCGAGAATCAGACCGTTGATCTTGCCGAAGCTGTCCAGCGCATCGCCCACTTCCTGTCCGGTGGTCTCCTGAAAATTGGTGACGTGGATGTAGCCGACGCCGGGGCGGATCAGGAAGGCCAGATCGACGCTGTTGCGGGGGATTTCAGCGCGGACGAGGTCAAAGACCAGCGGCTTGGGGCTGCCCTCGCGGCTCATGGTCACGGTAACGTGCGTGCCTTTGGGACCTTTCAGCAGGTTGGCCACGTCCAGCGAACTCATGTTGTCGGTGGACTTTCCGTTGATGTTTTCAATCACGTCGCCGGGGCGAATGCCCGCCTTGTAGGCCGGAGTCCCCTCAAATGGCGCAACGACAACGATTTGCGTGCGTCCAGAGGGGGTGATCTGCGGCTGAATGGTCATACCGACGCCGTAGTATTTACCATGCTGGTCCTCGCGCATCTGGGCGAAGGCCTTGGGGTCGTAGAAGTTGGAGTGCGGATCCAGCTCATGCAGCATGCCGGGGATGGCGCCGTCATAGATGGCCTTGTCGATCTTGTCGCCGGTGAGCGGCTCCGCGTAGTTCTGCTCCACAATGGCATAGACATTGGTGAACTGCTTCAGGCTGTCGCGCAGGGCCGACTGATCTGTGCTGGCCTGGGCCCCCACTCTCTGATTGAGCACCATGCCCAGCAGCCCACAGGTGGCGAGGAAGATCGTAAGAGAAAAAAGCGAACGGCGAGTGCGCGAAGCCATGCGGCGGAGTACCTCGGACGTAAATAGTTGGCATTCCGTGCAGCAATTCGACCGGAAGCGCCAACTGCGTGTGTCACCAACGTTTAGAGTGTCCTGATGGCGCGGGCAACGTTGCGACACCATGTTGGACGTTCTGGGTCGAAGTATAGCACTCGCTCCTGTAGGATGAGATGCAGCTCCGAGGAAACGGGGACAGCGGGAAACGGGGACAGCGGATTTCGAGGAAATCACATCTTCTGTGCGTTGAGGAATTGGATTCCTCGCCTGAGGTGTTTAGAATGCAAGTACCGGATACCGTCTGCGTGCAGGCATATTCCAGAGAGAGTACAAGAGGCGAGCGGCAGCGGTTGTGCCAGCCAGCGGTGCTCAAAAATTCCGGCCAGTTTCCGAGACGTTGATAACGATGACCTTTCGATTTTCGCAGTTACCGGCAAAGCGCAGCCTGATAGTTGGCGTGTGCGCTGTTGCAATCCTGGCCCAGCCGGGCCTGATTCGTAACCTTCAGGCGCAACAGGCAGATGCTCCGTTGCCTGCCAAAGCTCCGAACTCGATCTTTGCCCCAACGCCGATCATTCCCAACGCGAAAGTGGTGGAGGAAGTGATTGCGCGTGTGAATGACCAGATCATCAGCTCGGCGGATCTGGAGCGAGCCCGCCAGCAACTGGAGCAGGAAGCGCACCAGCAGAGCATGTCGCAGATGGACTTGCAGGTCCGCGAAGACAACCTGTTGCGCGACCTGATCGACCAGCAGCTGCTGCTGTCCAAGGGGAAGCAACTGGGCATTACGGGTGACGTGGAGCTGATCCGCCGGCTGGACGAGATTCGCAAGCAGAACCACTTTGACTCGATGGAAGCGTTGCAGAAGGCCGCCGAGCAGCAGGGCGTGTCTTTTGAGGACTTCAAGGCCAATATCCGCAACAGCATTATTACGCAGGAAGTAGTGCGGGATGAGGTGAGCAGCCACCTGCAGGTGTCGGAAGCGGACATCCAGAAGTATTACCAGGACCACAAGAGCAGCTTTGACCGTCCGGAATCCGTGCGGTTGAGCGAAATCCTGATTCCAACCCCCGCGGAGAAGGACGGCGAACCGGCAGAAGCGACTGTGACTGCGGCGCTGGCCAAGGCGTCCGAGGTGGAAGCCAAGCTGAAGGCTGGCGCGGATTTTGCCGAGATGGCGAAGCTCTATTCCGGTGGTCCGACGGCACAGCAGGGGGGCGATCTGGGAACTTTCCAGCGTGGTGCGCTGGCCAAGGTTCTGGAAGACAAGACCTTTGCATTGCAGGCCGGGCAGTGGACGGAACCAATCCGCACCAAGCAGGGATACATCATCCTGAAGACAACCGAGCATACGGCTGGCGGCATTCCTTCGCTGAAGGAGGTGGAGCCGGAGGTGGAGCAGGACCTCTATATGGAGGAGATGCAGCCGGCCCTGCGTGCCTACCTGACCAAGCTGCGGGAGCAGGCATACATCGACATCAAGCCGGGATATGTGGACAGTGGCGCCAGTCCGCTGGAAACCAAGCCAGTCTTCAGCGCCTATGCTCCGCCTGCTCCCAAGAAGAAGAAAGTGGTGGAAAAGAAACGCTTTGAGCGGCATGTGGCGCACAAGGCCTCCAGTGCTCCGGGGGTTGAGAAGGTGGGAACCACGGCCAACGGAAAGCCGAAGAAGATCAAGCGCGAAAAGATCCGCTTTGGCCAGGCTCCACGCGAGAGCTTGCCGGCAGAGACACAGGCAGAAGCGGCGGATTCCACGGCCAATGGACAGGCGCAGCCGCCTGCAGATGGCAGTACGGCTGCGGCCCAGACGGAAGCGGCCCTGCTGGCAAACCCAAATGCGGACCCACTGGCTCCAAAAGAGGTCAAGGAAAAGAAGTCCCGCTACATGGACCGCATGAAGCTGCCGAAGTCGAAGCAGAAAAAGAAGAAGGAGTTTGGGGAAGATACTCCGCCTCCGCCGACGGTACAGGAGGCGCGGACGCAGAAGGTGCAGTCTGCGCCGCTGGGACTGGGTGGAGATACTGCGGCCAAGAAGAAAAAGAAGAAGCACGTGAAGGGTGAGAAAAAGGAGCGGTATTCAGACAAGGCGCAGGACAAGCCGGAGGCCCAGCCGGCAGTCGGCACGGGACCCGCGGCCGCCACTCCAGTTCCTACTCCTACTCCGGCTCCGGCGCCACAGCAGTAAGCGCCGTCCGGAAGCAAGAACAGCAGCCGTCCCCGCAGCGATTTCCTCAAAAGAAAAGGCTGCGGGGATTTCTTTTTACCGCTGAAGCGATGGCGCAAGGTGCCATAATGCTTAGCGAAGACCACTCCGGAGAGGACGGCGGACAGGCCAGATGAAAGATTTTTCGATTGCAGACGCGGCTGCGCACGACAACAGCGTCGTCACCTCCTACTTTGCGCTGGCCTCCATCCAACTGCGCGACCGCAAGCAGGGTGGGCACTATCTGGCGGTGGTGCTGAGCGACCGCACCGGACAGATGGAAGGCCGCATGTGGGACGACTACGAGGACAGCTTCCGTCAGTGCGCCGAAGGCGGCTACGTGAAGGCGCAGGGGCAGATCAGCCGCTATCAGGGCAAGTTCCAGATCACGTTGCAGAAGCTGCGTCCGGCGGCGGAGAACGAAGTCGACCCGACGGATTTTCTGCCCGCGACGACGAAAGATGTGGAGGCGCTTTGGGCTGCGCTGCGCAGCTACGTGGAGAGTTTTCAGGACGCTGACCTGAAGCGGTTGCTGAACGCCTTTCTGGACGATCCGGAGATTGCCGCCGCCTACCGCAGTGCTCCGGCGGCCAAGATGCTGCATCACGCGTGGCTCGGCGGATTGCTGGAGCATGTGGTGGCGCTGCTGGATGTTTGCAATGCCACGGCGCCGTTTTATCCGGAGGTGAACCGCGATCTGCTGCTCTCCGGGGCGATTCTGCATGACATTGGCAAGACGCGCGAACTGAGCTGGAATGCAACCTTTAGCTATACCATTGAGGGCCAGCTGGTGGGGCACATCAGCATTGCCATGGGCATGCTGCGCGAAAAGATCAACGCGGTAGCGGCGGCGGGCAGGCCGTTTCCAGACAAGCTGCGCATCCTGCTGGAGCACCTGATCCTGAGCCATCATGGCAAGTATGAGTTCGGCTCGCCGAAGCTGCCCATGACGCCGGAGGCGGTGCTGCTGAATGTGCTGGATGATCTGGAGGCGAAGATGCAGAACATGCGCGCAGAATTTGCCAGAGACCTGTCTAACGGCCGCAGTGGCCGCGAATTGACAGACTGGGTGCGGGCGCTGGAGCGTCCGCTGCTGAACACGCGGCGTTTTCTGGAAGAGGAGGAGAAGTAAGCATGCCATTTCTCGTAAAGTCGGAGCCGGATGTCTATTCCTTTGCCGATCTGCAGCGTGACAAGGAAACCATCTGGGATGGAGTCACCAATCCGCAGGGAGTGATGTATCTGCGGCAGATGAAGGCGGGCGAAAAGTTTGTGATTTACCACACGGGCGACGAGCGCCGCGCGATGGGCACAGCCAAGGTGCTGAGTGTGGACGCGGCTGATCCCAAGGTGCCGCTGGTGCGTATCGAGGCAGGAAAAGCGCTGAAGACTCCGAAGACGCTGGCGGAGATGAAGGCCAATCCGCTCTTTGCCGACTCGCCGCTGGTTAGGCAGGGGCGGTTGTCGGTGGTGCCGCTGACGGACGAGCAGTGGAAGTGGATTGTGGGGTAGCCTGCCCGGGGCACGTACTGCTGGCGCGTTACAATAGATGGAGTAGAAACTGGCCGAAAAGCGTTAAAGCGACGGCTGGTAAGGGTTTAGAAGGCGAAAGAATGCTTCGATTTTCAACAGCGGGTGAGTCGCACGGCGAAAGCCTGATTGCGCTGGTTTCGGGTCTTCCGGCAGGGGTAGAGGTCGACGAGGAGTACATCAGCCACGAGCTGTGGCGGCGGCAGCAGGGCTACGGACGCGGCGGACGCATGCGCATTGAGCGCGACGCGGCCCATATTCTGTCCGGCGTGCGGCATGGCAAGACGATCGGTTCGCCGGTGGCGATGGAGATTGAGAACCGCGACTGGAAGAACTGGACGGAGATTCTGCCGGTGGGCGCGGGCGATCCGGCCAGGCACAAGGCGGTGGCTTCGCCGCGTCCGGGACATGCGGATCTGGCAGGCAGCCTGAAGTATGACTTTAAGGATGCGCGCTATGTGCTGGAGCGGGCCTCGGCGCGGGAGTCCACGGCACGCGTGGCTGCGGGCGCGCTGGCCAAACTGTTGCTGCGCGCGCTGGGCATTGAGGTGGCCAGCCACGTGATTCGCGTGGGCTCGGCGGAGCTGAGCCGCCCGGCGGAGTGGGAAGAGATTTTTGCTCTGCGGCAGAAGCAGGAAGTGCTGCTGAACTGCGTGGATGCGGAGAGCGAAGCCCGCATGAAGGCGCAGGTGGATGCCGTGTTGCGCACGGGCGATACCGTGGGCGGCGTATTTGAGGTGGTGGCGCATGGCGTGCCGCCGGGCGTGGGAACCTACGCCAACTGGGACGAGCGGCTGGACGGTCAGCTTGCCTGTGCGGTGATGAGCCTGCAGGCGGTGAAGGCGGTGGAGATTGGCCGTGGCGTAACGGCGGCCGAGTCCTTCGGCTCGGAAGTGCATGATGCAATCGGCTACGCGGAGCAGCAGGCCAACGGCAGTTTTACCCGCTTTACCCGCGACCACAACAATGCAGGCGGCATTGAGGGCGGCATTTCGAATGGCGAGGACCTGATTGTGCGTGGGTATCTGAAGCCGATTTCGACGCTGCGCCGTCCGCTGGGCTCGGTCAATTTTGAGACGCGCGAGCCGGTGAAGGCGGCCTATGAGCGCTCGGATGTGTGTGTGGTGCCGGCCGCGGGCGTTGCGGCGGAGTCGATGGTGGCGCTGACGCTGGCGCGCATGGTGCTGGAAAAGTTTGGCGGCGATTCGCTGAAGGAGTTGAAGCGCAACTTCGACGGGTACGCCGAGCAGATTCGCAATTACTAGGTCAACCGCAGCAATGCGGAGTATGGCAGATAGAGAACGTTTATGATTCGCCCGATTGTGAAATATCCTGACCCGGTGTTGTCGAAGCCGACGGAGCTGGTGACGGACTTTGGTGAAGAGACGCGCAAGCTGGTGGAGGACATGTTTGAGTCCATGTATGCGGCGCAGGGAATTGGGCTGGCAGCTCCGCAGGTTGGCGTGCCGTTACGGCTCACGGTCGTTGACCTGAGCAACCAGAAGGAAGAGGACGGGAAGATTGTTCTCATCAATCCGGAGGTGATTGTGCGCGAAGGCAAGCAGATAGAGGAGGAAGGCTGCCTGAGCCTGCCGGACATCCGCGAGAAGGTGTCGCGCGCGATGAAGGTGACAGTGCGCGCACAGGATCTGGACGCGGAGTGGTTCGAGGTCGATGGTGAGGAACTGCTGGCGCGGGCTTTTCAGCATGAGATTGACCATCTGGACGGCGTGCTGTTCATTGAGCGCATCAGCCGCCTGAAGCGCGACCTGGCGCTGCGCAAGATTCGCAAGCTGATCAAAGCCGGCGATTGGTAAACCAGCGGGGGACGCGATGAAGATCGTCTTCTGCGGAACTCCGCAGTTTGCTGTGCCGGCTTTAAAGGCCATTGTGGCCGCCGGGCACGAAGTGGCCCTGGTGGTGACGCAGCCGGACCGGCAGAGCGGACGCGGGCTGGAGCTTGCGGCCCCTCCGGTGAAGCAGACCGCGCTGGCGCTGGGCCTTTCTGTAGTACAGCCGGAAAAAATCAGGAACAACGCCGAGTTTCGTGCGCAGTTGGAGGCAATTGCGCCGGAGGCCATTGTGGTGGTGGCGTATGGCCGCATCATCCCCAAATGGATGCTGGACCTGCCGCCGCTGGGCAATATCAACCTGCATGCGTCGCTGCTGCCGAAGTATCGCGGGGCCGCACCGATCCAATGGGCGGTGGCCAACGGAGAAGCGGTAACGGGTTCGACCACGATGCGCATTGATGCAGGGCTGGACACGGGCGAGATGCTGCTGCGCGGCGAGATTCCAATTGACGCAACCCAGACGGCGCAGGAGCTCTTTCCGGTTCTGGCGGAGGCAGGTGCTCCGCTGATGGTGGAAACGCTGGCTGGGCTGGCTGCGGGCTCCATTACGCCGGTTCGACAAAATGAGGCGGAGGCTTCGCTGGCGCCGATCCTGACGCGGGAAGATGCGGAGATGGCCTTTGCGCGCACGGCGCAGCAACTCTACAACCGGTGGCGCGGTTTTCAGCCGTGGCCGGGCGCGTATACCTTTTTCCGTGGGAAAAAACTGATTGTGCATCGTATGCAGTCCGCTGCGGTGGCGCAGGCGAGTGCTGCTCCTGATATTGCTTTGGGCGCGGTGCTGGTGGCAAAGGAGCAACTGCTGGTGCAATGTGGTGATGGAACTGTGCTGGAGTTGCTGGAAGTGCAGATGGAGGGCAAAAAACGGGTGACGGCGGCGGAATTTCTGCGTGGCCACCAGTTGAAGCCGGGCGAGCGGCTGGGGAAATGAGCATGCCAATGAAACGGCCGGAGCGGCCGCATCGGCCACTGCAACAGGCGGTGGCTGCGAAGACGATTTCTCCCGCACGCAACGCTGCGCAGCAGATTCTGACGTTGCTGCATCAGGGCAAGGGCCATTGTGATGAGTTGCTGCAGGGGCCGCTGCTGGCGGGCCTGTCGCAGGAAGACCGCAACCTGTGCACCACGCTGGTGATGGGTGTGCTGCGTTGGCAGATTGCGCTGGATGCGCAGATTGTTCCGCTGTTGCAGCATCCGGAAAAGGGGCTGCCGGAGCCGGTAGCGATTGCGCTGCGGCTGGGTGTATTTCAACTGCTGCATCTGGACCGCATTCCACCCCATGCGGCGATCTCCGAAAGCGTGGAACTGTGCCGTGCGGCGCAACAGCCGCAGACCACGGGCATGGTGAATGCCATTCTGCGCAAGATTGCGCGGTTGCCCAGACCGCTGCCCGCAGCGAAGAGCCTGGCCCTGCGCTATGCGCATCCGTCGTGGCTGGTGCAGCGGTGGAGCAGGCTCTACGGCAAGGAAGCGGCGGAGGCGATTTGCGCAGCAGGCCAGACGCAGCCTGCTGCGCTGGTGCGCTGGGTTGGCAAGGATGCGGAAAAACCGGCTCTGCTGGCAGAGCTGGAGGCAGGCAAGCTGCTGCAGACGAGCTATGTTGGCAGTTCGGCGCAACTGGCGGCGCTGGCGGCGCAGCATCCGCAGCAGTTCCAGATGATGGACGAGGGCTCGCAACTGGTGGCGGAGATGGCTGCCTGTGGCGTTCCCACGGATGGAAAAATTCTGGACAGTTGCGCTGCGCCCGGCGGCAAAACGCTGGTGCTGGCGCAACGCAATCCGGCGGCAGAGATTCTGGCCTGCGACAGCAGTTCGCGTCGTTTGCAGGCCATGCGCAAGCGGCTGCAGCCGGTGGCGTATGCAGCCAGGGTGCGCTTTCTGCAGGGAGACGCATCGCAGCCCTTGCCTGCGGCCTTTGCGCAGGAGCAGTTCGACCGCATTTTGTGCGATGTGCCCTGCAGCGGTACGGGAACGCTGGCGCGCAATCCGGAGATTCGGCATCACCTGCAACCGGAGGACCTGGAGCGCCACGCGGCGCGGCAAAAGGAGATTCTGGGCCGCGCGATGCGGCAGCTTGCGCCGGGCGGACGGCTGGTCTATTCCACCTGTTCTCTGGAGCCGGAGGAAAATGAGGCGGTGGTGGAGGCCTGTCTGCAGGCTGAGCAGGGCTTCCGCAAAGTGGATGTTGCAACGGCGCTGGCAACGTTGCAGCAGCAGGGCGTTCTGCAGGCAGATGCGGCGGCCACGCTGCAGGCAACGGCGGTACGCGATGGCTATCTGCGCACGCTGCCGGGTGTACATCCCTGTGATGGATTCTTTGCGGCGATGATCGAGCGCGTGGCGCTCTACAGCTAAGGCAAGAGCAGAGTTATTGTGGGGTATACGCCTTTTGAAGGGAGTGCCCGGCCGCCGCTCCCTGTCGGTGGCACCGACTCAAGGCCTGTGGCTTCGTCCTGCACTGTCTTTGCTTTTGCTTTGGCCCAGAAACGGCCGGGATGATTACCACAGTGTTGCATTCTCTTCCTTTCCGAACCCCTTTCTTAATTTTTGGTTACAACACCTTCCTTTTGCCGGATTTCGATAACGGCAGTCTGTTGCCTCCTCATATAGTCGCAGCATAACGAGATCCAATGCGGAGTTGTGTCGGACAGGTGTCATGGTCTGATGATGCGCAAGCGATTGCCCTTTGGGGATGCGGAGCTTTGCAGCATCTGTTTCCGGGTGACGCACGGTTGGGTCTGAAGTCATTTTGCGGAGGGTGTTATGAGGGCTGTATTAAATTTCTCTTGTTCGCGGCATGTCAGGATGTTTTTCATCCTTGTGGGAGTGCTTTATAGCACCTTCACTGCGGTGCATGCTGGAGCACAGTCGATTCAGGGGGACATCATCGGTACGGTACACGATCAGAGCCAGGCTCTGGTCCCCGGTGCGACTGTCACGCTGACAAACCTTGACCAGGGTGTGATGCTCCGCGCTGTTTCCGATGTGCGCGGTGATTATCACTTCCTCAACCTTACAGCGGGCCACTATGTTATCGCGGTGGAGGCAAAGGGTTTTCAGCCCTGGAGGACTGCCAGCCTTGTGTTGGCGGCGCGCCAGCAGTTGCGCATAGATGCGTCCCTGCTGGTCGGCAATATACAGCAGACAGTAAATGTTTCCGTCGGCGCACAGCCGATGATTAACACAGACGATGCGACGATCAGTGCCGTATACAACTCCACCTTGATTGCGAACCTGCCGACGAACACACGCGCCAGTTCCAGTGGCACCAGCGCGTTGAACGTGCTGGGCACGCTGCCCGGCGTGCAGAGCGACAATGGCACTAACGGTTCTTTCTCGCTGCAGGGCGGCCTGCCGTTCCAGACCGAGGTCTCCGTGGATGGCATCACGGTGCAGAGCGCGACCGGAAATACTCCTCTCGGTAATGCCTTCCCTTCCAGCGAGTCCATTGCAGAGATGCGTGCCGACGGAGTGCAGAACGACGCGGAGTACGGCTCACCCGGTGAGGTCACGGTGACCACCAAGGGGGGGACCAACACGCCTCATGGCTCGCTTTTCTGGTACCACCAGAACGCGGCCTTCGACGCGATCCCCTATGCCTATCCGGCCATCCAGAAGAAGACGAAGCTGGTGGCGAACACCTTTGGCGGCAGCTTCGGCGGCCCGGTTGTGATTCCGCACCTCTACAACGGGCATGACCGCACCTTTATCTTCGGCACCTACGAAGGATGGCGCTATCCCAACTCGGGAACGTATTCCTACATGGTGCCCACGGCCGCGATGAAGCAAGGCGACTTTTCCGATTACACTGCCACGGGCTTTTCCGGGACGCTGATTGATCCTTTTACCGGCGGCACCTACGGCACGAAGTTGCCCAGCATCAGTCCGATCTCGCAGAAGCTTATGCAATTCTTCCCCGATCCTAACCTTGGCAATACGGGCATTTATAACGACAACGGAGGCGACAACTACCAGGTCAACAGGGACCAGAGCCGGAGTTCCAACCAGTTCGACGTGCGCGCGGACCAGTATTTTGGCAGTAATCAGAAGTTCCTGCTCTGGGGGCGTTACAGTTGGAAGAACCAGTCCTCGATCGATCCGCAGAAGCTGCTTGTTCCCGCTTCGCAGAACACAGGCAACTCGCGCGTGCTGAAGATCAGCGCCAACTATACCATCACGCCAAACCTGACCAACGAGACCAGCTACGGTTTCACGCGCTACCAGAGTGGTTCTGTGAATCCGTTCGATGGCAAAACCTTCACCCAGGGCCTCGGACTAAATGGGTTGCAGAACCTGTTCTTCAATGGTCTTCCTGAGCTGGACTTTTCGAGCAGTTTGAGCAACCTGAATGTGGGCCGCCTGAACTCGGTTTCGCAGTCCAATACCTACGACTACTCGGACACGTTGTCCTGGTCGCGCGGCAGACATCTGATGAAGTTCGGCGTGGACGTCCAGACACTCCAGGCGGTCACACCGCTGGGTTTCTTTGGAGCAGACAACTACGGTACTTTCTCGTTCAACAGTGGCAACAGTGGAGGCATTTTCACCGGCGTGGACTTTGCGGACCTTCTCCTCGGCCTGCCATTCCAGACCTACTACGATGTGGTAAATCAGGACAACGACGGCTTGTCGGCCCACTACCATGCCTTCGCGCAGGACCAGTGGGTGGTTACTCCCTCGCTTGTCCTTTCTTACGGCATACGCTATGAGTTGCATCCGAGTTATCACGACGCGCATGGCGATATTGCCAACTTCGATCCTTCCTATGGGAAGAGCGGCGCAATTATCTATCCGGATGGGTTCTCCAAGCTGGTCTCGGTGTCCTCCATGCAGAGCGCGAACGCGTGTATGCCATTTGGGGCAACTACTGGCTCGACGATCAATGGAGCGCCCTGCATGCCTGTGCTCTCCAACAGCCAGGCCGGTCTCCCCACGGGCCTGAAACATTATCCCAAGCTGCGCTTCATGCCGCGCTTTGGTTTCGCGTGGCGCCCCTTTGGCAATAACAGGACGGCGGTCCGCGGCGGCTTTGGCGTGTACAACATCACACTGCTGGGCAGCAACTTTTACTCGCTGACCGGTACGGTGCAGTCGGACACTACGCAATATTCCAACACCTATGACAGCACGACACACGCGGTCGGCTACCAGTGGCCGGCAATTTATGCGGGAGCCGGCAGTGGCGGGTGCACCACCTGCTATGGCAAGGACTACTTTGGCACGGCCAACAGCATCAACTGGAAGGACCCCTATACCTACCAGTGGTCATTGAGTGTGGACCGTTCGCTGGGCCGGGGTTATGCGGTGCGGCTCTCCTACATTGGCTCTACGACGCGCCACCTGGTATGGGCCCCGAACGAGAACACGCTGCCATTCTCCAGCACGGTTTCCGCTTACAATCAGCCGTTGAGCGCACGCCGGTTCCCGAACTGGGGAGTCATCAATACCCGTGACACAGGAGCGGATTCCAGCTACCACTCTGCCCAGATTGAGGTAACACACCGTTACTCCTCAGGTCTGCAGCTTGACTCGATCTATACGTTCGCCAAGGCGCTGGCGGACAACCAGGGCGCGGCAGACAACAGCGGCTTTGCAGGGGAGTCTGGCGGCTCGCGTTCAACCTCCATCCTCGACCACAACATCGACTATGGCAACGTGTACGGCACGCGCCGCCACCTGTGGAACACCACGATGGTGTATGACCTGCCTGTTGGCCGTGGGCGCAGATTTGGCGGCAATATGTCCCGCATTGCAGATATGCTTGTCGGTGGATGGCAGGTCTCGAACATCCTGCTGATGGAGACTGGCCCGTATATCTCGGCGTACTTTCCGGGCAGCCAGGGCGATCCTTCCGGTACAGGATCAGGCCTCAACAGTGATGCCAACGGGAATGCCCTCACTGGGCGCCCCCAATATCCGGACCGCGTTCCTGGCGTCCCAATCGCGCCCAGAAACCGCACCCGCATGCAATGGCTGAATCCGGCCGCGATGACCTGCCCCGGCTATCCGAGCTGGACGCCAGGTACGCAATGCACCACGGGCAGTGGCAGAGGCCCGGCACCGCTTCCCATCGGCCGCTTCGGCAATGCTGGCGTGGGGTCAATCGAGGGGCCGGGATATATCAACCTGTCCAGTGGCCTTACCAAGTCCTTCCCTATCATGGGACGGTTCAAGATGCAGGTTCAGGGTACGTTCACCAATGTGCTGAACCACACCAACCTGAGCACGCCAAACCTCAATGTAAGTTCGCCGCTATTCGGCCAGATCACGAGTAGCATGGGAGCCCGGACGGGCCAAGTCTCTGCGCGTCTGGACTTTTAGGAGGGCCTGATTAGTCAATTCTGAGAAAGTTGATTTCAGGCATATTGAGACGGGCGGGCTTCAGTGTCTTGCAGGCACTGAAGCCCGTTCCATTATGACCAGCAGGCGGCACAGAAAATACGGCAAACAGCTCTGGAGTTCCCGGCCAGAGCAAAAGCAGTGAGAGTGTAAGACGAAGCCGCAGGACCTGGGCCTGCGCTTCCTCCAAAAGACGTACACCTCTCAGTGACTCTGCTTTTGCCTTAAGGGGCGTCTTCAACGCAGCGAAAGCCAACAGTTCCGGAGCGGTCGTAAGCTGGAGCCATCAGCAGTAGCTTGCCGTGTTCGTCGTTACGGTAAGCTTGCGGAAAATACCAAATAGAGCCTTGCGGCTGATAGTCGCTGCCTCCGCGCAGAATGCCGGCGCGGGTATGCTCGTCCCTGTATTCATCTGTCCACTGCCAGACATTTCCGACCATGTCCAGTATGCCGAACGGACTTTTTCCGGCAGGTTGTGCATCGACGTCATCGGGAGCACCGAGAACGCGACCATGATGAGGAACAGGGACTGCATTCGTGTTCCATGTGTCACCCCAGGGATAGATCCGGCCATCCGTTCCCTGGGCGGCATACTGCCATTCCCATTCATGTGGAAGCCGCTTCCCGGCCCAGGAGGCATAGGCGCGTGCATCTTCAATGGAAACCCAGGTGACAGGCTTGTTGGCCCATCCTTCCGGATAGGTTCCATTCTTCCAGTCACGCAGGAAGTTCAAAACATCCCTGGGCCGATAGTGCGATGCTTCGAGGAACTGCTTGAACTCGGCATTGGTGACGGGATATTTGTCCATGTAAAAAGCGTGGATATGCAGGGTATGTTCGTGGAAGCGGCGTGGTGCATCTTCCCACGGATATTGCACATCTACCCCAGCATCATTTCCACCTTCAATCTCAATCCCTCTTACCTTAAAAACAAATGTGGCTGCGGGAACCCTGACCATACCTTTGGGTGCAGTGGAGGATGGTTTGGTGAGTGCTATCGGGACGATGTGCTGCGGAAGCGGACGCCATTCATTGGAAAAGCTCGAAAGTGGCGCCGCAGTCATAGCTTTCATGCGAGCCATGAGCTGCAGCATGGCCGCGTCCGGCTCCGTATCCGTTGCGAGTATTGCCCCAAATCCATGGGCCTCAATGGGGAAAGACAAAACATCCAGTCCATGATGCCCTGGGAGGTCCTCATGGACTGGTTTCAGTTCGATGCCGTGGTAGAGATCAAAGTAACGCATTCCGGCCTGAGAAGTTACTGTTATCTGCCGTCCGGACACGTCGTATTCATTTCGATTCACAAGAGTCCATACTGTTTGATGGCCCAGTGGCCAGCGGCTGGCAAAGATTCCGTAGCTGTGGGTCGGGTAAAGCGGTTCCCACGCCTTGCTGACCAAAAAGGGTGCGACACCACGCTCAAGAGTTGCCATACGCCGGGTAGCTTCCCCATCGCGGGGTGTGATTCCATTCCAGATTCCCCAGATGTTCTCCCAGCTTTCCCAGCCCACTCCGTTGAAGAATGCGAACTGAAGATCATCAGTCTTGTTGCGGTTCCACCGGTCAGAGATGTTGACCATATGGCGGGTTTCAAGCCATTTGTATCGGTCAATCTGCGGAGTGAAGGAAAAGACATAGTGGCCCCACGTCATCACATCCCAGGCGAGGGCCTCATCGGCCGGGGAGCTTTCGGGCTCAAAGGCCAGCGGGTGGTTGACCTTGTCCGCAGCCAGTGAAAATGCGAGTGGCACACCATCCTGTGTGTCCCCGTTGACGCCATCTGCATTGAGTTGCTTCATGAAGTCTGCAATCGCCTGCGGCCAGGGCCTGCCTGGATCGCGGGTCCCCTGGTCCCACATCATCATCGGGAAGAGTACCCGGACGTGCCGTCGATGGAAGTCGGCAACCATCTGCTGCACGCCGGCTATGCCTCCAGGCATGGAACGAACCATGTCCAGTTGATTGCGGTCATCGATTCCCATATTTGGGTAGGTTGACCACACCAGAACTGCATCGATACCACCGTACCTTTTTTCCAGGTCATCAAGGTAACGGTCGACGGTGTACTTGCCGGTGGCTGGATCGTACAAATAACGGTCCTGTACCATCATTTGTGGCTGGATGAAGCTTGACTGGATCCAGCGAAGCGCTGGCATGTCATACCGGGAGCTGTCGTAGCCGATACGGATCCTTCGTTCCATTCGCCAGTGCGTTACATCGTTCAACCAGGCTGCATGTGTTCCTTTTGGACATGGAGCGTAGCCGCCACTCAATGCAGCGGCATACGCAGTGCTGAGCGTCAGGCAATCGGGGGAGGGGATTTGCTCACCGGCTGGTCTGTAATGCGAGTCCTGCGCCTGTCCAGTAACAGCCAGGCCAAACATGGCAAGCAACGCACTTGTGAAAAGGAATTTTGATGTGTGAACGGCATTCATCGGATCGTCTCTTTTCCTGGACTGACATGATAATTGTGATGCCGAAGATCTGAGATCTTCTTCTCTACTTCATTGAGTGTGGGCATGGAGGTCTGAGCACCAGGCCTGGTTACGGAAAGTGCGGCTGCGACTGCGGCAAACCGGGCACTCTCCAGTGGCGTTCTGCCATGTAGAAGGCCGACGGCAAAGGCCCCATTAAATGCGTCTCCGGCAGCGGTCGTGTCGACTGCGTTGACCTGTATCGCATCAATCTGTGCGGTCACTTCAGCCGTGGCCAGATAGGCCCCATCTGAGCCCATTTTTAATAAGACACCTGCCGGACCCTGTTTCAAGAGAGAGTGTGCGGTAGAGGCAGGAGGACTACTGTCTAATCCGGAAGAAGTACAGCCTGCATAATAGGATGCTTCCGTCTCATTGGGGGTGAACCACTGCACACGCTGTAGAATTTCAGACGAAATATGCTGCGCCGGGGCAGGATCCAGAATTAGCGGAACCCCCTCCCGAAAGCAGACGTCAGCAAGATGCTCTACCGTCTCAATCGGAATCTCCAACTGCGTAAGAACCATGCCGGCATTGCGGATAATGTCCAAATGCAAATCGATATAACCGGGCGTCACATGCGCATTTGCCGCTGGAGTGGCAACGATACAATTGTCTCCGCCTGGAGTAACGATGATGACGGCCGCTCCAGAAGGTCCTTCTATTCTTTCAACGCCGCGCAGTCCGACACCCGCACTTTTTAGATGCCTCCATAGTTGTTCTCCGAAAACATCGGAGCCCAGTTTTCCGATCATTTGCACTGGCCACCCAAGCTTTGCGACAGCAACTGCCTGATTGGCTCCTTTCCCCCCGGGGTGCATTTGAAGGTCAATTCCTATGACAGTCTCTCCGGCAGAAGGAATATGGTTTGCGCGCGTGGCAAAGTCGAGATTGATGCTTCCCACAACAACGATTGGCTTTTTACCGGTCAACATATATCTCCCGTAATGTTCTCAGCAAAGTCGGCCCGTATAGACCACTTAATAAATGTCAGAAAATTGGAGCCAGGGCGACAGCGGTCAGCCCAAACAAAAACAGAATGAACATCCAGGCGAGGAAGTTTCGTGACCGTTTGGATGCCGAGGAAAATTCACGCCATACAAAAACTCCCCATGCCGCAGAAATCATCGTCGCACCCTGTCCTATGGAATAGGAGACTGCCGGCCCGACAACATGCGCTTGAGAAGCCACAAAATTGAATACAGCTCCAGTGCACCAGAGCAGCCCTCCGAAGATGCCCCAGAGATGCCATCGAAAGCTCGCCTGGACATATCCGCTCATTGCAGCCGGAGCCTGGCCATCCAATGGCCGCCGCATGAGCAGGTAGTTCGCCGGGACCGAGCACAATGCTACACCAGTTGCAAAGTATATTGCGGTTGCATAGGGTCCAGGAGCACCGCTTCCGCTCATGGCTTTGGCAACGAATGGATAGAAGCTGCCCATAAGAAGCCCGGAGAGCACACTAATGACAATTCCACGGCGGCTCATTGCAGGTGCGCTTCGTTCTCGCTCGCGGTAAGCGATGGCGTCGCAGACAATTGCCAGCAGAACGAGTGCAATTCCGCCAAAGAGCAGAAATGCGTTTCCATTGGGCGATATGAGATAGCTGCTGAGTGCGCCGACGACCAGAGCGATTCCGATCCCCAGAGGAAAAGCGACTGCCAGACCTGCAATTTCAATTGCGGCAACCAGTAACAGATTTGCCACGGTGAAGATGGCCCCACCAGATGCAGCTAAAAGTGAATGAGTGGAGGTCGTGTGCACTAAATCCGAAAAGACAGGACGGCCAGTTGAGCCAAAGCTGCCAAGAGATACGGACCAGAGACATGCACCCAGCACAAGGCCAATCACAAAGTCCCAGTAGAACAACTGAAACCTGTATTGAGGAACAATCTTGACTGTGTTGGCCCATGATCCCCAGCAAATCATGCTGATGATCATGAAAAAGAGGGCTATAGAATATGTTTCAGGCTGGTACAAAGTGAGGCTCCGAAAAAGACGTGAAATTCATCAAGCTTGCATATATGGGTGGAGTGCAAAGTCTGTCCCTGACTCAACACCACAGGACCAGACTTTTCACTCCACAGCCCCCTCTACAAAACGACAACATCCTCTGTGCCCTGCAATAACATCGCAAGGCACATCAGAAGGACAGCTTCAATGAGACCTGCGTAATGCGTGCCTCGCGTGCCCCGGTCACTCCGCCAAACGGTATCCCATAGTTGCTTGGGCCAGACGTCTCCACTCCATTCCATTGGGAGTGATTGAAGGCATTGAAGGCATCTGC
>DZDJ01000056.1 GCA_022736715.1 Edaphobacter aggregans
AAGCCATTTCAGGGCATCACGTTCCCTCTACACCAACTGGAAAACCGCTATAAGCCAACAAAGAAAGCCCGGAGAGCATTCCGCTCTTCGGGCTTTCTTTCATTGCTTTTCCCGCAACTACGCCGGGCTGTTCCGCTTCAGCGCCCGCTTCAACACAACCTCCAGCGCGGCCTTCTGCTCGGCATAATCGGCGTCCGTCAGCTTGCCCTCCAGATGTTCCGTTTCCATGGCAAACAATTCCTCTTTCAAAGCCTCCAGCAAACTGCCCTGGGAACGGCCAGCAGCCGTAACAACCGGCACGCTCGCACCCGCCGTCTCCCCGGCAACCGTCACCACCGGAGCCGGACGGCTCAGCAGAAAACCGACTCCCGCAGCCAGCGCCAGCGCCAACCCGCCCAGAATCCACCACTTGTACTTCGTCAACGGGTCCGGCGTGTCAATCGGCGTGCCCAGCCCGCCGCCCGGACGCGTATCGCTGGCCGCCGAAGGCTGCTGCCCGGAACCATCGTCTGAGGACTGCCCATTCGACGCATCTCCCGTGTCCCTCGGCAACTGCCCTGTGCCGGAAAGCGTAAACGCAACCGGTTGCGAGGTCGACACATTCCGCGCCACAAATGTCTGCGCATTCGTGTCATCGTTCACCGGCGAATACGGCGAGCCCGCCTCCGGCTGAAAGCCCATGCTCTTCGGCAGCATCACCGCCACTGTGTCCGTCGCCAGCGTCAGGCGTGGATCCAGCTTCAGGCTGCCGTTGTACGGCACATGGTAGCTGATCTGGAAGCGCGTCTCGCCCGGCCGGATCGGAAACAGGAACGTATAGTGCCCCTTGTCTCCCATCGGCACCGGAGCCGATCGCACCGGCATCCCACCCGGTCCCAGCGCGACCGAGCCATCCACCTGCGCTCCCTCCGGCAGGTAGAACTCAAACGGATGCTGGCTGAACTGCGTCCGCGGCGGGTTCGAGTCATTCTTCAGAAAAAAATTCTGCACCACCTGCAGGCTTTTGCCGCTGGGGTCCGTCTCAATCCGCATCACGCTGGCCTCGCCCGTCACTCCCGGTACATTGGCGGCCGCGTCATAGACCTCCACATTCACCGTGGCAACTCCCGGCATGGCTGGCTGAAAATAGTTGGCCTTGTCATGCGTCACCCGCACCAGATGCGGCCCAGCTTCCGGCACATCCAGCGTGTAGTGCCCGCGCGCATCGGTCTTGGTGCTGGTGGCCACCTGCATGTCCTGTTGCAGGCGGATGAGCGCCACTTCATCGCCAGCCGCGGGTTTGTTGGTGGTCTTGTTGGTCACCGTGCCGGAAACCGGCGCGGCCAGCGCAGCGAGAGGAAATGAAGCTGCAAAAAGCAGCAGAAGAGTGCGGACCGTGCGAATTGTCAGGTTCATAGAAATTTCAGGCGTTCCATAGATTCCGTGTAAAGATTTGTGCCGGCCCCTCGATCCAGGCCGTGGACCGGTTTCAGGCGGTCCGCATCCGTTCCAGCGTGTCTATCTCCGCCATCACTTCCGCCGCTTCATTCTCCAGCGAAGCACGCTGCGCTGCATAGTCCTCTTCCGGATATTTTCCGGCGCGGTACTCAAAGTTCAAATCGCGCAGGTTTTCGTAGATCACCTCTTTGCGCTCCCGCAGATAATCCAGCCGCGTCTTGCTGGCAGGCAGCACCAGCGTGCGCTCCGGCCAGAAGATGTACCCCAGCAGGGCAAGCGTCAATACGGCACAGGCAAGAATGCTCGTCATCAGTACTCCGTCTCCTTGCGAATGCGCTCACGAATCGCGTCAAACCCCGGCGCCGCCGATGGCTCCGGCATGGCCACCGTGCGCAGCCGCCACTTGCGCACCAGCACGGCCGTACCCAGCGTCGCCAGCAGAAACACCGCAAACGGCGCAATCCAGGCCACGTAATCAAAGCCGCCCTGCATCGGCGCAGCCAGCACCGTGGGGCCATACTTGGCGGCAAACCAGTTCAGAATCGCCCGGTCGTTGGCGCCGCTGCTCAACTGCGCGCGCAGCTCCTGAATCATCCGGTCCGAGTCCGGACAGCCCACATGGTTGCACTCCAGCAGAATCTGGTTGCAGCCACACATGCAGATCATCTTGTGCCCCAGATCGTTGAAGCGCGACGACGTGTCCGTTACGCCCAGCATGCCCGCCACCAGCAGGCAGGCCAGCGTAATCTGCATCCATAGTTTGAGCGTCTCCCGCATCAGCGCCCGCTCCCTGCCGCCTGCGGCACCTGCTCCCCCGCCGTTACCCGGCTGCGGCTGGTGGCCACCGCGGCGCTCAGGTTCGGCACCAGCGCCACAAACGTGCCAAAAATAATCACCAGCACGCCAATCCAGATCCAGTTAATCAGCGGATTGATAAAGACCTTGATAATCGGCTGCCCCGTATCCGGATTCTTGCCCTCATAAATCACATACAGGTCGCGCTCCAACGTGGAGTGGTCCGCCACAATCGTCGAGGTCTGCTGACTGGCATGGTAAAAGCGGCGCTCCGGCGCCAGTTGCGTTATCTTCTTGCCGCCTTTATAAACATCCAGCAGCGCATACTCCGTGTCGTAGTTCGCATTGGAGTCCTGCGTGTAGCTCTGGCAAATCAGCTTGTACGGCCCAATCTGCATCGAGTCGCGGAAGCCCAGTTCCTGCTCCTTGGACTGGTTAAACGCCCCGCCGGCAATGCCGATAAAGATCACCACCACGCCAAAATGAACAATGTAGCCGCCGTAACGGCGCGTATTGCGGCGCGTCAGTTGCAGCATGGCGGCAAAAATATTCTGCCCCGTGTGCTTGCGGATGACCGCAGCGCCCCGCAGAAACTCTGCGCCAATTGCCGTAATTACGCCTGCGCCCAGCGAAAATGCCGTCAACGAAAAGAACATCGCCTGCACATCGTCCGGGTCTGCCGCCCACGGCCGCACGCCCAGCGCCATCAGCACAGCCGCCGTCCCCAGCACCATGACGATGGGCAGGATAAAATTCCGGCGAATGGACTTCAGCGAAGTGCTGCGCCACGCCAGCACCGGACCAATCCCCGTCAAAAACAGCAGAAACAAGCCGATCGGCAGGTTCACGCGATCATAAAACGGCGGCCCCACCGTCACCTTGGAGCCCTGCACATACTCCGACAGTATCGGAAACAGCGTCCCCCACAGCACCGTAAAACAGGCCGCCAGCAGCACCAGGTTATTGAACAGAAAGCTCGACTCGCGCGACACCAGCGACTCCAGCTTGTTCTCCGACTTCAGGTGGTCGCGCTGCCGGAAGTACGTGAACAGGCAGACCGCAAAAATGATGACCAGGAAGGCATAGAACCAGTTGCCAATGGAAGACTGCGCAAAGGCATGCACGCTGCTCACAATGCCCGATCGCGTCAGCAGCGTGCCCAGAATCGTCAGCATGAAGGTGGAGAAGATGAGCCAGACATTCCAGCTCTTCATCATGCCGCGCTTCTCCTGCATCATCACCGAGTGCAGAAAGGCCGTGCCCGTAAGCCACGGCATCAGCGAGGCATTCTCCACCGGGTCCCATCCCCAGTACCCACCCCAGCCCAGCACGCTGTACGCCCAGTGCGCGCCCAGAAAGATGCCGCAGGTCAGAAAGAGCCACGTCACCATCGTCCAGCGGCGGGTAATGTGAATCCACTTCTCGCCGGGGTATCGCATCATCAGCGCGCCCAGCGCAAAGGCAAACGGCACGCTGAAGCCCACATAGCCCAGATACAGCATCGGAGGATGGATCACCATCTCCGGATACTGCAGCAGCGGATTCAGCCCGAAACCATCCGGCTGCAGCGGCCCCGGCTGCAACGCAAACGGCGGAGCGGCAAAGTTCAGCAGCAGCAGAAAGAAAATCTGAATCCCGGCCAGAATCGTGGAAGCATAGGCCGTCAGCCGGATGTCCACCTTATGACGCACCCGCAGCACAAATCCATACGCCGCCAGCAGCCACGCCCATAACAGCAGCGAGCCCTCCTGCCCAGACCACAGCGCCGAAAACTTATACGCCGTCGGCAAAGCGCGGTTTGTGTGGTGCAGGATGTAGGAGACGGAATAGTCGTTGGTGAATGCCGCCCAGACCAGCGCAAACGCAGCGCAGCTGACCGCGATAAATGTTCCGATGCCAGCCCGGCGCGCCGTTTCCGACAACCGCTCCGGCTCCACCCGGCCCCGGCTGCCCACCGCAAGCTGCCGCAGCGCAATGCCGCCAACCACCAGAGTATAAGCGCTCAATGCCAGGGCAAGGAGAAGTGCGAAACTACCAAATTGAGGCATGAACTCTCCGACAGATGATTGTCGCAGAGTCGCGCCTCAGGATCAATCCATCTATAGATGGACAAGATGGACAGGGCCAACTCATCGATAAGCAGACGCGCAGCCCGCCCCCCGGCGTACCTGTCTTCCCGTCAGCTCAATGCCCAATCAGTCCAGCCACCACCGCCAGTAACTCTTCCGGCAACAGTGGTTTCAGGCGAAAAGTCACCTTCAGCCCGGCATACAGCGGCTCGGCCTCGTCCAGACCGCTGATCACCAACACCGGCATCTCCGGCAGAAAGGTACGCAGCGCGCGCACAAATGCAGCGCCATTCATCCCCGGCATCACATGGTCGGTCACCACCAGGCCGATCGGCCCGGCAGATTGTGCATCGCGCAACTGCTCCAGCGCCAGCTGCGGATGCAGCGCACACACCACAAAATACCCGGCGCGGCGCAGAATCGCCTGGCGCGTGGCAGCCTGCACCGCATTGTCGTCAATCAGTAGAATCCTTGGCTGCATGGCTTCTTAAAAACATCCCTGATGCCCGGCCAGTCGGCGGCAGCATCCTCTGGTTATGCAATGAAATTCAGGCCGGCTTCCCACGATAGTAAAATGTTCCCTCCCGGTACGTACAGGCTTCGCCCACCACATGCATCGGTCAATACAGCAGCAGGCCACACGCCCGAAGCACACTACCGCACTCCTGCGGCACAAATGCACCGCACGTTTTCCCGGAAAAATCTTCTGCCACGATTCTTCAGCACAATCCCGTTCCTGTTTCCGATGCCACATTACTTTCTGTAAACTTTCTCCTACCCGGCCAACGATTGTTGTCGCGTAGTAGAATCCTTGGCAGTGTATCCGCTTACATTGAATCGCTGATTTCTACTAAGGCAGGCCCTGTGAACATAACAACCATTGATTGGCTCATCATGCTGGTGTACTTCGTTTTCGTGCTGGGCATTGGCTTCGCACTCAAACGATACATGAAGACGAGCAACGACTTCTTTCTTGCAGGACGCGCCATTCCCGCCTGGATCTGCGGACTGGCCTTCATCTCCGCCAATCTTGGCGCGCAGGAAGTCATCGGCATGGGGGCCTCCGGCGCCAAATACGGCATCGCCACCAGCCAGTTCTACTGGATCGGCGCCATTCCCGCCATGGTCTTTGTCGGCATCTTCATGATGCCCTTTTATTACGGATCGAAGGCCCGTTCCGTGCCGGAATTTCTGCGGCTGCGCTTCGATGAAAAGACCCGCGCGCTCAACGCCTTTTCCTTCGCCATCATGACCGTCTTCAGTTCCGGCATTTCCATGTACGCCATGGCGCTGCTCATCCAGACGCTGCATATCTTCGACGGCCTGTTCCTGGCCCTGCATCTGCCGCTGGCCTGGATCTTCCATTTCTCCATCCTGCTGTCGGCCATCATCGTGCTGGCCTACATCTTCCTCGGCGGCCTCACCAGCGCCATCTACAACGAGGTCATGCAGTTTTTCCTGATCGTCGCCGGCTTTCTGCCGCTGGTCTGGATCGGGCTCAAGAACGTCGGCGGCTGGCACGGCATCCAGCAGAAGCTCGGCCCGGCCATGACGCATTCCTGGCGCGGCATGGCGCATCCGCAAACCAATCCGCTCGGCGTCGAATGGTTCGGGCTGGTCATGGGTCTGGGTTTTGTGCTCAGCTTCGGCTACTGGTGTACCGACTTCCTCGTCATCCAGCGCGCCATGGCCGCAGACTCTGAACTTTCCGCGCGCCGCGTGCCGCTCATCGCCGCCATTCCGAAGATGTTCTTCCCCTTCCTGGTCATTCTGCCCGGCCTCATCGCCGTCAGCGTGCCGCTGGTGACGCAACACGCCATAAACCAGGTTCCGGCAATCGCTGGCGCAGCCAAGGCCGGTGCTGTTTCGGATGCGCACCCCGTCCTGCTGCACAAGGGTCTCATCCCGGAAAAGATCGATCCGCTCAGCGGCAAGCCCGTGCTGAACGACAAAGGCCAGCCCGTTTTCAACTACGACTTGGCCATTCCCATGATGCTGCTGCACTTCTTCCCCACCGGCATCCTGGGACTGGGGCTCACCGCGCTGCTGGCCAGCTTCATGTCCGGCATGGCGGGCAACGTAACCGCCTTCAACACCGTCTGGACCTACGACATCTACCAGAGCTACATCCACAAAAACGCCAGCGACGCGCACTACCTCTGGATGGGCCGCATGGCCACCATCGGCGGCATTGTGCTTTCCATTGCCGCCGCCTATGCCGCCACCAGCTTTAACAACATCATGGACGCGCTCCAGCTCGTCTTCAGCTTCGTCAATGCGCCACTCTTCGCCACCTTCCTGCTGGGCATGTTCTGGAAGCGCACCACCGGCCACGGCGCTTTCTGGGGACTCCTCTCCGGCACCAGCGCAGCTCTGCTGCACCATGGACTCACCATGCCGGCCGACGCTACACCCGGCATCCACGGCGGCTGGATCACGCTGCTGCACGTCTACCCCAGTGATATGGCGCAGAACTTCTGGACAGCTATTATTGCCTTTTCAGCCAACCTGCTGGTCACAGTCGTTATCAGCCTGATGACGAAGCCACGGCCGGAGCCGGAGCTGGTCGGCCTGGTCTACTCGCTCACAGAAAGGCCGGACGAAGGCCATCTGGCCTGGTACCAGAGGCCCGCCACGCTGGCGCTGGCAGTGCTTGCTCTGCTCGTCGTTTTGAACCTGGTCTTTGCCTAACGGAAAGAGAGTCTTTTATGGGATTGGATATTCGCATACCGCTTGGCCTGATGTTCCTGATCGTCGGCGGCCTGCTCACTGGGTATGGCCTGCTCACCCACGGCAGCGCCATTTACGGCAAATCGCTGGACATAAACATCAACCTGATCTGGGGCATCCTCATGGTCCTCTTCGGAGCCATCATGTACTGGCTGGGACGCCGCCCGCAGCCGCCACCGGACCCCAAAAAGATCCGCATCCCCGCACCTCCGCACGGCATGGGACACTGATCTCTGCCTGACGGTTCCGTTCCGCTCAGCGAGGGCGCGGGACCGTCAGGTCCAGGTCCTGCCCCGTCATCTGCTTGGTCAGCAAAATAATCTGCCCCAGATGCTGCTGCACATGCCCCACCACATGATAAATCGCCTCCAGCACTGCCATGTCCCGGCCCTGCGGCGTAATGCGCTCCGTCAGCCGCTCGTGCGGCACCGCGGCAATGCGCTGTTCAACTTCCGCCGCGGTTGTGTGGAACATGTCCAGCAGTTGCTGGCGCGTATATCCGCTGCTCGTCGAAAACTCCCGATCGCGCACACGAACATCCTGCGCACCGCCAACGCCATGCAGAATCAAGTGGCGCATGTTGCCGCACAGGTGCAGAACCAGGTTGCCGATTGTGTTCTCATGCGCGGCCTGCCGCTGCCATATCTGCTCGTCCGTCAGCCGCGCCATGCAGACGTCCAGATTGGAGGTCACCTCCTCCAGCTTGCGGACCGAGTACTGCAGAAAGACTTCCGCTATATCCGAGTGCATAGCCGCATTCTACCCCACCTGCATTACAGCCCCGGAGCCAGCAGCTTCAGCAGAAAGAAGATGCCCACGCCCAGGAAGAAGACCAGCGCCATGCGAATCCCCGGCTCGCGGTTCACCTCCGGCACCAGCTCCGTGGCCGCCACATAGATTGTGACCCCGGCCGCCAGCGGCAGCCCGGCGTCCACCCAGCGCGGCAGCAGGTTGATGACCAACACCCCAGCCAGCGTCGTCGCCCCCAGAAACAGGGCCGAATTCAGCGCCGTGCGGCGGCTCTGCCCTCCCGCCAGCATCACGCTGGCCACGGTAAAGCCCTCAGGGACCTTGTGCAGAAAAACCGCCAGGAAGATCACCCACCCCAGCCAACTGGAGATCACAAATCCGCTGGCAATCGCAACACCGTCAAAGAAGGTGTGCGTGGCCAGTCCCGCCAGCACTGAGTAGCTGGTGTGCGCCGAAAGAAACTCACCATGGTGCGTCTCTTCGCCAAAGTGGAAGTGCGGCGTAATGGTGTGCTGCACAAAGTGCACGCCGCAGTAGCCCAGCATGATGAGCAGCGGAGCCCAGCGCGCGCTCAGGTGAAAGCTCTCCGGCACCATCTCCAGCAGCGCCGCCGCCAGCATGAATCCCGAACCCAGCGCCACAAAATAGCGCAGGGCCGCGGCCGAAGGCGAACGGCGCACCAGCACCAGGCCGCCAACGTAATCGGCAAAAGCGGCAATCAACCCCAGAACAATGCTCAGAACAAACGTAGACATAAGGAGTACCAGATGCCCGGCAATAGCGAGCGATTCATCTTTTCAGCAAAATGCAGGCAAAGCTGCGCCGGGCAGACCATCCACAGCCTGCTGCCAACCGGCGCAGTGTTCCCATGGAGTTACGCGGAAAAGGCCAAACTTATAGCAAATAAAGAGAGACCAAACTTATAGAAACGAAAGAGAAGCCAAACCCATTAATGATACATGGTGGCTGCAACCGGTTCGTGTGCTGCGCACTGGAAGACAGGCTCAAACCAGGCGTTCCGGCCGCGCCACCAGCACCAGCACAATCAGCCCGCAGAGCATCACGCCTTCTTCTACGCGCTCTGACCACACATGCAGGCGGTCGAAGTTGGCGCGGTACAGATTGTCCGGCGGCACGGAATCAATCTCGCCCACCTGTTGCCGGTCCCGGTCCATGCGCGGAATAATGTGGAACTGCGAAAAGGCCGTCAGCCCCAGCATGATGGCCACCAGCACCACCTGCCCCAGAATGCGCGGCTTTCGCGCCGGAGCCAGCACATAGATCAGGTAGGTGGTCAGGATAAAGACCACCCCGCACCCGATCCCGATAAAGTGGAGGAGATTCAGCGATCCGCCCACCACCAGTCCGGCCAGGTGGGTACTGGGCAGGCGGCTGAAGGCCACCGGAGCCAGCACAGCCCCGAAGAAGAGAAGCCCGCCCAGCCATACGACCAGGCACAGAAGTTTCAGCGTCCGGAGCAGCGTTTGCATAGGCCCATTCTCCTACCGCGGGCCAAATAACTCAACCCTGCGGGCCGGCAAAGACTGCCCAGCTTGCAGCAGATTATCGGCCGTAGCGCACAAAACTAGAGCTGCTCGCGCCCAATCAACCGTTCAATCCGCTTCGGAATCGGAGGATGCGTCGAGAAGAGGCTGGCCAGATCACCCTTGCTCAACAGCGGAGCCACAATGAACAGGTGCGCATTCGACGGCGACGCCTGCAGCGGAACCCGCCGCGAGTACGTGTCCAGCTTCTGCAGCGCGCTGGCCAGCGCATACGGATTGCCAGTCATCTGCGCGCCCGTGGCGTCGGCCTCATACTCCCGCGAACGCGAAATGGCCAGTTGGATCAGCGTCGCCGCAAGCGGAGCCAGAATCAGCATCAGCAGTGCGCTGAAGCCGCCGCCCTCCCGCTCATTGCGGTTCCCGCCCCCGCCGCCATAGCCGCCAAACAGCGCCGCCCAGTAGCCCATGCGCGCCAGCAGCGTAATCGCCCCGGCCAGCGTGGCCGCAATCGAACTGGTCAGAATGTCGCGGTTGCGCACATGCCCCAACTCGTGCGCCAGCACACCCTCCAGCTCCTCATCTGTCAACAATTGCAGAATGCCACGCGTCACCGCCACGGAAGCATGCTTTGGATTCCGTCCCGTGGCAAAGGCATTGGGCGAGTCATTGGGGATCACATAAATCTTCGGCATCGGCAGCCCCTGTTTTGCCGTCAGCCGTTCGACGACTTCATACGCACGCGGCAACTCTTCCCGCGTCACCGGCTGCGCACGATACATGGCCAGCGCTATCTTGTCGGAAAAAAAATAACTGAAAAAATTCATCCCCGCGGCCAGAACAAACGCCAGAATTAGGCCATTTTCCCCTCCCAGCCATTGTCCGGCAAACAGGAGAAACAGGGTAAGTGCAGTCAGCAGCAGTGCGGTCTTAAAGGTGTTCATACACGGGCCACCTCGGCGGCCTTAATCAGATTGTAGACTGATTGCAGCGGGTTTCCGTTATCCGCCCTGCAAGCGCACTGGAAGCAACCTGGGAGCGACCTGGGAGCAACTTGGAAGCGACCTGGAGGCGCGCCGGAAACGCCCCTACACCACCCGCAACTGCGCCAGCAACCGCTTCCAGTTCTTCTGGTTACGGCGATAGCTCTTTTTCATGTCGTCCAGAATGCGTTCAAAATCCGCATGCCCATGTAACCGGCTCCATGCCGGATTCTTACTGAACCACGGATAGTTCTCGTTGCCCAGGTAAATAGCGCGCCGCAGCCAGTGCAGCGCCTCGGCCTCATCGCCCTCCACGGCAAAGTACGTGGCCAGCCGGTACGCCATCTCGCTGTCCGCCTCGGCCGCGGCCAGCACCTCTTCCAGAATCAGCGCCGCGGCCTTCTGCCGCTCGCCCAGCCGTACATAGCACAGCGCCAGCGTGGGAAAGACGATCCGCAGCGAGCTGTCGTCCTCAATCGCCGCCTCCAGCGTCGCCGCCGCCTGCTGCAACTGCCCCAGCCGCATCTGCTGGTAGCCCAGCGAAATCCGCAGCAGCGGCTGCTTCGGCTCCAGCGTCAGTCCCTTTTCAATCTCTTCGGCAGCCAGCTCCAGCTGGTTCTGATATTGATACACACGCGCGCGATGGTTATACACCACCGCCGCATTCGCCGGATTCAACTGCAGCGAGCGATGGAACTGGTCCAGCGCCTCGTCATACATGCCATCCAGCCGCAGCGTGATGCCCGCCACCAGATGCACATTCCAGTCGTTGTCCGCCGTCTGCAGCAGATTCTCAATCCCGTGGCGTGCGCTCTCTTTTTCTCCACGCGAAAGCAGCATGTACACGCGGTACAGGTTCGCCTCCACCGAGTTCGGATCAATCTCCAGCGCTTTGTCAAAGGCCCGGCGCGCCGCCATCACGTGCATCTGCCCGCCCAGTCCATGGCGCGTATACTGCAGGTGCGTAATGCCCAGCCCGCTCCAGCCCGGCGCATACGTGGTATCATGCGCCACCACGCTGTCAAACAGTTCGCGCGCCTTGTCCAGATCATCCCTGCTGCCCGTGCGCGACATGAACGACGAGAGCACCGCACGCGCCTGCAAATACTCCTCGGAAATCTCCTCCGCCAGCGGCGTATTGCGATGGCCTTCCCGCACCTTGCCCTGCTGCAGATAACCCAGCCCCTGCAACGTGCTGAAGACCTCATTGCAGATCTCTGTCTGCACCGCCACCAGATCGAACGAGGCCACATTGATGGCGCCGCCCGCCTGCACGCTCTGACTCGGTACATCCAGCAGTTGCCAGTTCAGGTCAAAGCCCTTGTCCGACTTGACAAAATTTCCCGTCAGCACAAACTGCACCAGCAGCTTCTGCCCGATCGCCAGCGGGTCCAGTTGCTGCGTCGGCACCGACATCAAAGTGCTCGACGGCCGCACCACCAGCGACGTCATGCGCGCCATGCGCGTCGCAATCGCATCCGCCAGCGCATAGCCATACAGCGGAGCCACATCCGCCGGTCCATAGTTGATGAACGGCAACACCACAATGCTGTTTTGCCGCGCCGTGCTCACCGCGCTCTCACGAAAACGCTCTGCCAGCATCGACAGAATTCCCGTCGTGCGCTTGTCCTTCTCTTCCCTGGAACTTGTCGGCGTCGGCAACACTGCCGCTGCTTCGCCCGGAATAATGCCCGTCTCCAGGTGCAGCGTCTTCATGATCGTCTTCAGCGCCTCGCGCACATCCGCCGCCGCGGCAAAGCGCTGCGCCGGCTGCTTTTCCAGGCAGCGTGAAATCACGCTCTCCAGCTCCTTCGGTAGTTGCGGACAGCACTCGCTCAACGGCGTGGGATCGGCAAACTGAATCGCGCGAATGCTCTGGAACTCCTGCGCATCCGGACGATGAAAGGGGTGGCGGCCACTGGCCAGCTCATACAAAATCACACCCAGCGCAAAAACATCACTCTGCGCGCTGCTCTGCCCGGTCACAAACTGCTCCGGCGCCATATACGCAATCGTGCCGCCCCGCGCCGTATATGCCGGGCCAACCGGAATGTCCTGCCGCGAATCCGCCGGATCAAAGCCCACTTCGTCCGGCTTCAGCCGCCGCGCCAGGCCAAAGTCCAGAATCTTCACCAGCCCGCCATCCGTCAACATCACGTTCGCAGGCTTCAGGTCGCGATGAAAGATGCCCATCTGATGCGCCGCCGCCAGCCCGTCCGCAATCTGGATGCCGACCGACAGCATCAGCTGCGGATTCGCCGGTCCGCTGGCAATCAGCTTGTCCAGCGACTGCCCCGGCACATACTGCATCACAATATAGGCTTCTTCTTCCGTCTCGCCGATGTCATAGATGGCGCAGATGTTCGGATGCTCGATTGCCGAGGCCATCCGCGCCTCGCGCAGCACCGTCGAACGCATCTGCGCGGCGGACAACACGCCCCGCTTCAGCAGCTTAAGCACCACCGGCCGCTGCAGCAGCGTGTCATTGGCCAGAAAAACCACCCCGCTGCCACCCGACCCCAGTTTGCGGACAAATTCGTACTGCTCAATTACGCGGCGCTTCATAAAAAAATTATCGCAGCTTTGCCATAAGGAAGTTGTGGATATGGCCTGAGCAGCAGCTCCGCACTCGTTTTGGGACAATTTTGGGCAAAATGAAACGGGTTGCCCCATCGGAATGCAGTTTCCCGCGCCGCCGACAAGTACAACCCGAACTATTCCCCGCCCTGGCCTGCGTCTGTTACTGTACGGCCTGCTGCGTCAGAAAGAACAACTGCGCCGCAGATTCCGAGCAGACCGCCGTGTGCAACTCCGCCGCCTTCGCCGTGAATCCATCGCCTGCCACCGCGGCGCAGCGCCCGTCCCGCGCCACCAGTTCGTAAGCGCCCTTGTCCGTCGCCACCAGTTGCCAACCAATAGCTGGCTTCTTTGCAGAGGTGAGGTTGTACCGTCCATTTCCAGACGGAGCCAACTGCCACCGCTGCTGCTTCTGCTCCGCATTGCAGCTCTGCTGCAGCAACTCCGCTGCATCGCCGCCATGCTTCTTCCCTGCCGCCACGCACGCAGCGCCCTGCTGGCTGGCAATGCTGTACCACGCCTGCGGATCAATTGCCTCCGCCGGATCTTTTGCCAGTTCATAGACACGCACATAGTCCACCAGCACCTTGGCCGACTTCGGAGTCGTGCTGTCCGTAAGCCCAGGAAACCCTCCGCCACCGATGGCAAAATTCAGCAGCACAAAGAACGGATGGTTGTACACCCAGCGCGTCCCCGCAGGCAGGTTCGCCGGCGTCACCGTAAAGTACGGATGCGAAGGATTGTCGCGATAGAACTGCATCTTGTCCTTCGTCCAGATCACGCCATACGTGTGGTAACCGGCATCATCAATGCGCTCACCGTGCGGAAAAGTATATTTGCTGCCAATGCCGTTCCCGCCAGAGTAGCCCGGTCCGTGAATCGTGGAAGAGGTCCTGCCGGAACCATAGCTCTGCACCCACTCCATAATGTCCTGCTCGCCGGAGATCGGCCAGCCCACACCTTTTTCATCGATGTTATCGCCCAGCATCCAGAAAGCAGGCCAGAAGCCGTCCCCCACTGCCAGCTTCATCCGCGCTTCCACGCGTCCATACAGAAACGACTTCTTTTTGGAAGTATCCATGCGGCCGGAGGTCCACTTGCCATCCTTCACCATGGCGCGAATCACGAGGTGGCCTTTGCCATCCATATACAAGTTTGGCTTGGCTGCGACGCACGGCTTCGCAGCGCTGCCCGGCGCGCAATACGTCTCCAGTTCGCCGTTGCCCCAGCCTCCGGCGCCCGTCGCAATCGTCCACTTCCCTGCATCCGGGGCTGCGCCTTTCGGTCCCTGGAACTCATCGCTCCAACTCAGCTTCCACACCTGTGCCTGCAACGTCTCTATCTCACCCGACAACACGAACAGCAACGCCACAGCCAGAACAAAAGACTTCAATAAAAACCTCATACACAC
>DZDJ01000057.1:0-5897 GCA_022736715.1 Edaphobacter aggregans
ACCTCCATCGTGCCCAGCATGACCAGCACCTCCTTCATTATTTCCGCGGCCAGCCAGCTGCAGCGCAGCCAGAGCATCCTCACCCTGTGCTTGCTCCTCTTCCTTTGCCTGGCGGCTCAGCCCCTTGGCCTTACCTATCGCAGCCGCATTTTTGGCGTCAGTCTCGGCTTTGGAGTACTCGCAACCAGCGATCTGGTGACAACAGCATGGATGAGCCATAACCCACAACTGATTTCACTGATGAATGTCCTTCGCGGTTCGGTAACACTCTTCTCCATCCTTCTCTGGGGCGGCTACTTTGCTCTGCCGGAGCCGCAGCGCAAACTCATCACGCTGCCGATCACCTCTCCCTTGCTGCGCTGGAACGAAATTGCCAAGGCGCTTGGTCACGGAACCCCGCATGTGACGGTGGGGAAGGTCGATTCCGATGTCCTGGCCGAAGGCGAACTGCGCATGATGCAGCGGTCTCTGCCTGTGCAGTCGCGGATCGCCAGCTGATTTCTCCATTTCCTGTTTCATTTTAAAAGTGGGTGGGACGCCAGGCCGGGCCTTGTTCAAGCGCATGGCTGGCAGCCGGGGGCTTGAGCCCTCGGTGTACTTATTGGCGGGAGTCGAGAAGCGTACCTCACGGGCCGAAGCCCTTTTCCTGAGCGGCTGGATCGGCACGGCTGAGGCCGTGCCCTTAACACGACTTTCCCTGCATCCACTACACTGACATTTCTGGTTCTATCGCATCCTGATGGCAGACAATTTCGCGCAAACCGTGAAGCAGCAGGCTGACATCGTCAAGATCATTGGCGATTCGGTGCGGCTGCGCAAGGCGGGGGCGCAGAACTATAGCGGGCTGTGTCCGTTTCATAAGGAGAAGTCGCCGTCGTTCTCGGTTCATGCCACGCAGCAGTTTTTCCATTGCTTTGGGTGCGGGCAGTCGGGCGATGTCTTCACCTTTGTGATGAAGATGGAGAACCTGAGCTTTCCGGAGGCGGTGCGGGCGGTGGCGCAGAAGTGCGGCATTCCGCTGCCGAAGCGGGAGTTCAACTCGCCGGAGGAAGCGCGCGAGGCGGGGCTGCGGCGGCAGTTGCTCGATCTGCATGAGGTGGCGGCGAAGTGGTTTGAGGACCAGTTGCAGTCGCCGGAAGCGGCGCGGGCGCGGGAGTATCTGACCGGGCGCGGGGTGTCGCCGGAGACGATTGCGAAGTTCCGCATCGGCTATGCGCCGGACAGCTTCAACGCGATGCGCGATGCGGTGCGTGGCCAATTCGGATCCCAGTTCAGCGAAGAGGTGATGCGGGCGTCGGGGCTGTTCAGCTTTAAGGAGCAGGAGGACGGCTCGCCGGGGCCGCTGTATGCGCGGTTCCGCAAGCGGATCACGTTCCCGATCTGCAATGAGCAGGGGCGGGTGATTGCATTTACGGCGCGGGCGCTGGATTCGGAGGAGAAGTCCGGCCCGAAGTATATGAACTCGCCGGAGACGCCGCTCTACAGCAAAGGGTCGGTGCTCTTCAATCTGGACAAGGCCAGGGCGGGCATGCGGCAACTGGATTTTGCGCTGCTGGTAGAGGGCCAGATGGACTGCATCAGCGTGTATATGGCGGGCATCCACAACGTGCTGGCGACGAGCGGCACGGCCTTTACGGAGATGCAGGTTCGGCTGTTGAGCCGGTTTACCCACCAGGTGATTGTGAACTTCGATCCGGACACGGCGGGCGCAAATGCGGCGGAAAAGTCGATCGCCATGCTGACGGAAGAGGGCTTCAACGTAAAAGTGGTGGCGCTGGAGGGCGGACTGGACCCGGACCGCTACATCCGCGAGCAGGGCGTGCAGGCGTACATGGCGGCGTTGCGCGGGGCCAAGCGGCACTCGGATTATCTGATTGACCGGGCGCGGCAACTGTTTCCGCCGCGCACGGCGGATGCGAAGGTGAAGGCGCTGAATTTTCTGCTGCCGCATATCCGGCGCATGCCCAACCGCATTACGCGCGACGAGTTTGCCGCCGATGCGGCGCAAAAGCTGGGGATTGACTCTGCGCTGTTGCAGCAGGAGCTGAAGCAGGCGGCGGCGCAGCGGCTGGAGAGCGTGCGCAGTACGTCGGTGGCCGATCCGGTGAGCGAGACCGAGAAGCTGCTGCTGCGGGCGCTGGCCTTGCCGGTCAGCGATCCGGTGCGGGAGCTGGCGGCGGTCAAGCTGGAGGAGCATCCGGAGTGGTACGAGGGCCTGGCCGCGGCGGCGCTGGTGGAGCAGATGGTGCTCTCGCCCGCGCAGGGGAATCCGCTGGAGTCTGCGCCGGACGATGCCGGCCGGTCCATGCTGGCCAGTGTGCTGCTGAGCGAAGGGGAGCCGGTCACCGCCGAGCAGGTACAGAACGCCTTGCACGCCATGGAGCAGCGCCGGCTGCAGCGGCGCCAGCGCGAGCTGCGCACCCTGATGGCCGAGGCCGACCGCCGCGGCGACACCGCCGCGGTGACGCAACTGATGGCGGAAAAACTGCAAATCGACCGCACGCTGCGCGAGTTCTAAAGCACGCGCAGGGGCACATCTGGCAGGGCAAAACTACCGTTCGCAACCGAATTTATAGAAAACCCACTTTGTGGAAACAGTTTCATTGGGGGATACTGGGGTGGTCAAATTTGGGTCCTGAATTGAGGAGGTTGCGAAGCGTGAAGAGTTGGCGCTGGGTTGCGGCTTTGATGGCGGCGATGGTGATGGTGATGAGTGGGCTGGCGCAGGCACAGACTCGGATCTGGGTGAAGCCAGGGGCGGTGTGGCGCGATACGCAGGGGAAGGTGATCGAGGCTCATGGCGGCGGGATTCTGCACTACGGGGGCGAGTGGTACTGGTTCGGTGAGGACCGGAACCCCAAGCTGGACCGGGCGAAGCGGTATGTGAACTGCTATTCGTCACGGGACTTGATGCATTGGAAGGGCCGTGGGCATGCGCTGGTGCTGGCGGATCCGGAGCATCTGGGGCCGCACTGGGTGCTGGAGCGGCCGAAGGTGTATTACAGTCCGGCCACGCGCAAGTTTGTGATGTACATGCACCTGGATGATGTGCACTACAAGTACGCGCATGTGGGTGTGGCGGTGAGTGACAAGGTAACGGGGCCGTACCGGCTTGTGGAGTCGTTTCGTCCGCTGGGACTGGAGTCCAGGGACATTGGGCAGTTTGTGGATGACGATGGGCAGGCGTATTTGATTTTCGAGTCGCGGCCTTCGGGCGGCTTTTTTGTGGCGCGGCTTTCGCCGGACCGGTTGAAGGTGGAGCGGCCGGCGGTGGCGTTCCTGCATATTCCGCTGGAGGGCGGGGCGCTGGTGCATTACAAGGGGCTGTACTACGTGATGGGTTCGCACTTGACGGGGTGGCGGGCGAATCCCAACGTGTATGCGACGGCGAAGAAGCTGGACGGGCTGTGGACGGAGTTCCGCTTGATTGCTCCGGGGTCAGAGGATACATATGGGGCGCAGTCGACGTTTTTGCTGAAGGTGACGGGGACGAAGACGACGGCGGTGATTTTTATGGCGGACATCTGGAGGCCGAAGGCGCTTTGGGATTCGCGATATTTGTGGATGCCGCTGGAGATAAAGGATGGGGGAATGGTGCTGCCGAAGCCGATGGCCTGGGGGATTGATGCGCGGACAGGAGTGGTGAGGGTGAAGTGAGGGGTAAAGCGGTTTTCCAGTTGGTGTAGAGGGAACGTGATGCCCTGAAATGGCTTTTTTCTCAAGAAAAAGCCATCCTGCACATTCTTTGAAACTCCACGAAAACTGGAAAACCGCTATAGCAGGAAGATAAGCGTGCCTGCAGCGAAGGCTGGCGACCACTCCCGTCAGTCTTCGCTTCTTTCTGCAATTCTTATCCTGAAAATGAGACAAAATGCCCCTGAGCTCCATCTAAGAGAATGAGGCAAGGGGGCAAACTGAACGTTCCGAACTGATTGCAAACGCGTAGCGAATGGGGATTTCGTGTTATTCTATGTTCTGCTGGGGACGTGTGCCTTGAATACCCAACCATACAAGGTGGTTCGGGTCTGCCTACGCGGTCATAACCGCATCTGCTCCCTGCCTGATTACGGACTGCATCATCATGGAGTGCACACAGCGGCTACCAAGGTACGGCTGCGTATATCTGCACGGTCCGAAAAATTTCCCATGGAGTAGTGACTCACTTGGCCGAAGAACTGGACAAATACGAAGACGAGCTGGAAGAAAAGCTCATTGAAGCGGGCAAAGAAAAAGGCTATCTCACGTACGGCGAGGTCAACGACCTCATCCCTGGCGACATCACCTCCCCGGATGATCTGGATGACCTGATGGCCACCATCAGCACGCAGGGCATTGATGTGCTCGACAGCGGCTCGAAGTATGGTGGCGACAAGTATGACGCCGAGGCGGGCGAAGAGGGCGACGACGTTGAGCTGGATCTGACGCCCGGCACGCTGGAAAAGACCAATGACCCGGTGCGCATGTATCTGCGCGAAATGGGTACGGTGCCGCTGTTGACGCGCGAAGGCGAAGTGGAGATTGCCAAGCGCATTGAGCGTGGGCAGATGCGCGTGATGAAGGCCATCAGCCGGTCGCCGATCGTGATCCGCGAGATCATGGCGCTGGGCGAAGACCTGCGCCGCGGCGTGCGCAACATCAAGGAAGTGGTCACCTTCGACGAAGAAGAGCTGACGGAGGAGATTCTGCAGTCCCGCGTTCGCCAGACGGTGGGCCGCATCGATGTACTGATTAAGCACCACAAGAAAGCTGTAGCGCTTGAAGAGAAGATTGCCAACCCGACCGGGAAGGACTCCAGGGCCAAGGCGAAGGACCAGCGCAAGCACCGCTGGCTGCTGGGGCGCGAGAAGGTGTACATCAGCCGCATTGTTCGCGAACTGAAGTACACGAATGGCGAAAAGAAGCGCCTGCTGGACAAGGTAAACAAGACTGTAGACAGCATGCGCACGCTGGAGCGCCAGATCAAGTCTCTGGAGACCAAGCACGAGCAGTCCAAGAGCGAAGAGCTGCGCAAGGAGTACAAGCGCCAGCAGAAGAACTGCAAGACCGATCTGGAGAAGCTGGAGCAGGACGCCGGCATCAGCATTGTTGACCTGAAGCGCACGCAGCGCGAGATGATTCAGGGTGACATGGACGCGGAGCGGGCCAAGCGCGAGTTGATTGAGGCCAACCTGCGGCTGGTGGTTTCGATTGCCAAGAAGTACACCAATCGCGGACTGCAGTTCCTCGACCTGATTCAGGAAGGCAACATCGGCCTGATGAAGGCGGTGGACAAGTTCGAGTATCGCCGCGGCTATAAGTTTTCCACCTACGCAACCTGGTGGATTCGCCAGGCGATCACCCGCGCGATTGCCGACCAGGCGCGTACCATCCGTATTCCGGTGCACATGATTGAGACGATCAACAAGCTGATCCGCACCTCGCGTCAGTTGGTGCAGGAGCTGGGCCGCGAAGCCTCGTCGGAAGAGATTGCGCGCCGCATGGATATTCCGGTGGCGAAGGTGCGCAAGGTGCTCAAGATTGCGCAGGAGCCGATCTCACTGGAAACGCCGATTGGCGAAGAAGAAGATTCGCATCTCGGCGACTTTATTGAAGACCGCATGGCCGTGTCTCCGTCGGATGCGGTGATCAGCGTGAACCTGAAGGAGTACACCTCGCAGGTGCTGCGTACATTGACGCCACGGGAAGAGCGCGTGATCAAGATGCGCTTCGGGCTGGAAGATGGTTCGGAGCACACGCTGGAAGAAGTAGGACAGAGCTTCCAGGTGACGCGCGAACGCATCCGCCAGATTGAAGCCAAGGCGCTGCGCAAGCTGCGTCATCCCAGCCGCAGCCGCAAGCTGAAGGCATTTGTCGACGGCGTGCGCGAGTAGGCGGAAAATATATCGTATGCAGAAAAG
>DZDJ01000057.1:5997-13787 GCA_022736715.1 Edaphobacter aggregans
GAAAAGAACGAACGTGTCGAAGCAGTTATGCCTGCGCTACCGGGACGAAGCCATCGCACCCGCTGATGGCCGTCACTTTCAGGTGCAGGGCTGCATGTTTGGGGTGGCCGCATTCGTCCAGAAAGGACTCCGGGGCCTGCTTGCTGGAGAAAATCTGAACAAGGACATCGCTTTTGACATGGTTTTCGCCATAGTGACTGCAAAGACCACATTGACCTGTATGAACCGCCTGCATACTGCACCTCCTTGTTGCAGATAGAGTACTGCCAAAAGTGCGGCTGTGCCGGTATTTTTCTTCGTGTACTCTGCTTAGAATCAGGACTGATGCAGTCCGGTATTGTTGGCCCAATTTCCACTCTGGAAGAAACGATGACCACAGAAGCAGTTACGCTTACCGGAAAATTTGTGCAGTTGGAGCCGCTCTCCCGCGACCATTTTTCTGAACTTTGCCAGGTCGCTTTGTCGAATCCGGAAATCTGGCGCTGGATGGCGAAGATGGAAAGCGAGCAGGACTTTCGCGGATATTTTGAGACGGCCCTGGACTGGCAGGCTGCGGGCACATCCATTCCCTTCACCATCCGGAGCCTGCGCGATGGCAGCATTGTGGGCTCGACGCGCTATCTGGACAGGAAGCCGGAGCATCGCTCGCTGGAGATTGGCGCAACCTGGCTGGCGACGGTGGCGCAGCGGACCGGCATCAATGTGGAGATGAAATATCTGATGCTGCGCCATGCTTTTGAATCCATGCAATGCCTGCGCGTTGCGCTGAAGACGCACCATAACAATCGGAAGTCACAGGCGGCCATGCAGGCGCTGGGCGCAGTGAAGGAAGGCGTCTTCCGCAATCACATGGTGCACTACGACGGAACGCCGCGGCATACAGTGTGGTTCAGCATTGTGGCCGGGGAGTGGCCCGCTGTGAAGCAGAGGCTGGACGCGCGGATGCAGCGCCATCGTTGATGTGGCAGCAGTAGGCTGTAATTTTGTTTGACGTTGCAGAACTGCATTGTGTCACCCAGTGTGGAATGTTTGAAGTTGGTGCGGCAAGTGGAGTAAGCTCTGCGGCAAGGGCATCTTTCGCCGCGGTAGAACAATTGCGGATGTACCTGCTTCCAACGGAGACATGTCCTGCGGCACCGGCTTTGCGGTGTTCTGGAACAATTGAGGTGGCCCTATGACTGATGGTGTTGCGTCTGAGGTTTTATTGGCGGAAGAGACGGACTGTATCGAGAACAGCAGCATCCCCTGCCACGGCGGCCTTTCGCGGCGCGGATTTCTGAAGACGCTGGGGGCCACGGGCATTGCGGCGGCCACGCCCTCGCTGGCGCATTCCCTTCCGCTGGCGCAGGAAGGACCGGCGCAGGCCGCGGAGGCGGCGCACACCGTTTCCATTCACATGAAGGTGAATGGCGTGGAGCATGCGCTGCAGGTGGAGCCGCGCACTGTGCTGCTGGATGCGCTGCGCGAGAACCTGAACCTGCCGGGCACCAAGAAAGGCTGCGACCATGGCCAGTGCGGCGCCTGCACCGTGCATGTGAATGGTCGGCGTGTGAACAGTTGCCTGAGCCTGGCGGTGATGCACCAGGGCGACGAGATCACCACGATTGAAGGGCTGGAGCAGAACGGCGAACTGCATCCCATGCAGGCAGCTTTTCTGGAACACGATGCATTCCAGTGCGGCTACTGCACGCCGGGCCAGATCATGTCGGCCACGGCGCTGTTGAAGGAGCCCGTGGGCGAAGATGACCATGCGGTGCGCGAGTCCATGAGCGGCAACATCTGCCGCTGTGGCGCTTACCAGCACATTCTGGCGGCCGTACAGTCGGTGCGAAAGCAGGCCTGAAAGCGGACCATTGAGGGGAGCAGATATGCAGAATTTTGGGTATGAACGGGCAGGCACAGTGGAGGAGGCTCTCCGGCAGCACGGAGCCACGCGGGAGAACGCATATCTTGCGGGTGGCACAACACTCATTGATCTGGCAAAGCTCAACGTGATGCAGCCACAAAAGATGGTGGACGTAAACCGCCTGGGGCTGGACAAGGTGGAAACGCTGCCCGATGGCGGCCTGAAGATTGGCGCGATGGTGCGCAACAGCGACCTGGCATGGAATGCAACTGTCCAGGAGCGCTATGCAGTGCTGAGTGAATCGCTGCTGGCCGGGGCCTCTCCGCAGCTGCGCAACATGGCCACCACGGGCGGCAATCTGATGCAGCGGACACGCTGCACTTACTTCCGTGACAATCTTTCCCCCTGCAACAAGCGGCAGCCGGGCTCCGGCTGTGCTGCAATGGACGGCGTGAATCGCGGACATGCGATTCTTGGCACCAGCGAGAGCTGCATCGCCACGCACCCTTCTGACATGTGCGTCGCCATGGCCGCGCTGGAGGCCACGGTGCTGGTGCAAGGGGACAAAGGCGAACGCCGCATTCCGTTTGGCGAGTTCCATCTGCTGCCCGGCGACACTCCGCAAAAGGAGCACGATCTGCTGCCGGGAGAGTTGATCACGTATGTGACGCTGCCAGCGCTGGCTGCTGGCACAAAGTCGTATTACCTCAAACTGCGCGACCGGCAGTCGTATGAGTTTGCCCTGGCTTCGGCGGCGGTGGTGGTGCGCACGGAAGGCGGGCGCATTCGCGAGGCCCGCGTGGCTTTTGGCGGTATTGGCACCAAACCCTGGCGGTCCAAAGAAGCGGAAGCCGTGCTGCATGGCAAGCCGGTGGAAGAAAAGGTGTTTCGCGCGGCGGCCGAGGCTGCGCTGAAAAATGCCAAACCGCACAAGGAAAATGCCTTCAAGGTAGAACTGGCCAAGCAGGCGCTGGTGCGCGCATTGCAAACGGTGACGGCATAGGCCGCGGGCAATCAAGCGAAGATTGGTAGGCAAGCGAAGACGGGCAGGCAGAAACGGGAGTGCACGAAATGGCGACGAGCGTGATTGGGCAGGCAGTCAATCGTGTTGACGGGCGGAAGAAGGTTACGGGCGGTGCGGACTACGCAGTGGACCACGATCTGGATCGCATGGTCTACGGTTATGGCGTAGCCAGCACGATTGCCAATGGCCGCATCCGGAGCATTGACTCGCGCGCGGCGATGGCGGCCGAAGGCGTGCTGGCGGTTTACTGTCCCGGCCATGCGCCGAAGATGTATCGCACTGCCAACAGCTTTGAAGGCGGCAGCAAGATCGGCGAAAATCGCCTTCCTTTTGCCGACGATCAGGTGTATTACGCCGGGCAGTTTGTGGCGCTGGTGCTGGCGGAGACCTTTGAGCAGGCGCGTTACGCTGCAAACCTGGTGAAGGTGAGCTACGAAGAGCGTCCGCCGCTGGTGAACTGGACCGGCAACATGAAGACGGAGCGCGTTGGCGACAACTCCAAACGCGGTGATCCGCTGCAGGCCTTTGCGCAGGCCCCGGTACAGCACGACGCCACCTACTGGACCCCGGCGGAGGTCCATAATCCGATGGAAATGCACGGCGCGGTGGCGGTATGGCGCGGCGACCGGCTCACAGTCTACAGTTCGACGCAGGGCGTGGTGGTGGAGCGCAACGCTCTGGCGCAGATCATGGGTGTTCCGACGGAGAATGTAACTTTGCTCTCCCCCTATATTGGCAGCGGATTTGGCGGAAAACTTTTCATGTGGCCGCAGACAATTCTGGCCGCTGCGGCGGCACGCGAATTGCAGCGCCCGGTGAAGTTTTCTGTTACGCGCGCGCTCATGTTCACAACCGTTGGACACCGCCCGGCCACCAAACAGCGTGTACGGCTGGGCGCCACTCAGGACGGCAAGCTGGTTGCGGTGCAGCACGATTCGGTTTCGCAGACCTCTTTTGTGGACAACTATCTGGAGAATTGCGGCGAGGCCACGAAGTCGCTTTATAGCTGCAAAGACCTGGGGCTCAGCCATGCAGTAACGCGCGTGAACCGTGGAACGCCCACGCCGATGCGTGCTCCCGGAGCTGCACCGGGACTGTTTGCGCTGGAATCGGCGATGGACGAACTGGCGGTGCGTCTGAAGATGGACCCCGTGGCGCTGCGCCTGAAGAACATTCCCGAAACGGATGAGAGCAGGGGCAGGCCCTGGTCAGGAAATCATATGAAAGAGTGCCTGCAGACCGGGGCCGAACGCTTTGGCTGGGCCAAACGCACCCCGGAACCCGGCTCGATGCGCGATGGCAAAGAGATACTGGGATGGGGTGTGGCAGCCTGCAGTTGGCCAGCGGGACGTGGAGGGGCATCTGTAAAAGCCGAGATTCTCGCAGACGGCAAACTGCGCGTGTCCTCGGCCACGCAGGACATTGGCACAGGAACCTATACGGTGATGGCGCAGGCGGCCAGCGCAGTGACCGGACTTCCTGTTGACCGGATTGAAGTCAGAATCGGCGATGCGTCCCTTCCGCCCGGGCCGATGTCCGGCGGTTCGCAGGTAACGGCGACCATCATGCCGGCGGTGGCTGAGGCAACACGGCAGGCGCTGGAACATCTGATGCGGGCAGCAACCGCCGAAGGCGGCATTTTTCAGGGTGTCGACCCTAAGGTGTTGTATGTCGAGCAGGGGTATGTCATTGACAAGACCAGCGGCAAACAGGCGACCTTTGCGCAGATACTGCAGGCCGTCAACGTCGCCGGGCTGGAGGGCCGCGCCACTACCGGGCGCAGCCCGGATGCAGACAAGTACAGCTTCCGGGCCTTTGGCGCGCATTTTGTGGAGGTCCGCTGGGACCCGGGCATTTCCCGCATTCGCGTGGCACGTACCACCAGCGTGCTTGATGCCGGCACCATTGTGAACGCCAAGACAGCGCGCAACCAGATCGCCGGAGCCGTCATTATGGGCACAGGCATGGCATTGCTGGAGCAGTCCGTTTACGATGAGCGCACTGGCCGTGTGGTGACGGACAATTTTGCTGATTACATTGTTCCAGTACATGCTGACGCTCCAGTGATGGATGTCACGTTCCTCAACATTCCGGACCTGCACCTGAACGAGTTTGGGGTGCGCGGCATTGGCGAGCTGGGACTGACCGGCTTTGCCGCTGCCGCGGCCAATGCGGTGTACCACGCCACCGGCAAGCGCGTGCGCGACCTGCCGATCACGATGGACAAATTGATGGCATAAGGATCTTCCGCGAACAAGATGAAAGAGCGCTGGCGCATCCTCGAACTCTGGCAGCGGCTGCAAGCAACAGCGGCGCCGCAGGTGCCGTGTGCTGTACTGGTGACGCTGGTGGACGTGCGCGGCTCTTCGTATCGCAGACCGGGGGCGCATCTGCTGGCGGCGGACAATGGCAGCACTGCCGGAACCATCAGCGGTGGCTGTCTGGAAGGCGAAGTGACGCGCAAGGCCGCCTGGCATGTGCGCAGCGGCGCGCATGTGGAGCGCTATTCCACCCTCTTCGACGATACGGCGGAGATTCCTTACGGGCTGGGCTGCGGCGGCGAAGTGGATTTGCTGTACGAGCCGGCCGAAGCACCGGAAGGCACGGCATTGCTGGCGGCGATGGCAGATTCCTTGCACGGCGCAAAGCTGCTTGCAGCCACGCTGCTGCCGGAGGACGATCATCCGATGCTGCGTGTCATCTGGGTTGAAGATGGCGCATTGCAATTTCGCAGTGCTGCGCTGACAGAGGCGGACCTGGCTGCGGCCAAAGCGGCCGGCAACGATCTGCTGGTGCAACAGGCCGGAGCCGTCACACTGACGGTGCAGGTTGCGGGCAAGGCCCGGAGCGTTTACATCGAGCGCATTCTGCCACCGCCGCGTCTGCTCGTTTTTGGCGCGGGGGAAGATGCGCGCCCGGTGGTCGAAATGGCAACGCAACTGGGCTGGCGCACGGTGGTGGCCGATGGCCGCGCGCATCTGGCGCAGGCAAAGCGTTTTCCGCTGGCCGGGCGGGTGGTTCTGCTGGAAATGGCAGAGACGGAGGCCACCGCAGCGTTTGCCGGATTGAAAATCTGCAATGAAGACGCCGTGGTTCTGCTGACGCACAGCTACGAACAGGACCGCTGGCTGTTGCAGCGGTTGCTGCCGCTGGAGCCGCAGTATATTGGACTGCTGGGTGCGAGGCATCGCAGCCGGCTGCTCCTGCAGGAGTCGGCTGCCGCGCTGGGATGGAGCGGGGCCAAATGTCTGGCGCGCGTGCATGCGCCCATTGGGCTTGACCTGGGAGGCGATGCGCCGGAGGCGGTCGCACTGGCGATTGTGGCCGAAGTGCAGGCCTGTCTGCATGCGCGGGAGGCAAAATCGCGCAGCCGCATTGTCGGCCTTCGCGACACCGGCAGCGACCTGCCGTATGTGCCGGTGCGCTGCGCCCTGGAGGCACACGATCCCGGTGACCGCTGAACACACTCCTTCTTTGCCTGCAATTGTGCTGGCGGCAGGCGCATCGCAACGCCTGGGCCAGCCCAAGCAACTGGTCCGCTTCCAGAAGGAAACTCTCGTAGACCGCGCAATCCGGCTGGCGCAGCAGGCTGGGGCTTCGCCACGTATCGTGGTGCTGGGCGCACAGGCGGATGCGATCCGCGCAACGGCGCTGTTAGATGGTGTGACGGTGCTGGTAAACATGGACTGGGCAGAGGGCATGGCCAGTAGCATTCGCTGCGGAATGGAAGCGCTTGTACGCATGGAGCCAACGGCGCAGGGCGTCCTGCTGCTGGCCTGTGACCAGCCGACCCTGACGAGCGCGCACCTGCAAACCCTGATCGCCAGCTGTTGTTCCACGGGAAAAATTGCGGCCTCGTTCTATGCAGGCCGCACCGGCATTCCCGCTGCTTTTCCTGCCAGTGTCTTTCCGGTTTTACAACAACTTATGGGCGACGCCGGGGCACGCACCTTGCTGCGCGGCAAAACGGAGCAGGTGATGCCAGTTCCCTTTTCTGGCGGCGAAGCGGATGTAGATATGCCCGAGGACCTGGCAAAGCTGGGGCTGTGATTCTGGAGCGGCTCTCCAGTTTTCGTGGAGTTTTCAGGAATATGCAGGACGGCTTTTTCTTGAGAAAAAAGCCATTTCAGGGCATCACGTCCCCTCTACACCAACTGGAAAACCGCTATAAATTAGAAATGCTCTGGTTTCAGCCATTCATAAGTGGAAGCATGGTTTATAAGATCAGTCAGCACCAAATGGCCGGAATAGGCCCAGACCGAAATGACAACCGAAACCGAGCGACATGGGGCCATCTACCGGTTGAGCGAAGCGGATGCGCCAGAAGCTGCCCTGGCGGTCTGGTTGTTCGAGATCGCGTTTTTCTCGAAAACGGCGGAAGTGAAGCGACCGTCGTAATTGCGCGCCGACCTTTACGGCAGGAAGCGGCGTGAGTTCGACCGGTTCGGGCATACCTCGCATGATGCACTCGCGCCTGATCTGCGCCCGGACATCGAAACCACGTTTCATGTGCCAGGGATGCAGATACGGCGTAACCGATTCCCACTCGCTCACTTTGGCCAGCAAATCTCCCCCAGCTTCCGCCCCTCCGATGTTTTCGAGCACGATTTGCCACTCGCCGCCATCACGGCTCCAGAGGCAATGGAGCCTTTCGGCGGCTTGCCGCGTGCGCTGATCCATGCCATCAGGGAGATGGAAAATCAGGCGATCGATGCGCCCATCACCACTGTTTGCGTGGCCAGAAATTGGAGAATCCCATGGCAGATAAAAGGCATGGCGGTGACGATTTTCTGTTGGCAATCCGTGCCCTGAGATGACTGCGGGAATCGCGTTTGCTCCAAATAGCTCTTCGGCTTTGCTCATTACAGCGCGCCGAAACAGTTCGCCGATGCGGACGGTGTCTTCGACGCGGGGCAAGGG
>DZDJ01000126.1 GCA_022736715.1 Edaphobacter aggregans
CACCGATATAGCGGTTCAATAATTCCTCGGCTCCTTCTGCGGTGGCAAAGTGCCAACGCTGTTCGACCCGCACCAGCGGCACAGGGAAAGGCCATGCCTTGTCGCCGATCACCAACTCCTGACGACCCGAGGCAAGTTCATGCAGCACGCTCAAGGTCTGCATGGCGGCCAAAACTTTGGCTCGATTGGCGCGGCGTGCCGCCTGGTCAGGCTGGATGAAAAGGTCTTGGTACTCTTCGCCAAACAGCTTGAGGACTTGCTCATTGCCGTCGTCCTTAAGTGCTTCTTTAAGCGCCGTTACAGCCTCTTCAGGCGTAGCGAAGGTTTCCTGTGGCGCAGCAAAGGCCGACAGGGGCAAGAGCATGAGCAGTGCCAGCATAATGCGGCGTACTAATGCAAAACTTGAGTTCAATAAATACATGACATTGGCTTCTTTTTGAATGGTAAAAATTAAGTGCATTGCAGAAACCTCCGATTAGCGCCGTCCGCCGCCGCCTCGTCCGCCGCCCCCACCACGCGAACCGCCGCCGCGTGACCCGCCCGACATGGAGCTGCGGCTTGACGCGCCACGCGAGCTGTCTGCACGGGTTTGACGGCCTGAGTCGTAGCCCCCGAAGGCATCGCCGCCACGACTGCCGCCGCCGAAGTCGTTATCCCGCCCACCACCACGCTCTGCGCCACTGAAATCACCACCACGGCTTTCAGCTCGATCGGCACCGCCTCGGTCACCGCCCCGCTCCCGATCGGCAGCAGGCTGGGTGGATGCGCGCGCTCCACCTGCGCTGCCCCGCGAACCGCCGCTATCACCTACACGGCTGCTTGAACGGTTTTTGCCCACGGAGCTACTGACTTGGCCGGGCTGCTTGTTGGATGTCCAAGCCGTCTGCCCACCGCGATTGCCGCTATTGATATTGCCTCGGTTGATGTCGCCGGTGTTGATATTCACATTGCGGTCGATATTGATGTTGTTATTGCCACCATAGCCGCCGTAGTGCGAGACGTAGCGCCCACCGCTCCAGATCGCCCCCATGGCTGCACCCCAGATAATTCCTGTGGCCAGCGCTGCGCCGGGGGCATAGGGGTAGTAGTAGGAGGGATAGGCAGTCGGGTAATAGCCATACACGGGAGCAACGCCGGCCACAATCACGGTACTTGGCACATACTGCGGCACGTAGATAATTTCGGGGTCGGCAGGCACGATCTGGATGACCTCTTTTTCGACCACCACAACCTGTTTGTCGTCCGAACTCAAATTGCCCGCTGCCGACGCACGTCGGCGGAAACTCTGGATACCTTCCAGTACCGCACCCTGATCCTCCACCACGGCCTCACCCAAGGCACTGGTCCAATCCAGATCGTCACTCATCCTGCGCACAATGTCGGGGTAGTTGAGCAAGGCCTTGACGGCATCATCCCAGCCGTCATCCAAGGGGATATCCGGGTTGTCCTTGCGTTTTTGCAAAAAACGATCCGCCTGCACCAGTTGCAGCGGATGGGTCGAGGCAGGCAGAACAATCGCCACCAGGTCATCCGGGTACAAGGCAATCGGGCCGACCAGCGTATCCAGCGCCTCATCGGACATCTGCAAAGCGGCTTCGACCCGAGGCGCAAATAGCAGGCTCATGGTCACAAACAGCAACAGGATGGCGGCCATGGCACGCCATAGACGCTGATGCCCGGTGAGCCGAGCGGCGTTGGATTGAGAATATCTGTTCATACATGCTCCACGAGGTTTGATTGATCTGCGCATCTTGCAATGCGCTTTACTTCCAGCACACCGGCCATCAGCGTATCAAAGCGCATTTTTAGGCGGCGCCACGTCCACCGTAATTTTGTTAATCTTGCCGGTAAACACGCCGTGCTGCGCCTTGTAATCTTCCAGCACCGGCGTGGCGTTGTCCATGCCCACGTCGGCGCTTTCATCAATTGAGAAGATCATCCCCTGGGTGCGCTCGATGCGGCCTTCCGCCACGGTTTTACCATCAACCAGAAGCTTGCCGCTGCCGCCTTTGCCAATGCCACCGCCATCGTAGGAAAATTCATAGCGCAGGGTATGTTTGCCGGCCGAGAGCGTCTGGTTGGCGCTGATCGTGCTGCGCTTCATGCCAAGAAAATTGTAGGTGTAACTTGGCTTGCCGTCCTTGAGATGGAAAGACCAGCCGCCGAAGCGCCCGCCTTGCGCCAGCACCACGCCCTCCGCGCCGTTGGCGGGAATGTCCACTTCGGCGGTGATGCTGTGCGACGTGTTCTTGATGTTGATGAACACGTTTTCGCTCAGGTCTTTCATGCCGCTGTACAGCGTCAGTGAAGTACGACCACCCATCAGGTCGGGCCGACCCGCGAGTTGCGGGTTCAGCCGTTCGATGCCGCGATCGTCAATCGGCAGCACGTGGTTGACCTTGGCCTCCCGCATGAACAGTTCCTGCAAGTCTTTCAGCTTCTGCGGATATTGAGCCGCGAGATTGTTGACCAGGCTGAAGTCCTTACGCGTGTCGAACAGCTCCCAGGTATCGTCCTGTAGTTTGGCGCGGGGCGCCGGTTCCCAGGGGGCTTTGTGAATGACGCGGGCAAACCAGCCGTCTTGATAGATCGCACGATTGCCGATGATTTCGAAATACTGGGAACTGCGCATCGGCGCGTTGCCATCGGCAAAGGCGCTCAGCATGCTCTTGCCCTGGATGGGGACTTGCTTGACACCTTTGACCTCGGTCGGCTCGGGTAGCCCGGCGGCTTCGAGAATGGTCGGCGTGATGTCGATGACATGGGTGAACTGGCTGCGCACTTCGCCTTTGGCCTTGAAGCCGCTGGGCCAACGCACCACCATGCCGTTGCGGGTGCCGCCAAAATCGGAAGCGATCTGTTTCGACCAGGTGAACGGCGTATCAGCGGCGATGGCCCAGCCGGCA
>DZDJ01000127.1 GCA_022736715.1 Edaphobacter aggregans
GCGTTGGGCATAAGAACTGCTCGATCCAGGCGCGGAACAGCTCTCCATCCATTGGCTCGTCGGAGACCATCGGAGCTGTCAGCCGATCATGGCGCAGACCTCCGACGAAGGTCGTCGTCTTCCAGTCGCCAAGCGGTGCCGAACCGATGCAGCGCTGCCCTTTGGGAGCCCGTCCATAGCGCCGCGTCATGCTGGTCGATGCCCATGTTTCATCGATGAATACCAGCTTTTCAATGTCCATGCCCGGCTGTGCTTCAAGCCATGCCTTGCGTGCCAATTGCACGTCCTCGCGTTCTTGTTCGCTGGCGTGCAGAGTTTTTTTTGAAGGTGAGATTCCATTTGTCCAACTGGTGCCAGAGCGCGCCGATCTTGATCGCAACGCCCTGTTCGGCTAGTCGATGTTGCAGCTCCGTCAAGGTCAGATCGGGCTCTGCGGCGATCCAGGAGCGCAACACCCACTCTGAATCCGCCAGCCGCGACCGGCGGTAGCCACCGATCCGAAGACTGCTCCGCTCTCCCGTTGCTTGTACCCGGTTACGCACCTGATAGACCCAGATACGGCTCACCTCAAACCGCCGGGCAATCTCGGTCGGCCGGTCTCCGCGGTCCAAAGCACGCAACACCCGCTCCCGCAAATCCTGCGAATACGCTTGCATCGATACCTCCCTGAACAACAAGAAAAGTATCGCATAAATTGTATATAACTAAATTAGAAATGCTCTAAAGCAAAAGACGAGGCCTGTTCCCTGGAACAGGCCTTGTCTTTCATAGAACAACTCGCTATCAGCCGATGACTTCGATGCCCATCGAACGCGCCGTTCCCTTGATGCTCTTCACTGCCGCTTCTACCGAAGCCGCATTCAGGTCCGGCATCTTCTGCGTGGCGATCTCCAGAACCTGCTTTTCCGTCACCTTGCCAACCTTGTCCTTGTTGGGAGTGCCAGAACCCTTGGCCAGTCCGGCGGCCTTCTTCAACAGAATCGAAGCCGGAGGCGTCTTGGTAATGAAGGTAAAGCTGCGGTCCACATAAACCGTGATCACAACCGGGATAATCAGCCCGGCCATTTCCTTGTTCTGTGTCCGTGCGTTGAACTGTTTGCAGAACTCCATGATGTTGACCTGGGCCTGACCCAGCGCTGGGCCAACCGGAGGAGCCGGAGTTGCTTTGCCTGCTTCGATCTGCAGCTTGACGTATCCTTGAATCTTCTTTGGTGCCATTTCTCAATTCCTCGTTTGCTTCTGGCTGGGCGCTTTCCGGAACACCCGCTCAATCTGTATGCTATTTGCCATCGCTGCACAGGCTGCATTGCAAACCTGCGAGAAGCCAGCTACAGGCAACTAATCTTCGATCTTTTCTACCTTGGAGAACTCCAGTTCCACCGGAGTCGAGCGTCCGAAGATGGTTACCATCACCTTCAGCGTCTCGCGGTCCTCATTCACGTCGTCCACAACACCATTGAAGTTGGCAAATGGACCTTCCGTAATGCGAACCGACTCGTTCTTCTCAAACTTGATCTTGAGCTTCGGCTTTTCCTTCGTACCATCGTTGCGGAACATGATCGAGCCGACCTCTTCGTCGCTCAGGGCCACCGGATTGTCACCCGTTCCCAGAAATCCCGTCACCCGCGGCGTGTTCTTGATCACATGCCACAGATCATTGTCCAGGTCCATCTCCACCAGAACATATCCCGGCAGAAAAACCCGCTCGATCGTGTACTTTTTACCATTGCGCAGCTCGGTCACCGGCTCCGTGGGAATCATCACGCGGCCAATCTTGTTCTGCAGGCCAAATGCCTGCACGCGGCTCTCAATGGACTCTCGCACCTTGCGCTCAAAGCCAGAATAGGCGTGGATAATGTACCACTTGAAGTTGACGTTCGCCGGAGGCGCCAGCGTTTCGCCGGCAGCATCCGCAGCCGGAGTCTTCTCCACTTCGCTGTGCGTCGCGTCCTGTTCCACCGGGGTTGTTTCTTCAGCTGCCATGGTTTCCTTCTTCCTGCGAAATACCGAGTTTCCAGCGTGGAGCGGTCTAGCTGCCAGTCATCCGTTGCAGTGCCCACTCAATGGCAGTGCCCAGAACCTTGTCCACCAGGAAGAAATAGGCCGCAAACAGGAAAACCGTCACGATCACAACGATCGTCGTGGCCTTCACCTCGTCCCGCGACGGAGTGACTACCTTCTTCATCTCGCCGCGCACATCGCTCAGAAAGCCCTTGATGCGCTGCGGGAACGACTTCCATTGGGAAACCGCTCCTTGCTCGTCTGCCACCACTACCGCCTTGGCCATAATGCTGCCTCTATCTTCAGTCGCTGCAAAACTCTTCAGGCCGGGCCTGAACTCTGTAGATGGCAGGGGCGCTCGGATTCGAACCGAGAAGTTCGGTTTTGGAGACCGACAGTTTAACCGTTGAGCTTACGCCCCTGCATTCGCCGTCAGCTTTCCGCGTCTGCTATCGAATCCTCTCTTTACAGGGAACCCGATCAACCCGGCAGAAAAGCCAGCAGCGCAACTCTGTTTTACTTCGTTTCCTTATGCGGAGTGTGCTTCCGGCAACGGTTGCAGAACTTCGAGAACTCCAGGCGGCCCGTGGTCGTCTTCTTGTTCTTCGTCGTCGAGTAGTTCCGCTCCTTGCACTCGCCGCATTGCAATGTAACAATTTCGCGCATCTCTTTATCCTAACCGATTTTACAGCTTTTTACCTGCTCAAGCTGCGAACTACAGGGCCGGATGCTGTCCGGCCCTGCCTGTAAAGCCTTCCAACCACTCGTAAAGCGGAGTTCCGCAGTATTTGCGGCCGCTCTCTGCTTACTTAACAATCTCAGTAATGGTACCGGCGCCGACAGTGCGTCCACCTTCGCG
>DZDJ01000058.1 GCA_022736715.1 Edaphobacter aggregans
TATCCGGCCTGGAGAGCGGCCAGCAAAGACCCGATCGATGCGCTGGCATATGAGTGATGTTTTGAAACCATTCCATTGATGGATACGAATGAAAGAGCATATATATGATGCCGGAGAAGCAGAAAGAGCCGTTTACTCGATTTTTCAATCTCAGTCTCCTGTTGATTGTGGGAGAAATGATTTTCGCGGATTATTGGGCCTACAGCAGAAGTTACTATAAAGACCCAGGGATCTGGAGCACACCCCTGCAGGGGCGTGCCTCCGCTCCTGAGCAGTATCGCGTTGCTGTGCTCAAGTTTGCTGATTTTTTATCTCGGCACAGTCACATTGGTATGCGCCATGCTTTGACAGTGATTGATTTTACGGCAACGCTAATAGCCGTATTTGTTCTTTCGTCACTCGGGAAAATCTATTTTCGGCAAAACGGGTTTACTCGCGAGCAGCAAATGCTGGGCAGCATAATCTTCCTCGGACTGGTTCAATACTATTTTTTGTGGGTGACTGACTATCAGCGCCCGGAGACGTTGACCTCGGCTATGCTGGTGTCGCTCAGCTTTTTGTTATTGAAATGGAAGCTGCCACTGCAGGAAAAAATTTCTTCCCTGTGTTCCGCCTTCTTATTGATTGCGCTTGCAGTGATGCAAGGGTTTGTACGCGCAGATGTTGCATTTGCATTGCACGCGGGGGTTTTCTTGACTTGCGTGTTTTCTAATGGCAAAGAGTTTGTATTGACGCGGAAAGTTCAATTAGCTACAAGTGCGGTTGCTGCCTTATGCGCAGGTGGAATTCAGTACTATCTGATGCATGATGTATATCCATACGCAACGTATGGAACGACGCCGGTTGTGGAGTTCTGGCTCAATTGGGGGCCACGGCGGTTGTTGCCATTTGGTCTCTTTGTCTTTCCATTTATCGCTACTGCGTTTTTCGCAATTCGCAGACGATATAGGCTGGATGGAGCTGCGGTTGCCTTGGTTATCTCATCGGTAATTTACCTGGGAATGTGGTTTGCGGTCGGAAAAATTGATGAAGAGCGTATTTTTCTTCCTTTTGCGTTGGCGATTGCGCCTGTGACTGCATTCCTTTTTACGGCCCGGCTGTTTCCAGAAAAATTTCAAAGGAATAACCTGGCTTGACAGCGTGAGGCCAGGGGCAGTTTTCAGGCGAGATAAAAGAGAGCCCATCTCAGTTCCGATCAACGGAAGACTGAGATGGGCTTTCTGATCCTAATGCTTACTTTGCAGGTTGTTTTTATGCCGTGACGGGTTCCAGCAGGCGGGCCCAGCGGCGTTCTTTGCGGGCTTCGTAGGCTTTTTTGTGCCAGGCGTAGCCGGTGATGAGGGGCAGGGCCAGGGTGGCTTCGCTGTAGACCATCTGTTCGAAGGTGGTGTCCACCTTGCCCCAGCTGGAGGCCTCTTTCAGCGTGCTGGAGCTCAGCGCACCGTCGCGGACGTCGGCCACGGTGACCTGGATGGCGTACTTGTGCATCGGAGCTTCGTTGCCGAGGATGTCGGCCGCGACCACGATGTCCTGCGCGAAGTTCTTGGGGACGCCGCCGCCAATCATCAGCAGGCCAGTGGTCGGGTTGGCGATTTTGAGTTGGGTCAGCTCATAGAAGTCCTTGGCCGAATCGATGGAAACCATCGGCTTGCCCTGGCGTGCGTGCTGGTGGGCGACCAGGCCGAAGCCGGCGGAGCAGTCGCTGAAGGCCGGGCAGAAGATCGGCACATCTTTTTCATAGGCGGCCAGCACGATGGAGTCGGTGGAGCCGTTCTGTACGGTCTTGCCTTCGCGCGTCAGGTAAGCGCCCATTTCGCGGATGAACTCACGCGAGCTGTGCGGACGGGGCGGCAGCGCGTTGGCAATCTTTTCCGTGGTTTCGTCGCAGAAGCGCAGTTCTTCTTCGTCGATGAAGGTGTCGTAGATGCGGTCGATCATCAGCTCGCGCAGGACGCCGTCTTCCATGCCGGACTTGTACTGGTCATCGGCAATGTAGTGGCGGAAGCCGAGCGCTTCGAAAAAGTCCTGGTCGACGATGTTGGCGCCGGTGGAAACGACGGCGTCCACCATGTTGTTGCGGATCAGGTCGACGAAGATCTGCTTGAGGCCGGCGGAGATGAGCGAGCCGGCCAGGCAAAGGATGACGCCGCATTCCTGGTCGCGGAGCATCATCTCATAAATGCTGGCGGCGCGGGAGAGATCGCGCGAGCTGTAGGCCATGTGCTGCATGGCATCGACGAGCGGCACCACGTTGTGCTGCTTGATGTCAATGTGTTGAATAGGGTGGTTGAGAAGTTCCTGTTTCGTAGCCATAACTCTACGATGATACCAAAGCAAAACTCCCCATCTGGCGCGGAGAATAGTTAATTTACATGGCATTTTTGACGGGCCGTCTATACTGGAGCCATCATGCGCAACTTCTGCCAGTCTCTCTGCCTTGTTGCTGCCGCTGTGCTGGTGCCGCTGGTGGCCGTACCTTCCTCATTTGCATGGGGAAATGAAGGGCATACCGAAATCAACCAGGTGGCTGCCCAGACGCTGCCATCGGATGTTCCCGCCTTTCTGCGGACGCAGGAGGCGATCAACACCATTGCCTATCTGGGGCCGGAGCCAGACCGCTGGCGGAATCCGGCAGAGGCGGAACTGGTGAGCGCGCAGGCGCCGGAGCACTTTATTGATCTGGAGCTGGCCGATATGGTGGGGCCGCTGCCGCGCAAGCGTTTTGACTTCATCCGCGACCTGTATGCCGAGGCGGTGAAGCATCCGGAGATGGCCCCGCAACTGGCTCCGGACCATGTGGGCCTGCAGCCGTATGTGACGATCGAGGTTTACGAGCGGCTGAAGGCGGCCATGCGCGCCTATCGGCAGCTCTCTGCCGGGCACAAGGACACCAGGCCTGTGGAACTGGCCATCACCTTTTATGCCGGTTGGCTGGGGCATTACGTGGGGGATGGCTCGCAGCCACTGCACACCAGCATCCAGTACAACGGATGGGTGGGGCCGAATCCGAATGGCTACACGACGGAGCACAAAATCCACTGGCAGTTTGAAGGCCCGTTTGTGGGGAGAAATATTCCGGCGAAGGATTTTGCATCGCTCGTTCCCAAAACGCCGCACGTGCTGGGCGATCCGTTTGAGGACTACGTGGCCTATCTGCGCCACTCGCACACCTATGTGGAGAAGGTGTACCAGCTCTACAAGGAGGGCGGTTTTGACGGTGCTGGTACGCCGGAGTCGCGCCAGTTTACAGAGGAACGGCTGGCCGCCGGAGCCACCATGCTGCGCGACATGATCTACACGGCATGGGTGCGCAGTGGCGATCCGGTGGTGAACCCGTTTGCTCCCAAACCGGCAGCAGCAGCGGCAAAAGAGAAGTAGTTTTTGCCGTAAAGAAGTGAAACGGCGCGGCGATTGTGCAGGCCGCGCTGCTTGCTGTTTGCGGCTATAGCAAAAGCAGAGAATGTACGACGAAGCCGCAGGCCTTGAGCCGGCGCGGCCAACCGGGAGCGGTGGCCGGGCACTCCCTTCCAAAGGCGTACTCCTCTCAGTAACGCCACTTTTGCCTTAATTTTCGGGGTCGTGGGTGGTTTTACTGTGCTGCAGCGCGGTTTCCGTCAGGTGACGCAGGGGCGGCGTAAGCACCAGCGCAAGTAGCGGCACCAGCACTACACAGACACAGGCCCACACGACCAGCGCGTGCCATTCCCAGCGCCAGAGCAGCTTGGTGGTCTCCCATGGGGCGGTGCGCGCCATGTGCAGCAGCATTTCCGGCGAGATGGGCATTTTGTCGCCATGGAAGAGATGTTCGCCAATGCGGATGAAGGGGATGACGAGCAGCAGTTCCAGCGGGTAAACGATGTGGTTGGCCAGTTGCACGGCCACCAGGTTCAGCCGCAGCAGATAGGTAACCAGCAGGCTGGCGATGGTGGTGGAACCCAGCAGCGGATTGATGCCGACTGCGGCTCCCACGGCCAGGCTCCAGGCAAGTTTGCGCGGCGAGGCCCCCTGGCGCATGAGCGCCAGCAGCGGAAAAACAACTTTGCGCCAGATCCAGGAATGCTTCGGAAGACCGGGTGTCGTGCTCACCTGTTCAGGATAGCTGGTTTCTGGCGGAGTCGTCATGGAGTGGCGTTAGCCGGAGCAGCCTGCAATGCCGATGAGGGCGGGATGCTGCATCCGCAGGGTGAGCTGTTGCCGGGAAGCCGGGCCGGTGCTCAACGGTGGCTGGCCCCATGCTCGTTGCTCCCGGTCTGGCTGGTGATCTGCGATGCAATTTGCGACACAATTTGAGGAACAAGCGCGGTCAGCAGCGAGGTGAACTGCTTTTCGGCCTGCTTGCCGGTTTCCATTACTTCTTCGTGATGGATGGCCTGCTCCAGTACTCCGGCGGCCATGTTGGTGACGAGCGAAAGGCCCAGCACATCGATGCCCATGTGGCGGGCGACGATCACCTCATGCACGGTGGACATGCCGACCAGATCTGCGCCGAGGGCGCGGAAGGCGCGGATTTCCGCGGGCGTCTCATAGCTGGGGCCGGGTACGCAGAGGTAAACGCCTTCGGTGAGCGCAAAACCCTGCCGGGTGGCCTCAGCCTGTGCCAGTTTGCGGAAGGCCAGTGCATAGGCGGAGGTCATGTCAAAGAAGCGCGCGCCGAGGCGATTGTCATTTGGCCCGGTCAGAGGATTGCTTCCGGTAAAGTTGATGTGGTCGGCCAGCAGCACCATTTCGCCCTGTTTCAGGCTGGTGCGGATGCCGCCGGCGGCGTTGGTGACAATGGCGGCGCGGATGCCCAGCCGTCCCAGTACGCGCATGGGAAAGGTGACCTGCTGCGGCGCGTAACCCTCATACGCGTGGACGCGCCCCTGCATCACAGCTACCGGCACCTGGCCGATGGTGCCCAGCACCAGGCGGCCGCTGTGGCCCTCCACCGTGGATTGCGGAAAGTTGGGGATTTCGCTGTAGGGAATGGCGAGCGCATTGGCGACCTGCGCCGCGAATCCGCCGAGGCCGGAGCCGAGCACCATGCCCAGCCGGGGTGTTGGCAGGCCAGCAGCGGCAAGCCGCTGGCGCAGATACGAGGCGGCTTCTTCGGCGTGGTCAAACAGGGCAGCGGATGCAGTCATGGCGAACTCTTTGTAGATGATAAACGGCCATTTGCGGTTGCGCAGCAACGGAATGAGATGTCCAGGCCACAGGGAGGTCACAGGCAGGCGATACACTGAAAGAGAGGCGATTTCAGGTTCCTGCATGACTTCGAAAACATATATTCTGCTCATCACCTGCCCGGACCGTAAGGGGCTGGTGGCCGCCATTGCCAACTTTCTGCTCCAGCGCAATGCCAACATCCTGCACGCTGACCAGCATCAGGACAACGAGTCTGGCCTGTTCTTCATGCGCGTGGAGTTTGCCGTGGACGAGTCCAGCATTGGCGAAGCGCGGTTCCGCGGGGAGTTTGCGCCGGTGGCCGTCCAGTTACAGATGGACTGGCAGCTGGAGTCGAGCGACCGCAAGCCGCGCGTGGCGATCTTTGTTTCGCATTATCTACACTGCCTGGCGGATCTGCTGTATCGCTATGAGGCGGGCGAGCTGCACTGCGAGCTGGCGTGCATTGTGAGCAACCATGAAGCTGCGCGCCCGCTGGCGGAGTTCCACCGCATTCCCTTCCACTACACGCCGGTGGTCAAGGAGGACAAGCGCCCGGCCGAGCAGCGGCAACTGGCGCTGCTCCAGGAGTATGGCATTGATCTGGTGGTGCTGGCGCGCTACATGCAGGTGCTTTCGCCGGAGTTTGTGGAGCACTATCCGCGGCGCATCATCAATGTGCACCACTCGTTTCTGCCTGCCTTTACCGGAGCGCGCCCCTACCACGCGGCCTTTGCCCGCGGCGTGAAGCTGATCGGCGCCAGCAGCCACTACGTGACGCACGCGCTGGACGAAGGCCCGATCATTGACCAGGATGTGACCCGGATCTCGCACACCGACCAGATGAAAGACCTGCTGCAAAAGGGCCGGGACACGGAGAGGCTGGTGCTTTCCCGCGCCGTGCGCTGGCACCTGGAGCACCGCATCCTGAGCTATGCGAACAAGACGGTGATCTTCGGCTAGATTACCCGTCAGCTAGCTATATCTTCACGCACTCTGTATTACAAAGACAACACAATCGAGTCGAGATTTTCTCCCCCGACACCACGAAGAATCCCCTGGATGGGCCGCACCTGATCCGATATGCTATCTCCACGCCAATATGGTAGTTCCCGGTTCTTATATAGTTGTCGGCAAACATTCTGCACTTTCATCGAAGGTACTTGCATGCTAAAACGATTTCCTCTGCTCTTTGCAGTTCTCGCTCTCTTTCTGCTTTCTGCGGCTTCTGCCAGTCGTGCGCTGCCGCCCACTGCCACTGAGGTTCGCGCCATCTCGGCCTTCAACGCAGTGCGTGACAATCCTCTGGATCTACATGTTTTTCTGGAGAAGATGCCCAAGGGCGGCGAACTGCACATGCATCTGAGCGGGGCCATCTATGCGGAGACCTTTCTCCAGGATGCCGCAGAAGACAACCTGTGCGTCGACCAGGCCACGCTTTCCTTTTTCAAAACCAAGGCCATGACGCGCAGCATTCCTCCCAGGCCGGTCTGCGGAGCAGGCAACGTGCCCGCAGCCAGCGCCTTGACCAACCAAAAGCTCTACGATGCGCTGGTCGACTCCTTCTCCATGCGCAGCTTTGTGCCATCCTCCGGCATCAGTGGGCATGACCAGTTTTTTGCCACCTTCGAGCGATTTGAAGGCATCAGCACCCGCCATCTTGGGGAATGGCTGGATGAAGTGGCCACGCGCGCAGCCGCGCAAAACGAGCAGTACCTGGAGATCATGCACACGCCGGACTTTGCGCACACCGCGCAGGTTGCCAATGAACTTGGCTGGAATCCCAACATGAGCCAGATGCGCAATGCGTTGCTGGCCAAGGGTCTGCGCGACGACGTAGCACGCGACACGCAGGAGCTTGAGGAGGCGCTGACCTCGCGCAATCAGATTGAGCACTGCGGCCAGCCCGATGCCGCCCCAGCCTGTAAAGTGCAGCTCCGCTTCCTTTATCAGATTCTGCGAGGCTTTCCGCCACAGCAGGTTTTTGCGCAAACCTTGTTGGGCTTCGAAGTCATTCAGGCAGAGAGCGCCCTGCCGGGGCCGCGCTTTGTCGGCATCAACTATGTCATGCCTGAGGATGGTTACATCTCCATGCGCGACTACCATCTGCAGATGGAAATGGTGGGCTATCTGCATTCGCTTTATCCCAAAGCACACATCACGCTGCACGCCGGCGAGCTGGCGCCGGGCATGGTGCCCCCGGCAGGTCTGCGCTTCCATATTCGCGAAGCCGTGGAGATTGCCCACGCCGAGCGCATTGGCCACGGCGTCGACATCCTGTATGAAACGCATCCCTACCAGCTGCTCAAGGAGATGGCGGCAAAGCATGTGGCGGTGGAAATCAACCTGACCAGCAATGCTGTCATTCTTGGCATCAGTGGCAAGCATCACCCTTTGCCGGAATACCTCAAGTACCATGTGCCCGTTGCGCTTTCCACCGATGATGAAGGCGTCTCTCGCATTGACCTGACGCACGAATATGTGCGCGCAGCCGAGGAATTTCACCTGAACTATCTGGACCTGAAGCGCATGGCGCGCAACAGCATTGCGTATAGCTTCCTGGAAGGTCAGAACCTGTGGGCAAAGCCGGATGTCTATGGCCGCGTGGTTTCGGCCTGCTCCGGACAAACCATCGGAGCGGAAAAACCCACCGCTCGCTGCGCAGCTTTTCTGCAGTCCAGCCCAAAGGCAGCGCAGGAGTGGGAACTCGAAGGCCGCTTCCGCACCTTTGAAGATGGCCTGCGCTAACCACGAGTGCAGTTGATACCAACAAAAAGCCCTGCCATCTGGCAGGGCTTTTTGTTACAGCAATCTGTTACTGTGCGGCTGATACTGCAACAACCGGCTCCACTGCAACAAAGCGGCCGGTCCTGCCGCGGTCCACAAACTTCACCTTGCCGTCGATCTTGGCAAAGAGCGTGTCGTCGCTGCCGCGGCCCACATTGGCGCCAGCCTTCAACGGTGTCCCACGCTGGCGAACGATGATGGCTCCGCCCTTCACCGTCTGCCCGGCAAACACCTTCACGCCAAGCCGTTGCGCGTTTGAGTCGCGACCATTTTTCGAACTGCCTAATCCTTTTTTATGTGCCATTGCACTCAACCTCAGGGGCGGCTGCCCCGCAATATTTTCTTTGCTTTGCCCTCGGGCTTGCGCCAGGGCGAATCCAACCCAACAAACTTACCTGGCTGCGGTAAAGCTCTTGCCGTCCACCTGAATCTCATTGATGCGGACCTCAGTAAACGACTGGCGGTGGCCCTGCAGCTTCTTATACTGCTTCTTGCGCTTGTAGTGGAAAACCAGCACCTTGCTGCCACGGCCTTCGGTCACCACCGAAGCAATCACCTTGGCTCCAGCGGCCTTTTCCACCGAGCCGGAATCGCTGCCAACAGCCAGCACATCGCTAAACTCGATCGTGCTGTTCTCGTTTTCAGCCTTCTCAATCTTGACGACATCGCCGGGGGCAACGCGGTACTGCTTTCCACCGGTGCGAATCACTGCGTACATAGCAAATCCTCCTGCGAAGGCGGGCTTGCCGAACCCAGCCGCCCTGCATTCACAATCTTCTTCAGTTGGGGCAGATACATGCTTGCCGCGGCTCTTTCGGGCTGCTGAAACCACCCCTTTTGAGCCTGCTGGCTCTCTGCCGGAAGACAGAGATAGAGGCAGGACCGCCAAACTCTAAAAGTGTATCGTTCTTCCGGCTTCGGGTCAATGTATCTGTTCTTTACCCGCCATTTGGCCCATTTTTCGCCAATGAATCCCCCATACAGTCCTCTAACAGCATCCTGTCAGGCGTGTTCCGGCCATCACGGCGAAACGGTTCTCCTTGTACCAGCAATCGGCATCGGCAAACCCCGCCTCCCGCATCCAGGCAAGCTGACTTTCCATCGAAGCGCAGCGGTCCTCCTGCTGGCGATACAGCGACGCCTCCACTTGCGCCTCGGTCGCGTCTGCCTCCCGCACCTGTTGCAGCCACAGCGCCCGGTAGCGCTCGTCCAGCGCAGGCGTGGGCCCGGCCACCTGCTCGGCATTCACAAAGACGCCTCCCGGCGCCAGTGCTCCGTATATCTTGCGGAAAATGGCGCGCTTGTCCGCATCGTCCAGATGGTGAATCGAAAGCGAGGAGACCACCGCGTCCAGCCCCTGCGGCAGCTCCGCCGTCACGTAATCCGCCTGCTCATAGGTGATACGGTCCGGGTCTCCGATGCGGTTCCGGGCCAGCGCCAGCATCGGCTCCGAGAAGTCCAGCAGATGAATCCGCGCCGCAGGAAAGCGATTGCGCACCAAAATCGTCACCAGTCCCGAACCAGCCCCGAACCAGCCCCAAGATCCAGAATGTGCCGCGCCTGCGCCGGAATCAGGTCAATCGCCCAGCGGTAAAACGTGTCGCAGCCCGGAATCAGCCGCGACCGGTCCGCATCATAGGTTGAGGCCGTAGCGTCAAAGACTTCCTTCGTATGGTTCGCCATAAGTCTCCTTCGCCATAAAATAAAAAATAATTATCTTTTAATCAATTTCCATAAATAATCCTGATACTTCTATTGATTCCTGCCGGGGTGGCGCAGCTCGCGGCGAACTATCTTCTTCCTGCCTTCTTTTGTGCCACCACAAGACCGCGAGGCGTGGGCAGCAGCACAGTCGAAAGCAGTCCTTCTGCCTCCATCTGCAGCGCTGCTTCGCGAACAATCTTCAGATGCTAACTCGCATCGTGCATCAGAATCAGACCCTGCGGGTTGATCTGAGGAAGGTAGCGCTTGACCTCCTGTTCTCGTATCGGCAAATCGCTATCGCTGAAGAACAGGTCAATCTGGCCATCGATGTTCATTTCCAGACTCGACTCGTTCCTCAATTCAATCCAGCCGGCCAGTCCGGAAGCTGCAATCTTTTCCTGTGCCTTCGCAAAAACCACTGGATCGAACTCACAACTGACAATCCGTCCGAAGCCATTTTGCTTGAGGGCCTCTGCTATCCAGAGCGTGCTGACTCCAAGAAAGGAGCCCGTCTCCACAGTCAATTCCGGCTTCACTGTTGTAACCAGGGTACGGAGGAATTCCAACACCTCTGCCTCAGCAGTCATGGAATCGTACATGCTCCAGCGTTCCGGGTGAGGACACTCTGGCGTAGCGCGGTGATATTCCGTAAGCAAAGCGCCCTGGGCCCGCTCTGCCTGCTGCATTACCTTATGTTCCTGCTTTAGTTTTTTGCGAAATAAACCCACTTACAGCTCCTGTTTGCATGGGTGATGATCGTTCTGTTGGTTTATGTAGAGCGCTTTTCTGCTGACTGAAAAAGATAGACAGCAAAAATTGTCATCAGTGGCTCCAGTGGATGTCGGAAGCGTGCCTGCACTGTTACAAAATAATAAACAAGTGGTAACAATAGAAACGCCCAGGCAAACAATCCTGCCGCAGGGATTCGCTTTTTCAGTGACAGTCCCAGTCCCATCAATGCTGCCAGCGTTGTGAATCCAAAATTCAATTCCCGGCCTGCCTCCACCAACAGGCTGGAGTCTGTCGGATGCGGTACTCCGGCCCAGAACATGAAGAAGCGTTTTGCGCTGAAAGCCAGAAACCGCTCCGGATGGGCTCGGATGTAGGCTTTGGCCATCTCGTCTCGCTGTTGCACATAGGCCAGTTCCCCCTCCCGCGCATACAGTTCATATCGCGGATTTTGTTCTACCAGGGAAATCGTCGGCCCCCAGGGAAACCCATTCGACCCAGGGCCGTTCCCCTCGTACAGCTCCGCTCCAAAGTTGCTGCGCGTCGGTACAAAAGCATGGAAGACGACCCAATTGCGCCAGACCCACGGAGCCATGCACGCGCAGAAAACCACTGCCGCCAGCACGGCCTTTTGCAGTGCGCGCAGCTTGCGCCGCGCACCCATCAGGACCCAGATGCCGCAGACCGGCAAAAACAGCATCGGCGAGGGGTTGGTGAGCGCAATCAGCCCCCACAACAAGCCAAAAGTTGCCCAGCGCACAGTCGTCTGCGCTTTGTCCGCATCGGCCCCGTGCTCGCCAATGCCGCGCATGCGCAACGCCAGCACCAGCACAAACGCGAACAGCATTGCGGTGAGCGACATGTCCCAGATCCAGCGCACCGCATACTGCATGGCCGCCGGATAAAGCACCCACAACCAGCCGGACCACATGGCCACCTTGCGGTTGTAGCAGCGCGCCGCAATCTCATACACGGCCAGCGCCGTGGCCGCGGAAAAAATACTGTTGCAGCACAAGATGGCCCACGCCGCCAGCCGCGTATAAACGCCAAACAGCTTGAATGCGCCCGCCACCAGCAGCGTGTAGAGCGGCGGTATCCAGGCCGTGGGGCCGGTGTTGCCGTTGAATGGATTGGCATAGCCGTGGCCCGTAGCCAGCGATCGAGCGATGCGGCCCAGTTCCCAGCCAAACTGGAAGTGGTCTTCGCTGACGCGAAAACGGTATGTGTGCGCCAGCGTCATGTACAACACGCGCACCAGAAACGCCACCCAAAAGAGCTTCCATGGCGCGCGAAAGCTCTGCGCACCGCCTGCCTGCATCTGTATTTGCCGCGAATTGGTTGTCACTCTGGCATTGATTCTTTCGCAATTTGGCAGTATTTGTCATCCTGCCCGGGCGCACCGGCGGGCAAAACCGGCGCATGGCCTTCTGCGGCCAATTCTTTTAGTCTTGTGGAAGATATGTCCCACTTTCTTGTAACCGGGGCCTCCGGCTTTTTTGGTGGCGTGCTCAAGCACAGACTGCTGGCCGAAGGGCACAGCGTCGTCAACATCGATCTGGTTCATGACACTGACCAGCACGAGCGGCTCACCAGCATTCAAGGCGACCTGCGCAATCCTGAACTGGTGAACCAGACCTTCCGCGACCACCAGTTTGCAGCCGTATTTCACTGCGCCGCCATGCTGGCACACGGCGCCATGAACGACACGCTACTGTGGACCTCGAACGTGGATGGCACGCGCAATGTGGCCGAGGCCTGCCGCCAGTTCGGCGTACCCAGGCTCGTCTTCACCTCCACCAACTGCCTGTGGGCCAGCAACCTGGGGCATCCTGTGCGCGAAGACGAAACACCCGCGCCAATTGAGCTCTATGGCCGCTCCAAGCTGGCCGCCGAGCAGTTGCTGGCCGGCTACACCAGCGACCTGAGCGTCCTTACGCTGCGCTGCCCCACTATCATCGACAGCGGCCGCCTCGGGCTGCTTGCCATTCTGTTTGAATTCATCCAGGACAATAAGAAGGTGTGGGTGGTAGGTGGCGGCATGAACCGCTACCAGTTCATCTACGCGCAGGATCTGGCCACGGCCTGCATTCAAGCGCTCGACTATCGCGGTTCCGAGATCTTCCACATCGGCTCCGACGACGTGAAGTCGCTACGCGAAGTCTACGAGGCTGTGATTCGCGAGGCAGGCAGCCGTTCGCGCGTGGCCTCATTGCCCAAAGGCCCGGCAATTGCCGCCATGAAGCTGGCGCATGCGCTGAAGATTTCTCCGCTCGGCCCGTATCACTACCAGATGATTGCAGAAGATTTTCTCTTCGACACCACCAAAATCCGCAACCTTCTGCACTGGAAGCCCACCATGACGAATGAGCAGATGCTGGTGCGCGCCTACCAGTACTATGCGGAGAAGCGCGCTGAAATCCACGCACGCACCGATGTTTCCGCGCACTCCAAGCCAGCATCGATGGGAGTCATCCGCCTGCTCAAGTGGATTTCCTGAACTTCTCTACTGCTCCTCTGGCAAAATACCCAGCGATTGCAGAAAGCGCAGCGAGTCCAGCACGACCCGCTGCTGCTGCTCCGCCGGAAAGCGGCCGTGACCACCATTCGGCACCGGATCCAGCACAGCCTTCACACCAGCCTTCTGCAGCGCATCCCGCAACTCCACCGACTGCGCAAACGGTATTACAGGATCGGCTTCACCATGCACCAGAAAGACAGGCGGGTTGCCCGCACGCACATACGCAATCGGCGACATGCGGAGCGTGTCAACGAGTTTGAGACAGGTGGAGTGAGAGATTAGCTGTTTAGTCCCACGGTGTGATGGAAGGGGTTGATGGTGAATCGGAGGGGCGATTTCTGCCAGGATTGGCAGATGAACTGATAAGGTGTGAGGCCACTCGGGCTCTTCAGCCTTCCGCTTCAACGCCCTCACGCCACTCTACACAC
>DZDJ01000025.1:0-29190 GCA_022736715.1 Edaphobacter aggregans
GTCCAGAGTTTTTCGCACTTTCGATCTTCCGTCTTACTCAGGAAGGTTGTTGGGTCTGGGTTGTTTTGCTCCTGGCCCTCATGGGGGGGCAGGAGCAAAGTGGTTAGGCGGTGGCCGCGGGGGAGGGGAGCATCTATCCTGAATGACCCGATCTTGTGGGCCAGAAAGTTACTTCAAGGACGGCAACAGTTACTTATTGTTTGTCAGTGTTGCAAAACATCAATTGAACCCTCCAGTTACGATTGCGAGGACAGTACTGTTTGTTGTGCAGCCAGCAATTCCTGAATCCCGAATTCTGCATAGTCCATCATGGTTAACATTTGCGAGCGTGGAAAAGCATTGCGCTCCGCCGTGGCCTGCACTTCCACTAAGCCTCCATCAGCAGTCATCACAACATTCATATCTACCTCTGCGCGGGAATCTTCTTCATATGCGAGGTCCAGAAGCACATTTTCGTCGACAATACCTACGCTGGTGGCGGCAACAAATTGCTTTAGAGGAGAAGTTTTGAGCGTTCCGGCGGCTACAAACCGGTCCAGCGCCAGGGCCAGCGCGGCACAGGCTCCGGTAATGGCAGCCGTCCGGGTGCCTCCGTCGGCCTGGAGCACGTCACAGTCCAGAATGACAGTACGTTCGCCCAAAGCCTGCATGTCGACCACAGCACGCAGAGAGCGGCCAATCAAACGCTGGATTTCATGGGTGCGGCCGCCGATCTTGCCGCGCTCGGCTTCGCGGGGTGTTCTGGAGAGCGTGGCCCGCGGCAGCATGCCATATTCCGCCGTGACCCATCCCCGGCCAGAATTCCTCAGCCAGGCTGGAACGCCTTGTTCAATGGTGGCATTGCAGAGAACACGAGTATGGCCGATCTCGATCAGGACACTGCCCTCGGCCGTAGCGACGAAGTCTGGGGTCAGTTTCACGGAGCGCAGCGTGCGCGGGCCGCGATTATCTGCGCGGAAATTCGAATTTTCATGATTCAGAGGTTCATTGGACATGATTTTGATTGTAGGTCACAGAAAATCCAATACGTGAATATCCAGATGCGACTCCATTCCTGCGCCTCAAAAGTGATAACAAATGAATTCGGCGCAGCAGCAACACTTCGGCAGACTTTCTGGAAGCGCATCTTCGTTTTGGGAAGTGTGTCAGGTGTGTTCCAAATCAGGAATTTCGTGTAGTCGATAGAAAGCAAAGTAGTTAAAGGAAATTTTGGGCGGGGCTGGTGTTCCGCAAGCGGAATTTTTGCATCTGTAGTGGTGCAAAGGATCATAATGATAATTTCCTAAGCCTTTCTTAATCAATTGCTTGACTTTGGTGTGTCAGTTTGGCGCTTAACGTGATTACGAAAGTTTGTCTATGAGTTGAAAAAGAGACAGGTTTCAGGGTTCAGCAATTCCAAATTGGAAATTTTGGGGTGGGTGATGCAGAGTCGTTTGTCGAGCAGAGCTGCAGAAGTGCCAGTGCCAACGGGAATGCAGGCGGATTTTACTGTTGGGAATGCGCAGGCCGCAGGTGCACTAGAAAATGCTCAGCCAGGGGTTTCGGGTGGTGCCGGATTGGCGCACGATGCCGGAAATCTGATTGGAGCGCTGGGGCTTTACTGCGACCTGATGTCCCGCCCTGGGGTGATTTCTCCAGATTTTCAGCATTACCTGACGGAGTTGCGCCATCTGGCGGTTCGAGGGGAAAGCCTGATTGAGCGGTTGCTGCATCTGGACTGGGAGCAGTTTGGTGTGACGGTAGCCAACAGTGCGCCAGCGGCAGATGCAGTTGCGGGGGCGATGAACAAGCTGCCATACGGGGTGCATCCTTGCGTGGTTGATCCAGCGGTGGCGCTGGAGAGGCTGCGAGGGCTGCTGACGCGACTGGTGGGAGGCGCCATTGAGCTCATGGTCGATATTCGTTACCGGGAGCTGTTGCTGCCGATGGAGGAAGAATCGCTGGAACGCATTCTGGTCAACCTGGCGCGCAACGCCGCACAGGCGATGCCGGAAGGAGGTTATCTGCGCATCTGCTGGAGGATGGTTCTTCCGCAGGACGAGACAGATGGCATGCAGGAACTGCCAAGGCTGGTACTGAGCGTTCAGGATACGGGCTGTGGCATGTCGGAGGACAGAGCGAAGCTCTTGTCTGGCGCTGGACGCAGAAGCCAAAGCGCCATGCGGGCGGGCAGCGCGGCAAAGAGGCATGGGCTGGGCTTTTCCATCGTTCGGGAGCTTGTGGAGCAGGCGGGTGGAGAACTGAAGATTTGCAGCCATCCGGGAGCAGGAACGCTGGTGGAAATGACGTGGCCGCTAAGGAATGTGGCAGAGCACGAAGCCGGGCAGGAAAAATCTTTCCGCGGAAGGCGCGGCAGGGAAAGGCATTCTGGTGTTAAGATGATTTCTCCCTCCCAGGGACCTGTAAGTGCAGACGATTTTCCGGACCGGCGGACAGATCAGTGTGGTTAGCAACAGAGATCGCGACCGGGAAGAGAGACACTGCCATATGTTGATTACAGCGAGCCCCATGGAATATTTATCCCCCTCGAAAGCCTTAGCGGACCGCCAGCCATCGTGGCATCTGTTGGTGGTGGACGACGACTCCGCAGTACGCCATGCCTGCTGTGAGATTGCGATGCGTGCGGGCTACACGGTTTACAGTGCAGATTCCGTGGAAGCCGCCCAGGCACTGCTGCGGCAGGAATCGATTGACATTCTTCTGCTGGACCTGAAGCTGCCGCGGAACAACGGGCTGGTTCTGCTGGAAGAGGTGAAGGCGGAGCAGCCAGAGATGGTTGTGATCGTGATGACGGCCTTTGCTTCGGTTTCCTCTGCGGTAGAAGTGATGCGCATCGGTGCGAATGACTATCTGACCAAACCCTTTGCCCTGGATGAACTGTCCATGGTGCTGGAACGCGCGGCGCAGCGGCGGCACTTTGATGCCGAAAGCCGGATGCTGCGCGAACGGCTGCGCACGCAGCAGGGCATGGGCAACATTATTGGCCGTTCCTCCGGGATGGAAAAGCTCTACCGGATTTTGTCCAAGGTGGCGTTCTCCACCCATCCGGTGCTGATTCTGGGCGAGAGCGGAACCGGGAAGGAGCTGATCGCGCGTGCGATCCACTTCCACGGGCCGAATTCAGCCATGCCGTTCATCCCGGTGGATTGCGGATCGCTGGTGCCGTCGCTGATTGAGAGTGAACTCTTCGGCTACGTGAAGGGTGCTTTTACCGGTGCGAACCGCTCCAAGGAAGGACTGCTGGCCGCGGCAGGAAGTGGAACGGTGTTTCTGGACGAGATTGGAGAGCTGCAGCTTGATCTGCAGGCAAAGCTGCTGCGCACGCTTCAGGAAAAAGAAGTGCGTCCGGTGGGGGCAACGCAGGCGGTTCCCATGCAGGCCCGCGTTCTGGCGGCTACGAATCGTGACCTGGCGGCGATGGTGGAGCAGGGGCAGTTCCGCAAGGACCTGTATTTCCGGCTGAATGTTGTAAACCTGAAGATTCCGCCGCTGCGCGAGCGGCCACAGGACATTCCACTGCTGGTGGCGCATTTTCTGGAGCGGATGCAGCGGGAGCATGGCATTCGCTATACGTTGTCGGACGATGTGCTGCGGATATTCGCGGCCTACGAGTGGCCGGGCAATGTGCGTGAGCTGGAAAATGCGGTGGAGCGCGCGTGTGCGCTTTCCTCTGGACCGGTGCTGCATGTTGGCGATTTGCCGACGCAGGTGCAGGCCTTCCACGCGCAGATGCGCCGTCCGGCCATGGTGCCTGGCGCGGAAGGCGATGCTGGTGGCATCGCTGGCGATGGCGTGGCCAATGGAGGTGGCATTGTGCCTATCGCTGAACTGGAAAAGCAGGCAATTCTGCAAACGATTCGCCAGGTGAACGGCGACAAACTGCTGGCAGCCAAGCTGCTCGGCATTGGCAAGACGACACTCTATCGCAAGCTGAAAGAGTACGGAGTTGAAGAAGCCGGCGACCCCCCGCCGCAGATTCATTAGTACATCCGGGAACAGATTGAAAGACTGCGAATCTCAGATATGTGTGCGACACGGTTCAAGAGAGGACAGCAAAAATGAAGAAGATTCTGCTGATTTCGTCGATGGTTGGTGCAGAGGTCTGCGCCGCTCTGGTTGCACGTCAGGTTGGTTTGCCGGTAGAGCTTGTGACAAGCCGCCGCTCCGGGCTGGCGGCGTTGCGTCGTGAGGAATATGCGGTGGTTGTGGTGGAGGAGAGCATGGCGGACATTGATCCGCAGGGAACGGACATGCTTTGGCAGCATGCAGGGCTTGCTGTTCCGGTCCAGGTGAACTTTGCCATCTCTGGAGGAGCGCGCGTGGTCCGGGAAGTAAAAGCGGCGATTATGAGGCGGGAGCAGGAAGAGGTTCTGGCGACCCGCGCCGTGACACAGCAGATGGAGAGCGAATTGAAGTCGACCGTGACAGGGCTGTTGCTGCACGGGGAACTGGCTTTGTCTGAGCCGCGGGTGTCACCGCAATTGACTGCGAAGCTGCAGCAGATGGTGGCGCTGGCCGGAACGCTGCAGCAACGGTTGCGTCCGCAGGCATAAAGGGACAGGCGGTGCTCTTCTCGTAAGGGCCGCGGGGCACGTATGCTGGAGGCAGTGGTTGTTTTGCAGCCGCCTGTTCTGATTTTTTGAAGGAGTCAAAGGTTATGTCTGAAAGTGAAGTGAAAATTACAGTGCGGCCGAATGGCCCGCTCCGTGTGGAAGGCTCCGTGAAGCTGGTGGATGCCGAAGGCAATGAGTGGGACCTGACGGGGAAGCCGGCGATTTCGTTGTGCCGTTGCGGCGCGTCGGAGAAGCGTCCATTCTGCGATGGTTCGCACAACAAAATCGGCTTCCAATGTGCCGCCAGCCCGGCAGCGGCGGTCTAATTCAGTTGGATTGCTCCGAAAGAAGCGCCCTGGCTGCAATCGAGTCAGGGCGCTTTTCTTTGTTTGCGTTGAAGAAATGCTTTAGACTCAGGAGTCAATTCCCTTATTCCCCGCAATTTACAGGAGTGCTGCTTGTTCGGGAAAAACTGCATTTCCTCTTTTTATTCTGCGATGTTGCTGGTTTTGTTGTGCTGTGCGTTCCAAGGAGATTTTTCCTGGGCGCAAACAGCAACGGCGGCGGATGTGCATGGGCTGACGGGCCGGTATCAGTATGCCGATGAGCCGGAGACCGTGCTCTCCATTTATCGCCAGGATGGCCACCTGTATCTGAACGCCGAGCGGACGCCGCCGGTGGAACTGATGCAGGACTCGCCGGACCACTACTCCGTCAAGATCAGCAGCACAAAATATATTTTCGAGCGAGATGCCGCGGGCGCGGTGACAGGACTGCAACTGGTCACCAGCGATGGGAGCAATACGGCGCAGAAGGTGCCGGGCAAGCCGGTGCGGTATCCATTTCGCACGTACAGCCGGGAAGAGGTCATGATCCCGATGCGCGATGGCGTGAAACTGCACGCCATTGTCCTGCGGCCCACAGATACCCACCGGCCGCTGCCGTTTCTGATGCAACGGACTCCGTATGGGGTGGACGAGTCCACGTCCGGCTACATTGATTTTCGTTATCCGGAACTGGCGCGCAGTGGATACATCTTTGTAATGGAGGACATCCGTGGACGGTATGGGTCGCAGGGACAGTTTGTGATGAACCGTCCGGTGGTGCATGTGTTTGGCAACCGGACTGATCCGAAGCTGGTGGACGAGAGTACGGACACGTATGACACGGTGGCGTGGCTGCTGAAACATGTTCCGGACAACAATGGCCGCGTTGGTGTGATGGGAATTTCCTATGACGGTTTTCTGGCGATGATGGCAGGCATTGACCCCAACCCGGCAGTGAAGGCCATTTCTCCGCAGGCGCCGATGACGGACGGCTGGATGGGCGATGACTTCTTCCATAACGGCGCCTTTCGGCAGACGTATGGGTATGACTATGTGCTGGGCATGGAGAGCACGAAGAAGGACACCTTCGGCAAGCTGGACGGGGATGCGTATACGTATTTTCTGAAGGCTGGCTCTTTTCTGAATGCAGCAAAGCAGGCCGGGCTGGAAAATCTGCCGACAGGCAAGGCTTTTTTGCAGCATCCAGCGTATGACGGCTTCTGGCAGGCGATGGCGGTGGAACCGCGGTTGACGCAGGTGGCGGTGCCCACGCTGGAAGTGGGCGGATGGTGGGACCAGGAGGACATGTGGGGCACGCAGGCGGAGTATGCCGCGCTGGAGCCGCATGATGCGAAGCACGAAGTATTCCTGGTGCTCGGTCCGTGGAACCACGGAGAGTGGGCACGAACGACGCGGCATCTGGGCGCGCTGGATTTTGGTTCCGCTACGACGGACTACTACCGCCAACACTTTGAGGCGCCGTTTTTTGCGCATTATCTGAAGGGCGAAAGCGGGTTTGATCTGGAAAATACGGCAACCTTCCAGACGGGCAGCGATCGCTGGATGCGGTATCCCGTTTGGCCGCCGAAGCAGGGATTTACGACGAAGAATCTGTATTTGGGGGCGGATGGCGGATTGGGATTTGCGCGGCCAGCAGGCGGTGATGCGAGGTCCTTCACGGTCTATGTTTCCGATCCAGGGAATCCGGTGCCATATCGACACAGGCCAATTCAGGCGACGTATGCGCCGGGATCGCACTGGTACACGTGGCTGGTGGAAGACCAGCGATTTGTAACTAAGCGCAAGGATGTAGTGACGTGGAGAACGCCGGTGCTGGACCACGATGTGACGGTGACGGGTGATGTGGTGGCGGATATTTTTGCGTCGACATCAGGAACAGACAGCGACTGGGTGGTGAAACTGATCGACGAGTATCCGCAGGATGCCGAGCAGGGCAAGATGGCGGGCCATCAGTTGATGATTGCGGAGGAGATATTCCGCGGACGCTATCGCAGCAGCTTCGAACATCCGGCGCCGATTCCGGCGAACACGGTGGAAGAGTACAAGTGGAGTCTGCATGGCGCGGACCACGTTTTTCTGAAAGGGCACCGCATCCTGGTGCAGGTACAGTCAAGCTGGTTTCCGCTGTATGACCGCAATCCGCAGACGTTTGTGCCGAACATCATGACGGCGCCGGCGAAGAGTTATAAGAAGGCGACGGAAAAAATTTACTGGTCGGCGGAGCATCCATCGCACATTGAACTGCCTGTAACGAATGTGCAGTAGGCTCAGGGCACCGCGAAAAATAGGAGATGGGAATGTCGATCAAAACGCTGAGCAGCCGGGAAGTCTATCGCAACCCGTGGCTGCGCGTGCGCGAGGACGCAATTGAGCGCTCGAATGGAACGCAGGGCATTTATGGCGTAGTTGACAAGGACCCCTGCTGCATCGTGATTCCACTGGAGGGCGACCATCTGTATCTGGTGGAGCAGTTTCGCTACACGGTGCAGCGGCGTTGCAAGGAGTTTCCCCAGGGCGGATGGGAAATGGCGGGGGTGAATCCAGAGGAACTGGCCCGCGGAGAACTGCGTGAAGAGACGGGATTTTCTGCGCGGCGCATGGTGTATCTGGGGGAATTGCAGGTGGCCTACGGCATTATGAACCAGAAGCAGTATGTGTATCTGGCAAGCGGATTGGAGGGTGGCACGAGGGCCCCTGATCCCGAAGAGCATGACCTGGAGCTGCATCGCGTTTCGGTGGCGGAGTTTGAGCAGATGCTGCTCGACAACACAATCATCGATATGTGCACGGTGGCGGCCTGGGGACTGTATCGGCTTTGGCTCAGCCGCCAGTCTGTGACGCAAAGCTGACGGCGGGTCCTCTGGAGGGTTGAACGTGCTTCGCTGCGCCAGGGGCGGCTAAAATAAGAGACGATGAAAAAGAGAAAGAGCAGTCTTGCGACCACGCTGGAGATGATCAAGTGGGAGCACTCCATTTTTGCCCTGCCCTTTGCGTTGACGGGCGCAATGCTGGCCGCGAACGGGTGGCCCTCCTGGCAGCAACTGAGCTGGATTGTGGTTTGCATGGTGACGGCCCGCTCGGCAGCGATGGCCTTTAATCGGTTGGTGGACACGGAGCTGGACGCGGTCAATCCGCGGACGAGGGCGCGCGCGCTGCCGGCTGGCCAACTGAGTAAAAAGTTCACGGTTGGCTTCATCTTCGGGATGGTGCTGCTGTTTCTGCTGGCAGCGGCCATGTTGAACCGTCTGACGTTGCTGCTGGCTCCGTTGGCGCTGTTTGTGGTGCTGGTTTACAGCTACACCAAGCTGTTCACCCGGTGGTCGCATCTGGTGCTGGGGCTGGCGCTGGGCATTGCGCCTTCGGCGGCGTGGATTGCCGTGCGCGGCTCGTACGATGTGCGCATGCTGGTGATGAGCGGGGCGGTGCTGCTTTGGGTGGCGGGCTTCGATGTGCTGTATTCCTGCCAGGACTTTGAGCATGACCGCAAGGTGGGGTTGAACAGCGTGCCGCAGGCCTTTGGTGTAGAAGGCGCATTCTGGATTGCGCGGGGCATGCATCTGGTGATGCTGGCGCTGCTGATCTGGCTGGTGGTGTTGTTCGGGCTGGGTAAGATTGCAATGGTGGGAGTGGCGCTGGTGGCGTCGCTGCTGCTCTATGAGCACCTGCTGGTTTCGCCGCGCGATCTGCGCAAGCTGAATGCGGCATTTTTTACCATGAACGGCGTTATTGCGGTGGTCTTCTTTGTGTTTGTCGCGGCGGATCTTTTACTGAAAAAGTTATAGATACTGGGCAGGCACGCTGTATTTGCAGACAAAAAAATCCCCGCCAGATGGTGGGGATTTTTTCTGCGCGGCGGAAGCTGCTTACCTGGTGGCTTCAGCAAAGCGCTTGTTGATTTCGTCCCAGTTCACCACATTCCACCAGGCGGCCAGGTAATCCGGACGGCGGTTCTGGTACTTCAGGTAATAGGCATGCTCCCACACGTCGTTGCCGAGGATGGGGAAGTGTCCGCTGGAGAGCGGATTGTCCTGGTTGGCGGTGGTGACGACCTTCAACTTGCCGCCCTCAAGGATCAGCCAGCCCCAGCCGGAGCCGAACTGCTTGGCGGTGGTCTCGTTGAAGACCTTTTTGAAGTCCTCAAAGCTGCCGAAGTCCTTCTTGATCTGCTCGCTGATGGCGCCCGTGGGGTCGCCGCCACCATTGGGCTTCATGATTTCCCATAACATGGTGTGGTTGACATGACCGCCACCGTTGTTGCGGACGGCGGCGCGGATGTCTTCCGGGACGCTGCTCAGGTTCTTGATGAGGTCTTCTGCGGTGTGTTTGCCCAGTTCTGGATGCTTTTCAATGGCTGCATTCAGGTTGTTGATGTAGGCCTGATGATGCTTGTCGTGATGCAGGGTCATGGTCTGAACGTCGATGAACGGCTCCAGAGCCGCGTAGTCGTAGGGAAGAGGTGCGAGTTCGTATGCCACGTTTGTTCTCCTCTGGGATGGTGCGCCCGGTGGTCTCCGGGCGTGCACAAAATCGACGGAACCGGGCCGACCACGCGCATGCAGATCCAGATGTGGCTGCCGCGAGGTGCGGTGCCCGCATGATGCTGGCAACCGCGGCGTGCCTAGGTTGCTTCCGTACTCTTCTGCATCATATAGGATGCGTTGCACTGCTGTGGAGCGCCGGGAAAAGAATGATGCAAAAGCACATGGGAATTCAAATATCGCGGTGCGACAGATTTTAAGTAACCATGCGCCCGCGGGGACAGTCTAATGTTACAGGGCGCAGAGCTTCACATGCAGGGCTGCCGTCGCATGAACCACAAACTGGAATCTGCAACCAGATAGATTGAGGAAAGCATGACTATTTCTGCTGCTGCTTACCGCTGGCTGGAGGGAGATGGGCCCGCTTTTGGCGCCCCAGGGCTGCAACCACGATGGACTTCAAGCAAGAAGGATGCCGTCGGCACGGCATATGCTTCTTCCAGCCGCGTCTGGTACACCATTTCTCATGGCATTCTGAACGAAATCTACTATCCAACTATTGACCGTCCGCAGACCCGCGACATGGAACTGCTGCTGACCGACGGCGAGAGTTTTTTCCACGAAGAAAAGCGCAACCTGGATATTCATTTCGATTACTACGATCCGGATGCGTTGATTGTGCGGATTGTGGCGAAGGACCGCGAAGGGCGGTATCGGCTGACCAAGACGATTGCCTGCGACCCGCACCATCCTGTGGTGTTGATGCACGTGAAGATCGAAGGGAATGAGCAGGTGCTGTCGCGGATGAAGGCCTACGCGCTGCTGGCGCCGCATCTGGAAGTGGGCGGAGCGGGGAACTCCGGCCGCGCGCTGGATGTTGCCGGGCAGCAGGCGCTGCTGGCGTGGAAGGGTGAAACGTCACTGGTGATGGGCGTGGACTGCGGCTTTACGCGGACCTCCTGCGGCTATGTGGGCGCAAGTGATGGCTGGCAGGATATAAGCAGGAACATGCGCATGACGTGGGAGTTTGGCCAGGCGCTGGACGGCAATATTGCCCTGACCGGGGAGATCGACATTGCCAGGCACCGGGAGTTCACCATTGCACTGGGCTTTGGCGAAGGGCACCATGCGGCGCTTTCCGGCATGATGCAGTCGTTGGCCATGCCGTTTGACTATCACCTGAAACGTGGCATTGAGCAGTGGCATCGAGCGGCCAGTCCGGAGCGGCTGGCAACCAAAGCGATGGACAGCGGCCGGCTGATGCGGATCAGTCACAACATCATTTTGGCGCACGAGGACAAGACCTATGCCGGGGCCTTTATCGCGTCGGCCTCCATCCCCTGGGGTGCGCACAAGAGCGACGACGATCTGGGCGGCTATCACCTAGTGTGGACGCGTGACATGGTGCAGAGCGCCACAGCGCTGCTGGCCTGCGGGAGCGTGGATACGGCGCGGCGGGCGCTGGTGTACCTGGCCTGCACGCAGCGCCCGGACGGCAGTTTCGCACAGAATTTCTGGGTGGATGGCACGCCGTACTGGAAGGGAATCCAGTTGGATGAGGTGGCTTTTCCCATCATTCTGGCGTGGCGGTTGTGGAAGCTGGGCGGGCTGGGAAATTTCTGTGTTTTTCCGTTTGTGGAGCGGGCGGCTGGTTTTCTGGTGCGCTATGCTCCGGTGACGCAGCAGGAGCGTTGGGAAGAAAACGCCGGATATTCGCCGTCGACGCTGGCCGCGGTCATCTCCGGGCTCATCTGCGCGGCGGACATTGCCCGTGGGCATGATTCGACCGAGCTGGCAGCGTTTCTGGAAGACCACGCCGACTGGCTGGAGGCGCATCTCGACGAATGGACGACGACCAGTGATGGAGTGTTGCTGCCGGAGGTGAAACGGCACTACATGCGCATTCATCCGCCGATTTGCGGCGATCCGTTTGTGACGCCGGAATGCAAACGGATGCTGGTGACGCTGAACAACCGGGAACCGGGACAGCAGTACCAGTTCCAGGCGAAGGAGGTTATCGACGGCGGATTTCTGGAGTTGGTGCGTTATGGGGTGCGCCGGGCAGACGATCCGCTGATTGTGGATTCGCTGAAGGTGGTGGACCATATTCTGAAGATCAACACCCCCTACGGCCCCTGCTGGCGGCGGTACAACCATGACGGATATGGCCAGCGGCACGATGGCGGACCGTTTATCAGCTATGGGCAAGGGCGCGCCTGGCCGCTGCTGACGGGCGAGCGGGCGCATTATGAACTGGCGGCGGGGAAGGACATCTCCAGCTATATCAAAACAATGGAGAACTTCAGCTCAGCCGGAGGCATGTTGCCGGAGCAGATCTGGGACTACCAGGACATGCCGGAGGTGGGCATGCACTTCGGCCGGTCGGCCGGATCGGCGCAGCCGCTGGTGTGGGCGCATGCGGAATACATCAAATTATTGCGCTCTGCGGCGGATGGGCGGGTGTTTGACCGGATTTCCGTGGTGGAAGACCGCTATGCCCGGCCCGCGGCGGAGCGTACTCCGCGGCGGCCTGTGGAGATATTTCAGCTTGGGCGGACGCTGAAAGCGATACAAAACGATCACATTTTGCGTATTCTGGATGCAGGGCGTTTTCGGGTGGTATGGACGACCGATAACTGGCAGACCCAGCACGCCACCGATGCGCACCAGACAGGGTATCCCGGATTTTACGCAGATATTCAAGCTCCTGAGAAGGATGCTACAGAGGTCTCATTTACCCTTAATTGGCCAGAAGAAAATCGCTGGCTGGGGAAGAACTTTGTAGTGCGGCTCACCCCGGCTGGTTGAAACTCCGCGGACACTCCGCCCCATATACTGGAACTACAGACAACAGATTTTGTGTCACACAATTAATACTGAGGAACTATGAGCGAACTGAACCAGCTTTCCATCAATGCACTGCGATTTCTAGCTGTTGATGCTGTTGAAAAGGCCAGGAGCGGCCATCCCGGAGCCCCGCTGGGCTGTGCGCCGATTGCGTACCTGCTGTTTCACAAGTTGATGAAACACAACCCGGCGGAGTCCAAATGGGCTGACCGCGACCGTTTTGTGCTCTCGAACGGCCATGCTTCGGCGCTGCTCTACTCGGTGCTGCACCTGTCGGGCTACAAGGTCTCCATTGAGGACCTGCAGAGCTTTCGCCAGTGGCACTCGAACACCCCGGGACACCCGGAATATGGCGATACGGACGGCGTGGAAGTGACCACGGGGCCGCTGGGCCAGGGGTTTGCCATGGCGGCTGGTATGGCGACGGCAGAGAGGCATCTGGCTGCGCGCTTCAACCAGCCGGGCTTTGAGCTCGTCAACCATTACACCTATGTGCTTTGCGGTGACGGTGACCTGATGGAGGGTGTCTCGCACGAAGCGGCCTCGCTGGCCGGAACGCTGGGTCTGGGCAAGCTGATTGTACTGTATGACGACAACCTGATCTCGCTGGATGGCCCGACGGAGCTTTCATTCACCGAGGATGTGAAGAAGCGCTTTGCGGCGTACCACTGGCATGTTACCCATGTAGATGACGGTAACGATCTGGTTGCCATCGAAAAGGCCATTGAAGAGGCCAAGTCGGTGAAGGACAAGCCGTCGCTGATTGCTGTTCGCACCATTATCGGATACGGCAGCCCCAAAGCCGGCACCAGCAAGGTGCACGGTGAACCGATGGGCGCCGAAGCGGTGAAGGCAACCAAGGAAAATCTGGGTTGGCCGGCAGACAAGAGCTTCTATGTGCCGGAAGAGGCGCAGAAGAACTGGAACACGATTGGGGAGCGCGGCAAGAAGGCGTTTGACGCCTGGATGGCGCAGTTTGCCAAGTACAAGGCAGCGCATCCTGAGCTGGCTGCGGAGTTTGAGACGGCGTTTGCCGGCAGGCTGCCGGAAGGCTGGGAGGCCAGCGTGCCGAACTTCCCGACGGACAAGGCGGTGGCCACCCGGAATGCTGGCCAGGTGGTGATGAACGCCATTGGCGGCAAGGTGCAGAGCATCTTTGGCGGCGCGGCAGACCTGACGGCCTCTACCAAGACCATCTTCAAGGACAGTGCCAACTTTCATGTGGACCCGGCTGGCCGCAACGTCTTCTTTGGCGTGCGCGAGTTTGGCATGTGCGCCATGGTGAATGGGATGGCGGCGCACGGTGGTACGATTCCGTTTGGCTCCACGTTCTTTGTGTTCTCCGATTACTGCCGCCCGGCGATGCGCCTGGCTGCGCTGATGCAGGTGCACTCACTGTTTATCTTTACGCATGACTCGATCGGTCTGGGGGAGGATGGTCCGACGCACCAGCCGGTGGAGCATTTGATGGCGTTGCGCGTGATTCCGGGTCTGACGGATTTCCATCCGGCGGACGCGAATGAGACGGCGGCCGCATGGCGTCTTGCGGTGGAGCGCAGCAAACCGGCCTTCATGGCGCTTTCGCGTCAGGACCTGCCGGTGCTGGATGCGGCGAAGCACAACATTTATGAGGGCGTGAGCAAGGGCGCTTACGTCCTGGAACAGGGCGGCAACTCGCCGGATGTTCTGCTGGTGGCGAGCGGTTCTGAAGTTTCACTGGCGCTGAAGTCGGCCGAAGAACTGAAGAAGCAGGGGCTGACGGCGCGGGTGGTGTCCATGCCGAGCTGGAAGCTGTTTGAAGAGCAGTCGGCCGGGTACAAGGCCAGCGTCTTTCCGGCGGAGCTGCCAAAGGTGGCGATTGAAGCTGGCGCTACGATGGGCTGGTGGAAGTATGTTGGCAGCAGCGGCTCGGTTGTGGGTCTGGACCGCTTTGGCGCTTCGGCTCCGGGGCCGATTGCAATGGAAAAGCTGGGCATCAGCGTCAGCAATGTGATTGAGCATGTGCAGCAGGTGGTGAAAGCTGCTACGGCAACGGCAGGAAAGTAACGGTCGATGAAGATTGCAATTGCTTCCGATCACGCGGGCTTCCCCCTGAAGGAGGAGGTCCGCGCTCACGTTGCCGCGCTGGGACATGAAGTGCTCGACCTGGGTGCTTACAACACGGAACCCTCTGATTATCCTGACTTTGCAGAAGCGGTTGGCAAGGCGCTGATGGCCGGACAGGCGGAACGCGCGGTGCTGATCTGCGGCAGCGGCGTGGGTGTGTGCATTGCGGCAAACAAGATGCCGGGTGTGCGTGCCGGCATGTGCCATGACACGTACTCTGCGCATCAGGGCGTGGAGCACGACAAGATGAATGTATTGGTGCTGGGGGCGCGCATTATTGGAACGGCACTCGCATTTGAAGTTGTCGAAGCTTACCTGAGGGCCGAGTTCATTGCGAAAGAGGAACGTTTTGTTCGCCGCTTGAACAAGGTTCTTGCCATCGAAGCGCGCTATATGCCTGCGGCCGCAAAGAAGGATTAGCAGTCCAAAGGCGTATGGGACAGCGCACAATCATTTTCTGACACAGCAGCAGTGCCGCTGCGTCTGGTTCCGGGCAGGGTTGCATCAATGCGGTCCACTTTGAATCCCCGGAACATCTCCTGGCGTAGTTGAAGAAACTCGGCGCAGATGTCAAAGCGGCCAACGGGCAAACGATCATAAGAATAAAGGCAGCAGGCAATTATAAGAACAGAGACAGAACCAGAAGGAGAGAGCACAAATGGAACTTGGAATTATTGGACTTGGCAAAATGGGCGGCAACATGGCAGAGCGTCTGCATCAGGCTGGCCACAAAGTGGTTGGTTTTGATTTCAACGCAGAGGCGGTCAACAAGCTGACGGCTGCCGGTTCAGTCGGCGTGAACTCACTGGAAGACCTGGTGAAGAACCTTGCTGCGCCACGTGCGATCTGGATCATGGTGCCGGCAGGCGATCCGGTGGACGAGACGATTGCCAGGCTGGAGCCGCTGATGCAGAAGGGCGACACCTTCATCGATGGCGGCAACTCCAACTATAAAGATTCGCAGCGCCGTCATGCCGCCTTGACGGCGAAGGGTTTCAACTTCGTCGATGTGGGAACATCGGGCGGTGTGTGGGGCCTGGAAGAGGGCTACAGCATGATGATCGGCGGCGACCAGGAGCCGGTCGGGCGGCTCTCGCCGATCTTTGAGACGCTTGCTCCTGCCAAGAATCAGGGCTGGGGACATGTTGGCCCGGCTGGTGCTGGCCATTTTGTGAAGATGGTACACAATGGCATTGAGTACGGCATGATGCAGGCCTATGCCGAGGGCTTCAGTATTATGAAGGCAAAGGAGCCGCTGGCACTCGACCTGTCCCAGATTGCGGAAATCTGGCGTTATGGCTCGGTGGTCCGTAGCTGGCTGTTGGATCTGACGGCGGAGGCGCTGAAAAAGAACCCGGAACTGGATGGCCTGCAGGCGTATGTGACGGACTCCGGTGAGGGCCGCTGGACAGTGTTTGAGGCGATTGATCTGAATATTTCCGCGCCTGTGATTACCGAGTCGCTGATTCGCCGCCTGCGTTCGCGGGAAGACAACAACTTCACCGACCGCATGATTGCGATCCAGCGGAATGCCTTTGGCGGACACTCTGTCAAGAAGGACTAGGCCCAGCGCAACAACGAACCTGCATTAGATCATTGCGAAGGAACTCAAGTTTATGGCGACCACAGAAGTAAGCATTACCCCCGAAGCGGTTGAGGCCAGCAAAAAGGCCGAACATATTTCCGACCCATGTGTTGTGGTGATCTTTGGCGCATCGGGCGATCTGACCAAGCGTAAGCTGCTGCCGGCGCTCTACCATCTGGAAGAGGCCGGCCTGCTGCCGCAGGAGTTTGTGGTGCTGGGCGTTGCCCGCCGCGACCTGGACGACAGCTTCGCCAGGGACATGCGCGATGGCATAGTGCAGTTCAGCGGAGTGGACCCGAACGAGCCGAAGTTGAACGGGTTTATTGGCAAGGTGCACTACCACGCGATGAACTTTGACGACACGGCTGGCTACGACAAGCTGAAGGCCAGGCTGGAAGGTCTGGACCAGCAGTATGGCACACGCGGCAACCGGTTGTTCTACCTGGCGACGGCGCCGGAGTACTTTGCCGATATTATTGACCGCCTGGGCGACAAGGAAATGGCCAAGCCGGGTGACAAGAAGACGTGGATCCGCACGATTGTGGAGAAGCCGTTCGGACATGACCTGGAGTCGGCGCGGGAACTGAACGACAACATCAACAAGGTCTTTGACGAAGACCAGATTTTTCGTATCGACCACTACCTCGGTAAGGAAACGGTACAGAACATCCTCGTCTTCCGCTTTGCCAACGGCATTTTTGAGCCGGTGTGGAACCGCAACTTTATTGACCATGTGCAGATTACGGCTGCGGAGAGCATTGGGATTGAGGGCCGCGGACCGTTCTATGAGGGTGCTGGCGCGTTGCGGGATGTGGTGCAGAACCATGTGATGGAACTGCTCTCGTTTGTGGCGATGGAGCCGCCGATCTCATTTGAGGCCTCGGCTGTGCGTGCGGAGAAGATCAAGGTGTGGCGCGCAATCCGGCAGATTCCGGTGGAAGACACGGTGCGCGGCCAGTATGGGCCGGGCGTGGTGGATGGCAAGGTTGCGATTGGCTATCGTCAGGAAGACCGCGTGAATCCGGAGTCGCAGACAGAGACCTTTGCGGCGTTGAGGCTGGAAATCGAGAACTGGCGCTGGGCGGGTGTTCCTTTCTATATCCGTGCAGGCAAACGTTTGGGCAAACGGGTGACGGAGATCACGATCCAGTTCAAGCAGCCGCCGTTGACGCTCTTTCAGGAGAACGATGGGCCATGCGGACCGGTGATTGAGCCGAACATCATCTCCATGCGCATTCAGCCGGATGAAGGAATTGCGCTGCGTTTTGGCACCAAGGTTCCGGGGCCGCAGATGAACATCTGCCCGGTGAACATGGACTTCAGCTACGCGGCGGCCTTTGGCACTTCGCGCGCCAACGGGTATGAGCGTCTGCTGCTGGACGCCATGCTGGGCGATGGCACGCTGTTTGCACACCGGGCTGGCGTGGAGGCGACATGGTCGCTGATGACGCCGATTCTGGAAGCGTGGAAAGAAAACCCGATTGCCAACCTGCCGAACTATGATGCAGGCAGCTGGGGGCCGGAGGCCGCAGACGAATTGCTGGCGCGCGATGATCGCAGTTGGCGCAAACTATAATTCCAACCGGGCCGCTTTCCGGCGGCCCACTAGTTCTCTTTTTTTTGAAAAGACAAGCATGCCTCGTTCAGTTAAAGCCCATTATTTTATCTATGAGAATCTCGATGCGCTGAGCCATCAGGCTGCGGCGTGGTTTGTGCAGCATGTGACGGAGGCGGTCAACGCCCGTGGCGTGGCGCGCGTTGCTATTTCCGGAGGCAGCACGCCGAAGCGGATGTTTGAATTGCTGGCCGATCCCGCACAGCCATATCTGGCGCAGATGCCCTGGCACAAGCTGGAGCTTTACTGGGTAGATGAGCGCTGCGTGGCGCCGGACGATAAGGACTCCAATTATCACATGACGAATGAGGCGCTGCTCTCGAAGGTGCCGTTGCCGGCGCCGCAGATTTTTCGGATGGAAGGCGAGTTGCCGCCAGAAGAAGCTGCGAACCGCTACGAAGCGACGATCCGGAACCAGTTTCGCCTGGAAGGCGCCGAGCTGCCTGTGTTTGACATTATTGCGCTGGGCATGGGCGATGATGGGCATACGGCATCACTGTTCCCCCATACGGATGGCATCAACGAGATGATGCGGGTGGTGATTGCCAACCACGTACCGCAGAAGGACACCTGGCGGATTACGTTGACGTGGCCGGTGCTGAATCTGGGGCGGAGTGTGTTCTTTCTGATTCAGGGGGCGGACAAGGCGCATGTGCTGCGCACGATGTTGCTGGGGCGGCGTGATCCGGATACGATTCCATCCCAACTGGTGAGGCCGCAGAGCGGTGTACTGTCACTGTTGCTGGACGAGGAGGCGGCTGCTGAGTTGCCGAAGCCTGCTGACGGTGTGCATGGGGAGTTGGAGATAAAGCAATGATTCTTGCTGGCGATGTAGGCGGCACAAAAGTTCATCTGGCGCTGTATGACTTTGCGCAGGGGCAGTTGCACCATGTGCGGGACCAGAAGTTTCCTGCGCAGAACTATGATGGGCTGGAAGCGGTGGTGCGTGAGTTTCTGGGCGCGGATGCGGGCAAGGAAGTGTATGCGGCCTGCTTTGGCGTGCCCGGGCCGGTGCGCGATGGCCGTCTGAAGTTGACGAACCTGCCGTGGACGCTGGATAGCCGCCAGATGGCCAAGGCGCTCTCGATCGATCATCTGTTTCTGATCAATGATCTGGAGGCGAATGGGTATGGCATTCCGGAGCTGACGCCGGACCAGATTTTTGTTCTGCATGAAGGGGACTCCAGTGCGGTGGGGCATCGCGGGCTGGTTTCTGCCGGTACAGGGCTGGGCGAAGCGTTGCTGATCTGGAATGGCAAGCACCATGTGCCGGTGCCATCGGAAGGCGGACACTGCGATTTTGCGCCGCGCACAGACCTGGAGATTGAACTACTGCAGTATCTGGACAGGCAGATCCAGGGGCATGTGAGCTGGGAGCGGGTGGTGTCGGGCATTGGCCTGCGCAACATCTATGCTTTTCTGCGCGATGCCAAAGGCATGGAAGAGCCGAAGTGGCTCAAGGACCGCATGGCGGCGGAAGATCCGAATGCGGTGATCGGGCAACTGGGCGAAAGCGGCGAGAGCGGGCTGTGCGCCCACACGCTGGACATGTTTGTTTCGGCCTATGGCGCTGAGGTGGGCAACATGGCGCTGAAGGTGCTGGCCACGGGCGGTATGTATATGGGCGGCGGCATTGCGCCGAAGATTCTGAACAAGATGAAAGACGGCACATTCATGCAGGCGTTTCTGGACAAGGGCCGCATGGAGGGCATCCTGCAGCACATGCCGGTGCGTATTATTCTGGAGAGCCGCTGCGCGCTGCTGGGAGCGGCGGCATACGCGGAAGCCCGTGCGGCGGAAATCTCTGGCCGTTCGGAGCGCGCGGCCTCTGTACAGTTTTCCTGAGACGGTTTGCACAGAACATTCAAGGTCGTCAGACGATGGTTTTTATAAATTATCGCCTGATGGCCTTTTTCGTCTGAGGGAAATACGGCTTGAAAACATTACGGTGAAGCTGATGTAGTACACTGAAACGTTTTCTGCAGACCGATTTTCTGCTTAGTCGCTGTAGCAATCCTACAAATTACTTCATTGTGAGGCCTGACATGTTCCATTCCAGTAAAAAGATGCGGCCCAGTTTGCCGGGTCGGAGTATCAGCATTTGCATGGTGGCAGTTGCAGCGTTCGCATGTGCAACGGTGGCCAATGCGCAGCGCTTGCCACAGAATGCGCTGCCGCAGCACTATGCGCTGACGTTGGCCCCCGATCTAAAAGCTGCAACTTTTACTGGCGATGAGTCAATTGAGGTTGTGCTGAGTCAGCCAGCCAAAAGCATTACGCTGAATGCGGCTGAGATTACCTTCCAGTCCGTTGCAATTACAGCAGCAGGCAAGACGCAGACAGCACAGGTTTCTCTGGACAAGGGCAAGGAACAGGCAACATTTGCAGTTGCGGACACGATTCCAGCAGGCAAGGCCACAATTGCAGTTCGCTATACAGGCATTCTGAACAACGAGCTGCGTGGTTTCTATCTTTCCAAAACGCCGAAGCGCAATTATGCGGTGACGCAGTTTGAACCGACCGATGCGCGGCGGGCATTTCCGTCTTTTGATGAGCCGGAAATGAAGGCGACCTACAGCGTTACGCTGATTGTGGACAAGGGCGACACGGCGATTTCCAACACCAACATCGTTTCCGATACGCCGGGGCCGGTGACTGGCAAGCACACGATTCGATTTGCGGCGACGCCGAAGATGTCGACCTATCTGGTGGCGTTTCTGGTGGGCGACTTCAAGTGCATTTCCGGTGAGAGCGATGGTGTGCCGATCCGCGCCTGTGCGACTCCGGACAAGGTGCAGTATGCCAAGTTTGCTTTGTCGGCGGCTGAGTTCAACCTGCATTTCTACGATCAATATTTCGGCATTAAGTACCCGATGCCCAAGCTGGACCTGATTGCGATTCCAGACTTTGAAGCTGGCGCAATGGAGAACTTTGGCGCGATTACCTATCGCGAGACGGCGATGCTGGTGGATGAGAAGACGGCCCCGGTTGCAGCGCAGAAGACGGTTGCGATTGATGTGGCGCACGAGATGGCTCACCAGTGGTTTGGTGACATGGTGACCATGAAGTGGTGGGACAATCTGTGGCTGAATGAAGGGTTCGCAACGTGGATGGAAAACAAGCCGGTTGCTGCGTGGAAGCCGGAATGGAACATTGTGCAGGATGAAGCGGGCGACCTGGACGACACGCTGAACCTGGATTCGATGGCGACGACGCGGACGATTCGTGCGGTGGTCAACACTCCATCGCAGATCAACGAGATGTTTGACGGCATTACCTATGGCAAGGCGGGCGCTGTGTTGGCGATGGTGGAAAACTATGTCGGCAAGGAGACCTTCCGCCGGGGTGTGCATAATTATCTGGCAGCGCACATGTATGGCAATGCGACGGCGGAAGACTTCTGGAATGCGCAGACGGCCACCAGCAAGTTGCCGGTGGACAAGATCATGTCGAGTTTTGTGGTGCAGCCGGGTGTGCCGCTGCTGACGTTTACGCCGGAAGGCAAGGCCAAGATTGCGGTGGCACAGCGGCGGTTCTTCCTGTCCCCGACGGTCAGGCTGGGCACAGTGCAGAGCTGGACACTGCCGGTATGTTTTGCTGCGGGAGCGGGAAAATCCAAATGCGAAGTGTTGACGCCGGCGGGGAAGAGCCTGAACGTGCCTGCGACGGCAAAGTTCCTGTATGCAAATGCTGGTGCGCGTGGCTACTATCGCAGTGAATACAGCAAGGACGAGTATCGGCAGATTGTGGTGCATGCCGAAACCGAATTGCTGCCGCAGGAGCGCATCAGCCTGCTGGGTGATGAGTGGGCGCTGATGCGTTCTGGCAACGGAACCGTGGGCAGCTTTCTGGACCTGGTAGAAGCGTTGCATACCGACAGGAATGCGGATGTGGTGGACAGTGCGCTTGCCCGGATCAGCTCAATCCGCTCGCAAATTGCAACGCCGGAGCAGCGCAAAGAACTGGATGCGTGGATACAGCGGGAGTTTGGGCCGGTGTATCGTGCGTTGCCGCCTGCGGCTGCCAGCGATTCTCCGGACATGAGGGAACTGCGGGGTGCGCTGTTTGTGCACCTGGGATATGCCAGGAACCCGGCCATAGTAGCGGAGGCGCATACGCTGGCAGAGAAGTATCTCGCGAACCAGTCGTCCGTTGAGCCGACGCTGGCACAGGGTGCGATTGCGGTTGCGGCCACGAATGGAGATGCGGCCTTCTACGATCAGTTGCAGAAGATCAGCGGGACAACGAACAATCCTGGACTGAGGACGACGACGCTGTTTTCGCTGGCGTACTTTACCAATCCGGCATTGGTGCAGCGGACGCTGGACTACGTGGCCGATGGCCATGTGCGCAACCAGGACAGTTGGATTCTGCTGGCGCTGTTGCTGCGTTCGCGGGACACGCGCGAGCAGGCGTGGCAGTATATTCAGCAGCACTGGGACAAGGTGAAAGCGCAACTGACTGTTGCTTCGGGGGCGCGCATTGTGGGCGCAACGGGTAGCTTCTGCAGTGAAGAGAAGCGGACAGAAGTGCTGAATTTCTTCGACACGCATCCGCTGGAGGCTTCGGCGCGCACGCTGAAGATTGCGGGCGATGCGATCGGCGATTGTGCGCAACTGCATGCGGCACAATCGACGAAGCTGGGAGAGTGGCTGGTGCAGAACCGATAGGCTGTATCTTCTGGAAGCAACAGCAAAGGCGGGGGTGAGTTCCTGCCTTTGCTGTTGCGATGTTCGCGCTGGTAGTTGAGCGGTGTGCGAATGCCGATTCGCTTTTCCGCGGCGGTTTGGGATACATTCGATACAAGTCAATCAATCCAGGCAGCTCCATTTTTTTGAGGTCTACGTGAAGCATATTGTTCGCGAGCAGCTCGCAAATTCTGTTGCGGTGATGCAGCAGGTGATGGAAGAGGACTCGATTCTGAGCGCTGTGGCGGAAGCGGCGGAAGTGACGGCGAAGGCCATGATGAGTGGCCGCAAGCTGATGGTCGCGGGCAATGGTGGCAGTGCGGCGGATGCGCAGCATCTGGTGGCGGAGTTTGTGGTGCGCCTGATGGCGGACCGTCCGGCCTTGCGCGCAATTGCACTGACAACGGACTCCTCAATTTTGACGGCAACCGGTAATGATTACGGATACGACCATTTGTTTGAGCGGCAGATAGAGGCGCTGGGGCAGGAAGGTGATGTGTTTTTGGGCATTTCGACCTCTGGGAACTCCACGAACGTATTGCGCGCGCTGGAGCTTTGCCGGAAGAAGAAAATTACGACGATTGGATTTAGCGGTAAGACTGGTGGAAAGATGGTTCCGCTTTGCGATTACAACGTGGTGATTCCATCGTCGGTGACGCAACATATTCAGGAATCGCACCTGGCGCTGGAGCATATTTATTGCATGCTGGTGGAGCAGTGCTGCTTCGGCGCAGATTTTGCCAAGGCGAAGTAATTCGCAGTTGCAGTTCCGGTGTATGAAGTTTCTGGCAGGGCCTCATTTGGAGGCCCTGCCTTTTTTTTGCACTTTAACCTTGTGCTGCGACGATCTTGTCGATGATGGGCCACATGGCTCATTACGGAAGTCCTGTGGTCCCATTCTGGTTCTGATGGGTGTGCTGGAGGGTTCGGTGTGGCGCAGGCAAAGGTTGTTTGTGGTACGCAGATATACTGATAACAGGCCATCCGCAATGGAATGGATAAGATTGAAGGAAGAGATACGAACGAAATGGCTTCGCATTTAGACAAAATTGTTGATTCCGTGCGCCAGCAGGTGGCGGAGCGCAAGATGACGGCGGACGTGGGTGCGCTGGAGCGGCGCGCCGCGGCGCACACTCCGCGTGGCTTTGCGGCAGCGCTGCGGCAAAGGGCGGAAAGCGGACCGGCGGTTATTGCGGAGCTGAAGAAGGCGTCGCCTTCCAGGGGCATGATTCGGGAAGAGTTCGACATCGTTTCTTTGGCAGGCCTGCTGGCTGGTGGTGGCGCGGCGGTGCTCTCTGTGTTGACGGAAGAGAGGTTTTTTCAGGGAAGTTTGCGGAACCTGGAGCTGGCTTCGGCAACGGTGAAGATCCCGTGCCTGCGCAAGGACTTTATGGTGGACGAGTTCCAGATGCTGGAGGCGCGGGCTCACGGAGCGGATGCGATTCTGCTGATTGCAGCGGCGCTGAGCGACACAGAGCTGCATGCGCTGGCTGCGGCGGCGCGCAGGCAGGGGCTCGACATTCTGTGCGAAGTGCATGACCGCGAAGAGTTGGCGCGGGTGGCTGGTTTGGGCTGCGATGCGTATGGCGTGAACAGCCGCAATCTGAAGACGTTTGAGGTGAGCCTGGATACGGCACTGGAGTTGGTAGAACTGCTGCCGCGAGAGGCGGTGCGCGTTGCCGAAAGCGGAATTCACACCGGCGAAGACCTGCGGCGGCTGCGTTCGGCGGGGTACGATGCTTTTCTCATTGGAGAGTCGCTGATGCGCAGGCCCGATCCGGGGCAGGCATTGGCAGAGTTGCTGCAAAGCGCGGTCACGAGCGTGGTGGTCTAGGCCATGTGGGTCAAAATCTGCGGCAACACCAATCTGGAAGACGCACTCCATGCGGCGCGCGCCGGTGCGGATGCGCTGGGTTTCGTGTTCGCCAAAAGTCCGCGCCGCGTTACTGCCGAACAAGTGGCTGCGATAACGCCACATCTGCCGGAGGCGGTGGAGAAGATCGGCGTTTTTGCGGGCAGCTCATTTGAAGAAATTACAGCAGCCGTGCAGACGGCTGGCCTGACGGGCGTGCAATTGCATGGGGTAGAGGACTTGCCGCTGGCATCTAGGCTACGCGCATTTTTTCAGGCGCAGGGCACGCCAGCGCTGCGCATTATTCAGGTGCTGCATTATCGCGTGGATGCGGAGCCGGCAGAGGCATTGGCAGGGTTGGAGCAACAATTGCAGGCGGTGCAGCGGGAGTCGGCTATCGACGCTGTGCTGGTAGATTCCCGCACGGCGACGGTCAGCGGAGGCACAGGGCTGCGGTTTGACTGGCAGGCGGCGCAGCGGAGTTTTGCGCAGGCGGCTCCGCAACTGCGGTTGGTGGCGGCGGGGGGATTGAAGCCGGAGAATGTCGCCGAGGCGATCCGTACCCTGCACCCGTGGGGCGTAGATGTGGCCAGTGGCGTGGAAGCAACGCTGGGGAAGAAGGACCCATCCAAAGTAGAGGCGTTCCTGCGCAATGCGCGGCAGCCAACTTTCTGAGGAGAACCGCATGAGCAGCCTGACAGACGATCTGCGCGCACTGGAAGAACAGTTGTTGCGGCCGGATGTTCGGCATCAGCGGGACCAGGCGGCTGCGTTGCTGGCAGAGGATTTTCGGGAGTTTGGCAGCTCGGGACGTGTGTTTAAGCGGCAGCAGATTCTGGATGCGCTGGAAGGCGAAGAGCAGGCCGAGCTTTCCATGTCAGACTTTGCCGCGGTGGAACTGGCTCCGGGGGTGGTGCTGGCAACGTACCAGTCCAGCCGTCAGTTTGACGGAGATACGCCGGAGATTCGCTCGCTGCGCAGCTCCATCTGGGTGCTGCGTGATGGGCGTTGGCAGATAATTTTTCACCAGGGGACGCGGATTCCGGCAGAGGAATAGCGCACATCCAATCCAAGGTCAAAGCACAGTTTTTGGAAAATAATTTGCGGTTTTTGCTGCTCTCCATGTATTGTAGGTAGCAAGATGACAAATGCACCGCGCCAGTTTTTCAGCTTTACCTACCGCTATTGGCGCACAATAGCGGCTCTGGCGGAGTGTCCCGTGCACATCTGAAGGATTCAGCAGTAACAGACTTTCAGGTTTCTACGAACTTCCACACGAGCCGCGACCCCAGAGGTCGGGGCTTTTTTATTGCTTGAAATCATGCTGTACCAGAAAGGAAGCCATTGTGAGCAGTACAGAGACCACCTCCACTCCAACCGCAGCCAGGCCGACACCGGGTCGCTTTGGTGCTTATGGCGGGCGCTATGTGCCCGAAACGCTGATGGCCGCGCTCGAAGAGCTGGAGCATGCTTATGCAGAGGCGCAGGCAGACCCCGACTTTCAGCAGGAACTGGATTCGCTGCTGCGCCACTATGTGGGCCGGCCCACGCCGCTCTACCATGCAAAGCGGCTGAGCGGGCAGTTGGGAGGCGCGAAGATTTATCTGAAGCGGGAGGACCTGCTGCACACGGGCGCGCACAAGATCAACAACGCGCTGGGGCAGGCGCTGCTGGCGCGGCGGATGGGGAAGCATCGCGTGATTGCCGAGACGGGCGCCGGGCAGCATGGCGTGGCTACGGCGACGGTCTGCGCGTTGTTTGGCATGGAATGCGTGATCTACATGGGCGAAGAGGACATGCGCCGTCAGGAACTGAATGTCTACCGGATGCGGCTGCTGGGTGCGGAGGTGCGCGGCGTCAGTTCCGGCTCGTGCACGCTGAAGGACGCGATCAACGAGGCCATGCGCGACTGGGTCACCAACGTACGCACGACGCATTATCTGCTGGGCAGCGTGCTTGGCGCGCATCCTTACCCCACGATGGTGCGGGATTTCCATCGCGTCATCAGCCGCGAAGCGCGGCAGCAGATTCTGGAGCAGGAGGGCAGGCTGCCTTCGGCCATCATCGCTTGTGTCGGTGGCGGATCGAATGCAATTGGCGCATTTTTTGAGTTCATTCCGGATGCAAGTGTCCGGCTGATTGGCGTGGAAGCGGGTGGCCGCGGCACAGGGCTGGGCGAGCATGCGGCGCGCTTCTTCCAGGGGCAGGGCGGTGGCGTTCCGGGCGTGTTGCAGGGAACGTATTCGTATGTGCTGCAGGATGAAGCGGGGCAGATTTCGCTGACGCATTCGGTTTCGGCCGGGCTGGATTATGCCTCCGTCGGGCCGGAACACGCGGCGCTGCATGACGCGGGTCGCGCCGAGTACACATCGGCTTCGGATGACGAGGCTTTGCAGGCCACGGTGACGCTGGCGCGGACGGAAGGCATTCTGCCGGCGCTGGAGTCGGCCCATGCGGTGGCCGAGTGCATCAAGCTGGCGCCGAAGATGAGCCGCGCGGATGTGCTGATGGTGAACCTGTCTGGCCGTGGGGACAAGGACATGGGAATTTTGTCGCGGGAGTTGGATTTGAAAGGAGCGCAGCGCTAATGCCGATCGAATTTGTGAAAAAGCCAGGGCTGGTGGCGTACATTACTGCCGGTGATCCGGACATTGCAACGACCCGCGAGATTGCGCTGGCCGCAATTGACGCAGGCGCCGATGTGATTGAGCTGGGCGTGCCTTTCAGCGATCCGCTGGCCGATGGGCCGGTGATTCAGCGGGCCAGTGAGCGGGCCCTGGCCAAGGGAACGCGGCTGGTGGACGTGCTGGCGCTGGCGAAGGAGCTGCGCCAGGCCAGACCGCAGGCCGGGCTGATCATCTTCTCGTATCTGAACCCGATTCTGCGGCTGGGAATGCAGCAGTTTTGCGAGCAGGCTGCCGCGGCGGGCGCAGATGGTGTGCTGGTGACGGACATGATTGTGGAAGAGGCGGATGAGTATCTGCGGCACATGCAGGCAAACAATCTGGCGCCGGTTTTTCTGGCTGCACCGACCAGTCCGGATGTGCGTTTGCAGAAGATTGCTGCCGTGACACAGGGCTTTGTTTATGCCATTTCGCGTGTGGGTATTACGGGAACGCAGACGCAGGTGGCTTCGGATGCCGAAACGCTGGTGGAGCGGCTGCGGAAGTTTACTGCGCTGCCGGTTGCCGTGGGCTTTGGCATTTCCAACGCAGACCATGTGGCCGCGGTGGGCCGTTTTGCGGACGCGGCAGTGGTGGGCAGCGCGATAGTGGCGGTGGTGGAAAAATCGACGCCGCAGGAGGCCCCGGCGGCGGTGGCGAAATTGGTTGCTTCCTTGTTGGAAAAACGGGAAGCGGCACAAGCGGTTTCAGCGTCCTGAGCCTTGGCATTTATGATGGAAAGAAATTTCCATCAGGCTTTGGCCGGCCCCGCAAGACGGAAGTGCGGGCCGGACGTTGCAATCGAGGGTATGGCGTGGAGATAGCAGACTGGCGACGGAAGATCGATGAACTGGATGAGCAGATTGTGAAGCTCCTCAACGAACGGGCAAGCGCGGCGCGGGCCATTGGCAGACTCAAGCAGACGGCATCGCTGCCGGTGTATGAACCGAACCGGGAGAATACGGTGTTTGAGCATGTGCAGACCATCAATGCAGGACCGCTGCCGCATGAGGAACTGAAGCACATCTACGAACGGATCATCGATGTGATGCGCTCGATTCAACGCCCACCTTCGGAGAACAGGAAGTAGCAACAGAAATCAAGCCCAGGAAAAGACCATGATCGTAGCAATGATGGAGAGCGCCACAGAAGAACAGATTCAACAGGTGATCGAGCGGATGGTGGAGTTGGGGTTCGATGTTCACCGCACGACCGGAGCCATCCAGACGGTGCTGGCCGGGGTCGGCAAGCCAGCGCAGTTTGAGGTGCAGGAGTTTCAGGTGCTGGCGGGGGTGGCAGAGGCATATCGCATTTCTTCGCCATATAAGCTGGCGGGCCGGGGTTTTCGGCCGGAAGGCACAGTGGTGCGCTTTCCCAATGGTGTTACGGTGGGCGGTGAGGAAGTGGTGGTGATGGCCGGGCCGTGCTCGGTGGAGTCGCGCGAGCAGATTTTGCTGAGCGCGCAGCAGGTGGCGGCTGGCGGAGCAAAGTTTCTGCGGGGTGGGGCCTTCAAGCCGCGGAGCTCGCCGTATTCGTTCCAGGGCATGGGGTTGGAAGGGCTGAAGCTGCTGCGCGAGGTGGGCGACAGTACGGGGCTGCTGATTATCAGCGAAGTGATGGAGATTTCGCAGATTGAGCTGATGATGCCGTATGTGGATGTCTTTCAGGTTGGCGCGCGCAACATGCAGAACTTCAATCTGCTGCGCGAACTGGGCCATGTGCGCAAGCCGGTGCTGCTGAAGCGCGGCATTGCGGCGACCATTGAAGAGCTGCTGCTGTCAGCCGAATACATTCTCGCCGGAGGCAACTACGATCTGATCCTGTGCGAGCGCGGCATTCGCACCTTTGAGACGTATACGCGCAATACGATGGATATTTCCGCAATTCCGGTGCTGAAGAAACTGACGCATCTGCCGGTGCTGGGCGATCCATCGCATGGTGTTGGCCGCCGCGATATGGTTCCGGCGATGGCGATGGCGGCGGTTGCGGCCGGGGCCGATGGCTTGCTGATGGAGATGCATCCGAATCCGGACAAGGCAATGTCGGACGGAGCGCAGTCGCTCTTTCCGGAGCAGTATGAGAAATTGATGGACAACCTGCGCGCTCTGGCTCCGGTGGTGGGCCGCAGTGTTGCCAAACCTGCCTATGCCATTTGAGCGCATTACCCTGATCGGCACAGGACTCATCGGGGCATCGGTGGGTCTTGCGCTGCGGGCAAACGGTTTTACCGGCACGATTACCGGCTGGGACAACGATCCGGAGCAGGTGCGGGTCGCGCTGGAGCGCGGAGCCATCACACAGGCGGCAGCCAGTAAAGAAGCCGGATTGCAGGCGGCGGTTGCGGCGGATGTAGTTCTGCTGGCGGTGCCGGTCTTCGGCATTCTGGACTGGATGCAGCAACTGGCTCCGCTGCTGAAGCCGGGCCAACTGGTGACGGATGTTGGCAGCACCAAGCT
>DZDJ01000025.1:29290-42877 GCA_022736715.1 Edaphobacter aggregans
CGGCACGATACGTTGTGCGCGTGGGTGAGCCATTTGCCGCAGATGGTTTCCACGGCGCTCTCGGCGTTGCTGGAAGATGAGTTTGGCGATGCGCCGGATCTGCGCGCGATTGGTGGTCGTGCGCTGCACGAGATGACGCGGCTGGGGGCCAGCCCGTATTCCATGTGGCGCGATGTGGCCTGGAGCAATACGACTCCGCTGGCCGATACGTTGCTGGCGCTGGAGCAGCGGCTGGCGCATCTCCGCGAAAATCTGAAGACGCCGGAGCTGCGCGAAGAGTTCGACAAGGCAAACCACTTCCGCAAATTGAGTTAAACGATACTTACAGCCAGGTTCACAGCCAGGTTGACAGCCAGGTGAGCCATATCCAGCCGATGGCCAGAGTCACCACGGTAATGGGCACGCCCACGCGCAGATATTGCCAGAAGCTGATGGGCGTTTCCTTGCGGGCGCTTTCCACCACAATAATGTTGGCAACGGAGCCGGTGATGGTCAGGTTTCCGGCCAGTGTGCTGGCCATGGCAAGCAGGAGCCACAGGGCATGTGGATTGGCGGCCGCCTGACCCATTTTGGCCACCAGAGGCTGCAGCAGCAGCACCGCCGGAACATTGCTGACGACATTGCCCAGCAGGGTTACGGCGGTGGTGAAGAGCAGCGTGTTCTGCAGGTTCAGATGTTCGGCATAGGTCAGCAACCGCGCAGAGACACCCGCAGCTTCGCCACCGCCAAGCACGACAAACAGGCCGCCAAAGAAGAGCAGCAGGCTCCAGTCCACGCGGGCCAGTAGTGTGGCGGGATCGCGGCGTCGACTGAAGAGCAGCAGGCAGGCGGCGCTGATGGCGGCAAAGGGCGGCGAAACGCCGGCCATCAAGGCGATGATGACCAGCAGTGCGATGATCAACGGCTTCAACATGCTGCCGTTGATATTCTGGATGTGGCGTTCGGCCTCGTCTGCGGCCTGCGTCATTGCTGCGGACGGCACGGGGATGACCTGGCGGAGCTCTTTGCGGAAGAACAAGCTGAGCAGCGCCCAGTCCACCAGCAGGCCAAGCAGGGCAACAGGACCCAGTCTGCCAAGAAAGCTGAGATAGTGGATGCCGGCGACAGAGCCAATGAGCATGTTCTGCGGATTGCCGGTAATGGTGGCAACCCCGCCGATATTGGAGGCGGTGGCCAGCGCCAGCAGATAGGGCAGCGAGGGCCGCCGCAGATAGTGGGCCGTGGCCAGCACCAGCGGCGTCATAACAACACAGACAACATCGTTGACCAGAATCGCGGAGAGAATGCCGCTGGTGAAGATGACGGCGGGCAGCAGCGCTCGCGGAGGCATACGCGCAATCATGCTGCCGGTGACCCAGGCAAAGAAGCCGGTCTGGGCCAGTCCGGCGGCCACGACCATCATGCCAAAGAGCAGGATGAGCGTAGGGAAATTGACGGAGTCCAGGGCCTGCTGCGGTGTGAGCACGCCAAAGCCCAGCATCAGCGTGGCGCCGATCAGGGCCATTGCCGTGCGGCCTATCCGCGTGCCGGGCACATGGCCAAAGGCAAAGACCAGATAGCTGGTAAGAAAGATGACGCTTCCAGAGATGACGGTGGCGTGCGCTGACAGGTGCAGACCCATGTGCCTGATTTTACGGGAGCTTGGGACGATACGCGTGCTTGATTTTTGGCTGGCACCGGTAAGCACAGAGTAGCGGCTTCAGATAACATCAAAAGATACGGATTCTGAAGAGAGACGCATGGCCCCTGTAATTACGCTGAAAGATGTGCAGGATGCCCGCGAGCGGCTTCGCGGCAGCATCTATTATTCGCCGTGTCCCCACTCCCAGATGCTTTCCCGGTTGACGGGGCAGCAGGTGTATCTGAAGCTGGATAACCTGCAGATGACGGGCGCCTTCAAAGAACGGGGCGCGCTGAACAAGATTCTGCTGCTGACTGCGAAGCAGGCAAAGCGTGGCGTGATTGCGGCCAGCGCGGGCAACCATGCGCAGGCGGTGGCGTATCACGCGACGGCGCGCGGCATTCATTCGCAGATTGTGATGCCCTTGCCGACGCCGCTGGTGAAGGTGACGGCGACACGCGGATTTGGCGCGGAAGTGATTCTGCACGGAGCCAACTATGACGAGGCCTGCGAAGAAGCATTGCGGCGTTGTGAGGCCGAGGGGCTGACATTTCTGCATCCCTTTGACGATCCGGCCGTGATTGCAGGGCAGGGAACGCTGGGGCTGGAGATGATGGAGCAGATTCCGCAGTTGGAAGCGGTGGTGGTGCCCATTGGCGGAGGCGGCCTGATTGGCGGCGTGGCCTGCGCGATCAAAGAAAGCAATCCGAAGATTCGCGTGGTTGGCGTGCAGACGGCCAAGTTGCCATCGATGCCGGCAGCGGTGGCTGTACATCATCCGGTGACGATTGAGCCTGCAACCACGATTGCCGATGGCATTGCGGTGCGCCGCGCGGGCGACCTGACGTTGCCGCTGGTCGAGCAGTATGTGGACGAAATTGTGACCGTGGAAGAGGACGAAATCGCCAACGCGATTCTGGTCTTGCTGGAGCGGGAAAAGACGCTGGCAGAGGGCGCAGGCGCCACGGCGCTGGCATCGCTGTTGCAGCACAAAACCTCGCTCCGGAATGCGCATACTGGCGTGCTGGTCTGTGGCGGCAACATCGACGTGACGCTGCTTTCACGCATTATTGAGCGCGGCATGGTGAAGGATGGACGTATGATCCGCCTGCGCATCCATTTGCTGGACAAGCCGGGCGCGCTGCATGAACTGACCAAGCTGATTGCTGCTCATCGTGTGAACATCATCGATACGCTGCACAACCGGGCGTATTACGGCGTGAACCTGGGCGAGACGGTGATTGACATCAACATGGAGACGCGCGGACGCGAGCAGGTGGAAGAGTTGCTGGCGGCGCTGACCGAGGCTGGCTACACGCATAGCCGGGTGATGTAAGGGGAGTGTGGTGTTCAGGGAAGGGAAAATTCCTGAGCCTGGGCCAATTTTTACGGTAAATAGCTATGCGATTGCATCTTTAAGGCGTTATAGACAGGAATGTCCACACACAGATGGACTGCTTGCGGCTATAATTGCTTTATCGCAGTCGGAGAGATGGCCGAGAGGCTGAAGGCGGCGGTTTGCTAAACCGTTATAGGGTCAAAAGCTCTATCGAGGGTTCGAATCCCTCTCTCTCCGCCATTTTCTCTCACTTCCTTTGACTTTGATCTTCAATTCTGATCGGATGCCTGCCGTGGTCAGATGGACAACCTATTGGAACTTCACAGCTATAGCGGTTTTCCAGTTGGTGTAGAGGGAACGTGATGCCCTGAACCGGCTTTTTTCTCAAGAAAAAGCCGTCCTGCATATTCCTGGAAACTCCACGAAAACTGGAGAACCGCTATAGCTAGCCTTCGACGCCGTGGCATCTCTTGTACTTTTTGCCGGAACCACATGGGCAGGGGTCGTTTCTGCCCACTTTGTCTCCGGTGCGGCGTTGCGCCACGGCCGTTTCTGCGGCATCGCCGCCAGCCATCCGGGCCTGCTGCAGTTCGCGCTTCTTCTTCCGCTGGAACTCTTCCTCCAGCTCATCGATGGTAGTCGAAGGCGAGCGCACCGGAATCGGAATCTCCGCGGCAGAGCTGCTTCCATTCAACAGCACAGCGGCATCCGGCGGGGGGGCGCTGGGCTGCAACGGGCGGCCATCCGGTCCAATGATCTGCATCAGGTAGAGGTAGCGCACCGTGTCTTCCTGGAAGTGCTGCATCATTGCCTCAAACATGTCATACGATTCGCGCTTGTACTCCACCAGCGGGTCCTGCTGCGCATAGCCGCGCAGGCCAATGCCCTCCTTCAGGTGGTCCATGGAGAGCAGATGGTCCTTCCAGAGACCATCCAGCACACTGAGCATAATCATGCGCTCGTGATAACGCATGGCCTCCAGCCCGATCAGCGTTTCCTTGGCCTCGTACCGTTCGCGCAACTTGTCAAAGAGCGCCTCGCCCAGCTCATGCCGGTTGAGCGTGCTGGCATCAATGCCTTCAGCATCCATCGCCACGCCAAACTGGGTGAAAACCTGGTTCTTCAGACCAGCCGTATCCCACTGGTCCGGATGCACATTCTCTGGCGCATAAGTTCCTAATAATGAGCTTAATAGACCAGTAACATAATCCTCCAGAATAAGTTCTTTCTGGTCGATGCCTTCCAGCAGCCTGCGGCGCAGTCCGTAGACCGCCTCACGCTGCTTGTTCATCACGTCATCGTATTCCAGCACGTGTTTCCGCGACTCGAAGTTCTGCGTTTCCACTGCCTTCTGCGCGCCTTCAATGCGCTTGGAGATGAGCTTCGACTCAATCGGCACGCCCTCTTCCATGCCCAGGCGCTGCAACAGCGTAGAGACCCACTCGCGCGCAAAGATGCGCATCAAATCGTCTTCCAGCGACAGGTAGAAACGCGAAGCGCCGGGGTCTCCCTGACGGCCAGCACGGCCGCGAAGCTGGTTGTCCACGCGGCGGGACTCGTGCCGCTCGGTGCCAATAATGTGCAGCCCCCCGGCCGCCACCACAGCGTCGTGCTCTTTGTCCGCGGCCGCCGCATGCACGGCATAGACCTTGTCCCAGTTTTCCTGCGCGGTCTCAAACTCCTGCCCCTGATAGTAGAAGCGCAGCATACCTTCCGGCGCCGTGGGCGAAATGGCGCCTTCGGCGGCACTGATGGCGCGCACCACTCCCTTCTTCACCAGCTCCTGCTTGGCCATAAAATCGGCATTGCCGCCCAGCACAATGTCTGTACCGCGGCCCGCCATGTTGGTGGCAATGGTGACCATGCCCAACCGGCCGGCCTGGGCCACGATTTCTGCTTCCTTCTCGTGAAATTTGGCGTTCAGCACCACGTGCTTTACGCTTTTCCGCTTCAGGATTTCGCTCAGCCTCTCCGACTTTTCAATCGAAGTGGTGCCCACCAGCACCGGTTGCTGCTTTTCATTGAGCTTTTCAATTTCGTCGGCAACAGCAAAGAATTTTTCTTTCTCCGTGCGGTACACCACGTCCGGATTCTCAATGCGCAGCATGGGCTGGTTTGTGGGAATAACGACGATCTCCAGCTTATAAATTTTGTGGAACTCTTCGGCTTCCGTTTCCGCGGTGCCCGTCATTCCGGACAGCTTTTTGTAGAGACGGAAGTAGTTCTGGAAGGTGATGGTGGCCAGCGTCTGGTCTTCCTTGCGGATGTTGACGTGCTCCTTGGCCTCAACCGCCTGGTGCAGACCATCGCTCCAGCGTCGGCCGGGCATCAGACGGCCGGTAAACTCGTCCACAATGATGACTTCGCCATCCTTAACCACATACTGCACGTCGCGCTTGTAGAGCGCATGGGCCTTGACGGCGGTTTCCACGTGGTGCTTCAGGTCCCAGTTTTCCGGATCGGCAATGTTGCCGATGCCCAGCAGCCCTTCAATCTTTTCCCAGCCCTCATCGGTCACCGTGATGGAGCGGTGCTTTTCATCCACCACGTAATCGCCGGAGTAAATCTTCTGCTCAATGGTTTCGACAAGCTCGCCCAATTCCAGATTCGGAATGATTTTGTCGACCCGGGCATACTTGTCCGTGGTCTGCTCGGTTGGACCGCTGATGATGAGCGGGGTGCGCGCTTCGTCGATCAGGATGGAGTCGACTTCGTCGACGATGCAGTAGCGATGGCCACGCTGCACGCAATCGGAAATCTCAAACTTCATATTGTCGCGCAGATAATCGAAGCCAAACTCGTTGTTGGTGCCGTAAGTAATATCGGCCGCATAGGCCTCCCGGCGCTGGTGGTCGTCCAGGTCATGCACAATGACGCCCACGGTAAGGCCAAGGAAACCGTAAATCTTGCCCATCCACTCGGCGTCGCGCTTGGCCAGATAATCATTGACGGTCACCACATGCACGCCATGCCCGGCCAGAGCATTCAGATAGCAGGGCAATGTTGCCACCAGCGTTTTTCCTTCGCCGGTACGCATTTCAGCGATCTTCCCCTGGTGCAGCACCATACCGCCGATCAACTGCACGTCAAAATGACGCATCTTCAGGATGCGGCGGCCAGCTTCCCGAACCACGGCAAAGGCCTCCGGCAGAATCTCCTCCAGAGCTTCCTTCTCCACCGCAATCCGCTCTTCTTCGTCCTCAATGCCCTCGATTTTTGCCTGGATGCGGGCGCGAAACTCGTCCGTTTTGGCGCGCAACTGCTCGTCCGTGAGCTTCTCCACCTCGGGCTCAAGCGCATTGATCTGCTCTACCTCAGGCAGTAACCGCTTCACCGCACGGTCGTTACTTGTGCCAAATACTTTTGCCAGTACGTTATTGATCAAACCTGTATCCTTCGCTGGCGCATAGTGGCTCTGCGCCAAAACACCAGTTTACCTGTTCTGGGGAATCGCTGCTCTGTTTCTGTCCCTGTGACACGCCAATTTCCCCGAAGAACCAACTGCCGCCAGCGCAGGCGCGGCGACCACATTTCCGACCTTCCCGGCACACTTCTTTGCATCCTTATGTCCTCCTGAGCACGGCTGCCACCGCGGGCTGGGAAAGCGGTACAAACTATGTCCCGAAGAACGGCACAGGAAATAAATTCAACAGTGAATTTATTTTGCTCTTGGATGGGTGTCGTCGTACACCTGCTGCACCTGAGAAACCGTCAGTTGCGTGTAACGCTGCGTGGTGGAAAGCCGCTCGTGACCCAGCAGTTCCTGAATGGCGCGCAGGTCCGCGCCCTCCTCCAGCATGTGCGTGCCAAAGGCGTGGCGCAGGGTGTGCGGATGCACCTCTGCCGGCAAACCGCGCGAGAGTGCGATCTGCTTGACGATGCGTCCGACACTGCGCGTCGTCAACCGGCAATTGGCGCGCAACTGCAGATTGACCAGCAGCGGCCCTGCCTCGACCAAAGCACCTTTGCCAGCTGCATTCAACCGGATTGCCCGCTGTGGCAGATACTCTTGCAGCGCCTGCGCGGCTGCATCGCCCAGCGGAACATACCGTTCCTTTTTCCCTTTGCCGCGAATCAGCACCGCTTCATTCTTCCAGTGAATATCGTCAGCGTTCAGGCCCACCAGCTCGGCGTTCCGAATGCCACAACCGTAAAGCAGCTCGAAGATGACGCGGTCGCGCTCCGGCCAGGCGGCCGCCACTTCCTGGCCGGAAGTTTTTCGCTTTGCATTGTTCTCAGAGTTGTCCAGAGAATCCAGCACGCGATTGACCTCTTCAATACTGGGGACGCGCGGCAAATGCCTGGGCAGTTTCGGCGTGGACACCAGAATGGCCGGATTCTGCTCTACCTTGCCCTCCTTCGCCAGCCATTTAAACCACGACCGCACGGCAGCCAGCGCACGAGCAGCAGAGGCCTTCGTCAATCCGCGATCGTAAAGAATGGCGAGATAGGAGCGGATGTGCAGATGCTCCACGCAGCGAAGGTCCGCATCCGCGCCCAGCAGTTCCACCAGGTACTCCGCAAAGGAGCGAATTTCTCGCGAGTAGGCGCGCACGGTGTGCTCGGATGCGTTGCGTTCGCGCTGCAGCATGGTGAGGAAGGCTTCCGCAAGCCGCAATACAACAGGCACCGGCTGCGCTGCCTCTGTCTTTGGTGTGGTCATGGCGTTACCCGCCTGGCCCGGGGATGGTGCATGCGGTGCACCTGCTTCAACCGGCCCAACGCCAGATGCGTATAGATCTGCGTAGTGGCAATGTCCGCGTGTCCCAGCAAGGTTTGTACACTGCGCAGATCGGCTCCGTGCTCTACCATGTGCGTAGCGCAACTGTGCCGCAGCTTGTGCGGCGATGCCCGGTGGTTGGCCGACTTCACAATCTGCCATATCGACTGCCGCGTGAGCCCCCGGCCACGCACCGACAGGAACACTCCGTGCGCCAGCTTTTGCCCGGCGGAGTGACGCGCCAGCCACGGGCGCCCCTGACGCAGATATTTCTCCAGCGCTTCAATTGCCGCACGCCCCAGCGGAACCACCCGCTCCTTGTCGCCTTTGCCGCAGACCTGCACCCGCGCCTGATCGAGGTGCAGATCTTCCTCGCGCAGCGTCACCAGCTCGCTGACGCGCAAACCGCCCGCGTAGAGCAGTTCCAGCATGGCGTGGTCCCGCAGTGCAACCGCATCTGCTTCTGGCGAATTGGCGGCCACCGACGTGCGCCCCAGCATCTCTGCAACTTCCACCTCTGCAAGCGACTTCGGCAGAACCTTCCATGTTGCCGGCGTCTCCAGGTTGAGGGTCGGGTCATGCTGAATGCGCTTGTCCAGCAACAGCCAGCGATAGAATCCTCGCAGGCAGCTGAGCTTGCGCGCGATGGAGCGTGACTCTACTCCGTGATGGCGCAGATGCTCCATGAAACCCGCCAAATCCGCCTGCTGAGCCGTTAGCAGCAGCCCGGCATGGTTCTCCTGATATTCCGCGAACTGCTCCAGATCGCGCTGGTACGCCTCGCATGAAAGCGGACGCAGGCCCTTTTCCACGCGCAGATACATTTGATGTTCGCGGACCAGCTGCAGATTGCTGGTCATAGTTGGTGCGTTGGCCTTCACGCCCCCATTATCGGACGTAGCAGACTGCGCTGCGCCACTTTTCTATCGGAGGAACCCGATTCGGCAGCTCTTCGCGCCAGGCTGGAATTGCTCCCGTGTGCTGTGATTTACTGGATGGTATGAGCACAGCCCAGTCCAGTACCCGCTCGGCCGTTCTTGGCATCGTGGCGCTCAGCGCCGTGGCGATTGCTTTTCTGTTTTGGTTGCTGTACGTGCATCAGGCGCCAAAGCAATACTCGCTGGAGCTCATGTTTTTGCCAGCACTGAATGCGGTGCTCAATGGGCTGAGCGCAACCTGCCTGTGCATTGGGCTTTATCTGATCAAACAAGGACAGCGACAGGCGCACCGTGCATTTATGACGGCAGCATTCCTCTTTTCGTCGCTCTTTCTGGTCAGCTACATCGTGCACCATGCGCTGCATGGCGACACGCTCTTTCCGCACATTGGCGCCATGCGGACGATCTACCTCTCTATTCTTGCGTCGCACATTCTGCTTTCGATTGTGGCCTTGCCCATGGTGCTGACGACCTTCTACTTCGCCCTGAGCGGCCGGTTTACACAACACAAGAAGCTGGCGCGATTCACCTTCCCTATCTGGCTTTATGTTTCCGTAACGGGAGTGGTTGTTTATGCACTGCTCCGTGCCTACGCCTACTAAGAAACAGCCTGTAAGGGAATCTCGTGCACATGCGCGACATTTCCTCATGGGCTGCATTTATCATGACTAAAGAATTCGCATGAGTGACCCTAGGACCCTTTCCCCCGAGATTCTTCTTCATATTGCCCAAACTCTGAATGTCCCCATGCGCGGCCTGGTGGCCGTCATCGAACTGCTGGATGAAGGCGGCACGGTTCCGTTCATCGCCCGCTACCGTAAGGAAGCCACCGGCAATCTGGACGAAGTGCAGATTCGTGACATCGAAGAAAAACTTGCCTACTTTCGCGATCTGGTGGCGCGGCGCGAGACGATTCTTGCCTCCATTGCCGAGCAAGGCAAGCTGACGGACGAACTGAAGATCCGCATCCAGGCAACGCTCGACAAGAGCGAACTGGAAGATTTGTATCTTCCCTATCGGCCCAAGCGCCGCACCAAGGCAACCATTGCGCGGGAAAAAGGGCTGGAGCCACTGGCCAGCTACATCTGGGCGCAGCAAACCGCAGAACTGCCACTGGAAGCGCTGGCAGCCAGCATGGTGGATGCGGAAAAGGGCGTTGCCACGGTGGAAGAAGCGCTGGAGGGTGCGCGGCACATTGTTGCCGAAACCATCAGCGAAGAGGCCGACCTGCGCAAGGCCCTGCGCCATCTTGTGTTCGAAGAAGGCGTTGTCATCAGCCGCAAAATGACGGATGCGGTGGACGAGCAGGAAAAGTTCAAGATGTACTACGACTATCGCGAGCCGGTGAAGACCATCCCCTCGCACCGTATGCTGGCCATCCGACGTGGCGAAAATGAAAATATTTTGTATTTTCTGATTGAACTGGAAGCTGCCAGAGCTCTTGGCGTCCTGCAATCGCACATCCTGCGTCAGCAGGGAGACTGGACGCCGCAACTGGTGCTTGCGATTGAGGACGCATGGCAGCGATTGCTGAACTCCTCGATTCAGGGCGAAGTCCGGTTCGAACTGAAAAAGCGCTCGGACACGGAGGCCATTCAGGTCTTCCGAGATAATCTGCATCCTCTGTTGCTGGCACCTCCGGCAGGCCCCATCTCTGTGTTGGGCATTGATCCGGGTCTGCGCACAGGCTGCAAGATTGCCATCGTCGATGAGACAGGAAAATTTCTGGCGCAGGATGTCATCTATCCGCACACATCAAAAAATGGGGTCGAGGGTGCAACCAGGACGTTGGAAGCGTTGCTGCGCCAGCACAACGTGCGTGCGATTGCGATCGGTAACGGCACGGCCTCGCGCGAAACGGACGCATTTGTGCGCGACTTTCTGCGTGAAAAGAAAATCGACAGCATCTTCCCCGTAACCGTCAGTGAATCGGGCGCCAGCGTCTATTCCGCGTCGGATGTTGCCCGGCAGGAGTTTCCGGATCTGGACCTGACGGTGCGCGGCGCGATTTCTATTGCGCGCCGATTGCAGGACCCGCTCTCAGAACTGGTGAAGGTCGATCCCAAATCGATTGGTGTTGGCCAGTATCAACATGATGTGGACCAGCGCCAGTTGCAGCAATCGCTGGAATCCGTGATTGAAAGCTGCGTGAACCGTGTTGGCGTGGATTTGAACACTTCGTCCTGGACGTTGCTGCGCTATGTTGCCGGAATTTCAGAACGTACTGCGCTCAACATCGTCAGCTATCGCAACGAGCATGGCCGCTTCCATTCTCGGACGCAGTTGAAAGAAGTTACCGGCATTGGTCCAAAAACATTTGAGCAGGCGGCGGGATTTCTGCGCATCCGGGATGGTGAAAACCCGCTGGATGTGACCGCCGTGCATCCGGAGTCGTATCCGGTCGTCGAGCAGATTGCAGCATCCATGCAGACCTCGGTGCAGGCGCTGATCAAGTCACCGCAACTACTGGAAAAGGTCGACCGCAGCCAACTTTCCGCCGGCACTTACACACTCAACGACATACTGGAAGAGTTACGCAAGCCGGGCCGTGATCCGCGTGATACCTTTGTTGTTCCCAGCTTCCATGAAGGCGTCCGCGAAATTGCGGACGTGCAACCGGGCATGGTGCTGGAAGGTGTAGTGACCAACGTGACAAAGTTTGGCGCGTTTGTTGATATCGGCGTGCATCAGGATGGACTGGTGCACATCAGTGAGCTTTCGCAAAAGTTCATCAAGGACCCGTCAGAGGCAGTGAAAGCAGGCCAGATTGTGAAGGTAAAAGTGCTGAGCGCCGATGCAAAAAACAAGCGCATTGCCCTTTCCATCAAAGCACTGCAGGAGCCAGCACTGCGGCCGCAACCTAGGCCCCGCCCGGCGCAGATGGCACCGGCCTCGATGAGCGACAAGCTGGCGCAGCTCTCAACGAAATGGAAAGTACGCTAAATAAAGAAACGGCAGTCAGCACCTATTTGCCGATTTTAGACGTATCTTTATTGTGGTACTTTGGAACCTGACCTGACGGCGCAGCCTTCCCAGTTGCCAATGCCAGGATGGCGAAATCGGCAGACGCAGCGGACTTAAAATCGTATGGCTGTTCCTAGGCAGTAGGCCTAAATAAAAGCAAATAAAGATGATATCGCCCAATACTGAACGATTGAACGCTTGCACAACTCTTACACATTTTGCCTTAGAATGTGCCTGAGAAGGAGGCGACTGCCATGGCAGAGAGCCACACGATCCTCGGTGGCAAGGTTCACATCTACAGGCGTCCCAATAGCTCAAGCTGGCAGTGTGCGAGCTTTCTGGCCGGGAAGAATCGACGCACAACCACCAAAGAAGACAGCCTCTCGAAGGCAAAGGAAGTCGCAGAAGATTGGTATTTGCAACTACGCGGCAAGCTCCGCGACGGCGAGCTGAAAAGCGGAAAACTGTTCCGCGAAGCCGCGAAGTTGTACCTGCGCGAATTCGACATCATGACGCAAGGACAGCGGAGCGCGACCTATGCGCGCGGACAGCACGCACGGACAAACGGACACTTGGTTCCATTCTTCGGCAGCATGGTTCTTCCAGAGATTACCGCTGGCAAGATCAATGAATACCGCATCCATCGCCTCGAAGAGTGCAAGGTGCAGCGTGGCAAGCCGCCCGCACATAACACCATGCACCAGGAGATCGTGACGTTGCGCCAGATTTTCAAGACGGCTCTGCGCCACGGCTGGATCGATCATCTGCCAGATTTGTCCGCGCCGTATCGCGCATCGGCAAAAATCTCTCATCGAGCATGGTTCTCGCCCGAAGAGTACAAGCAGCTATACGAACGACGCGGAAACGCGCACATGATCCCAAGCAGCCCCGTTTTCGCTGGGAAGCGGAACAGCTTTATGATTACGTTTTGTTCTGCGCCAATACCGGACTTCGTCCTGATGAGGCTATGCGTCTTGAGTTTCGAGATGTCACGGTGGTTGAAGACGAGGGCAGCGGCCAAACCATCCTAGAGATCGAAGTACGTGGAAAACGAGGCGTTGGCTATTGCAAGAGTACGGCGGGTGCCGTGCATCCGTTCGAGCGGCTAAAAGCCCGGGCACGACCAAATGGTGGACCGGGAAGGTCAGGCAGCCGTACCGCATCCATAGCGAAGGGCGAGTGGCACGATCCCGGCCCTACCGATCTTCTATTTCCGAAATGGCCGCGCGATTTATTCAACGCGATTCTTGACGAAGAAAAGCTTCGTACTGACCGCGACGGTCGGCCGCGAACGGCCTATAGCCTGCGCCATACGTACATTTGTCTGCGCCTGCTTGAAGGTGCCGACATCTATCAGGTTGCCAAGAACTGCCGGACAAGCGTCGAGATGATTGAGAAATATTATGCGGCCTATTTGAAGACGCAGCTTGATGCTTCCGCGATCAACGTCATGAGGCCACGTCCAAAGAAAAAGGCAATTTCCAAGAAAGGCCCTGGCCGAGTAGAGGCCATCCGCTTGGCTGAAGAAGCATAGGCCATTCCCGCTTGCTTTATGATGTGAACTGTCGTCAGTTTTGCGCGGGCGTGGTGAAATCGGCAGACACAGCGGACTTAAGGAAATTGAGTGCCCGCCAGGGAAACCGGCGGAGTAGAACTGCTCAAAGTCGGGGAAACCTTGAATGGCAATCCCGAGCCAAACCCGAATGTTTTCGGGAAGGTGTAGAGACTAGACGGGCAGCACCTGATCCCCTTAAAGGGAATGGTGAAGGGATAGTCCAGACCACGAACTCGCCTAGCGAGGCGGCGAAAGCCGAAGTGGTATGAAAATCCGCAGACCCTAACAGGTCGTGGGGGTTCAAGTCCCCCCGCCCGCACCACCAGTTTCCTGGGTGAGGCCAGGATGGAACCATCCTGGCACCGGACTGGGCCGCTTCGGCCCGCTTAGTCCGACGCTTTAAGGCGCTTCTGCATACGAACGTATGCAGCGCTCTTCCCGCGAAGGCGG
>DZDJ01000128.1 GCA_022736715.1 Edaphobacter aggregans
TATAAACAGTACATTGCCCGCAAGCCAGTTGTCAAGCAGCTTCCATCTGATCGGCACTCTCAGGGCAAGGCTGGGTGTAGCGCAGAGGTTATTTTGTCGGATAACATCGGACTCTGGAGTTATCCGACGATCTACATTACGTTAGGCACCTTTGCTGCGTAGTAATGCGGCACGGCCTTCGCGCTCACGCTGTATTGTTCGATCACCCCGGTCGCAATCTCTTTCACGGTCAGAACCGTTCCGCCACCGTTGGCTATTTCGTAGTCTGAGGTTCTCCTGTCGTGTGCCTCCGCCCATACCCGTGCAGCCGATTCGTGGTCGTAGGCATCCACCTTGCCGCCGTCTTCTTCTTCGTGGCCGAGGTCTTCGCACCATACAATGTATTTTTGCATTCTTCGCTCCCTCTGTTCGTTGCCTAACAATTCATTCAAGCCGACTGCGTTTCGTAGCCGCGTCGGGGTTTGTGTTCCACCGCACGCAGCGGCTTAATTCAGGCGTTAGGCGGCGGTCACACCCGCTCGCCTGTCAACGGCTGCGACCTATGTGACAATGGGCTATGCCTCATCCACTAGAAGCCAAGTACGGCCTCACAGCCCAAGAGCTGCTGACCGCAATAGACCGTCGTTTCCGGCTCAAAGTCGCCCTTGAAGGCGCAGTAGCGGAAGTTCACTTTGAACGGAAATTGAGCATCGCCAGCCGGGAAGGCTGGCTCAAAAGCTACGAAGACCATGACGTGGACGGGATGCATGACTTCACCATCGTTACTAGAGGCGGAATTTCTATCAGGGTAGAAGTTAAAACCGTCAGGAACGGCACAAAGCCGAAGGTCGAACTCCAAAAGACACGCGCTGCCAAAGGCGACCCAAGCAGTCGCTATTACGGGCGCAACCACTTTGACGTTGTTGCTGTCTGTATGGGTCGCTTTTCTGGAGAGTGGAGCGACTTTAGATACGCCCTGGTGCGGGATTTACCTACTCACAAAGATCATCCCGGCAAGTTACAAGTCATGAACTCCATCCAAGACGGCGATGAATCAAAGCCGCGCTGGTTCAGCCGTTTTCAGGACTTGATTGATGCGTATTAAAGAAAAAGCACTCTATAAGACGGAGCTTGGCGCAATGTACTGCGCTGACAGCCTCACGCTTATGAAAAGCCTACCGGACGATTCGATCGACCTCGTCGTTACAAGCCCGCCGTATGCTCTTCATTTCAAGAAAGAGTATGGCAACGCTAATCAAGAAGACTACGTGCAGTGGCTTCTGCCCTTCGCAGCGGAAATTAAGAGGGTAATGAAACCAACGGGCTCTTTTGTCTTGAATCTAGGCGGCGCCTGGCAACCCGGAGCCCCAGTTCGGAGCCTTTATCACTACCGCATGTTACTGGCGCTCGTTGATGATCTTGGATTTGATCTCGCACAAGAGTTTTTTTGGTACAACCCCGCAAAAATGCCCGCTCCGGCTGAGTGGGTAAATGTCAGGCGCATCCGCGTTAAGGATAGCGTTGAGTACATTTTCTGGCTTGTCAAAGACCCAATGGCTAAGGCTGACAACCGGCGTGTCCTGCAGCCCTACAGCGAAGATATGAAACGTCTGATCAAGCGAGGGGTCAAACAAACTATTCGTCCAAGCGGCCATGTTATTACTGGCAGCTTCGCAAATGACCAAGGGGGATCTATTCCTCCCAACCTGATTCAGTGCGGCAACAACGAGTCCAATAGCTCATACATCAAGAGCGTTAAAGACGCGGGGGAAAAAGTTCACCCTGCCCGCTTCCCGAGCGAGCTGCCTCGATTCTTCATTGAGTTCCTCACGTCTCCGGGAGACACCGTTCTCGACCCATTCGCTGGAAGCAATACAACTGGCTATGTCGCAGAGTGTTTGCGTCGCAAATGGATGAGCATCGAGCTGAATGAGGACTACGCAGCGCAGAGCAATTTGCGCTTCGTCGGCGCTCCGTCCCTAGATTCTTCCAGAGAGAAGATTGCCCAACTTTTCTGAGAGCGCTAGTTAGCATCAAGAGCCGCCGCCTAACAATTCGTTCAAGCCGACACCGCTTCGCGGCGTCGGCAAAGCCTCGTAAGATCGTGGCTCTGCCGCCGCCGCAAATCGGCGCGGCTTAACTCAGGCGTTAGGCTCGCAAACGGAAACCACCATATGCGCATACAACTACTGCTCGCACTATTACTCTGGCTGCCAAGAATCGCTACTGCCCAAGACCTTGCGGCTCCCGCGACTGCAGTAGCTGAACTTCGTGCCCTACACGATAAGGTCCTACGGGCTCACCGGGAAGGCAATGTCGAGATGCTATTGGAAAATGAAGCAGCCGACTATGTAGTGGCAAACCGAGGTGAAATAACTCGGCCAACGATACAGCAACGCCGCGAGCGCCTGAGCAAATACCTCGGAGCGAGTGAGTTCTCCGAGTACCGGGACTTGGTCGAGCCAGAAATCTCCGTGTCGGCGGATTCAACTCTTGGCTGGATAGTTGTCCAAGTCATGGCTCGCGGAAAGCAAAAGACCACGTCGGGTGAAGAAGCGCCTATCGAGTTCACGAGCGCCTGGATAGAGCTATACGAGAAGCGCGCCGGAAAGTGGCTGCGCACCGGAAATGTCTCAAACTTCAAGCCGTAGCGCTGCAGGTTGCGAGCCTAACAATTCGTTCAAGCCGACGCCGCTTCGTGGCATCGCCCGCGTGCTTACGCTACGCTAGCACGCGTTCGCCGCCACTTCGCTGCGCGGCTTAACTCAGACGTTAGACCTCGGATTCCCATCCACTGCGAATCTCCCGAAATGAACCCAGCAT
>DZDJ01000129.1 GCA_022736715.1 Edaphobacter aggregans
CGCTTCGGCACTCTATAGCTATTGTTAAAATGCTCTAGTAACAGCCGCAAAAGCAAAGGCCGGGCAGATTGGCCGCCCGGCCCGCATTGCGGAAGCGCATTGCTATGGGTTCGCCCTTGGTGCGCCAGCGGCCCCGGAACCTGGCTCTCCGCCCGCTTTTTTCGTCGTATCGCCACGGGGAAAATACCCGGCACGCGTCCGCACAAACAGCTTGCCATACCCCTTGGCCCTGGCCGTCACGCGGACCGCCCGATACCCGCCCAGCTCCGGCGGCTTGGTCGAGCGATACCCAATCGTGTATTGATTGCGAATGTCTTCGGCCACTTCCGCAGCCACCGCATCCACATCTTTCAGCGAGCGCGGAAAGTACGCCATGCCGCCCGTCTGGTCCGAAAGCTCCTGCAACGCGCGCCTGGCCCGGCGCTGCGTCCGCGGGCTGTCATCATCGCCAAACATCAGGCCAATCGTATACACCACCGGCCCGGAAAGGTCCTGCACCCGCCGGATCGCATCCTCCAGCGTTGCATTGGAGGCATTGTCCTCGCCATCCGTAATCACCAGCAGCACCTGCTTGGGCCGCTTGCCGTTCTTCACCAGGTAATCGGCCGAGGCAATCACCGCGTCATACAGCGCCGTGCCGCCCTTGGAGTCAATATGGCTCAGCCCATCTTCCAGCTTGCGGATGTCCGAGGTGAAATCGGCATCAATGTAGGCCTCTTCGGAAAAGTTGACGACAAAATCCTCGTCCTGCGGGTTCGATGTCCTCACCAGATCAATCGCCGCTTGGTTCACCGCCTCGCGCTTGTCGCTCATTGAGCCGGAATTATCGACCAAGATGCCAATGGAAACAGGAATATCTTCATGCCGGAATGCGGCAATCGTCTGCGGCACGCCATCCTCGAAGACCTGAAAATCGTTCTTCGTCAGCGTCGTCACCAACTGGCCGCGCGCATCAAACACGCTGGCGTTCAGCACCACTTCATCCACATCCTGCCGCAGCGTAAACCGGCCGTGTTCGCCGCGGCTTATCTGCCCCGACGAGGTCGCAGGCACGGCATCCGGTGAGGCCACCGGGTCACGGTCCACCGTAAGCGAAGGTTGCGGCTCTGTTACTGAGGGCGTCTGCTGCGACGCTGCCGGAGCAGCCTGCTGTGCCTCTGCGCAGAGCGCTCCCACCAACAGGCAGGTCAGTATCAGCAGGTTTGGGATTCTCATGGCGGCAACCCGCCTAGTCCGTTGGCGCATAGTATCCTGTGCGGGCATGAACCGTCAGCGGTGGCAGCCCACGCGGCGGATCGAGCCTCACTTTCACTTTACGCCATTTGCCATCATGACTGGGGTTCGTTGGCCGGTAACCGATCACATACTGGTTGCGCAGCTCGGCACTGATGCGCGTCGCAATGTCCCCCAGATCATCCATATCCATCACCTTGAACATGCGTCCGCCGCTGGCCTCACTGATTTCACTCAGCAGAATCGGCCCATTGCGCTCCTCCGGCGTGGGCGCATACAGATCGAAGATGCCAATGGCGTACACCTCCGCGCTGCTCTCCCGGACTGCTCTGCGGATTTCTCCCTCGGTAAACCGGCTGCGGTTGTCCCCGCCGTCAGAAATGATCAGCAGCGCCTTGCGCTCATATTTCGCCTGCTTCAGCTTGTTCATCCCCAGATAGATCGCGTCCAGCAGGGCCGTTCTGTTCTCCGGGCGCACCGTCAGCAGGCGCGACTCAATATCACCCACCGACGAGGTGTAGTCCACGATCACCTGCGGACGGTCATTGAACCCGACCACAAAATACTCGTCCTGCGGATTCGACGTCGCCAGAAACTGCGCCAGCGCCTGCCGCGCCCGCTGATACTTGGAGCTCATGCTGCCACTCAGATCAAAAATAATGCCAATCGTCACCGGAGTGTCTTCGGCGGAAAAACTCTGGATCGGCTGCTGGTTGCTGTTCTCAAAAACCGTGAAATTGTCCTTGTCCAGCCCGATCACCAACCGGTTCAGCGGATCCGTCACCGTCACTGGAATCAGCACCAGGTTCACATCCACGCGAATGCGCGCTCCCGGTAAGGAAGTGGCCCTTGCGGCTACGTCCTTGCCAGACCCCGCCAGCGGCGCCTTGTCCTTTTCCGGAACCTTCACCGCGGGCGGCGTAGGCGTATTGGGTTGATTCAGTGTGTCGTCCTGCGCCAGGGCCGGTTTTGGCCCGATCAACAGCAACAGCAGCCCAGCCAGCAGCCATCCCCGCCGCAGCCCTGAAAAGCAGACCGCCGCGCCGGACGCTGACGGGCAGCATCCCCGCAGTGCACGCCGTTTTTTGCCGAAGCTCCCCATCGCAGGCCACCCTATTCTTGCAATGCAGCCTTGCTCCTCTGCACCTCTGCTCCTCCGCACGTCTGCTTCCAACTGGCCCGGAAAAATGACGCAACCATTCGCCGACGCGTCGCTGCGACCGGCGCGGAACGCTAGAGAATGCCACTTGCCGCACGGGATTGCAAGCCATATCGACCGTAGATGTCAATCACGGCCATCCAGAATATCTTGACAAATATCATATTGCGTGTTCACTTAGCGGCATCCCTGAACTTCTACTGGGCTTTTATTGCAGAAGCTGTCGTCCCGCCTAACGCCGGTGAGATGCCGACAGGAACACGGATCAATCCATGACGACTCAATTCATTTGGCGACCACTTCTAATTATCGGGGTCTGTTTCTGGCTATCTAGCAGTATTCAGGCTCAAGTGTCTGGTGCAACGGTCGCCCGCGAGGGAGTTGTAAAAGGCCGTGTGCTGGACGAGAA
>DZDJ01000130.1 GCA_022736715.1 Edaphobacter aggregans
CATCTGCTGGAATATCAGGCCACGCCTACGTTGGATTGCGTCCATGTCGGCGCAGATGTCGTCCGGCAATGCCCGTGCGTTTTCTAGGTGGCCTTGGTTCGTCAAGTTCTGCTCCTTAATGGGTCGAGTCCAGTTGCTGCTTGGCGGACTCCAGTTCACGCTGGATGGCTTGCACCTCGCGCAAAAGTTGCGCCTTCGCGTCATCCGCCTCTTTCGTGGGGGCCTTGGTGGCGACGGGCGGGGCTTCACGCTTGGGCTCCTGCAGGATCGAGCGAGCTTCCTGCGGGCTCACGGGAGCCGGTACCTGGGCGGGTGGTGCCAATGCGTTGGGCAGCGTCCGCGTCACCGGCTTGGGTTCCTGCGGGGGTCCAGACGGCGGTTCTGGGGGGGCTTTGGGCTTCGGTATGTGGCGAATCGTAACGTCTCCCTCGCCCTTGCGGATCTCCTCTGGCCTTGGCACTCTCAGCATCCTGCCCGCGATGATCGTACTCATGTCACCGTTGTTGAATGCATCAGGGTTCAGCCGAACAAAGGCCGCCGCGATGTCTTTGCGGTTGATGTTGCTTCCCTGAAATAACCGATTCACGATACGGTTGATGCTCTCTCCCTGCGCTATTGGCCCATACGTCTCGGGCAGCACGGTCGCTGGTGACGGCACAGGCATATATGCGGGCGTCGGTTCGACCTTCCGCGCCTCTATGCGCGGCTCAGGCTTCACTTCTTGCTTCGGTGGTTCCGCGGGCACGGCCGCGAAAGGTGTGGCCTGTTGGGACGATCCAAGACTGGTGTATTTCTCGCTAAGCAGGCGTAGCAGGCCGTCCATTTCCTGTAGTTTCCGGCGCGTCTCTTCGAGCTCCGTGTCGCGCTGGGTCTCGCGCTCCACCCGCCGGGCCTCCAGCGCGGCCAGTTTCTTCTCTTCCTCCATTCTGCGGCTGGCTGCTTCACGTGCTGCCGCCTCGTCGAGCCTGTCCAGGCGGACAATTTGACCTGCTGGCACCTGCTGGCAGGACAAGGGGTTGATAAACGGCATGTCTTGCGCTGATGTGTGGCGACACTCCAGGTAGAATACTTGTTCGTCCTGAAGCGCATCGCTCGCAGAAGCCAGCCCACTGATGGTCATGGCCGTCAAGGTGGCTGCAAAAATAGATTTACGCATGATGTTTCTCCGGCATGATGGCAAGCGTGGATTGCTCCACCTTCCTCGATACGATCATGGATTCTTTTTTTTGCAAGGCCTTCGCGGCCTTATCATCCATCCAAGCATGGGGGACCCATCCTTCGCTTAACAGCACCGCCTTATTCTTCGTGCGCAGAGCAAATAGCGCTCCGAGGACGCGCGATGTATGCCGTGTCTTGGTAATCAATGGAAGGAGCTGCTCGGGCAGGCATGGTGTGGTTCTCTTTTCGAGCGCTTGGAGGACGTCGTGATGCAGGGGGAACATGACTGGAGCTGACTTGCATAAAGTGCCATCACTTTAAGCCGGCCACAAATGGCCAAGAAGGCGTGTTACCCGCTTAAAGCGGCGCTTTTCGTCATGGGTGTTGCCGTTCTAGCGTCCAGAACGGTCTCTAACGGCGGGCCGTCAATGGCATATCCCTTCGTGCCCCTTGCTTGATGACCATGTCCTTCCTCGCCCGCAACGAAGTTCGTTGCGTAATCCGATTAACTACATATTACACAAAAAACCAAGGCGATAGTTAATAAAAAAGCCCTTAAAACAGGGCTTTACATAAAAGTTCTTTACAGAACGAGATTAAGGTGCATCTTAAAAAGGAATGTCAGAGTCAAAATCTCCTTCCCAATTATCTGCTGGCGGATTACTTTTCGGCGCACCCACCCCTTTGTTTTGGGCCGGTCGTTGATTTTGCTGGCGCTCGTTATTCCGCTCGTTATTCTGATTATTATCGTCGTGACTCGAGCTGCCGCTTGCGCGACCTCCAAGCATTTGCATTTCGTTTGCGACAACTTCGGTCGTGTACTGGTCACGACCATCTTTGTCCTGCCACTTGCGAGTACGCAAGGCACCCTCAATGTAAATCTGCTGCCCCTTGGTGACGTATTGAGAGACGATTTCAGCCAACTTGCCGAAAAACACAATCCTGTGCCATTCGGTTTTCTCCTGTTTTTCTCCACCCTTGTCGGTCCATGATTCGGACGTGGCGAGACGGATATTGGCAACCATACCGCCACTCGGCATATTGCGCACTTCGGGGTCGATTCCTGCATTGCCTACGAGAATGACCTTGTTGATTCCACGGGCCATGATCTTTTACCTTTGTTTGTTTGGATAATCGTTTCGCGTTCACATGGTTTTTTCTTAGTGATGGTCACCACCTCATTTCTCGTTTTTGTTGAGTTAAGCATCTCATGGGTTTAATAAAACGCAATACCCTTTTTTAAGACGATCTTTCATGCTGTGGCCGTCTTAAAAAAGCCCCGGATATCCGGGGCTGCGTGTGCCGAATCAGGCGTCCTTCGACGCCCTTTTCTGCTGTTGGTGGCAATGGCTGTGTCGCCACGCACTCTGGATGGCTAGTTGCCATCCTCCAAGATGGGTCACCGCCTCCGGTTCCCGTCTCTTGACGCAGGCTTCCGCCTCCCCTTGGGTGAGAAAGGCCCCTTGGTGAGGGGCCTTGCGTGCTCAGGTCTATTTCGCCCTGATGTGTTGTTGATACCGGTGCCGATGTGGCCATACCCGGCGAATCGTTGCCCGCCACCCGCCGAGGCGGGCGACGGCTTCCGGTTCGATGCCACGCAGGCACGCTTC
>DZDJ01000131.1 GCA_022736715.1 Edaphobacter aggregans
TATGGCGCCGACAAGGATGCCTTCATCGCAGGGCTTGAAGACCGCGTTGCAAAAAACGAACCCATCAACATGATCGCGTCCGTCGCTTCGTTTTTCGTCTCGCGCGTGGATACCAAAATCGACCCGCAGCTCCCCGAAGGCTCACCCCTGCGCGGCAGGGCGGCAATTGCCAATGCAAAATTTGCCTATGACTCCTTTGAATCCATTTTTACCTCGCCGCGTTTTGCCACGCTCAAAGCCAGGTTCAGCGCCCGGGTCCAGCGTCCGCTGTGGGCTTCGACCGGTACGAAAAATCCCGCCTACTCCGACACCATCTATGTCGATACGCTGATCGGTCCCGACACCGTCAACACCGTTCCGCCCGCCACGCTCGATGCCTTCCGCGATCACGGCAACGCCCAAATGACCATCACGCGCGGGCTGGAAGAGGCGCAAATGTTCTTTGCCGAACTCGAAGCCGCTGGCATTTCGATGCAGCAGGTGACTCAGGAACTGGAAGATGAAGGCGTGAAATCCTTTGCGGATGCGTTCAAGACTCTGTTGGATGTCATCGAATCACGGCGGAAAACTGCGCGGGATTCAATCTCACCTCTGGCTGATTCTGTGTCCGAGCGTTTGGCTACGCTGGAAGAGCATTCTGTCGCCGCCCGCCTCTGGAAGCACGACCCGGCGCTTTGGGTGAAAGACCCAGCCGAGCAAGCCGAAATCCAAATCCGCCTCGGCTGGCTGAATTCCATCGCAGACGCCCGCCCCCGCCTCGACGGCTATGCCTCCTTTGCCAAACAAATCCACGACGAAGGCATTGACCGCGTGCTGGTCATCGGCATGGGCGGCTCCTCGCTGACTGCGGAAGTATTCAGTTCTCTGCTTGCCGCCGCCAATATCGAAGCCAAACTCAGCCTTGCGATTCTCGACTCCACCGACCCGCAGCAGGTTGCCCAAGCCGCCAAAGATTTCCCGCCTGAAAAATCGCTCTACATCGTTGCCAGTAAATCAGGCGGCACAGCCGAACTGCTGGCTGCTTTCAACTATTTTTGGGAACTCAGCAAAGGCGACGGCTCGCGCTTCGTGGTCACGACTGACGCGGGTTCTTCACTCGAAACACTCGGCAGGGAACGCGGCTTCCGCAAGATTTTCAACGCCGACCCCACCGTGGGCGGGCGCTTCTCTGCATTGACAGACTTCGGACTTGTCCCCGCCGCCCTGCTCGGCATGGACTTGGAAAAATTGCTTGCTTCTGCCGAGAAGATCAAAAAAGTCTCGACCGACAATCGCAGCGCGGGCTTTGCACTCGGCGCCCTGCTGGCTGAATCCGCGCTGGCAGGACGCGACAAATTGACCATCCTCAGCGATGCGCCCGTCTCCGCCTTTGCAGGTTGGATCGAGCAGGTCGTTGCTGAATCCAGCGGCAAGCACGGCAAGGGCATTCTGCCCGTTCCGCTCGAACCGCTTGCCGCGCCCGAAATGTACGGCAACGACCGCCTGTTCGTTTATCTGCGACAGAGCGGTGAATTGGATGCCAGCGTGACCGCGCTCAAAGCCGCAGGCTTCCCCGTCATCGAATTGCCAATCTCCAATCCCTACGACGTGGGCGCGGAATTTTTCCGCTGGGAAATTGCCATTTCGGTGGCGTGCCACATTTTGGGAATCAACACTTTTGACCAGCCCGACGTGCAAGACAGCAAACTTCGCACGATTGCCAAGATCAAAGATTATCAGGAGACTGGCAAACTCGCCGACATAGATTTGGTGGATACGCAACACGCAACAAGCGAACTGGCAGCCTTTTTATCCAAAGCCGCCGCAGGTGATTTCGTCACCATCAACGCCTACATTCCGCGCAACAAAGACACCGAGGAAGTTTTGCAAGCCATGCGGGTAGCCATCCGAGAGAAGACCAAGTGCGCCGTCTCCGCTGGCTTTGGTCCGCGCTTCCAACATTCAACGGGGCAGTTCCACAAGGGCGGACCCAACAAGGGCAGGTTCATTCAAGTTGTGTACGACGCCCAGAGTGACATGGAAATCCCGACTCAGGGCATGACCTTCGGGACATTGCTCCGCGCGCAGGCACTCGGCGACTACGAAGCGCTGATTGCGGCGGGAAGGCGGGTAATTAGAATTAAGTTGAACAAAGTGGAAGATTTGAAGAATTTACTGTAATCCGCTCTCAAATTGCTCCCTTTGGATTGTAAAATCCAAAGGGAGTTTTTCAAATATGGAAACGCCGCCCGCGATGTATAACATCAAGCATAGCCAAGGAGAGTTTCATGTTTAACGTAGATGAGCGAGTCGTCCGTATTCACATAGAAAAGTTGCCCGAAGGCGTATATCTTGCCACTTCTGATGATGTGCAGGGCTTGGTCGCGCAGGGCAGGACAATTGCCGAAACTTTGGAAATTGCCCGTGACGTTGTGCGGAAACTGATCGAAGCCCAGTCGGATATTCAACTTCCGCAGGCAAGCGAAAGTTTTGACGTACTTGTATAGCGTGGCAAAATAAAACCCTATATATGGGCTATCGCCGTCATTTTTGCTCATTTGCACTACATGTGCTGCTAGTATATATGGCGCAAAATGGCTTACTGACTAATATTACAGCGCAAGGTTGATGGTTATGCTGGCATACCGTCCACGAATTTTCACGAATACACGAATTTGCGCCGCCTATTCGAGTATTCGCGGCTTTATTCGTGGATGGTTTGGACGCGACGCGCACTCTGTTGCCGACTTTGCGCTGTAATACTATA
>DZDJ01000132.1 GCA_022736715.1 Edaphobacter aggregans
TGCGCGGCCAGCGCCAGCCGCCGGAACGCATTTTCAACACGTCAATAATGTCGCCGACCAGGTACAGGCGCTCACATTGCACATGCGATAAAAAGTCGATCAGGTAATCGACCTTGGCATCTTGAGTACCCAGGTGGACATCGGAAATAAATACGCTGCGGTAGGTGAGCATAGGTCGAAGCTCCGTGGTGGAATTTTGACTATTTCACTACCGCAAGATGACTTTGGCATGGCGAAACGATGAACGCTAAGTTTCAGCAGGTCGTCCGGTTGATGATCCGGGGCGGCTTTGCTCACGGCACGGACATCCCCGGATTGCGTGTAGGAGGCTCGTCCCCGAGCCGATGTTTTCGCGCCGAGACGGCGCTCCTACGCAAATCCATGTTCCGGTCTATACTTTCCACCAAGTCCACGATTGAGGTCTTTGTTATGACTGCTGCCGAAAAACTCGCCTTTTCCGCCACTGATTTTCTCGACTGGGAAGTCAGACAGGCGACTAAACATGAATTCGTCGCGGGCGAATTTTTCGCCATGGCTGGCGCGGGTGAAGCGCATGTCACGATTAGCGGCAATGTGTTTGCCGCCTTGCGCAATCATCTACGCGGTACGCCCTGTCGTGCCTACATTACAGACATGAAGGTGCGCGTAGAAAAGGTTGATGCGTTTTTCTACCCCGATGTATTTGTGACGTGCAGCGCAAATGATGCCATGCGCAAGAATTACAAAACCGAGCCTAAGCTGGTGGCTGAGGTGCTATCGCCCAGCACGGCGGCGTATGACCGTGGCCTCAAGTTTGCGTATTACCGCGAGCTAACCTCGCTTGAAGAGTATGTGTTGATTGACCCGGAGCGGATTAGCGTCGAGGTTTTCCGCCGCGACGAGGCGGGGCTCTGGGTGCTGCACCCTTTTGGGCACAACGATACTGTTGAGCTGGCCAGCATCAATCAAAACCTGCCCATGAGCGTGGTTTACGAAGATGCGTGGCCCGATGCGCGGGTGATTGTGGTTGACGAGCGCGAATGGCGGGTGCGTTAACGCTTCAGTCATTTGAAGTCTGAATTTTAGGAGCGCCGTCTTGGCGCGAAAACTTTTCCCCTTCAATAACAATTGGGTGTAGGAGGCTCGTCCCCGAGACGGCGCTCCTACGCCCTCCTCGCGGGATAGGCAGAGCCAAAAATCTACCCGCCTTTCACCAACAGAGGATTCATGCCCACGGCCTTGAGGCGGTCACGCAGCTTGCGCGCTTCGGCATCGGGCATGGGTCCTATTTTGACGCGGTGCCAGGTTTCGCCATTCACATTGGCCGCTTGAACCGTCGCAGGATAACCCAACAAAGCCAGCTCGGCCTTGCGACGATCAGCCTCTTCGTAGCGGCGGAACGAGCCGACTTGCAATGTGACCTGTGGCACAGCGGATGGAGCGACTTTAGTCTTGTCCACGGCGGGGGGCAGCGAGGCCACCTCCTTGAGCGCCTCAGGTGACGCGTTCGCCACGGGGGGCTTATCGGTCGGCGCGGCGGGGGGAGGTGTTACGGCTTTGGCCACGTCGGGCAGCGCAGGCACGGTTGTACCCACGCTTTGCTCCGGCAGCATTTGGTAAAAATCGTAGCGCGGTGGTGGCGGCACGAGCGGTTTTGCGGCCTTGGCGGCCTCCTCGGTACGTACTTCGCGCACATCTTTTTGCGCTGCACCGCGCTCTGCCTTGGGCTCTGCACTGACCGTTTTCGCCGGAGCCTGAAGCGGTACGATTTTGGCCTCGCTGGGGGCTTGTTCCGGGCGCGTCCCCAACCACACCAGAATCCCCACAAACAACAGCACTACGATACCGACCATCACCCACAACCCCGTGGGCACCGTAGTGGCCGGAGATGAACGCCTACGCGCCGCTTGCGATGCTCGCGCCATGTTCCTTATCCTCGTTTACGTCATTCATTACTAGGACTTACGCAAAATTAGTTTTTTTGCCCCCTCTCCCCTCGCGGGAGAGGGGGGCTGAGGTGCCAGCAAAAGCCGAGGCTTATGCCAATTCCCCTCCCTCTCCCCAGCCCTCCCCCGTCAAGGGGGAGAGCGTAGCGAGCGGGCAGGGTTAAATCCGCTCGCTGCGTAAGTCCTGATTACATACTTTCGGGCGCGGACACGCCCAACAAAGCCAAACCGTTGTGCAGCACATGGCGCACAGCCAAAATAAGATTCAAGCGTGCATCACGCACATTGTCATCGTCCACCAAAAACACATGGCCGTTGTAGTAGCTGTGGAAAGCCCCCGCCAGTTCGCGCAAATAATGCACCAATTGATGCGGCTCGCACGCCAGAGCTGCGCGTTGTACCAGTTCGGGGAATTGACCCAGCAAACGCGCCAGCTCGGCTTCGGCATCTTGTTCCAACAGCGCCACACCCGCCTCGCCGCGCGCCTGATCGTGCGTCCAGCCTTTGGTTTCCAACTGGCGCATGACGCTGCACACTCGCGCATGGGCATACTGAACATAGTACAAGGGGTTGTCATTCGACTGGCTTTTGGCCAAATCCAGGTCAAAATCCAGATGCTGCTCGCTTTTACGCATCACATAAAAATAGCGCGCCGCGTCCGAACCGACCTCATGGCGCAATTCACGCAAGGTGACAAAATCGCCGGAACGGGTGGACATTTGCGCCCGCTCACCGCCGCGATACAAAATCGCAAATTGCACCAGTAGCACATCCAGTTTGCCCGCATCATAACCCAGCGCACCCAGCGCGGCCTTGACCC
>DZDJ01000133.1 GCA_022736715.1 Edaphobacter aggregans
ATCGGCTTATCGGGCGCGCTGCTGGTGTTTACGCAGGTGTCCGTGCTGCAGCTCATGGAGTTTGAGCAGCGGGACACCCGCTTGTTCTGGACGCTGTTTCGCCGCCTGGGCCCGATGTCCGTCGATTTCGTGTTGTGTCGGCCTGATGGCCGTATCGTGGCCTGCATTGAGTTGGATGATTCGACCCATTCGCTGCCCGTCGCATCGCTGCAGATCGGGACAAGGATCGTGCGTTTAAGGATGCGGGCTTGGTGTTGCTGCGCATTCCGTTGTCGCGCATGCCGAGCTTTTCCGAGCTGGCTTCGGCGATTCGATTATTGGTGGAGAAACCGAATGAATCCATCCAAACTCATTGAGTATTCGGGCGCTGCGCTTGGGGTCGCGGGGGCGTTGTGGCTGGCCCTACGTTTGCCGAGTTCGGGCGATGCTTGGCTGGTGTGGATTGTCTCGAATGTGCTTTTGATTGCTTGGGCCTGGCGGCATCGGGCATGGGGTCTTTTAGCGATGTATTCCGTTTATCTTGGCACTTCTCTATTGGGCGCTTTGCGGTATCTTGGATAACTTTAGCGTGCTAAATTCTCTGGCGTTTCTGCGGTCTATCCCTGTGCTCTGGATCGTCGCGGGGGCGGGCGTGCTCGGTGTTCTGTCGTTCCTGCGCCTGTTCTATGGGCTGATTCGCTGGGAGTTGCGTTTCGATCTTCGCATTCTTGAGTTTGGTTTCCATATGTTTTTGCTGGGTGCTGTTTCAATCATTGTTGTGCTGGCATGGCTATTCCGTGCCTATCTGTAGGGAGTGCATTATGTCGCATTATGATAAAAGCATCGGTCGCTATGTCTATAAATCCGATTTGGGGATGACGGTTGATTTTTCTTTGGACGATTCCGCAGAATCTATTCTTGCTGCACTTGATTCTTTTTTTACCGTGAAAATCAACGATCATCTTATTTCGTGTGGTGATTCGGATATTCGTGGCTCGGGCGGCGCGCGTAGCTTGGGCGATGTCTATACTCTATTTCTGCCAGGTGATGCGGGTTGGTTCGAGTATGCGCCGGATTTGCAGGGCGTTCAGGCTATCCTTGAGGGCATTCGTTCTGGTTATTTCGACACTAAGCAGATGTTTTGATCGGGTTTATTGAGTGTGCCGCCGCCGTATTCCTGGCCGGTTTCTGTTGGTCTTGCCCGATTTCGGGCGTTAATAGGAGAAGTGAATGGATAAGCCTAGCTACTTGAATGATGCTGAAAACGTGGGTGATTGGAGCGATCCTGAGCAGGCGGCTGGATACTGGAATACCTATATCCGCCCGATTCTTGAAGATGCTCTAGTGGAGGGCGATGACAGCGGCGCATGGGTTGAGCCTACCGTGGTCACTGAGACGGGCTTGATTGTCCCTGCGGCGGATTGGGTTTGGGGTGAGTTTTGCCGCGTGGATGCAGGCGAGGACGAAAAAGTCTGCATCAATCTTGCAAACGAGCTTCACGGCAAGTTGGCTTGATTCCTGGCCGAAACTAGAAGGAACTGCGGCCCCGATCTTGGGCGTCGCCATCACGGGCGGGGCTGTCGTGCTGCGCATCGAGCCAAACATAAAGCCGTTTGTCTCGCCCCTTGCGGGCTTCTACCCTGACGCCTACGCGCCGTAGGCGCTGCGCGCTGCGCTTGCCGAACTGACCACCCCACCGACCTGAGCTGGCCCGCGATGCGGCAGGGGCGTGCTGGCCTGCAGCCTGGCCGGGCAGGCGCGGTGTGGTGTGTTCCATCGCCTGTGGGTACTGAAAATATATAACCAGCCTCGTTTCATATTCTATTCTTGGTTTGCGTAAGTCCTACTAATATAGTATTAACAAAGGATTCCGACATGCAAGAAAACGATGAACTCAATGTTCGCCATGTAACGGCCCTCGGTTCAGGCTCGTTCCGAAAACCGGGCGCGCCACGGCTGACGATGGCTGACCATGAAGCCTACCGCCTACAGTTCGTTGCGGCTAAGGCGCTGGCTGTGGCTGGCGATGATCGCCAGTTACGGGCGTTGATGGTTGCGCGATGAAATCGCGCAAGGCCGTACTGCCGATGATTTTCTCATCGCGCAGGTATCGTGATTGGTCTGGCCCCGTCGCTATGGCATGTGGTCGGACTGGCCGCAGGGCTGGCTATTCTGGCCTTGCTGGTGCGTGCTGTCCTGCACTCGCCGTTTCGACGCTGGCCGCTGCGCGGCAAGCGCGCTCTGATGTCCGCGCCTGAGTGGCGCTTGTATCGGCTTATCGGGCGCGCTGCGCCCGAGCTGCTGGTGTTTACTCAGGTGTCCGTGCTGCAGCTCAATGGCTTGCGCCGATGCGGTACGGAGGGTGTAGATCGTGGCCGCTTCTGCAGCAGCCTCGGCGGTCTTGACCCGGTGTTTCACCCACCCACTACGCCGCTGGCCGCGCTGCACCCGCACTGCGGTTCACCCACGCCAGGCACGTCATTTCACCCACGCCACACATTTGCAAGGTATTGTTTTTCAATGTAATTTTCGACGTTTTTGGTACCGTAACGCGCGCGCGCGATTTTTTAACTATAAAAGTCTTTAACGTCTTGCTCCCAGAAGCGGGTGTGGATAACTCCAATCTGTCCACGTCAACCCTTTTCTTCCAGCCCCCACGCTTCGCGCGGGGAAATGACGGCGCTTTGCGCCTTGTGGGCCCCAGTCCGCAGGGGGGCCTGCTGCCCCCCCTCTCCTCACTCCGCTGCGCTGC
>DZDJ01000134.1 GCA_022736715.1 Edaphobacter aggregans
CTCAATTTCATGAGAAAAGAAGTGACGAATGATGTCGCCTTGTGTTTTTTGCGCCAATATACTACATTGTATTTATCGTAAATAAGCAAGTTCCGGCAGACCTTTCATCTATTGCTGCCGGTTGGAGAGAAGTGAGCACTATGGTTATCGTGTATGGTGTCCTGTATTGCGTCGTGTTTATCATTGTTATGGCAGTTTTTCTACTAATCATGGCCCGCGTACGATCCGCAATGGATCGTCGTCGTAGTCGCCGTGAGATCGAACACTATTATCAAGTCGATAAAACCCTCCTGCGTGGCCATGATTATGTGGCATCAATTTGGAAGGATTTTATCCAGGGCAAGAAAAATGTCGATCCGGTTTTGGTGGCGAATGTTGTCGCTGCGGCCACTGAGGTTGAAATTGACGCACAGAAAGGCTTCTATTTCCATGGTCGCCCGATTGAGCAGGGATGGATGACCAAGCGGGATTTTCAAGATTATTACGCATTTCTTCAACAGTATGGGAATGCAAATGATCGTTACCGTGCCTTCTTTGGTCTGCTTCATGCCCCGAGGGCATGCCTGAAGGAGATCTCCAATCCGAATCTGCGTAAATTGGTGGACGCTTTTCGCTCGACAATCTGATCTTTTTTCGTGACCTTCACGCTGCCGTTCTATCAGACCTATCCAAACCTGCTCAGACGTATCTAAACCGGTGCGGCGTTCAACTGACGGCGCTTGCAGATTGCCCAAGGAGGTCCTGCACGCCATCGACCATGGAAAAGACACAAAAAGAAACACCCCAAAAGCATGGCTTATGGGGTGTGGGGGAAGGCATGAAGAACGCATGGCGCTCAACATGCTCGAAGTCGTGATCAGGCCGCCGGGACAAAACCCCCGTGGCGGAATATCGCGACTTTCTTGACGCTGCCGTCAGGCATCGTCTGCTCGACGCTTTCGCGCACCGCGAAAGCGTACACGGGTTCAATGCCCACGTTGCGCAGGGCCCGCTCAAGGGGCGCCATTAGGTATGGCGCCCCTCCAATCATGGCACTTACCGCAACGTGGTCCAGATCGTTGATTGCCTGCTGGGCCAGTTCGGCGATGATCAAGGCCCTATCCTCTACATCTGAAGATGTAGGAATGGACTCAAAGGTCAACGCTTTTCTCAGCGTGACCAAAAGATCGCCACCGAGATCGGTCACGCCCTGTTCAGGGGTGGATGCATGTTGGGTCAGGTTCAGAATCAGAGTCATGTTAAAAACCTCAAGTTGATTGGCAAAATTGCCGGGGTTAAGTCTCTTAACCCTTCTGGTTTCAACGAAATTGTTGAAGTGTCACAAGGAGTTGGCGGACAAGAAAAAACCCCACGTTCTCACCGTGTTGAGGTACAGGCCGGTCGTCCATCCCGGCCCTGCTCAACATCGGTTCGGCCTTGTCTCTTCAAAGCTTCAATGCGGCCAATGCCGCAAACGGGGACGCCGCCTGGCGGGCGGCCTTCTCGGCCTTCTCGGCTTTTTCGGCCGCATCGACCTCATCGACCTCGGCCAGAAGATCGGCACGGACGGAGTGGTCACCACCATTCCATCCACCATGAGTGGCGTTTGGGTTGGCGATGAAGCTCTTGACCAGCATGGCCCGCTTCGCCAGCCATGCTTCAGGCATAGCGGACAGACGAGCCATCAAAGCCTGGTCAGCGGCATGCTGATCTGCTGCCACCCAAGCGACCGCCACACTCCACTCGGAGCGTTGTTCCGGCATGGTGACTCCGTTCGGGAGCCATTCGCTGGTGGCAGTCGGGTCGCAGGCGACCAGGTTTCCACCGTACCAGCCCTCCCCACCGTTGGGATATGTGCGACGGTAAACCTGCTGAAGACAAAATTCCCCATCATGTCCAATGATGGCAACAGCCTCGTTAGTCACATCCCGACCGTCCTCGGCTATCAACCGCGCCTCGTTCTCGATCAGATCACCGCCATCGTCCCAGCCTAAGCTAGACATTCGGGTCTCGGCATGCGAGGAACGCTGCATCAAAGCAACGCGCACCCCGCGCCCGTCCACGATTGCTCCGCCATGTGCGGCTGCGGTAGCAGCACATTCTGATGAGCGGCTAGCCTGGTCGGCAGCGGCTTTCTTGGCCGCTTGATCGGCTTCTTGTGCGGCCTCTTCCGCCTCACGCTGCTCACGGGCAGAACGAGACGATTCGGCAAGTGCCTCCTTATCTCGCGCCTGGATAGCGGCGTACGTCTCCAGGCCAAGCGCGGCCCGAAGCTCATCGATGGCAGCCATGTAGGCGACCACCTGACCGGCGGCGGCGTAGTAGCGCAGCTCCTCGGTCTCGTCCGGAGCAGACGGTTCCATGCCAGCCGCATGGGCCAGCATGGGGGCAAGAACAGCCTCCGCCCGTTCCAGCAGGGCCGGAGCGGCCTCGCTAGCCGCCGTGGCGATGCCCATGCGGCGGGCACCGGCAACGCTGGCGGCGGTGGCGCGAATGGTTTTTGTTGTCAGGTTGGAGGTCATGATCTTAATCCTTCTGCTGGTGCCTCAACGGAATTGTTGAAACGTCACAAGGAGTTGGCGGACAAGAAAAACCCAAGTTCGTTGATGAACGCGCTCACCCGCTGTTGCGGGTGGTAGATGTATTTCCAGCGACCCCGGCATGGAGAGCTGCGCGAGACCGGGGAGCCGTGCGGTAGCCTGGAGGGCGTCTTCAGCATAGTGAGGACAAGATTCATCCTTGACCAGC
>DZDJ01000135.1 GCA_022736715.1 Edaphobacter aggregans
TCGTCAACGTCAACGGCAGCCCAGTCACAGTTAGCACCGTCGATGCCAACGGAACCACCGTCACGCTCACATTGGCCAGCCCGGTCATGTGCGGCCAAAACGTTACTCTCAACTACACCCCGCCCGCAACCACGCCGACCGAAGACGTGGCCGGCAACGATGCCATCGCCTTCAGTGCGCAGGCTGTAACCAACATCACCGTAGCCAGCAGCGCGCCAATCACCTACACCCCGAACATCGGCACAACAGTAGGCTCGTCAGACGCCTCCACCGCCATCGCGATTGATACTAACTGGATGATCGTCGGCGACGACGAGGCCAATGTGCTGCGCGTCTATGACCGCGACGACGGTGGCGCGGCGGTTGTCGAGTTTAGTTACGCAAGCGCAATTGGCATCACCAGCGGCGAACTCGACCTCGAAGCCAGCGCCCGCATTGACAGCGACACCCTTATCTTCATCGGCTCACACAGCAACAAGAAAAGCGGCAACGAAGATGACAACCGCGAGCACATCTTCACTGTAGATGTCAGCGGCACCGGTGCAGCCACCAGCTTTAGCAATGTTCAGCACTTCACAGGGCTTGAAGCCTCGCTGGTGACCTGGGACAGCAGCAACGCCCACGGACTTGGTGCCAACTACTTTGGCTTTACCGCCTCATCCGCCCCAGGCTCCATTCCCGAGCAGGTCAGCGGCTTCTCGATTGAAGGCGCAACCACCTCGCTGAATGGCGGCGAACTGATCCTTGGCTTCCGTGCTCCGCAAAGCGACACCACCAGCCGTGATACGGCTGTTCTGGTCGGCCTTGACCTTGCCGCTCTTGCGGCGGGCAACTTCAGCATCACGAGCAACACCGAAATCGACCTCGGCGGACGCGGCATCCGTTCCATCGAAAAAGCCACCGACGGTAGCGGCTACCTCATCATCGCCGGCCCAGCAGGCACGGCCAGCGCGGCGGTCACCCACGACTTCCGCCTGTTCACCTGGAATGGCACCAGCACCACCGTCACCGAACTCGACAACAACCTTGACAGCCTGCGCGACGTTACCGGTGGCAGTTTCGAGAGCATCGTCGGCGTTAGCAGCATCCATAGCGGCACCTGTGTGCAACTTCTGCTCGACAACGGCGACACCCTTTGGAGTGGGCAAACCCAGCCATCCAAAGACCTTGCCCCCGCCGACCAACAATTCCAGGGACATATGCTGCAACTTGGCAATGCGGTCAACGACGTGACCGGCCCCATCCTGGTCAGCAGCAGCCCAGCCGATAACGCCATCGACGTCGGTCGTAGCAGCAACATCGTGCTCACCTTCAACGAAGGCGTGCAAGTCAATGCGGGCGGTAGTTTCATTATCCGCAAAGCCAGCGACAACAGCGCGGTAGCAACCATTGCCTCCAATGACGTGAGCCAAGTTAGCGTGGCCTTCAATATCATCACCATCAACCCAAGCGCCGACCTTGACCCAGCCACCGACTACTACCTCGAAGTCAACAACAGTGCCGTAAGAGACCACCAAGGCAACGCCTGGGCAGGCATCAGCGGCGCAACCACGCTCAACTTCACGACCGCAGGTGCCGCACCGAGCTATTCCCTGCTGATTACCGAAGTCAACTCCAACGCCACTGGCGGCGACTTCTTCGAGCTGTACAACTACGGCACAACCGCCATCGACTTGACCGGCTGGAAGTGGATTGACGACTCCGGTAATTTCAACGATGCCGCCGCTGTTAGCTTCGCTACTGGAACCAGCATTGCTGCTGGTGAGAAAATCGTGGTCAGCACGGGTTCGGATGCTGCTGCCTTCCGTAGCGCATGGAGCATCCCAGGAGCAACTCAGGTGATCGCTATTCCTGGCCCTGGCCTTGGAAAAGAGGACGGTGTCGTTATTTTCAACGCCGCAGGTCAAGTTGCCGCCGCCTTCAACTACGACACCACCAGCATCACCGCCTCCGATGGCACGGTGATCAACACCGCAGCCGCCAGCAGCGGCATTACCTTCCGCGACAACCAGCACGCTGGTACAGCCTACGCCAACACAGGTACAGTGGATAAATCCTCCGCCGTCTGGGACGGCGTATCGACCGTAGCGCCAACCTACAAGGCCGCCACCGTGGGTGATCTTGGTGCCTATGCCCAGACTGGTGATACCACCAGCATTGGCTCGCCGGGCTTGACCCAAGGCACTCCCACTGCGCCTACCCTTGCCATCAGCGCCAGTCAGACCAGCGTCAACGAAGGCCATAGCGGCGTGGGTGCATCACCTGCCTTCACCATTACCCGCAGCGGCGACACCAGCGGCACAGCCAGCGTTGATTGGGGTGTTGGCGGTGTAGCGCCCAATGCAGCCAGCGCCGATGACTTTATGAGCAGTACATTACCCGCAGGCAGCGTAAGCTTTGCAATCGGGGAAACCTCTCAAACCATCGAAGTTTATATCGCTGGCGACACCACACTGGAAACCGACGAAACCTTCAATGTCGGCCTGTTGAACGCTGTTGGCGCAACCATTACCACCGCCACTGCAAGCTCCACCATCAACGACGATGACCTGACCCTGATCTCCACCATCCAAGGCAGCGGCACAACGCCGCTCTCGGGAACCTACACCATCGAAGGCATCGTTACCGCCTTCATGCCCGGCCTTAAAGGCTTCTACATTCAGGAAGAAAGCTACGACAGCGACGGCAATGCCAGCACCTCCGAAGGTATTTTTGT
>DZDJ01000136.1 GCA_022736715.1 Edaphobacter aggregans
GCTGTCCACGACGTCCATGTCGGATGTTGAGGTCACTATGCACAGTCAGTACCAAGCCGCCCGCGAGATCCTCGCCGCAAGCGCATTCATCGAGCAGGTTTCGCACGCACCGCTGAGTTGACCGGATCCGCTTCGGCAGCACCACGGCTCCATTGCCTGCGGAGATCTTCCAGCAACTTGTCGCTCAACGGCTCATTCGGTCGAGCTGCAAGGTGGGTGGGAAGATGCGCTACGTAGCGACTGGGGCGTTGATCTTGACTTGAGCCAGACGTCTTGAGTAGCTGGTCCTCGCCAAAGGAGGCGTTGGGCGCAGCCGATGCCGGCGGCAGCAATCGTGCGGGCAACGGTCGCCGAGATCACCACCGCCCTGACTAACCCGGTCGCCATCCCGGTCTGACTCAAGCCAACCGGCCTCCACTGAACCCAGAGCGGTTCAAGTGGCATTCCCTGCTTTCACGACGAAGCGGCCTCGTCCATTACCCGCGGCGCTTCATGCGTACACGCTGACGTCCCGCTCCGGGTAGCTCTCATACACATGCTCGAACACGGCCGCGCATTTCTGTTCGTAGATCTGCGGCGTATAGGCACGCGGCAGGCCGGTATCGAGGGTGTCCTCGATCAGCAGCTTGAGTTGCGAGCGCGCCGTGAGCTTCTGCCGCCAGTTCAGCACCAGCAGCCCTTTGAGCTTCGACAGCAGGTCTCTCGCCACCTTCTTGACCTCGGCGCGTTCATCGGGACTCAGTTCGGGTGCCGGGCGTGTGAGGATGTCAAAGATCACCAACTCCTCCTCGCTCATGTGCTCCCGCACATGGCGCGCCTCCTCCACGCTCAAGCTGTTGGACAGCTTCACCAGTTCCTCGAACAGTTCCTCAATGCTGCGGCTGCCTGCGTTGTAGCTTTCGATCAGCGCCTCGAACTTCTCCGCGAAGTCCGCACGGGTGCGATTCAACTGAATCATCTTCTCCAGCCTGGCGCGAATGGCCGCCTTGAGCACTTCAATGTCGGTGTTTTTTTGCTTTGATTGCTTGAAGCGCTGCGCCAGCGCCTCGAAGTTGATCTTCGAGAGATCGAGTGGTGTCGGCCCCTGCTCGCGAATGTCGTGGCCGATGATCGATGCGTCGAGCAGACCGGCGATTTGCCCCATCACCTCAGTGATATCCGGCGGGTTCGGATTCAGCTTGGCACGAATCGTTTCGGCCAGGGTGCTGAGTCCCGCAACCCTGGCGGCGAACTCCAACGCCGCCGGATCCGGTTTGACCGCTCGGTAGAGCGTGCTCACCAGCCGCTCATGGCCGAAGAAGGCACTGCGCAGGGGGTCAGGCGAGATCAGCGCGTTCATGCCGTCATGGATGCGCTGCAGGCGTTCCATGCTGCCGACATCTAGCGCTTCGATGGCGTCGAGATTCACCCCATGGGCGGCGCAGAACGCCGTGGCGTCGGCCACTGCCTGGCGCAGGTTCTTCACCAGACGTTGCTTGTCCTGCACCGGGCTCTTGCCGTCCTTGCCAGCCCCGTAGATGGCCAGTGCCTTCTCCAGTGAGGCGAAGACGTTGGCGTAATCAACGATCACGCCGCTGTGCTTGCCCGGAAACACACGGTTCGCACGGGCGATGGTCTGCATCAGGGTGTGGTTGCGCATCGGCTTATCGAGATACACCGTTGAGCAACTCGGAGCGTCGAATCCGGTCAACCACATGGCGCAGACGAACACCAGCCGCAGCGGGTCCTCGGTGTCCTTGAACTTCTCGTCCAGGGGTGGCTGCGAGGTATTCATGCGCTTGCGGTGCGGCTCAATGTCCAGGCCGAGCTTCTGCATCTGCTGGATTTCGTTCTGCCCTGGTGAGACGATCACCGCCATGTCGGTGGTGGTCAGCACCTCCAGCCGCTGCTTCAGCTCGGCCCTGCGTGCATCGCGCCGCGCCTGCTCCGGCGTCATCTCACCGCCGCCCGGTCGATAGGCCAGTTCGCCCAGTTCCTTCTGTACCCGCGCCGTTTCCTCGTACCAATACTTCCGGACCTTGTCGTACATGCGCAGCGCCGTGGCCTTGTCGATGGACACCACCATCGCCTTGCCCACGAAACCCCGCCCCAGGAAGTGCCGGACGATGTCCTTCGCCACCGTGTCAAGCCGGTCATCGCGAGTGATCAGATGGTATTGCCGCCCGAGCACGCCCTCCAGCTTCGTCTGCTGGTCGTCGTCTAGGTCGGCATCCTCGATCAGTCGGTAGAGGTCGTCGTTCAGGTCCGGGTTGATCAGTTGCAGTTCCGGGGTCCGGTTCTCGTAGAACAGCGGCACCGTGGCGCCGTCCTGGATGGACTGCTGGAAGTCGTAGATCGACACGTAATCGCCGAAGACTTCCTTGGTGCGCTCCTCGCCCGCGATCAGCGGCGTGCCGGTAAAGGCCAGGAACATGGCCTTGGGCAGCGCGGCGCGCATATTCAGCGCCAGGGTGTCGTACTGGCTGCGGTGGGCCTCGTCGGTCAGCACGATCACGTCAGAGCGGTCGCACAGCAGTTCGGGGCTCTGGAATTTCTGGATGAGGGTGAACACATAGCGATGGTTGCCACGCAGCAAATCGCGCAGATGCGCACCGCTGCCCGCATGGCAGGCGTCGCCCTCGGCCTCGCTGACCGCACCCGTCGTCTTGAACGTCTTGGCGATCTGGTCGTCCAGTTCCATGCGGTCGGTCACGACCACGAAGGTCCAGTTCCC
>DZDJ01000026.1 GCA_022736715.1 Edaphobacter aggregans
ATCCAGGAATATGCGCCAAGATAAACCGGAAAGAAAATCAATGGGAAGGCAGGATCATCGTAATCGTGCGTGGCTCCGCAGATGTATGCCTGTTGCGACACGATGGCATGGGAGCCCATATAGCAGGGAGCAGGGTTATAGATTTCGGCGTCATCGCCCAGTGTGCACTGATCTTCGCAAATAAGATTCCATGGCGCCCACACTTTTGACTTGGGGTAGAAATGGCAATTTGGTCCCATCTTTGCGCCGAAAAGTTTAAGTAGCCATGCTCGCCACGGATGGAAGGGGCGCGGCGATGTGCGATAGAAGATTACCCAGCAAAGGTTCCACAATTGCCGGCGGATGCGATCCTGGAGAGAAAATGCAGGAGCCAGGTATGGATCTGGCCCCTGCTGCTCTGAGAACTGCAAATCGGAAAGAGAGTCTGACATGGCAGTCCTTTCTATCGCGCAGAAGAGGTGATTTCAGCGAACATGCGTACAATAGCACGAGCATTTTCGCTCATGTCGTAACGGGTTTGAAAGCACCGCAGCGCTTTTTTACTCATTGCCGCGCGTGTGTCGGCATCTGTGGAGAGCCAGCGCTCCAGCAGGGACTGGGTTCCGGCAAGATCATCCGCCGCCACGAAGGCTGCTCCGTCGTTGAGGATGTCTTCCCAGATATTTACTTTGTCTGAGATGAGAACAGGCCTGGCGCAGGCAAGAGCTTCTGCAACGGCGATGCCGAAATTTTCCTGGTGCGATGGCAGCACAAAAGCTTCACAGGAATAGAATGCTCCCCATTTCTGGTCGCCTTCCACCATGCCCAGCCAGTGCACTCGATTGGATATGCCAGCCGCTTCGGCCATCTGGTTGAGTTCGGCGATCCAGTTGGTTTCATCTGGCCCGGCAAAGACCAGGTGTAGATCGGGGTCTTTACTGGCGACATTTGCGAATGCTTTCAGCAACAGGTCGCAGCCTTTTTTGGGATGGATGCGGCCGAGAAAAAGCAAAAAGCGCTTTTCAGTAAGAGCGGGAAATTGTTGCTGGAAGATTTGCTGGTAATGCTCTTTGGTTTGCGGCGGGGCGCTGGCTCCGCAAGGAACCACCTGCGGAGTCCATTTGTGCAGCCAGAAGCTTTTTGTGGCGTCCTGCTTTTCGATTTCGGAAGTGAACAGAACACGGCTGGCGCAGCGCAGAATCCAGTATTCCGCCAGTAGCCAGTAACCCCATTTTTTAAGGTGCTTGGCCGGAAAGGCGCGTTTGAAATAGGGGTCGAGCATGCCATGCGTGAAGACGACATACGGCCTCTTTCCGGAGCACGCGCGCCAGGCTGCGAAGCCGCAGTATTGCCACAGTCCATCCACCACGACGCCGTCAAAACGATGCAGATTGGCTCGGAGCCAGGGAAGTAATTTCTTGTCGTAAGAGTAGACGGAAGAAACAGGGCCGAGGGGGTGGGTGGCGAATCCGATGTTATGCAGGAAGGGCGCATCCGGGGCGTCCAGAGTAACAACTTCTCCAGAATGCCCCATGTGAGCATAGCTCGGTACAATGCGGCGGATATTGGTAGATGGGCCGCCAGCCTTTGGATTGAGCGTACTGATGATATGTAGAATGCGCATAATGATCGTCGAAATTACGCCGAAATTTTCCCGGTCACTGCAGCCAAGGCCTGCCGCAGTCCTCGGACATCCTGTTCGAAGCTCCATCCGTTCATTTTGCGCAGAGCATTTCCCCCCATTTCCATTGCAGTTTGTGGCGTCGCAAAAATGTTGCGGAGCGCATCGGCAAGAGCATCAATGTTCCCTGCAGGGAAGACACGGCCCTCCACTCCGTTGGTCACGAGATCTGGTTGGCATCCCATATCATCGGAGACAACGACGGCCCGTCCTGCATTCATTGCTTCATTGACAATGAGTCCCCAGGGTTCGTTGACCGATGGTAGCACAAAAACGCTGCACAGATCAAAGAAGCGCGGAAGCTCCGATTGATTGCGGAAGCCAAGGAACCGAATGCTTGAAAAGCCGGTCTGCTTGGCACGCGCTTCCAGCATGGCACGTTCTTCACCATCGCCAACAATCAACAGATAAGGATGCGGTTCCTGTCCGGGTGTCGGAGAAAGTCTGACATAGGCTTCGAGTAGATCCGGGCAGCGTTTTCTTCCAATCAGTTTCGAAGCAAATAGTATGACCGGACGCGACGGATCAAGGCCGAGCTCTGCCCGCAAAGTATCGCGCTGTGGAGCTGCTGCCGCAGTGCGGCGCTGGAAATATTGGTTATCAACTGCATAAGGGACGAGAAATTGAGGAACGGAAGTTCCAAAATAATGTTGCCAATAGGCTGCGTTCCATGTGCCAATGGGAAGCACCGCATCAATCAGAGGGCGAATGCCGAAGAAGAATGCTTCTTTTGCCAGTAGTGTGGGCTTGCTTCTGGGGCGGTCGCTGAGCCACGGCTCCGCTCGCACCAACGTGGGGATGCCGAGCATTTTCGCGGCAGCGATTCCCTGCAATGCATTTGCAGTGGAGTATCCATGAACCCAGAGTGCGTCGAAGTTGCCCCTTTGCAAACGGCTGAAAATTCCGTAACTAAGAGGAGTTGCAAAGCGGATGGAGTGCCCATCGCGAATTCGTGGCAAAAATTCATGCTTGTATCCATCAAGCAACGGTACGTCCCACTCAACGGAGACGCCAAAACCCTCATCTTTGTAGCCGCGGACTGAAAAATCAGAACAAAAGAATGCAGTGAGGTCAATGTCAGGCTCCTGGGCTATTCGCCTCAACAGAGGAGCCTGATATTGGATTGGATGGCTGACAAGATATGCAAGTTTGACGCGATCATTTTTCATATTTGGCGTTGTTTATAAATCTCCAGCTCAAAAGCGGAAACTATTTTGTGTAGAACTCCAGGGCATAGGCCAGGGCGATTACAGTACCCAGGCCGCCACTCTTGACGGCCGCTTTAAGCGCATTCGTTGGCACAAAAACAATGTCATCGGAAAGCAGGACCGGGTCGGCCTCCTTGCCGCTGATAACTTTTCCCAGGTTGACCTGTACTTCTTTCCTTTGCGTGCCAACGGTGCGGATGATGCGTGCATCCTTAAGCTTGCCCTGATAGCCGACACCTCCAGCAATCGCGACGGCCTGCATCAGCGTTAAAGGAGTGTTGGGGTTCAGAGGGTATGCGCCTTGTGCCTTAAAAGCGCCAAGCATATAGACAACACCAATGCGCGGAACCAGGATGGTGTCTCTTGGGAATATCGGAATATTCGCTTCCTGGTTGCGAGTGGGATCACTGCCGAGATCTACTGTGATTGGTTCTGCCAACCCGCTGCGCCGAATGGTGATGATGTGGCTGGCTGTTGGCTGCAGGCCGCCTGCCGCACTAAGTACATCCAATAAGCGTTGCTTCCCAAGCAGGGGGACAACAGATGGTTTTTGTACTTCTCCAACCACTGTGACGACCTGGTTGGGGGATGCTTTGATTTCAATAGTCACTTGCGGATCGCGCACCATGCCTTCGTCTGCAAGCTTCCTGGCAATCAAATTTTCTGCTTGTGGAACCGTGAGCCCCTGCACAGGAACAATGCCGATCAGCGGAAGCTGAACGGTCCCATCTTCCGCCACGCGAAAGGTGAGATTGAATTCTGGTACACCGTAAACCTGAATTGCCAGTTGGTCGCCCTGCAAAAGCCGGTAGTCTGGCGCCTGTTGCGTGAGCAGGGACGGATTGGATGTCAATGTGACAGGAGCATTGACCGGTGTTTTATTGCCTGGCGGCGGCCCATTGAACTGAGCGTGCGCGGCAGGCGTGGTGAGCAGCGCCAGAGAAAGAAGATAGACTCCAGGCATCTTGTGCGCAGCTGATCTGCGTACAGAGGCCTGAGATGATGGTGGCAGTGTGTGCATGCGAAGTTTCATCGGTCTACTTTCTCCCCTTCTTGTACCAGCGGCTTTTTGAGTCGGATTCGCCATTCGGGGTATCCCACTCCGATCCTTCTGAGCTGTAGTACGAGTAGTTGTAATAGCCGTAGTAGCCGTAATAGTCCGGCGAGCTGAGGTCAACGGCGTTCAGCACAATGCCATTGATGGGGGCTCCGGACCGCACCAGCAGATCACGCGTGCGGCGTACAACATTTTTATTGGACTTGCCGTGGCGGATCACCAATGCGACCGCATCGCACAAACGCGCCAGAATAATGCCATCTGTTACGGACAGGACCGGTGGTGAGTCGATCACAATATGCGCATATTGTTCGGTCAAGTGTTTCAGAAGCGACAACATTGCCTCTGAACTCAACATCTCCGTGGGGAACGGTGGCACCGGGCCGCTGACAAGGATGTCAAGATTCGGCACTTCGGGGATGCGCTGCAGCGCTTCCTCAAGGGTCGTCGCGCCGGTCAGTACGGTTGTCAAACCAGTTTTGCCGTTCAACCCGAAACGGTGATGCACGCTTGGCCGGCGCAGATCGGCGTCCAGCAGAAGAACTTTCGCGTTGTTCTGAGCCAGGACGCAGGCAAGGTTGGTGGCCGTAGTGGTTTTTCCTTCCGAGGGGGTGGAACTGGTGACAAGGATTGTTCTGGGCGGATGCCCTGCCATCGAGAGCAGCAGAGAGGTTCGGAGGGCGCGAAACGATTCGGCAAAATGAGATTTTGGAGTGCTGATCACATTGACGTTGCGCTGTGCTGGCGTCAAGCTGGCAATATCGGAACTGTCCTCTCCACGGCGCGTCTTGGGGATGATGGAAAGAGTCGGCAACTCTGTGAGTGCTTCAATTTCAGAAATATCGCGCAGGCCGGTGTCCAGGTTCTCCCGGGCAAAGGCCAGCAGCATGCCAAAAAGCCCACAGAAGATTACGGGGACCAGGATGGTGGTGCTGCGACGCGGCATGGTGGGGCTGGCTGGAATCAACGCAGTGTCGACAATATCAATTTCAGCCGATTCCAGCCCGGCCTCGATGCTGGCCTGGCTCAGCCGGTTCAGCAGCCCTTCGTACAGAAGACGTTTGGATTCAAATTCGCGCTGCAGGATGGTGTACTGCACCATATCGTCGCGTAGTTTGTACGCATCACTTTTTCGGTTGTTCAGCGCACTGTCCATCATGTTTTCGTTGGTGATAGCGGCATCATAGGCCTGTCTGGCTTGTGCAATCAGCCGGGCCTGCTCCTGCTTTACTTGCTCGTCGACCTTGTCGAGAGCAGCGCGTGTCTGCTTTACCTGGGGATAATTGGGGCCAAACTGCGCGGTCAGTTGCGCGAACTGCGATGACAAGGTGGCTTGTTGCGTGCGCAGAGAATTGAGGACCAGGCTTTCGCTGCCAGTGCTCGCATTGGAGCCCATGCTGGGGTCTGTAAAGTTGGATGAATTGGGGTTGCTGCTGCTTAGGATGCGGAAGCGGGCCTCTGCCATGATGCGCGAAAGTTGAGCATCGGTAGCAGCTTTGGTGAGATCTTCCAGTTGATCGCTGATCTGGCTGCGGTCCGCATCGAACCCCAGGACACCCAGTTTTTTCTGGAGATCCATCAGCCGTTCCTGCGAGGACTCTACATCCTGACGCAGATTGTCGAGCTGGCTGGAGAGCCACTCGGAGACGCGCTGCGTGGAGGCATAGCGCGTCTGGAAGCTGCGCTGGATGTAGTCCTGGATCACCGTATTGACGATCTGCGCGGACAGCGTTGGCGACAGGCTGCTATAGCTGATCTTGATGAGGTCGGTCTTCTCGACCAGATCGACGGACAACCCTGCTGCCAATTGTTTTAACGTTGCCTGGCGGACTGCTGGATCATCCAGGTCCCGGTGGGTGACCGGACCCCTGGCGCCAAGAAAGACAGGATTGTCCTGCAGGTGTAGTTCCCGGACGACATTGAGGAGCAACGAATCACTCTTCAGAATTGCCACCTCAGTATTCAGCCGGTTGGCAGAGTCAGCCATGGGCATCGCCATTTCCCCCAGGCGATACTGGTTGGAGGCCCCAGGGCGCACCTGAATTTCACCCGATGCTATGTAAAGTTTAGGACGAACGAGTGATTTATAAATTCCAAAGGCTGCGCCCAGTGAAATTGCAGCGATCAGAATCCATTTTTGCTTCCGCAGCACCCTGACCGTATCGGCAAGCGTGGTGTCTGCACCGGAGATGCTCGTGTCCGGGATATGGGACGGCGGTGGGGTGCTGGCCGGATTCTGCGACTCGAGGGGTGAGTTTGTATGACTCGATGCCATTCTGTCCTTGTGGGCTCCTGGTTTTAATGACAGCATTGGTTTGCAAGCCTGCTGATGTGACAGCTTCTGGCTAGAATACAGCTACAAGAACTGCAATTTTCCCCGGCTTGTCAGGCCCTTTCACACAAAACTACCCGCTGCGGCCGTGCATTGCTGTTGCCAGTAACCCTGCAATGAACTGGTTCTGCTTTCGTGCACGGTGCCTTGTCGGCGGAATGTAGTTTTGATGACTGCTAACAGTCTAACCGAGATCGATCGAAGATACAGAGAAAACATCCACATGCAGGAGCGGGAAGCTCTGCCAATCTTGATGATTTGTAGCTGTGGATGACGTAGATGCGGAGAGGCATTGCAAGGGTTGGTTCGCAGAGCTGAATTTCCTGCAAATTTTCACGGCCGTGGCCACATAACGGGCTGTGTCGATTATAGTGGACATATCTACCCTCTTCGAGTGACCTATTTATGAGCCTGAGTTCCAAAATTGCTGTTGTCGGTTCCGGTTATGTCGGCCTTGTTGCCGCCGTCTGTTTTGCCGAGATGGGGCATGACGTTATCTGTGTGGATAACGATGAGAAAAAGGTGGCCGCACTGTGTGGTGGTGAGGTTCCTATCCACGAAGACAACCTGCCGGAACTGTTGCAGCGGTACTGCAACACCCGTATACGGTTTATGACGAATCTGGCTGAGGCAACTCAGGCATCGGACGCAATTTTTATTGCTGTCGGTACACCGCAAAGCGAAACGGGCGATGCGGACCTTTCTTATGTGGAAGCGGTTGCTTCGGAGATTGCCCGCTCGCTGGACAGCTACAAGGTGATTGTGGAAAAGAGCACCGTTCCGGTTTATACCAACGAGTGGATTCGCCGCGTCATTGAGCGCAATGGAGTGCCGCAGCATTTGTTTGACGTTGCCTCCAATCCTGAATTTCTGCGGGAAGGGACAGCGGTGGAGGACTTCCTGCACCCGGACCGCATTGTGGTGGGCGCAAACAGCGAGCGGGCCGCCAGGATTCTGCAGGACATTTATAGTCCCCTGACATCCGGTGCCTATTACGAGAGGCGTGATCGAATTCCGGGCCGGAACAGTGTTGCGGAGCCGCCCGCATTGCTGCTGACTTCGACCAAGAGTGCGGAAATTATCAAGCACGCCTCGAATGCCTTCCTGGCCATGAAGATCTCCTTCATTAATGCAGTTTCGAACCTGTGTGAAGCGGTGGACGCCAATGTGGAGCAGGTGGCGAAGGGCATTGGCATGGATGAGCGCATCGGGCCGAAGTTCCTGCGTCCGGGCATTGGTTATGGCGGCTCCTGCTTCCCGAAGGACGTTGCGGCCTTCCGGTCGGTGGCGGAGCAGATGGGGCTGGATTTCAGTCTGCTGGCGGAAGTGGAAAAGATCAACAATCTGCAAAAGAAGCGCTTCCTGAGCAAGGTCAGGTCAGCCTTGTGGACACTGCGGGGAAAGCGGCTGGCGGTGCTGGGTCTTGCCTTCAAGGGGGACACAGACGACATCCGGGAATCACCCGCAATCGATATGGTCAGGATGCTGTTGGCGGAAGGATGCTCGATTTGCGCGTATGACCCGGCGGCGATGGAACGGGCGCGGCAGGTGCTGCCGGAGAGCCTGCAGATGCAATACGTCTCAGACGCCTATACGGCCGCGGACAATGCGGACGCCTTGCTGATGCTGACCGATTGGCCTGAATTTAGCCGGTTGGATCTGGACAAAATCAATCAGGCATTGCGTTACCCTATTGTGGTTGATGGCCGGAATCTTTATGACCCGGCGGCAATGGCAAGTCATGGAATTACCTACATGAGCATCGGCCGCCCAACGGTGTCTCCATCGCGCGAGTTGGCTTCTGACGGGGTGGACAGACTCTAGGCCCCTCGTCCGAAGGTTTTTGCAACCTGAAATTCCGCCTTGTGGATTTTTAATATATGAAAAAGCAAACGATACTAGTCACTGGAGCTGCCGGGTTTCTTGCATCCCATTTATGCGATGCATTGTTGTCCGAGGGCCATTCGGTGATCGGGGTTGATAACCTCAGCACTGGTAATATGGCCAATCTGCGGCACCTGAGCGGCGAAGCACGGTTCAGCTTTCAGGAGGCAGACATTTGTGCAACATTTGATCCGGGCCCAGTTGAGTATGTCTTCAACTTTGCCTCCCCGGCCAGCCCAGTCGACTATGCACGCCTGGGCGTGGAAACTCTTATGGTGGGGTCAGTTGGCACGACCAACACTCTGGAGACCGCCCGAAAATACAACGCAAAATATCTGCATGCGTCGACATCTGAGTGCTATGGCGATCCAGAGGTGCACCCGCAGCCGGAAAGTTATTGGGGAAGAGTAAATCCGATAGGTCCACGCTCTGTCTATGATGAAGCGAAGAGATTTTCTGAGGCCATGATTATGGCGTATCACCGTTACTACGGTGTGGATACGCGCATGGTGAGAATCTTCAACACCTATGGTCCCAGACTGCAAGCCAATGATGGTCGAGTTGTTTCTAATCTGATGATGCAGGCTTTGCGCGGTGAAGATCTAACGATATACGGAACCGGCTCCCAGACCCGAAGCTTTTGCTATGTTTCCGATCTGATTGAAGGCATCCTGCGGTTGTCCCGTTCGGAGGAGCATTTGCCGGTGAATATAGGCAATCCGGAGGAGTGGACGATTCTGGAGTGTGCCCGGCAGGTGCTGGAAGTGACGGGCTCGAAAAGCAGGATCACATTTGCGCCTCTGCCACAGGATGACCCCACGCAGCGCAAGCCGGACATCGCCAAAGCGAAAAAGCTGCTGGGATGGGAGCCGCGCGTCAGCCTGAGGGAAGGGCTGGTGTTGTCGTTGCCCTATTTTGAGGGGTGCATTCAAGCCAGCAGCCGATAAGGCGAATTCTAAAGTAAAAGCAGAGATGGTGTAGGGTGTGCGCCTTTTGCACGGAGGCGCGCCGGGTCACTCCCTGCTGGCCGCACCGGCTCAAGGCCTGCGGCTTCGTCTTACACTCTCTGCTTTGTTTTAGTGGGAATGCAGCTTCGGATACCAGGTGATCTGCAAGGCAGTACTGGTGTCCGTTTGCAGGCCGGGCTTTACGAACGGGGCCTTCCAGCGCTCATACTGGACCCATCCATTCAACTCAATGTCCTTCCGCAGACGCAGCAGTGCGTTGAAGGTGAACTGGTTCTGCGTGGTGCCGCCGGGGATGAAATCCTTGTCGGTTTTGTTGTTGCGGTAGGCAAATTGCAGCCACTGGTTGCCGGCAAGATGATAGGTGAGCCATGCCTGGCCGCCTTTGCCTTCGCGGCCGATCCAGTCGCCCATCAACTGGCCTTTGTTGGTGTAGCCCTGCCGCTGGATGGTCTCCCAGTACATGAAGGAGCCGTTCTGGCTGGGGCCAACGGGAGGGTCGGTCGTGACCGCTTCGACGCGGAAATCCAGTTTGGGTGCTCCGGGAAAGTGCGAAAGATACAGGCCTGGACGGTAGGCGGCGCGGCGCGGCGCGCTGACCGGGGTCACGTCGTCATGCACTTCGGAATCGGTGTAGAAAGTGAGCCAATGACGCAGGTATGGCAGCCGATAGGTAAAGTCAAAGGCGCTGAAGCGTGCTCCCGGGTCGCTGGTGGAGTATTTAGTCGCCTTGTTTGTATCACTGATACTGAAAAAGCTTTGCAGAAAAGTATGCAGCGTAATCGGTTCGTGTCCCTTGCCTCCCCAGATGACCGTTCGCTGGAAGCCGAACTCGAAGTTGGAGGTTGGTTTGAAACTGAACTTTTCCGCATGCACCCAGGGAGAATTCGGGTAGGTATGTCCTTTCAGGCTGCCAACAAAAAAGTCGTAGCGCACCGGTCCCAGCAGATTGGACAAAAGCGGAATATGCAGTGGTTCCACGCGGTTGATGCGGAAGGAATAGATGTTCTCTGCGTTATTGCTCCAGGCCAGGCCTCCGCCCATGCCGGGCCCCATCCAGGCATCGCTTTTGCCGAAGGAGATTTCGTGTCCGGCAAGGTGTGCGGAGAGGTTTGCCTCCACAATGCGGAAAGGATTCTGTGCGGCAATCGGTCCTTGCGGAATCGTGCTCTGGGGAACATAGGGCACGATCTGGTCAATGCCCGACAGCTCTTCCGCCTGGGCCAGCGTGTATCCCGCTGTGGCTGGCGTGTGCTGGTATTCCCCGCGGACATATAAAGAGAAGCGGCCGACCTCATTCAGCGTGGAGAAGCCGGTTACGTTATTGAAGCCTTCGGCATACGGGCGGCCATAGTCATTCACGATGGTCGAGCCGACGTGGAAACTGTCGCGGAGTGGTTGGCCGCTGATGCCCAGAAATCGCGTATACACCGACTGCACGCCAGCGATATTGTTGCGCATGCCGGTAATGCTGCCGGTTTCGTCCCGCAACTCGCGCATCACGTCCTCGTAGATGGCGATGGCCTGGTCGTTATTGCTGTCCAGAATACTGTGCGCCGAATTTTGCAGCATGTGCAGCACGCTGCGGCGGGTCCAGGGGCGCAGGCCGATGTAGACGGTGTCCAGATAGCCCATCGAGTACAGCCGCAGCAACGCAGGGTACATCCAACTGTCCAGCGGAATGTAGGCTGATCCGTAAGCATCCTTCACGAGCACCGGGCTGACCGGCCTGTAGGGGTTGCGCGCCTCAAAAACGGGCGCTGGAGTTGCCGGGGGCGCTGCTACGGGTGGCGGAGTGGTAGTTGGCGCCGGTGCCGCAGGGGGCGTGGCCACGGTGCCTGTGGTTGCAGGCTCTGGGTGCGCAGGGGAAGGCTTTTGTCCGAGGTAGGCCGGGCGATTGGGCACCTGATCTGCGGTCTGCTTCTGATTCCGGGAAGGCGCAGCATTGGTGGTCTGAGAGGAGTCCGTGCTCTGCGCAACAGCGGATACTGACGGTACAAGGGCTGCCGCCAGACAAAGAGAACACAGAAATGACAATTTCCCCACGCTCACCTCAAAGAAGGATGGTTGCTTGCAGTTGGATATACACAATTAGATGCCGAACCTGCTGACGCGGGATGGCTCCGCTCGATCAAAGGATTGCTTACTTCTACCTTATGCACCCTGTTGTCGATGGTCAACAATGCAGCAGGGGAACTGGCAGTCCCGCAGCGCATCAGCGTGCGGTGGGTTTTTCTGCGGCGGTCACGGCTTTGTCCAGCTCTTTCTGGAATTTGCTCGCGATCTGCTGCTTCCATTGCGCTGAAAACAGTTTTTTCTTGAGCAGGTGCTGCTCCATGCGGGTGAGCGGATCATGGGCAGCGTTCAACTTGCCCGGTACGGTGATGCACTCCACGAGCGTGGGGCCAAGGCCGCTGCGGGCATGGCCGATCGCTTCCTGCGCGACGCGGTACAGGGCGATCGCGTCGTGACCATCCACCGTAATGCCGGGCATGCCGCAGGCATGTGCGCGGGCGTGGAAGGGAACCGCGTTCAACGTATCGACCGGGCTTTGCGTGATGTAGAGAATCGGCAGTTCATGCCGGCTGGCATAGCGGAGAAATTCCGGCAGAGCTTCGAGCGCCGTGGAGGCATCGCCGGCAAAGGCGAGAACGATGCCCTCATTTTTGCTTTGGCGATTGCCCACGGCGATGCCCGTTGCGAGACTGTTTTGCACTGTCAGGCTGGGGGCGGAAAGCAGGTTTAACTCTGCGGCAGAATCCAGTTGCTGGAACGCGCTCCCCGTTGTACGATTTTTTCTGCTCGCGTACATCTGGCGAAAAATGTTCCTGAGCGGCAGGCCTTTCAGGAAGGCGGCGGCCTTGTCTGCAGATGAGGCGCTGAGCGTGTCCTGCGGCAACAGATCGACGAGCATGGTGGCCAGCATGGCTTCCATGCCGTAGGAGGACTGGTGGCCTGCGGCCGCTTTTTTCTTTCCAAAGATGGCCTGCAGCCGTTCTTCCAGCAGGCGACATTGCAACATGGCCGCGTAAAGTTGCTTCAGCTTTGCGTTGCTGATCAGTGGATTTTCATGCGTTTCTGCAGTGACTGCATCAGCAGCCTTGCGCTTGTTTGTGCTTGCCATCGATGGGAGTACCTCAGGAAGTTGTTCCAGCAAAATTCTGGAAGTGGCTGATCGAAAGTGTACATGCACTGCTGCCATTGCGGGAGGGAAAAGCGCAACCCGCAAAGATATGCACAGGTGTGTGAAAAAGCCTGTGTATTAACGCCGCTCATGGCTCTTATCCCCAGATAAAACCTGCACTTTTAGCAGAGTGCACCGGATGTGGTGCGGTTTGCGGAAAGCCGCAGAACCGATTCGCAGACGCAGGTTTTTAGCTGGAATAATCCGCGTTGATGCGAACATATTCCCCGGTCAGATCGCAGGTCAGGAACCGGCAGGAAGCATCTCCCTGGGCCATGTCGACTGTAATGGTGAACTCGCGCTGCTGCATGGTGGCATGTGTGGCCGCTTTGTTGAAGCTGGGGGAGACGGTGCCGTGTTCAAAAACAGGATGCCGGCCGATGTGAATGGAAACCCTGGACGGATCAAAGTGCACGCCGGAGTAGCCTGCGGCGGCGATGATGCGTCCCCAGTTGGGATCGGCGCTGGACCAGGCGGTTTTGCAGAGTGGAGAATGCGCGATGGCTTTGGCAATCTTTTTTGCGTCGGCGGTTGAATGCGCGCGGTTGATCTGCAGGGTGACAACATGGGTAACGCCCTCGCCGTCGTCCACAATCTGATGCGCCAGCGACTGGCAGACTTCGAGTAAAGCAGCCTCCACCTGGGGGTGGTATCCCGGTGCGTATACTGCGCCACAGGCGCCGCTGGCGAGCAGCAATACGGTGTCGTTGGTGCTGGTGTCGCCGTCGATAGAGATGGAATTGAAACTGGGCTCTACGGCGGCCTGCAGCAGATTGCGCAGATAAAGCGGTTTGATCTGCAGATCGGTAAACAGATAGACCAGCATGGTTGCGTGCGGAGGGCCGAGCTGTGGGTGGATCATGCCAGCGCCCTTGCCTACGCCCAGGATGCGCGCCGTGATGCCGTCCACTTCGATGGTGGCGTGGGCGGTCTTCGGACGGGTGTCCGTCGTCATAATGGCGCGGGCAAAGTGTTCAATATGCCCCGGGGCATTCCCCAGACCCTCTTTTGCGGCTGGCAGCGCCGCCATGAGTTTTTCCGCAGGGAAGGGCACGCCAATGATGCCGGTGGAGGAGGGAAAAACCTCCTGCGGTTTGCCGCCAAAGAGTTCCGCTGCGGTAAAGCAGACCTCTTTGCAGGCGTTGTAGCCGGCCTCTCCGGTGGCGCAGTTGGCGTTGCCCGCGTTGACGACGAGCGTGTGTATGACACCGCCGCCGATCTCCAGATGTTTGCGTCCGACGATGACGGGGGCGGCGGCCATCTGGTTGGTGGTGAACATGGCCGCCGCAGTGGCGCCCTGGGGAGCATGGGCGACTGCGAGATCCAGATTGCCGCTGGTCTTGATGCCGGCCTTGACGGCGTTGTATTGGAAGCCCTGAGGAATTGCGTCGGTAGGAAGGAGGTCGGTGGTCATAGTTGGTTCGGTTGAATTCACAGCCGAAAGATTAAATGTATCAGGGAGACGATATTCTGATTCAGATGAACATACAAAATAAAGAACCATTTCTTGACCTGAAACATGTGAACGTGGCTCGTGGGGACAATGTTGTACTGCATGACCTGCATCTGCATATTGCTGCTGGCGAGCATGTGGCCATTCTGGGGCCGAATGGCTGTGGCAAATCGACGCTGATCAAGACGATTACCTGCGAGTGCTATCCACTGGCCCAGCCGGAAACGCAGGTGCGCATCTTTGGGCGCGAGCGGTGGGATGTGAATGCACTGCGCCAGCGGCTGGGCACGGTTTCCACCGAGTTGCCGGGCAAGCAGACGCGCCGCACCACCGGGCTGGATGCGGTGATCTCCGGCTTTTTCTCCAGCTCCACGTTGTGGCCGAACCTGCATGTGACGGAGGCGATGCGCGCGCGTGCGCTGGAGGTGCTGGAGCAGGTGAACGCCACGCGCCTGCAGGACAAGGAAGTGGGCGAAATGTCTGCCGGAGAGCAGCGCCGCATTATGATCGGCCGGGCGCTGGTGCATGGGCCGGAGATGCTGCTGCTGGACGAGCCTTCCAACGCGCTGGATCTGTTTGCACAGCACGAACTGCGGCAAACGCTGCGCAGGCTGGCGCAGCAGGGCATTGGCATTCTGATAATTACGCACCAACTGGCCGATGTGATTCCGGAAACGGACCGTGTGGTAATGATGCGCAGCGGCCGCGTCTATGCCGATGGCCCGAAGGCGGAACTGCTGACAAAGGAACGGTTGAAGGACCTGTTTGGCGTGGAGGTCGACCTGGCCGTTCGCGATGGTTTTTATAACGTCTGGTAACAGGCGCAGCGACGCACGGTCAGGGACGTTCCGGCCAGGAGTGCCTGGGATAGCGGCGCATCAGTTCGCGGCGCACCTGCGGGTAGAGCCGCTCCCAGAATCCGGCCAGGTCGGTGGTGGTCTGCACGGCGCGCTGGTTCGGCGCCAGCAGATGCACCACGACGGGCGTGCGGCCGGGGCCGATGCGCGGCGTTTCGCGCATGCCGAAGAAGTCCTGCAGGCGGGAAGCGATCCAGGGCGGCTTGCCGTGCTCGTAGTGGACCCTGGTCTGGCGTCCGCCGTGCAAGCGAATGTGGGCGGGGGCCAGTTCTTCCAGCCGACGCGCTCCGGCTTTTTGCTCCAGTAGCGGCAGCAGATGCCCGGCGGCTTTGCGCAGTTCTGCAAAGCTGCGCAGCCCGGCGCAAAGCTCGCGCAGGGCAGTTGCAGCGTCCGGGGCCTGCAAGCCGGCAAAGGTGATGCGCGAGGCGAGTTCGTCCAAAGCGGCTGCATCCACAAAACGGTCGATACCGGACTCCAGAGCCTTTTCCGCCAGCAACGCGGCGGCCGCGTTGGCATCGGGCAATGCGCCGCGCGACTCTTCGAGAACCAGTTCGTTGTAGAGCAGCGCGCTGGTGGCTTCCACGCGTTCTCCGGTGCGGTTCCACTCCACGCGATTTTGCTCGCGCACATGATCGGGAAAAAGCTCCAGCAGCCACTCCGGCTCCAAGCGCGCGGTCATGCGGATGAGCGGCAGCGGTTTGTCCTTGCGGTCTTCTGCATCGACGGCGACCAGAAATTCATAGGCTGGCCGTTCTCCGGCGATCCCGGCCGAGGCTCCGTTGGACAATGCCACCTGCTTTTCTTTGCGCAGACGCGCCACGCGATCGGGAAATCCGGCCAGCACGGAGAGCAGCAGTGCGGTGTCGTCGGTAGGTTTGCGCTGACGAATGCCCGCGATTCTGCGAAGCTGCTCGATATGCTGCCGCATGCGGAAGTCGACAGGCTGTTCCAGCGCTTCCAGCAGATCGGTCCGTTGCGATTGCGTCCCGGAGCTGAGCAGAGCGGCGACGCGGCAGCCATCGTCCGCTGCACCACGCGCGATGGACTCCACCACGATGCGCGCGAGCCGGGGCGGCAGCGGATAACGCGCCAGTTGCGCGGCCATGGAGCCGGTTGCGCCCAGGCGGTCCAGCAATGCCTCGGCCTGTTGCACGGCAGCAGCAGGAGGCGTATCGAGCCAGTTGATTTGTGCAATATGGCCGGCCGCCTGTGCTCTGCCTGCGTGCATGGCCCGCAGCGTGAGGCAAAGCTGGGAGAGGTCGCTGCGCAGGATTTCCGGTGTTTCCTGCGGCGCGCGTCGCTGGTAATCCTCGGCGGCGTACAGGCGCAGCACACGGCCCGGGCCGGTGCGTCCGGCGCGGCCAGCGCGTTGCTGCGCCGCTGCCTGGCTGATGCGGCCAACGTGCAGCGTGGGCAGCCCGGTCCATGGAGAGTAGCTGGCAAAGCGGGCCAGGCCGCTGTCAATCACAGCAGTGACGCCGTCAATGGTGACGGAGCTTTCAGCGACGTTGGTGGCCAGGATCAGTTTGCGCTGCGTGGCCGGAGCCACTACGCGGTCCTGTTCGGCGGGCGTCAGGCTGCCGTGCAGCGGCAGCATCAGCAGTCCGGCGCGCTGGGCGAGCGGCTGGCACTCGCGCATGGCGCGGCGAATCTCTGCCGAACCGGGCAGAAAGGCGAGTATGTCACCGGAATGCTGCTGCGCCAGCAACAGTTCCACGGCCTCGCGCACCTGCACTTCCAGCGGCTGCGGAGAGTAGGGAAGATGCTGGAGGCTGAGCTCAAAGCGTTTGCCTTCCGAGCGGAGCACCGGGCAGTTGTCCAAATAGGCTGCAATGGGCGCGGCATCGAGCGTGGCCGACATGACGACGATGCGCAGGCCGGGCCTGCGCTGTTGCAGGCGCTTCAACAGCGCCAGCGCCAGATCACTTTCCAGGTGGCGCTCGTGGAACTCGTCGAGCACCACGGCATCGGTCCCTTGCAGATCGGGGTCAGAGAGAAGGCGGCGGGTGAGCACGCCTTCGGTCACAAAGCGCAGGCGCGTCCGCGGGCCGGCCACTTCTTCAAAGCGCACCTGATAGCCAACGGTTTCGCCGGGCCCTTCGGCCAGTTCCCAGGCAACGCGGCGCGCCGCCAGCCGGGCGGCGATGCGCCGTGGCTCCAGCACCAGCACTTCTCCCGGCACCTGATGCAGCAGGGCTGGAGGCACACGCGTGGTTTTGCCCGCGCCGGGTGGAGCTTCCAGCACCAGGCTGCTGTGCTGCCGCAGAGTTTGGATGATTTCCGGCAGGATGGTGTCGACCGGAAGAGGGGGCTGGCGATTCACAATATGTCCTTGCAGAAGAAAACCAGCGGAAGAATTGAGGGGGCCGGGCCTTCCATGTTGCGCAATGCTGCGTTACAGCAGCTTGCCATCGGCCAGGTCGCGGATGAGGCCAAGGTCTGCGGCAAGGAAGTCGTATTCCGGCAGGGCCTTCAGGCTGGACCAGCACATATCGTTGCAGGCATGCTTTTCCAGTTTGCCGTCATATTCGCGCACCAGGAAGAATTGCAGATCCACCGCGCCGCCGTTGCGATAGTTGTGGCGCAGCCGTGTGAGCCGCGGACCAACCTTCGCCTGGATGCCCAGTTCCTCTTCCAGTTCGCGGCGCAGCGCTTCTTCCGGAGTTTCGCCGGGTTCAATTTTGCCGCCGGGAAATTCCCACTTCATCGCCATGGCCTGGTCTGGTTTGCGCTGGCAGATGAGGACCTCAAGACCGGCCTCGGTATCGCGCAGGATCAGGGCGGCCACCACCAGACGGACATTGCGCGGGGGCCGGTTCTGCTTTAGGTTGTGCGCTTTTACATTCACTTCAGGTATTTGCTCGAAGCCGCTTTCGCAAAAACTCAGTTTCTGATCCATTCCCTTCTAGTTTAGACGCACTCTACCATACCGCGGATTCACACCAGCCGAATGAGCCGCGGATGTGTGGAAAAGAGCCGGGGATGGATGGCCGAGGCCAGGCAGGACAACCCCTCCAGCAAAGGGATGGCGGGGGTGTTCAGAAACTCATCGGGAATGCAGTAGACCTGGCCACTTTGCGCGGCGCGCAGATGCTGCCAGTTGCGCTGCTGCAGCACGCGATGCAGCGGCACGCGGTCGCCGGCCCCACACCAGGCAAAGACGAGCACGTCGGGGTCGGCCGCGGCGATAGCCTCTGGCGTGGTTGCTTTGCCGGCTGCGCCCAGAAACCGGCCCCCGGCGGCCTCCACCAGTTCGGCCACCCAGGGTTGGGAGTGGAGGAGCGGCTTGCCCCATTCTTCGCAATAGACCAGTGGCCGGATGGGGACGGCCTGCGCGCGCTGGCGCGTTTGCGCAAGGCTGTGCTGCAGGGTGTGGATCAGGGTTTCGCCCGGCTCGACGGCCTGCACCAGCGAGGCCAGCAGGCGCGTGTCTTTGGCAATGTCTGCCAGCGAATGCGGCGCCAGAGCGAGCACCGGCAGGCCGGTCTTCAGAATCGCGGCCAGCGATTCCATACGGTAAGGAACGCTGGCAATGACGAGATCGGGCCTGGTGGCGAGGATCTCTTCGGTATTGGCAGACCAGGAATCGTGCAGGACAGGAATGCGGCGCAGGGCCAGCTCCGGCACTGCGTCTACACAATAGCGGGTGCAGGCGACCAGCGTGTCCAGCCGACCCAGATGGGCAAGCGTGATGCTGATGGAGGGCTGGAGCGAAGCGATACGCATGCTTCCTAGCCTACAACTTCACAGGGCACAGCTTTGTTCCGCCGGATGGGCAGAGTTACTTGAGCCGGTCCTTGTCGGGGTCGACAGCCGCCGGATAATAGATGGGCCAGCCAGCCTCGCTGCTGATGTGCACCAGTGCCTGCGTTGGGTTGACAGGGAAGGCGTGCTGGGCAATCTGCAGCATGGCCGCATCGTGGACGGAGTTGCCGAAGACCGCATCGGGACGGGGACGGCCCACACGCTGGAGCGACGCGGCCTTGCCGTCGTCGGTGGGCACGTCGAGGACTTCATCGGTGATGACGCCATTGTTGACGCGCACGCAGGCGGCCAGAACACGCTCCTGCGGGATGCCGAAGCGCTCCACACCCTGCTCAATCACCCAGTTGTTGGTGGAGCTGACGGCCCAGATTTCTGTGCCCAGGCTGCGCAGTTCGGCCAGCAGCGACTCCATCTCCGGAAAGATGTTCTTTTCCACGTGCAGCTTTAGAAATTCCTGGGCGCTGTGGCGGACTTCCTGCTCGCGCAGGCCCTTGTAGACCTGCGTCATTTCCGCGCACATGGTGTATTCGGAGACCTCGCCTTTGCGGTAGGAACGATGGCGGGAGTCAATCCAGTCGGCGGTGTCGCGCGAGAGCAGACCGGTCTCGATGGACCAGATCATGAAGCCATAGCCAGCATCGCCTGACCAGAGGGTGCCATCACAATCGAAAACAGCAACACGCGGCTGTAGTGAAAGCACCGCCTGGATGAACTCCGGCGTGCTGAAACGTACAACAGAGACTGCATTTGTATTCGTCACAACCAAAACTCAACTTTCCTTCGTCGCGCATCCACGGTGCGCGGAACGTACATTCTTCAATAACTCTGCCCCTATTGTGCAGCATTTTATGGCAAAGTGCGATTGCAGACCCGTGAATTATGCACGATCAACAGAAGTGTTATCGGTGGAGAATTACTTTAAATTGCTGATTTTGTTTCGGTTATACCTTTTCGCTGGTTGCGTGCAGGCGGTTTTCCACGGATCAGTACAGCAAATCCACATCGAGTGCACTGTTTCTGCGCCTTGTAACCAGATATGGCTCCGCGTAGTCTCTGCAAGTGCCTGCTGGTGGTGGAACTCCGGAGGGCAGCAATCAAGCACCTGCCGGGAGACATCCACAGGAGTTTTGCGGGAAATCGGCGGCGCAGGCCCGTTACTTCCGCATCAACAGTGGTGTTTGCAAATGAAATACAATATGTAGTGGTTAGCGCTTGACATCCACTACAGACAGCGTTACCTTCACGACTGCAGTCCCAAATTTACGGCCCTGCAACATACTTTCGATGACGCAACGATGTTCCATTTCGGTCCCGCTTTTTACAGGGAAAACAGGAAATTGGCTTTATTCATACTCGTTCGTTGTTTGAGTTTTTGAGAAGTGCAGACCAGGTCGTCAACTAATTGACCGGTAACATGTTACCGGCTGAAAACCTCAACTGAGTCAGTCCGTTAGAACCGCGCTTTTCCAGAAGCGACAGTAGCCTTGGCTGCTCGTTTGCTGGCACCGATTCTCCCGGCAGTAACTGGTACCCCTTGTCTCTCACCCTCCCCGGGATTTGGAGGCATCATAACGTTTCAGGAGAAGATTTATGGCCGAAATCACCAAAAAGCAGGCAGTCACTGCCGAAGCCGTTGGCAGCAAGAATGCCCCAGCCGCCACCTCCAGCAGCAGGAAAGCTCCAGGTCTTACCTTTAGCCGGGTCTTCAGCCGACCGGGAGTGTCGCCCTATGATGAGCTGACCTGGGAGCGCCGTACGGCCATTATCCAGGACTTCAAAGGCAACACGATTTTTGAGCAGAAGGACGTGGAAGTCCCCGCGGACTGGTCCATGACGGCGACCAACATCGTTGCCAGCAAATATCTGCATGGACAGGTGGGAACGCCGGAGCGGGAGACGGGCGTGCGCCAACTGGTTACGCGCGTGGCGGAGACGATCCGCGCCTGGGGCATGGCGGGCGGCTACTTCCGCACGGAAGAGGACGCGACCACGTTTCATGAAGAGCTGGCGCATCTGCTGCTGAGCCAGAAGATGGCCTTCAACTCGCCGGTGTGGTTCAACGTGGGCTGCGACCGTCTGGAGCCAAATTCGGATGCGCAGAACTGGCACTGGAATGCGCACAGCTGCGCGGTGGAGTTCTCAGTGACCGGCTACAGCAAGCCGCAGTGCTCGGCCTGCTTCATCAATGCGGTCAACGATTCGCTGGACTCGATCCTGAACCTGGCCAAGACGGAAGGGATGCTCTTCAAGTGGGGATCGGGTACGGGGTCGAACCTGTCCGCAATTCGCGGCAGCATGGAGACGCTCTCCGGCGGTGGCGTGGCCAGCGGCCCGCTGAGCTTTATGCGCGGCTTTGACGCCTTTGCCGGCGTGATCAAGTCTGGCGGCAAGACGCGCCGCGCGGCGAAGATGGTGATCCTGAACGTGGACCATCCGGATATTGTGGACTTCATCGAGTGCAAGATGAAGGAAGAGGCGAAGGCGTGGACGCTGATGCAGGCGGGCTACGATGGCTCCGGGCCAGACTCGGAGGCGTTTACTTCGATCTTCTTCCAGAATGCCAACAACTCGGTTCGCGTGAACGATGAGTTCATGGCGGCGGTGGAGCGCGATGGCGAGTTCAGCACGCGCACGGTGAAGGAGCACAAGCCGATAACGACCTACAAGGCCCGCGACATTATGAACAAGATTGCCGAGGCCACGTGGCAGTGCGGCGATCCGGGCATGCAGTATGACAGCACCATCAACAAGTGGCATACGTCGAAGAACACGGCGCGCATCAACGCGTCGAACCCGTGCTCGGAGTATATGTTTCTGGACGATTCGGCCTGCAACCTGGCCAGCCTGAACCTGCTGAAGTTTGTGACGCCGGGCGGGCAGTTTGACATTGCAGCGTATCGCCATGCAATTGAAATCACGATTACGGCGATGGAGATTCTGGTGGACAACTCCGGTTATCCAACGGAATCGATTGCCAAGAACTCGCATGATTATCGTCCGCTGGGACTGGGATATGCGAACCTGGGTGCGCTGCTGATGGCCTTTGGCCTGCCGTATGACTCGGATGCGGGCCGCGACTTTGCGGGAACGTTGACGGCGATCATGTGCGGACAGGCATATTACCAGTCTTCGCGCGTGGCGGAGCTGTGCCCGCCGCTGGGCGCGGCCACGCCGCTGACGCAGCAGGTGGAGATTACGGGCGGAGCCTGCCCGGGATTCTATGTGAACCGGGAGCCGTTCCTGGATGTGGTCCGCATGCACCGCGCTTCAGTAAATGCGATTGGCGCGAGCAGGTCGTCGGCGGAGCCGTTTGTGGTGCCGCAGCTGGACTCGTTGATAGATGCCAGCCGCGATGCGTGGGATGCGGCGCTGGCGCATGGCGAAAAGTTCGGTTATCGCAACTCGCAGGTGACGGTGCTGGCCCCGACGGGGACGATCGGCTTCATGATGGATTGCGACACGACGGGCATTGAGCCGGACCTGGCGCTGGTGAAGTACAAGAAGCTGGTGGGCGGCGGCATGATCAAGATCGTGAACAACACGGTGCCGTCGGCGCTCTTCAAGCTGGGTTATTCGAATGACGAAGTGAATGCCATTGTCAGCTATATTGACGCGACGGGAACAATTGAAGGCGCGCCGGGCATCCAGCCGGAGCACTTGGCCTGCTTCGATTGCTCCTTCAAGCCGGCAAAAGGCACGCGCAGCATTCACTATATGGGCCACATCAAGATGATGGCGGCCGCGCAGCCGTTCCTGAGCGGCGCTATTTCGAAGACAGTGAACCTGCCCAACGATGCCACGGTGGAAGACATTGCCGAGGCGTACATCGAGAGCTGGCGGCAGGGACTGAAGGCAGTGGCGATCTATCGCGATGGCTCGAAGGGAACACAGCCGCTCAATGTTTCCGCGACCGATTCGAAAAAGAAGGACGAGAAGCCGGTTGCGGTGAACGATGAGGCCGCGAAACAGCGGATTGCCCATCTGGAGCAGCAGATTGCCGCGCTGACCACGGCGCTGGCTGCCGAGGCGACGAATCCCAGGGACTCGCGTGACGCGCAGGCTCCGCCGCGAGCGGTCCGAAACCGCCTGCCGGAGGAGCGTGCTTCGGTGACGCACAAATTCGGCATTGCGGGCCACGAGGGCTACATTACGGTGGGGCTGTATCCGAACGGGCAGCCGGGCGAAATCTTCATCAAGATGGCGAAGGAGGGCTCGACGGTCTCTGGCCTGATGGATGCTTTTGCCACGGCGGTTTCGCTTTCGCTGCAGCATGGCGTACCGCTGCGGGTGCTGTGCGAGAAATTTGCGCACACGCGGTTTGAGCCTTCGGGCTGGACGGGCAATGAGCAGATTGGCTTTGCCAAGTCCATCATGGATTACATCTTCCGCTGGTTGCAGCTGCGTTTTCTGAGCGGGCATCAGATGGACCTGTTTGCCGGGCTGGCTCCAGCCAGGCCGACGGCGGAACTGGCTACGGAAACGGGCACTCCGGCAGCGGGAACACTGGCCACAGTGGCGGGCACGGAGGAAGCAGTGAAGGGCATGGGGTACACGTCGGCTCCGCTGAGCGGGATTCCGGCGGAGGCGGGTAGCGCTCCGGGCAGCGCTTCAGCCGGGGGCCTGCACATGGAAGACCGTGGGGTGTATCACGCGGCCGACGCGATGAAGGAGATGTATGACATGGGCGATGCCCCGAGCTGCCACACCTGCGGCGCCATCATGGTCCGTAACGGAAGCTGCTACCGCTGCATGAGCTGCGGCAGCACGAGCGGGTGCAGCTAGGCATACGCCATCACAGTGCAACAGTAGGGCCCTGTCACACAGCGTGACGGGGCCTTGTTTTTTTGTGTCATTGTGTTGTTGCAAAGGAGTGCCTGCGCCCGCATTGGATGATCAAGGCGGGCTGTGATAACGCGATGTGGGAGGCAGCAGATATACGGTTGTGCGAATCGTCCGTTCATGGACGCGGGGCAGGAAGATCGTCTCAAAAATCAGGACATTTTCTTTGCCGGGCGAAAGAAAAGGCTTGAATAGCTCCAGATTTGCTGTAGTATTTTTACTCAATCGTAACAATTGATTCACTTTTTCTGACGCGGTCATTAAAAATGAGCATCTCGACTCACTGGCACCGTTGTGTCGCTGTTTTTGTATACATAAGAAGCAGCGGGAACGTATTTTTCCGGAGGCACTAAAAGGTCATGAAAACTTTCCGTATCGTCGTACTGGCAGCGATAGTACTTGCGCTGCCGGGCTTTTCGTTGGCACAGACATCAACAACTTCCGTGCGTGGCGTAGTAACAGATCCGGCGGGCGCAATTATCCCCGGAGCAACTGTTTCGATAGAAAACAGCCAGGTTGGCTTCAGCAGTTCGCGCACCGCTGGCGAGCATGGAGAGTATCTCTTTCAGCAGTTGCAGCCGGGCAGATATACCATCAGCACCTCGGCGCCTGGCTTCGGCGCTCAGACTGTAGTTGCGAATCTGCTGGTGAACCAGCCGGCCACAATTAACTTTAAGCTGACGGTGCAGTCAGCCAACGTGACGATGGATGTGAGCGCCACGGCAGAGACGATCAACACGACCGATGCGACAATCGGCAATGCAGTCAACAACCAGACGATCAAGTCGCTGCCAATGGAAGGCCGCAATGTGCCGGATCTGCTGAGTCTGCAGCCAGGTGTGCTGTATCTGGGGCGGCAGGTGTCGCAGGACCAGGACAGCCGCACGGGTTCAGTGGCGGGCGCGCGCTCTGACCAGACCAACGTGACGCTGGATGGCCTGGATGACAATGATCAGGTAAATGGATATGCGTTTACCGGAGTGCTGCGTTCTACGCTGGACTCTACGGAAGAGTTCCGCGTGGCGACGACGCAGTCCAATGCCGATGCGGGGCGCAGTTCTGGCGCGCAGGTCAGCCTGGTGACCAAGAGCGGCACCAACAAATTTCACGGCAGCCTGTATGAGTACAACCGCAACACGATGGCGGTGGCCAATGACTGGTTCAACAAGCAGGCGGAGCTTGGAGCCGGTTTGCCGAATGTGCCGGGCAAGCTGATCCGGAACACTTTTGGCGGTTCGATCGGGGGGCCCATCCTCAAGAACAAGCTGTTTTTCTTCTTCAACTATGAAGGACAGCGCACGGCGGAAAATGAGCAGGTGACGCAGACGGTTCCCACGGCAAATTACCGGGCGGGCAAGCTGACGTATGAATACTGCGTGGACCCGAATGATCCGAATTGCGCGAATGTGGGCACGCAGACGATGACTTCGCCACAGTTGGGGCAACTGGACAGCACCTGCACGGCGAATGGTGTATGCCCCTGGGGACCGGGGCCGGATCCGTACGTGGAGCAGTTGTTCCAGCAATATCCAATGCCGAACGGCACTTCGGCCGGCGACATTTACAACCTGGCCTCCTACAGCTTCTCGTCGCCGCATCCGGGGACATTGAACACGACCATCCTTAAAATTGATTTTGTGCCGAGCGACAAGCACCGCATCTTTGTGCGTGGCAATCTGCAGAAGGACACGCAGGCGGGGATCGAGAATTTTCCGGGACAGCCGGCCTCTTCCAACTTGATTGACAATACCAAGGGGCTGGCGGCGGGAGATACGTGGACGATTACGCCAAATCTGGTGAATGATCTGCGGTATGGCTACATTCGTCAGGGGTATGGCAACAGCGGCATCGGTCAGGGGGACTACGTCGACTTCCGGTTCATGTCAAACCTGACGGCAGAGACCCGCAGCGAGATTGTGAATGTGCCGGTGAATAATATTGTCGACAATCTGAGCTGGATCAAGGGACGGCACAACTTCCAGTTTGGCGGCAACTGGCGGCTGATTTACAACAACCGCACATCGAATTTCAACTCCTTCAACGGAGCATCCACCAACCCGTACTGGTATGCAGGTGGTCCGCCAGATCCTTCCACGATTGGACTGCCCGCGGTTTCCAGCAGCTTTTCCAACTCCTATCTGATCGCGTATGCGAGCCTGGTGGGTGGCGTGCCGGAGCTGGATAATGTTTATAACTACAAAGTTTCCGGCGATGGACAGACAGGATCGGCGCTGGGAGATGGCGCCTTTGTGGACCGCCACTTCAAGGCCAATGAGTTTGAATACTATGCGCAGGACACATGGCAGGCGCGTCCGGATCTGACGATCACGTTTGGCCTGCGGCATACGATTCTGCAGACGCCGTATGAAACGCATGGCCAGCAGATTGCGCCGACCGTGGATACACACGAGTGGTTTCTGAAGCGCCAGGCTGCGGCTTCTCAGGGGCAGGTTTTTGAGGACGACCTGCAGTTTGCGCCAAATGGGCCGGCGAATCATCGTCCGGGGTATTGGCCCAAGCAGAAGTTCAACATTGCGCCGCGCATTGCGGTTGCGTATGCGCCGAACAACAAGACGTCCATCCGCGCCGGGTTTGGTATTTACTACGACCATTACGGCGAGGGAATTGTGAACACGTTTGATCAGAACGGTTCGTTTGGCCTGACCACGGCATTGTCGAATCCCGCAGGGGTCTATGCTGTCGACAGTGCGCCGCGGTTCACGGGGCGGCAGAACATCCCCAACATCCCGCTAGGGGTGACTCCGCCGTCAACGGTGACGTATCCTTATACGCCGCCGGACGGGGCCTTCCTGATTACGTGGGGCGTGGACAATCACCTGAAGACGCCATACTCCGAAGCGATGGATTTCTCCATCCAGCGGCAGCTTCCTGGCGGGTTCACGCTGGAGACCTCCTATGTAGGACGCATGGGGCGGCATCTGCTGCAGTCTCTGGATCTTGCCGAGCCGGTGAATTTTGTGGACACCAGAAGCGGAGTGGACTATTTTACGGCGGCAACGCAGCTGTCGAAGCTGGTGGATGCGAACAATGGCAATGCCAATGCTACGGTGCAGGCAATTCCATACTTTGAGGACATCTTCCCGCAGATGGCGAATTACGACTATCAGGGCGAGAGCGCAACGCAGGCGATCTATACCAATGAGTGGGCGCCATACCGCTACACTGCTGGTGAAACAACGTCGCTGGCAGACCTGGACTTCTACTGCGCGTATGGCTGCCCGAACGGAACACTGTTCTGGCAGAGCCAGTTTTCTTCGCTCTACTCGTTGGCCTCCATTGGCACGAGCTACTACAACGCCGGGCAGGTTGTGTTGCGGCATCCGATGAGCCACGGCCTGCAACTGGACTTCAGCTACACGTTCTCGAAGTCGGTTGACATGGGTTCGGATGCGGAGCGCGCCAGCGAGATCTCTTCCAATGGCTCATTCAGCAACATTATCAATAGCTGGAAGCCTTCTTTGAACCGTGCGGTTTCGGACTTCGATGCACGCCATCTGATTACGGTGGACTGGATCTACAACCTGCCCTTTGGTCGTGGCAAAGCGGTATTTTCCGGAGCTAACCATTTTGTCAACGCTGTGATTGGCGGATGGCAGTGGACAGGGCTTGGCCGCTGGACGAGCGGCTTGCCGTTTGGCGTGATTGCACCGGGCTGGGCGACGGACTGGCAGATTGAGAGCTGGGGCGTGCAGACCGGACCGATCAAAACACATCGCCACCTGGATTCCAACGGTTCACCGCAGGCCTTTGCTGATCCTGCGGCGATCAACAGGGGCATCCAGAACGGAGGTTCTCCGATGCGGTTGCCGTATCCGGGGGAGGCGGGTGGAAGAAATATCTTCCGCGGAGATGGCTATTTTGACATCGACTCGGGCCTGGCCAAGACGTGGGCGATTACCGGTACGCAAAGCCTGCGGTTTGCATGGGAAGTCTTCAATGCCACCAACTCGGTACGCTTCAACACCAACCCGAACTACATCAACTCCACAGCCTCTGTGGTGGGGTTGAACAATCAACTGACACAGAACACCCTGGGTGTCTACTCGGCTACACTGACAGCTCCCAGAGTGCAGCAATTCTCCTTCCGTTACGATTTTTAGCGGAGGAGTTCACAATCTGCACATGGCCGGATTTTCCAGTACACTATGCGGGGAAATCCGGCCAGATTATTTTCTGCAGGGCATTTTATTGAGAATTCCACTTGTTGAGAATTCCACTTTGACCGTGCGGGGTGAATTTGCTATAAACGTAGAGGAAGCAGAGAGGCCGCCAGACCTCAGAAAATACACTCCTCAGTAGCTCAATGGCAGAGCATTCGGCTGTTAACCGAAGGGTTGTAGGTTCGAGTCCTACCTGAGGAGCCAAATATTTCAAGCACTTACGCTCACCCTCCTTTCAATAACGTTCGTCAAATGTTGATCTCCTACTGGTAACTGCGCACCCACTCCACGATGGAGCGGACGGCGATTCCGGAGGGGCCTTTGGCGATCCAGGGCTTCTGCTCTTCGATCCAGGCGCAGCCGGCAATGTCGAGGTGAACCCAGGGGGTGTCTTCGACGAACTCTTTCAGGAACATGGCAGCGGTGATGGCTCCGCCCCAGCGTCCGCCGGTGTTCATGATGTCGGCAATGCCGGACTTGATGAGGTCGCGGTAGTCATCGGTGCAGGGCAGCCGCCAGAAGTTTTCGCCAGAGAGCTGGGTTCCGCTGATGAAGTGCTGGCAGGCCTCCTCGTCATTGGCGAACAGGCCGGCATTGAGCATGCCGAGCGCCACCACACAGGCTCCGGTGAGCGTGGCGGCGTCAATGATGCGGGTGACGCCGAGTTGGCGGGCGTAGGCCAGTCCGTCTGCCAGCACCAGGCGGCCTTCGGCGTCGGTGTTGATGATCTCAATGGTTTTGCCGGACATGGCGGTGAGCACATCGCCGGGTTTGTAGGCGGTGCCGCTGGGCATATTCTCTGCCGAGCAGACGATGCTGATCACCTTCACCGTGGGTCTGAGCTGGACGATGGCGCGCATGGCGCCGATCATGGCGGCGGCTCCGGCCATGTCGTACTTCATTTTTTCCATGCCGTCAGCGGATTTCAGGGAGATGCCGCCGGTGTCGAAAGTGATGCCTTTGCCGACGAGGCCGATGACTTCGCTGGACGTGGCTTTTTCCGGCTCGTAGGTCATCACGATGAGTGCTGGCGGTTCCGCGGAGCCTTTGGCCACGCCCCAGAAGGAACCCATTTTGAGCTCGTGCAGCTTGTCTGTGCTATAGACCTCGATTTTGACGCCGAGTGGCTCCAGTTCTGCTTTGGCGCGGGCTCCAAGAACGGTTGGAGTGAGCACGTTGCCAGGTTCGTTGACCAGAGTCCGGGTGAAGTTCTGCGAGGTGCCGAAGATGATGCCTTCGCTGACGCCGGTTTGCGCTTCTTTGCCTTCGTGGGAGCTGGCTTTGGCGGTGGAAAGGACAGTCAGCGTTTGGATGCTGAGGTCTTTGCGGTCGGAGCGGTAGGTGTCCGGGTCGAAATCGCCGACGTAAGCGCCTTCTACGATAGCGCGAGCGGTGAGCTGTGCCGGCAAGGAACCGATAGGGGCATCGCTGAGGGCGGCGGCTTCCGGCAGTGCAATGGCCAGCTCGCGGATGGTGCGTGGTTTGGCGAAGCGGACGGCGGCGCCAGCGCCTTTGCGGGCCTCATGGGCGGTCAGTTTGCCGGCCTTGCCTAGGCCGACGATCAGCAGGCGCTCGGCTTTAAGTCCATCCGGGGCGTGCAGCAGAATGGTCTCGCAGGAGGCGGCTTTGAATTCGCCGGAGTTGAGGACGGCGGCGGCCGCCTTGTTGATGGCGCTATTGGCCGTCAGCAGAGTGGGGAGGGTGGCCGTATCCTTGCTGGCAGCAATATCGACGGCAAAAACAGTCAGCAGCGGAGTGGCAAGCGCATGCGCTTCCTGGGAAATCAGTTTGGTGTCCATGCTAGTCCTTATGGTAACGATGGTAACGAATCTGCTGAAGAGAAAAAGGTGGAAAGTGTTCTTCTTAACGAAGACGGAGGACCGCAGGGAAAGTTGCAGGAAAGAAAAAGACGGCGCTACTGTCGCTGACTGCGGGCAATGGCGGCGCGGGCCTCTTTGTCGGCTTCGCGGCGGCGTTCGGTTTCGCGCTTGTCCCAGTCCTGCTTCCCTTTGGCCAAAGCCAGCTCGCATTTTACCCGGCCATTGCGAAAATAAAGGCGGGTTGGAACAAGCGTAAACCCCTTTTGCTGCGTCTTACCAAAGAGCTTCCTCAACTCCTCTTTGTTCAGAAGTAGTTTACGCGTCCGCAAGGAGTCGTGGTTCATGCTGTTGCCGTGGGAATAGGCTCCAATGTGGGCGTTCAGCAGAAAAGCTTCGCCGTCCTTCAGCAGCCCGTAAGCGTCCTTGAGGTTGGCTTTGCCTTCGCGGATGGACTTGACCTCAGTGCCGCGAAGGGCAATGCCTGCCTCCACCCGGTCGCTGAGGAAGTAATTATGGCTGGCCGAGCGATTGACGGCGGCGTCGCGCTGGCCGGCGGCCACTGGATCGCGGGGCTTGTTTTTCTGCGGGGCCGAGGTGGTCGAATGCGTGGTTGAGCGTGCCATAAGTACCGGTTTTTGCTTTTTGCTGCACCGTCTGGGATGCTTAAGTGCGACAGATTCGATGCTAGCACGAGGATGTTGGGTGCAGGCGGGCGGATGCTATACTTTGCCAGTTCATCCTTGGCCAGAGGTTGCGGATGTGGCAATGGCAGACCAGGGGCTGGCACGAGAGATCGTATTGTAAGTAAAAAAGTTAGGCGTGCATTGCAGCAGCAGCTGGGACATGGAAGTTGCGCGGAAGCGCAGCAAGTTTTCCCCGCGGCATGAGCCCCGGGAATTGGACTGGAGTGGAATGGATCGCCGGTTGAGGTCTTTCGTTTTAGGAGTTTTGGGAACACTGATGCTGGGAAGCGTCTGGGTGGTATCTACACCACAGGCGCGGGCGCAATCCGCTTCCAAGTGGGACAAGCGCGGCCAGGCCGCGGAGGCCAAGGACGACTATGACACCGCGTATGAAGACTATCTGAAGGCGTATCAGAAAGATCCGAAGAACCTCCAGTACAAGACACACTACGAGCGCACGCGCTTTCAGGCAGCGGTAGGGCATGTGGAGAAGGGCCGCAAGCTGCGCCTGGCGGGCGATTATATGAACGCGGTGACGGAGTTCCTGCGGGCGCTGGCCATTGATCCCGGGAATCAGGCCGCAGAGCAGGAGCTGGAGATTGCGCGGCGGCAATTGAACGGCCCGCCGGGGCCGCAACCTCCGCCCAACGCACAACAGCCGGTGTCGCAGACGGAAACGCAGGATTTACAGCGCGCCGCGGGGCCAATCCAGTTGAAACCCGTTTCCAATGACCCGATTACCTTGCACATGGTGGAAGATTCGAAGGTCATCTACCAGGCGATTGGCAAGGCTGCGGGGCTGAATGTGTTGTTTGATCCTGATTACACCTCGCGGCGGATTCCGGTGGACCTGACAAATGTCTCTCTGATGGATGCGCTGCGCATCGTGGGGACGATCTCCGGAACATTCTGGAAGCCGATAACGCAGAATACGATCTTTGTGGCGCAGGACACCCCCACCAAGCGGAAAGAACTGGACCAGCAGGCGGTGCAGACCTTTTATCTGGCCAATGTCAGCCAGCAGAATGATGCCAACGAAGTACTGACGGCATTGCGCAATCTGATGGACCCGTCTGTGAAGGTGAATCTGGTGCCGAGCCAGAATGCGATTGTGATGCGGGCAACGCCGGACCAGTTGTTGCTGGCGCGGAAAATCATCAGCGATCTGGATCGTCCAAGGCCGGAAGTGGTGGTGGATGTGGCGATTCTGGAAGTGAATCGCGACAAGACCCGGAACATCGGCATTTCGCTGCCGCAGTCCTTCAGCGCGCAGTTGCAGTCGTCGACGGCCAGCACCAGTGCCAGTGCCAGCAGCACTTCCACCCCTGGCACGACAGGCACTCCCACCACCAGTTCACTGACGCTGAATGACCTGGGCAACCTGAACGCGACGAACTTTGGTGTGACGGTGGGAGCGGCCACGGCCAACCTGTTGCTCACCGACAGTGATACCCGCATTCTGCAGGATCCTCGTATTCGAGCGTCGGATGGGCAGAAGACCTCGCTGAAGATCGGGCAAAGAATCCCGGTGGCGACGGGTTCGTATAGCACCGGGGTGGCAGCGGCGATGAGCCCGCTGGTGCAGACGCAGTTCCAGTATCTGGACGTCGGTGTGAACATCGACATGACGCCGATTGTGCATTATGACAACGATGTGACGCTGAATCTGAAGATCGAAGTGTCGTCCGAGGCAGGACAGGTTTCGATCGGCGGCATTACCGAACCGATCATCAGCCAGAAGGTGATTGGGCCAGGGACGATCCGGCTGAAGGCGGGCGAGGTCAGCATTCTGGGTGGCATTCTGCAGAAAACGGACACAGTGACGATCACCGGGACGCCGGGGCTGGGTGAGATTCCGCTGCTGAAGTACCTGTTCAGTTCGCGCTATCACGACGTGGCCACGGATGAAGTGGTCTTCATGCTGATTCCGCATGTTGTGCGCGAGTCTCCGTTGACGCAGCAGAACCTGCGCGCCATCGATACGGGGACAGGACAGTCCATACAATTGCGGGAGGTCTCCGCGACGGACGCATTGCGAGAAGTGGCGCAGATGAAGAACAGGGCCGCAGCGGCTGCCAGCAACAGCGCTACCAACAGCAGTTACGGCGCTGTTGCGGGAACCAGTGCCGCAGCGGCGGCAAATACAGCGCTGGCGCAGATGCGCCAGCAGGCGGAGGCAGCGCCGCCGGCCAGCATGACGATGACGCCGGCCAGCTCTACGCAGACGGTGGGCAGCACCTTCCAGATGGCGGTCACGATGAGTGGTGCGCAGGATGTGGCGTCGGTTCCGATGCAGGTGCGGTATGACCCGAAGGTGCTGGCGCTGGTGAATGTGGATGCCGGCGATATGCTGAGCAAGGGTGGTCAGGCAGTGGCGCTGGTGCATCGCGACGATGGCAACGGAAACCTGGTTATGACAGCGTCCCGTCCACCGGGCGTGCCCGGGGTGAATGGCGCTGGTACGGTATGCTATTTGACGTTCAAGGCCATTGCGCCGGGCAATGCGACGGTGGCGCTGAACAAGGTGGCGGCCCGCAGCAGCGCGCAGGTGAATCTGCCGGTGATTGGTTCGCAGGCAACGGTGCAGGTAAAGTAGCCGCGGTGTGCTTGGGGAAATGACACAAAAACAGCCAATGCGGAGCAGGGAAGCTGGCCTGACGCTGGTAGAGCTGATTGTGACGGTGGCGATTCTGGCGATTCTGGCGTCGGCGGCTGTGCCGATCGCACGCTTTCAGGTGAAGCGCGAGAAGGAAAAGATGCTGCGCTATGACCTGTGGATGATGCGTGCTGCCATCGACAAATACAAGGACGCCGCGGACCGGGGCGCCTTTCAGACGAAGGTGGACAGCTTCAATTATCCGCCGGATTTGCAGACGCTGGTGGATGGTGTGGATGTGCAGGGAAAGAAGGTGAAATTTCTGCGCCGCATTCCTGTGGATCCGATGACGGGAGACACGGACTGGGGGCTGCGTTCGATGCAGGACGATCCGGACTCGACCTCGTGGGGCGGGCAGAATGTTTTTGATGTGTACACCAAGTCCACCGGGACGGCGCTGGACGGAACGCAGTACTCCACATGGTGATTGCTGGCATAATGCGCAGAACAACAGGCAAGGCGGGACGGCAGGCGGGCTTTACGCTGATTGAGTTGATGATCGTGATGATGATTATCGCGATTCTGGCCTCGATTGCGATTCCGCGCTATGTGGCGGCCACGCGGGCTGCGCGCGAGGCGGTGCTGAAGGAGGACCTGCATGTGATGCGGCAGGCGATTGACTCCTATACCGCGGACAAGCAGAAGGCGCCGCAGTCGCTGGACGATCTGGTGCAGGCGGGCTATCTGAAACAGATTCCGGTGGATCCGATTACCCGGCGCAATGACACCTGGGTGACGGAGCAGGAGGACTCGCTGCAAAGCGTTGACCAGATGGAGCCGGGGATCGATGACGTGCACAGCGGCGCAGATGGCAACAGCATCGACGGACAACCCTATTCTTCGTGGTGATGGAGGGTTACGGCAGGAACGACATGACCCACGGCCCAACTTTTACGGAACAACCTTTAGCATTGAATCAGCGGCAGGTGTTGCTGGCCTATACAGCTTTGTGTGCCCTCGCGGATGAAACTGCGGGCTGGGGCGGCAAGCTGGTGCTCTTTGCCGGGTTTGGAGAGCAGGGAATGGCGCTGGCGCTGGGGACGACGCTGGCGGGAGCTGCGTGCCTGGGCGTGGATGCGCAGCCGGAGCACATCAAGCAGGCGCTGCGGCTGAACTGCTGCGATTTTCTGGTGAACCATCTGGAGGAGGCTCTGCGCATTCTGAAGAATGAAGTGCGCAAGCGCAGGCCGGTGAGTGTGGGTCTGGCAGGCAACGTGGAGCAAACTTTTGCCGCGATGGTGGAGCGCGGCGTGCTGCCGGACCTGCTGGCGGTGCTGGAGGAGACGGACGCTGGCTGCCTGGATGCTGTGCGGCAGTTTGCGGCGATGGGCGTGAGGGTGCTGCGTTTCGACGATCACAAGCAGGACGATGGATGGCAGCGGGCCACGGCGATCTGCAGGCGGTGGTGTGAACGGGATTTTGCGCTGGTGCGCTGGATGGCGCAGCCCGGCGACTGGCAGGGAATGCAGCGGCTGGATCAACTGGCTCTGGCGCAGATGGGCGGGCAGGACGGGCTGCGGCGCCGCTGGCTGGAGCAGGCTCCGAAGTATTTTCGCCGTAGCGGGCCGCCGCAACGGTGGCTGTGGATGCGGGAAGAGGAAAAGCTGGCTCTGGATGCGGCCTTGTCCAGCGCTGGGCTGGCAATTCGGGCAGAAGAGTAGCGCTTTATTCGATCGTCGCCTGCAGATGGGACCAGAGGGTCTTGATGCCGGTTCCGGTTTTTGCGGAGCAGGGCAGCAGATCGCTGATCTCATGGTCGCGCTTCAGCAGGGCAATGGACTTATTCAGTGCGTTATTGGAGAGGCGGTCGGCCTTGGTGCCCACCACCAGAAACTGGCGCTGGATGTGGCGCAGATAATGGATGAGCTGGGTGTCGCTTTCCTGCGGCGGAATGTTGGTGTCCACCAGGCAGATGCATAGGGCGAGCGTGTCGCGTTCGGCCAGATACGGCTCAATGAATTTGGGCCACTCGGCGGAGATGGACTTCGATATCCGGGCATAGCCATAGCCGGGCAGATCGGCCAGGATGAGCGAAGGGAGCTGCTTTTTCTGCGGGCCGGTGCCTTCATGCAGCGCAAAAAAATTGATGGCGCGGGTGCGGCCGGGCGTGGAGGAGACATGCGCCTGTTTGGAGCCGAGCAACGCATTGATGAGGCTGGATTTGCCCACGTTGGAGCGGCCGAGGAAGGCGACTTCCGGGGCCTGATGGGTAACGTTTGCCGTGGGGAAGTGGGCTGCGTCGGTGGCCGAGAGGAGAAATTGAGGAGTAAACCGCATGCTGTTTCCAGTTTAGTGCTTTCCTGCGCATGCGCTTGTGGATGTTTGCGGTAAAAAGCAAAAGGCGCAGCAGAAACTGCGCCTTTTGCCTTGGCAGCCCGGGTTCAGGGCTGCATGGTGACATTGAAGGGCGTCTTCAGCGTAAAGCGAATGACCGATTCCGCCGGGATGATGATGTTCTTGTTGCCGGTATAGGCTGCGCCGGCGGTGCCTGCACCTGCTCCGGCCAGTGCTCCGAGGGCGGCGCCTTTGCCACCACCGGCAAGGCCACCGATGAGCGCGCCCAGGCCCGCGCCGCCGCCGATCATGCCAGCCGAACGCTTGCCCTTGCCTTTTTCCACCTTCACATAGTCGGAAGTGGTCACCTGGTAGGGGCCTACGGTGTTGATCGTGATGCCCAGATCGCCAGCGCCCTTGAAGCGGCCCTGTCCTTTGGCGGCGATCACGGTGCCATTGACGGAGGTGCCTGCCGGGACGAGTGTGATGTCACTGACGACGATGGGCTGCACCAGGGAGCCACTGAAGGCATCGCCTACGTTATTGTCCTTTGCGCTGATGGCGCCATTGGTGCGCACGGCGATGGCGGTGCCAGCCGCAACGGTGTAGACCTGGGGCCGGGGCGCTGGCGCCGGGGCTGATTCCCGCTGACGCTGACGCAGCACCGGGGCAGGAGCGGCCGCGGATGAAGCGCTGGAGGAGCCGGAGGCTGGTTGTTGTGCCTGCGTCGTGTCCGTGGATGCTGCCGTATCGGCCGACTGGTCAGGCTTCTTGTTGCAACCGCTGACGATCATGGTTGCAGCGAGCAGAAGCGGAAGGAGAGCTGTGGTGATACGTGCGTTTTTCATAGTGACTGAACCATACACCAACTTTCGTGAATTTTGCATCCCGTGTGCATCGGAGAAGGCCGCTTTGGATGTGTACTTCCTCTGATAATAGGACAGAAGACACTCATTGCCAAAGTACCCTTCTTCGGCCTACGATGCAATGCTGTCAGTAGGATGCGATCTGACGGCGGAGGGCTGCCTGTGCTGGAGGGTGCCGTGTGTTGGCCGCTGCCGACAGCAGTACGGCGGGTTTGCAACTGCTTGCGGAGGCCTCTTATAGGATCTGTATTTATCCTGTGTTTCTTATATTGTGTTGATTCTGCATTTCTGCTTTTCGGGGGAGCTGATCTGGACGCAAAGGCAGTACCCTCAGTCGCATCTGCTTGCTGGGATCGATTTTGAGAACGGGATTGGGAGGAAAAGGCATGGCGTTTCAGGAGCGGTTTTATTGTGATGTTTGTGGCAAAGAAAAGGGTGAAAGCGGAGACTGGTGGCTGGCCTGGGTAGATTGCTACAAGGCGCACGATGATGCTCCGGAGCAGCCGTTGCTGAAGCTGACCCGCTGGGAGCGGGTGCTGTCGCACTCGGCAGAAGTGAAGCACCTGTGTGGCGCCGCATGCGCCGGTACGCTGATGGACCGCTGGATGAGCGCGCAACATGAAAACCAGGACGAGAGCTGCGCTACCGTCTGACAGGAAAATTTTCTCCAATAGCAGAAATACTTCTCTTTCTGCATGTTGGCCCACGAACGATTAACATAGAACTTTGCGCTTGCGTGTGCCTGCGCATGGAGGAAGAGCGGTGGCCTACGACGATTTGCGGGAGTGGATCAGGAAGCTGGAGAAAGCCGGAGAGTTGAAGCGGATTCGCGTGGAAGTGGACCCGGTTCTGGAAATGGCGGAGATTGCGGACCGTGCGTCCAAGGCCGGCAAGAAGGGTGGAGTGCAGGGATACGCTCCGGGCGGGCCAGCGCTTCTGTTTGAGAATGTGAAGGGGTATCCGGGCGCGAAGGTGCTGATGAACCAGTTTGGCAGCGAGCGTCGCATGAAGCTGGCGCTGGAAGTGGATTCGCTGGATGAGGTGGCGGGCCGTATTAAAGTGTTCATGGAGGTCAGGTCGCCGGAAGGCTTCCTGGACAAGATCAAAATGCTGCCGATGCTGGCGGAGATGGGCAAGTTCTTCCCCAGGGTGGTTGCAGCCAAGGATGCGCCGTGCAAAGAGGTGATTGTGCGGGAGAACATCAATGTGCTGGACTTTCCTGTGCTGCAGTGCTGGCCGTTTGATGGAGGACGCTTTGTTACTCTGCCGTGCGTGATTACGCGCGATCCGAAGAACAACAAGCGCAACATGGGAATGTATCGTATGCAGGTGTATGACGGGCAGACGACGGGCATGCACTGGCAGCGGCAAAAAGTGGCGGCAGAGCATCTGCGGGAGCGGCTGCGGCAGGCGGCGGAGCAGGCCGGAAGCGGCGATGTTTCAGCGGCGCGCGTGGAACTGATGGCGCAGACGGCCGGCGGCACGATGCCGCTGGGCGCGGCTGGTTTGCCGGGCAGCACGGCCTCTGTTGCGCTGGGCAAGGTGAAGCAGGACCGGATGGAGGTGGCGGTGGCTATTGGCACAGACCCGGCGACGACCTTCAGCGCGATTGTGCCTGCGCCGCCAGAGGTAGAGGAGTTCATCATTGCAGGATTTCTGCGGCAGAAGCCGGTTGAGCTGGTGAAGTGCGAGACGGTAGACCTGGAAGTTCCGGCGCATGCGGAGATTGTGCTGGAAGGATACGTGGAGCTGGGTGAGTTGCGAGCGGAGGGCCCGTTCGGCGATCACACGGGGTTCTACACGATGACGGACGAGTATCCGGTCTTCCACATTACCTGCATTACGCATCGCAGGGACCCGATCTATTCCGCCACGATTGTGGGCAGGCCGCCGATGGAGGATGCGTGGATGGGCAAGGCGGTAGAGCGCATCTTTTTGCCGTTGATGCGGCTGACGATGCCGGAGATTGTGGATGTAAATCTGCCGCCGGAAGGCGTCTTTCATAATTTGATGGTTGTTTCTGTCCGCAAGAGTTATGCAGGGCAGGCGCGCAAGATCATGAATGGCATCTGGTCAATGGGACAGGCGATGTTTACCAAGTGTGTGATTGTGGTGGACGAGGACTGCGATGTGCAGGACCTGGGCGAGGTGACACTGCGGGTGACGAACAACATCGACCCGGAGCGGGACATTCAATTTACGATGGGCCCGGTGGACTCTCTGGATCATGCTTCGCGGTTGCCGAACTATGGCAGCAAGATGGGGATTGATGCAACGCGCAAGTGGGCCGCAGAGGGCTTTACACGGCAATGGCCGGAGATGCTGGTGATGGACCCTGCAGTGAAAGCGCGCGTGGATGCGATGTGGAGCAAGCTGGGGTTGTAGCGGGCATCCGGGCTGGGAAGAACTTGTGTGCTCGCTGCTGAAGTAAGTTATGCTGTCCGGTGCTTGTTTTTGCAGAGGAGTGGTGATGAACAAGGTGGTGGCCGGTGCAGACGAAGCAGTTCAAGACATCGCCGAGGGCGCAACCCTGATGCTGGGTGGGTTCGGGCTGTGCGGTATTCCGGAGAACCTGATTGCCGCTCTGGTGCGCAAGGGCGTTCGCGGGCTGCATACCATCAGCAACAACATGGGCGTGGATGGTTTTGGCATGGGGTTGATGCTGGAGGCGGGCATGATTGCATCGCATATCGGCAGTTATGTGGGCGAAAACAAATTGCTGGAGGAGATGGTGATCGCCGGGCGGTTGAATCTGACGCTGGTTCCGCAAGGAACACTGGCCGAACGGATTCGTGCGGGTGGTGCGGGTATTCCAGCGTTTTTTACACCAACGGGCGCTGGCACGGTGGTTGCGGAAGGCAAGGAGACGCGGGAGTTTGACGGACGCACGTATGTGATGGAGCGGGCGCTACATGCTGACTTTGCGCTCATCAAAGCGTGGAAGGCGGACCGCATGGGCAACCTTGTGTATCGCAGGACGGCGCGCAACTTCAATCCGATGATGGCAACGGCGGCAGCAGTAACAATCGCGGAGGTGGAAGAAATTGTGCAGCCGGGCGCGTTGGATCCGGATGCGGTGGTGACGCCGGGCATTTATGTGAACCGCATTCTGCTGGGAGAGCGCTATGAAAAGCGCATTGAGCGCCGGACCGTGCGCAGAGCTTAGTGGTTGAAGCTGATCGAGGGAAAAAGGGGATAGAGCAGAAGGAAGAAGATGATGGCGACGGCCATCAGGTCCATATAGACGCAAAGCAGGACGCCACCATGATAGAAGCTCCAGCGCAGTTGCAGGCAGCGGATGGTTTCAAAGGTCCCATAGAGGGCAATGCCCAGCGGCAGGATTAGCAGAACTGTTGGGTGATCGTCGGGAATGCCTGCGAGCAGAAAAGAAACGAGCAGGCTGGAGAGGACGAGCAGGTTGGCGCGAATCAGGGAACGGCACCGGAGATTGAAAACCACAGAGCGCATGGCAGGAGCAAAAAATGTCCACGATCAATGTACAGAATTCCGGGGGAAAAGAGGCAACAAAGCTGCGTGAGATGGAAAAACGCGCGCGCATAGTGAAACGCGTGGCGCGGGAGCTGCAGGACGGCTTCTATGTAAATCTGGGCATCGGCATGCCAACGCTGGTGGCAAACCACGTTCCAGCGGGGATGGAGGTCGTGCTGCAGTCGGAAAACGGCATGCTGGGTGTGGGACCGTATCCGCTGGATGGTGCGGAAGATCCGGACCTGATTAATGCCGGTAAAGAGACGGTGAGCGAGTTGCCGGGCTCGGTCTATTTTTCCAGCGCAGGCTCTTTTGCCATGATCCGTGGCGGACACATTGATCTGAGCGTTTTGGGCGCGATGGAAGTGGACGAGCAGGGGGACATTGCCAACTGGATGATTCCCGGCAGGATGGTGAAGGGCATGGGCGGCGCGATGGATCTGGTGGCCAGCGCGCGACGCGTGGTGGTGGCGATGGAGCACACCACGAAAGACGGCAAGCCGAAGATTCTGCACCATTGCACACTGCCGTTGACTGGCCGCAGGGTGGTGGACACGATTGTGACGGAACTGGGTTATATGCGCGTGACGCCGCAGGGAATTGTGCTGGAAGAGCTTGCGCCGGGCGTCAGCGTGGAAGAAATCCAGCATGTGACGAGGCCCACGCTGATTGTGAGCCAGCAACTGCGAACGATGCTGGAATAGCGCAGGTCACCGCACTGGGCTGCGGATGCCCATTGGAAAAGAGTCCTTTCAGTTGCTGCTGACGCTCGCTGGCTCTGCCAGCATATTGTGCATTGCCTGGTCATAGGGAGCGCGCAGCACACCACGTTCGGTGATGATGGCGGTGACGTATTTGGATGGGGTCACATCAAAGGCCGGGTTTTCAATGCCTGCGCCGTTGGGCGTCAGTTGCTTGTCGTTGAAGTGGGTCACTTCGCGGGCCGGGCGCTGTTCGATGGGAATGCCATCTCCCGTTGCCGTGGCCAGGTCAATGGTGGACCACGGCGCAGCAACATAAAACGGAATGCCGTGCTCCCTTGCCAGCACGGCCACGCCATAGGTGCCAATTTTATTGGCAACGTCGCCGTTGGCGGCGATGCGGTCTGCGCCAACGATGACGGCCTGAATATTGCCCTGACGCATCAGGCTGGCAGCCATGTTGTCGCACAGCACCGTGGTGGGAATGTTATCGTGCAGCAGTTCCCAGGCCGTCAGGCGCGCACCTTGCAGATAGGGCCGCGTTTCATCGGCAAAAACATTGATTGCGTGGCCGCGCTCCACGGCGGCGCGGATGACGCCCAGCGCCGTGCCGTAACCGCAGGTGGCCAGCGCGCCGGCATTGCAGTGCGTCAGCACGGTGCCGGATTTCGGCATCAGCTCGGCGCCGTGTGCGCCCATGGCTTTGCAGGCGGCAATGTCTTCGCCGTACATCTGCTGGGCTTCCTGAGTGAGCGCGTCCGAGATCTTTTCCATGGTGATGCCGGACTGCGTAGCCAGCTCTGCAAAGCGCTGGCGCATCCGCTCAATGGCCCAGAAGAGGTTGACCGCAGTGGGGCGTGTGGCTGCCAGCACGTCGCAGATGGTATTGAATTCCGGCTGGAAGGTCTCTACCGAGGTGGCCTGGCTGCGGCTGACGCCAAGAGCAACACCCATGGCGGCAGAAACGCCAATGGCCGGGGCCCCGCGGACGATCATGTCGCGGATGATGGTGGCCACGTCGTTGTAACTAGTGGCGAGGACGTAAATCTCTTCAAGCGGCAGCCTGGTCTGGTCGAGGAAGCGGACGCCTTCCGACGTCCATTCAAGTGTAGGAATCATGTCTTTTCCAGTTTACCGGGAAGCCGGAAGCGCTGCCAGTCAGCTCTTCAGAGCGATATGCGCCGCGCGAACATCATTCGCAGTAAAGACGGAAACGAACGGTGCCGGAGCAGCAACTTTCTCAATCTTCTGCCGTCCACCCTGTTCGCGGTCCACTAGGCAGAAAACGCCCGCCACCACCATGCCGGCTTCGCGCGCGGCTTCGATGGCCGTGATGGTGGAGCCGCCGGTGGTGCAGACGTCGTCTACGATGGCCACCTTGGCTCCCGGTTGCAGGAAGCCTTCAATCCTGCGGCCGGTACCATGAGCCTTTTCTGCCTTGCGCACCAGAAAACCATGCACCAGCGGCGTTTCCGGATGTTGCAGCGCATACCAGGCGCTGGCCGAGGCCGTATTGGACACCAGCGGATCGGCGCCCATGGTGAGTCCACCGACGGCCTGCGCGTCCGGCGCATACTGGCGGATCAGATCGTAGAGCGCAAGCCCGGCAAGGCGTCCGCCTTCGGCGTGCAGCGTCGTGATGCGGCAGTCGATGTAATAGTCGCTCTTCGCGCCGGAGGCGAGGGTGAAGTCACCCAGCTTGAAGGAGTGCGTGGCGAGCAGGCGGAGCAAGGAGGTGTGGGAATCT
>DZDJ01000137.1 GCA_022736715.1 Edaphobacter aggregans
GACCGTGTTGGCACGCGGAGGGGGGACAAGGCATCAGAACTGCACATCCTGCAGTACCGTCGAGTGATGTGGTCCGGCTGTGCAATCCCGTTCATCCCCTGAACGGAAAGGTCCTGACCCTGCGGTACTTCATCGTGGTCGGCTCCAGCAAGGTCGCGGCGGTGCAGCACCCGGATGGTGGAACGCTGCTCCTGCCGGAGCGGTGGCTCGTGCCATTTGAGGAAGCCATCGTGTCGAAGATGTCCTGCGGTGCGCTGTTCGACCCGGCTCGCCTGCTGACGCTGGCGTCTCGAATCGAGGGGATGCGAAGGCGTGAAGATGAACCCTCGAAGTAATCGAAGTCCCATCTTGACGCGGCAAGTAGAACATGGCAAAGGGGCCTCCCTCCTTGAAATCCCCCTGTCGAGCACCCCCCATGCCCTTCCCTCCATCCCATCCCCTTCCCAAACCGCTGCGCGAGGATCGTCTGGTACGCCTGATGGCCAGGCTTGTGTCACGCGCGGTGAGCGACGAAACCTCCCCCTCCCAGGAGATACATCATGGAAATGAAAGTAACAAGGTCACATTTGGAGAGATCAGCCTGCGTCTACCTGCGCCAATCGACGATGGAGCAGGTTCGCGACCACCATGTGAGCACGGAGCGTCAGTATGCGCTGGTGGATCGCGCCGTTGATCTGGGCTGGCCCAGGGGCCAAGTCCAGGTTTTGGACGGAGATCTGGGCAAGAGCGGCACGACGGCGGAGGGCCGGGATGACTTCCACCATCTCTGTGCATCAGTCGGACTGGGAGAGGTGGGAGCGGTCTTCGCCATCGAGGCCTCCCGTCTTTCGCGAAACCAGGCGGACTGGCATCGCCTCCTGGATCTCTGCGCCTGGACCCATACCCTGCTCATCGAGCATGATGGCATCTATGACCCGAACGACTTCAATGACCGGGTGATCCTGGGTTTCAAGGGGACCTGGAGTCACACGGAGCTTCATGCCATGCGCCTGCGGATGGACGGCGCACGCCGTTACAAGGCAGCGAAAGGCGAGTACCGCTTTCGTCCACCCACCGGGTACGTCTGGGCCGAAGGAGGTCGCCTGTCGAAGGATCCCGACGAGGGCGTGGTCATGGCGGTCCAGCGGGTGTTCGAACTCTTCCGCTCGCTGGGAAGTGGCTACGCGGTTGCGCGGTATCACGCGGAACGGAGCCTGAAGTTTCCTTTTCGGCATTGGACTGGAGGCGCTGGTCTGGGTCCTTTGCGATGGGGACCCCTTAGGGTCTCCCATGTGATCGGCATCCTGAAGAATCCCATCTACGCTGGCGCCTACGTTCATGGACGCCGCCCCCTCCGTCCCGTCGTACAAGACGGGAACCTTGTAGGCAGGCGCCAGGTCACGCTGCCGGAGAAGGAATGGGCCGTGTGCATCCCCGACTTCCACCCGGGTTACATCTCATGGGCTCAATACCAGGAGAACCGAAGTCAGATGACGATGAACCGAACCTGGGTGGAGACAGGCTCCCGCCTGGGTCGTCCACGGGAAGGCCAGGCGCTCCTGCAGGGCCTGGTGTGGTGCGGCCGATGCGGGCGACGCATGCAGGTCCGCTACTTCGGCTCGGATGGGCGACGCCCCCAGTATTTCTGCCCTCGGAGGGACGTAGGTACTTCGAAGGAGGGCGAATCCACCTGCTGGACCACAGTGGCATGCCTCGTCGACAAGGCCGTGGAGCAGCATGTGTTGAAGCAGATGACCAAGGACAACCTAGATTTGTCGCTGGCGGTCCTGAACCAGATCGAAGGTGACGCTGCGGCGGAAGCGCGCCAGTGGGAGCTTCGCCTGGAGAGGGCTCGCCTGGAGGTGGCGCGCGCGGAACGTCAGTACAACCTGGTCGAACCTGAGAACCGCCTCGTGGTGCGGACGCTGGAACGTCGTTGGGAGGAGAAGCTCGCGGAATTGACGGAGTTGGAACATTCCTATCGGGAGCAGGCCAGTCATCCGAGGCTGGACCTGAATGAACAGGATCGTCATCGGATTCTCCGTCTGACACAGGATCTACCGGCCATATGGAAGGCCCGGACGACGGAACAGCATGAGCGGAAGGAGCTGCTGGGACTGCTCGTGCAACAGGTCGTGCTGGTACCGCAGGACGTACCGCAGCCGGAAATCCAGGTCAGACTGCTGTGGCACACGGGGGCAACGACGGAGTTCTCCATGAAGCGCCTGCAGAAGTGGGAGTCATCCCGTACTTCGAAGGAGGCCTTGGACCTGATACGGGACTTGATGACGGACCACACGGACGCCGGGATCGCCGCCACCCTCAACATAAGCGGGATAAAAACTGGCCGAGGAAGTAACTTTACAGATAGGTCGGTCTGTGTTGCACGGCATGCGAATGGACTGATGCGGAGAGAGAGGGACGCCCGTGCGGCGGGCAAGCTCATCCCCCGGGAGGATGGCCGGTACTCGACACCGGGGCTGGCCGCCCTCGTGGGCGTGCGCGAGTACACCATCCATTGTTGGCGAAGAGCGGGCATGATTCAGGGTCGGCAGGAGTCCGAGCGCGGCCCCTGGTGGTACAGCATCACACCGGAGCTGCTGGAGTCCCTACGGGAGAGAGCCCGCAGGAACGCCGAGCGGAGTCGACTGACAGGCGGGAACACTTCGACGGTACAGGAGGATGTGTAGTATGGCGCGCTCATCGGTACGAGGGCGCAGAG
>DZDJ01000138.1 GCA_022736715.1 Edaphobacter aggregans
TGCTGCGTTTATTGGCGCTGCATCCTGAGGTTGAGTTGGCAGCGATTACCTCGCGTGGCAATGTCGGCGAGAAGGTCGCGGATATGTTCCCCAACCTGCGGGGCTATGTGGATTTGGCCTTCAGTGACCCGGCTACAGCGGATTTGCAGTCCTGTGATGTGGTGTTCTTTGCTACACCCAACGGCATTGCCATGAGCGCGGCGCGCGAGTTGCTCGATGCAGGTGTACGGGTGGTGGATTTGGCGGCAGATTTCCGCATTCAAGACTTGGATGTGTGGTCGAAATGGTACGGCATGACCCACGCCAGCCCTGATTTGGTGCGCGAGGCGGTGTACGGCTTGCCCGAATTGAACCGCGAGGCGATTCGTGGGGCGCGCTTGCTGGCCAATCCCGGCTGCCATGTGACGGCCGTCACACTGGGCTTGCTGCCGCTGGTCAAGGCGGGCGTGGTCGATGTGGCATCTTTGATTGCCGACTCCAAATCCGGTGTGAGCGGTGCGGGACGCAAGGCGGAGATTCCGACCTTGATGGCCGAAGCCGGCGAGAGCTTCCGCGCCTATGCCGTGGGCGGCCATCGCCATCACCCCGAAATTTGCCAGACCCTGAATGTCGTCGCTGGGCAGTCGGTCGGCTTGACCTTTGTACCGCATCTGGTGCCGATGGTGCGTGGCATTGAGGCGACGCTGTACGCACGTTTGAATGCCAAGGCCATGGCTGAGAATGTCGATGTGCAGGCCTTGTTTGAGCAGGCGTATGTTGACGAGCCGTTTGTCGATGTCATGCCGCCGGGCAGTCTGCCGGAAACGCGCAGCGTGCGCGGCAATAATATGTGCCGCTTGGCCGTTTACCGTCCACAGGGTGGTGATACCGTGGTGGTGTCCTCGGTAATCGACAACCTGGTCAAAGGCGCATCTGGGCAGGCGGTGCAGAATATGAACCTGATGTTTGGCTTCCCGGAAGATATGGGGTTGCGCATTGTTGGGTTGTTGCCGTAGGTTCAGGGCGTACACTTGGCGCGTTTGCTGCGTATGACAATTGAGGAGAAAAAACCATGTCCGATGTAATGATTGAAGAACCATTGATTTTTACCGATAGCGCCGCCTCTAAAGTGCGCCAGCTTATCGACGAGGAGGGGAACGAAGCCCTTAAATTGCGCGTATTCATTACCGGTGGTGGCTGCTCCGGTTTTCAATACGGCTTTACCTTTGACGAAAACGAGCAAGAGGGTGATACGCGCATGGAAAAAGCCGGTGTGGCCTTGTTGGTTGACCCGATGAGTTTGCAATATCTCACCGGTGCCACTATTGACTACACCGAGGGCTTGGAAGGCGCACAGTTTGTGATTCGCAATCCCAACGCCAGCACCACCTGCGGCTGCGGTTCGTCGTTCTCGGTTTAATTTGAAGGATTTGTCATGAGTACAGAGAGCATCCCCTACATTCCCGGCCTGCAAAATGTGCCTGCCACCCGTTCTGCGATTTCATTTCTCGATGGTCAAAAAGGCATTTTGACTTATCGCGGCTATCCTATCGTTGAGCTGGCAAAACAGAGTAGCTTCGAGGAAACCTGCTTTCTGTTGCTGAATGGCGAATTGCCGAATGCACATGAACTCGCTGAATTTTCAGGCGAATTGCGTCGAAACCGTCGCGTAAAGTACAACGTGCGCGAGATTATGAAATTTTTGCCCACCAATGGTCACCCCATGGAAATGCTGCAAACCTGCGTGGCCAGTCTGGGGATGTTTTACCCCGGTAGCGAGCGTATGACCGCCGAAGGTAACGGGCCGAGCGAGGAGTTTGTCAACGGTACCGCGAGCAAGATTCTGGCGACCATGGCGACGATTGTGACCATGTGGAACCACATTCGCGAAGGTGATGATCCTGTGCCGCCGCGTGAAGACCTGAGCTACGCCGCCAACTTTCTCTACATGATGAACGAGCGCGAGCCGGACGCGGTGGAAGCGCGCATCATGGATGCCTGCCTGGTGCTGCACGCCGAGCACACCATCAATGCTTCGACTTTTGCTGCGCTGGTGTGCGGCTCGACGCTGGCGGCGCCGAATCTGGTTGTGGCCTCGGCGATAGGCACGCTGGCCGGCCCCCTGCACGGCGGGGCGAACCAGCGCGTGCTGGAAATGTTGCGTGAGATCGGCTCGCCGGACAAGGCAGAAGACTGGTTGGAGCAACGTCTGGCCAACAAGCAGGTGGTTTGGGGCTTTGGACACCGCGAATACAAGGTCAAAGACCCGCGCGCCGATATTTTGCAGAACATGCTGGAAGAGCTGTGTGAGCATCGTGGCGGTCAGATCAGTCCGCTTTACGAGATTGCCAAGGCTGTAGAAGTCGCTGCGCATGAGCGTTTATCGCAAAAAGGCGTGCATCCGAATGTCGATTTTTACTCCGGCGTGCTGTACGACGCGCTGGGGATCCCTGAGGATCAGTTCACGCCGATTTTTGCGATTTCACGCACCGCAGGCTGGTTGGCGCACTGGAAGGAGCAAATTGGCAGCAATCGGATTTATCGACCTACACAGGAGTATGTAGGCTCGGAATCAAGGGCTTATGTCAAACTTGATGCGCGCAAGGCTTAATTGACCGACTTAATGCGCCGAGTAAATGGCACCTAAAACACGCCGTCCCTTTGCGCCCGTGACCGCAGGCAAGTTGCCCGGCAAACCAAGTAGGGTTTGA
>DZDJ01000059.1 GCA_022736715.1 Edaphobacter aggregans
GATTATATTGGTAGGCCGTGCTGGGCTCGAACCAGCGACCAAAGGATTATGAGTGCGTAATCTAGGCCGTCATTGTGCCCCAATGTCCAAGATTTCAAGTAGTTAGCAGAGTCTGTGCGTCATTGCGCACCCAATATGCCGCTTTGCTGTTGACACTTTGTCGACAGCAAGACCACCCAGAACAAGTTGTGATCGGTACAGCGCGGCAATAAGTGGGGGCCCTCTCCAAACGTTGCGGTGTGCGCGCTCCACTGGCACCCAGGTATGCACATTTCAATTCGCTGGCCGCGCGGCCAGACGTTACACGGCCTTGTCTCGCTACGCGAGCCATCCCCTGCGATTACTCGGGGCACGGCCTTGCGGTATTCCACCTTTTACTGCGGGTTTTGCAAGGTGGAGGTGTGCCGACTTTAGCGTGCTAAAGCGAACAGAGGGCTTGCGAAGAGAAGGCGTGCCGACTTTAGCGTGCTAAAGCGGACAGCGGGCATGCGAAGAAAAGGCGTGCCGACTTTAGCGTGCTAAAGCGGACAGTGGGCCTGCGAAGAGAAGGCGTGCCGACTTTAGCGCGCTAAAGTGAACGACTGGTTGACCGAAACAACGAACCCCGAAAGGATGCAGACATGGCGGACGAGAAAGACCAGAGCAAAAAAAGAGAAAGCCCGACCCTGCAAATATTCAAGAAGGGAGAGCTATACAAGGGGCCGATACCAACTCGCTGGACGATGCCGCACACCGACGAAGCCCTAAAAAGAAAGTGCAGGGAAGTGATCGAGGAAGCACAGGCACGCCTAGAGCAAAAAACCCAGGACAACCCGTAGCGTGCGCTCAGATCAATTCGAGACCAATATGAGGAGCATCAGCCACTCACGGAAATACGAAGGCAGGGGAGCGGAAAAATCGCACTGTGCAAGGAGCTAGTCCAGGGTGTAACACGGACAAGCCTGCAACAACAAAGGCGTGGCAGGAATAGGGCCAGTAGTCACAGCGCTATCAGTGGACACCGTAGTGACCAGCATGATGAGCCCAAAAAACTTTAGCACGCTAAAGAAGCGGTGAATTCAGCGAACACAAACACGAACATCACCGTCGGCACCAGCGAGCGTGACGGAACCGGAATCGTCCTCCAACTCACTGATGATCGACAAGAGCGCTACAGCCTTGAGAATGACGGCCGACTTGGAAGACAAAGCGTAGTGACACCTCAATTTTTCCAAGGTCGCCACGAACCGCGCATCAGGATAAAACGTAGTGACAGCCACGGGAAACGAAAAATGACAGCCATCGAAGGGTACACGACAGCATGTGCGATCACTACAGCAGCTGCGGGTCTAGCCGTGCTCGCATTGCTACGGCTGGGCCAAAAGAAAGACGAAGAAACGGAAAAAAACTTTAGCGTGCTAAAGCGCGCCAGGCGCGCGACAAGAAACGGGCGACGCGATCAGAAGCAAATGAAGACGAAAAAGAGGACGGGAGACCAGTGACAAGGGCATGAACAGAAGCATGCCGGAGAAACCAGCCAAAAGGCATCTCAAGAGCAAAGTGCACAGGCTCAGGAGGACAGTGAAGATCGAAGGTCTCGGGCTGCATTTCATCGACGCGAAGAACTCGACCGTCCGAACCGATGAACGCAACAGAAAGAGGAACTGGCGTGTTCTTCATCCAGAAGCACACCGACGACGCGCGGCGAAAAACAAACAGCATGCCATGATCTAACGGCAAAGAGGTGCGAAACATAAGACCCCGGTCGCGCTGAGCGGAAGTCGAGGCAACTTCCGCAAAAACCGGAGTAGAGCCAACCAAAAGATCGACCTCATGAGGACGGCAGGCCAACGAATGATGAGAGCATGCCGACAGAAGGAAGGATAGGGCCAGGAGAGAGCGAAGCCGATACATCACGAGCACCAGGTGAGAGAGTCTCGATGTGGAGAACAAGAAGGACATCCTGATGGCTCTTGCCGCCAGACCGCGTGTCAAAAAAGGAAGAAAGAAAAGGCACGCCATTCTTTGCGCGAGTCACGTCATTAACGCTCAGACCACCCAGGACAATAGTCTGGCCAGAGCGCATGCTGACAGTGGTGCGGAGATCACGCTTTGTCAAAGTCGGCGAAGAGTTAACGCCATTGCTGGTCGGAATAAAGCTCGAAATCTGCTGGTCAAGGCGCAGAGTCACATCATCCGAAAACACAGTGGGCGACAGGGTAAAAATGATGCCGCTCTGCTGATAGGTAACGGACTGGATAGCGGGGCCACCGTTCGGGGGATATGAGATAGAGCCAAGAGTCGGGACAGAGTCGCCCACGTTGAAGCTACCGGTCGAGCCCGAGTTGATCCGAAGAATCGGAGAACTGATCGCCTTGAAATGGCTGTCAGAATCGAGGCTCTGGATTAAAGCGTCAAAGGTGCCAGTCTTGATCTGAACGTAGTTGCCAGTGGCAGCAGCCGGGCCGCCCAAACTCAGGCCGAACCTGCCACCTAGAAGATTCAACGCGAGCTGAAAGCCACTGCCAGTAGTGCGGGAAGATGAGACCTCGTAGACAACGGCACGCGCAACAACCTGCGGAGCCGGAGTATCGACATCCGGGAGAACGGACTTCAACTCGTCAACCTGTTCCTGGTCACCAGAGAAGATCAGAACATCAGAAGACTGCTCAAGAAGACCGGCAGCACTATCAGGAGGGACATTCGTCGACACCTTCGGAGAGCCAGCAGGAACAGGAATAACCCTGTTGTTCGCAAAACCGCCACGAGAAAAAAGTGGCCGGAGAACGCGCGTCAGATAACTGACAGACCGGAAGCGAGGTCGATAGGTATAGATCAGGTTAGGAGGACGCGCGGCCAAGGGCGCGGACTTGACAGGCTGAACAAAGCTCACCCCATCCTTGACAACAACGGAATAGCCAAAGGCAGCAAGGAAGTTGTCAACGAAAACATCAAGAGGGCCATCAGAAGCGGAAAAACGGAACGACACAAGCCGCGCGTCAGCCAAGACTGCAGGCCCAATCACAAAGGGACGCCGGAGAACCTCGGAAAAAATCAACGGGACAACCTGACTCAGAGGCAGCTCCTGTAGGTCGAAACTAGGCGGCGACACATAGGCCGGAACCTGGACGATGGAAGGCAAAGGCCCAGCCAAAGCCGAAGCCGACAAAGCGACAAGCACAGCAGAAAGAAGCAGACGACTCATCGAAGTGCACCAGACCGAGAAGGAGACGGCGAAGCACCAGGAGACGACACAGGAGGCAGCGAACCCGACCAGGTATAGACAGAGGAGGCACCCACAACACCGACCATAGCTGCCCCCGAAAGCTGGAACGCAGACGGATCAGCAACGCGAACGCGGCCAGAGGGCGAAGCAAGAAGAACAAACTGTTGACGACCCGTCGAGAAAAAACCTGCGATTCGCCAACGCGCAGAGACCGAAGGCCCGGACGTGCGAGGAACAGCACCGACATTGAAAGAGGGGACGCCGACGACAGGGCGAGAAGGAGAATGAGCAAGGGAAAGACTCGGAGCAACAGGGCGGGGATGGAACTGGCGAAAGACAGTCCAAGCACCCCAGACGCCGAGGCAAACAACACCAAGAGACAACACCCAAAGGCTGCGATTAGCGAGGATGTTTTGACGCTTATCGACCTGTACCTCAGTGCCAGAACCAGACTGCGCCTGGTAGCTCGAATAAAGCGGAAAAACCGACTTGTCGTAGACCTTGTTTTGAACACCGATGCGCTTACCACGAGTCAAGCGATAGGACTCCCACCACTCGACGCGATACGAACGTTTAAGGCCCAGAGACTTGAGCTTCGTAGTTCGGAAGGTGAGCTCGACAACGACCTTGAGGATTCGGTGCAAATCCCCGATGTCTTGCACCATCAAAACGAGATCGCACGAAACGCCAGACTCAGGATGGCAGTAGTGGCGATGCTCCCGAAAGAAGACCTTGTGCTCAGCGAGAAGCTTGCAATCAGTTCCCCAGAACCGCCACGCCTCATCGACGCAGATCAGATCGCCCGGAAGGCAGATCGACTCATCGTCGGTACCGTGAGGCAAGAAGCGCGGAGTGGATACATCATCATTCTGGACATGGACAACGCGGCCACACTTGTCGAGAGGCACAAACAGCTTCTCAGCGCAGTAAGCGCGCACGAGGTCGCTATCGACACCGGAAATATTCGTCACAACACGCCGACCCTGCGCAACAGCAGGCACGATGACACTAGACACGCATTCGTAGCTCTTCCCAGAGCCCATCAGACCCGTGTAGACATTGATCGCCATGAACTAACCAATCACAGGAATGCGCCGAATGATGAAACGCGTGGCATAGGCAGCCAATAGAGCCGACACGCCGAACGGGAAGGCAAGCGCATTCAGGAAAAACGCGGTGCCAGAATCCAAAGCGGCAAAGGCGGGATCAATCGAAGACGCAGACGGAAGCAAGGAAACCAAGACCGCGGTGAACGCGGAAACGATCAAAAAAAAGGCCGTGAAAACGACGAATTTGATGACGACCTGCGTCAGAAACCAGGTCAGAACGGAGTTGAACGCGGAAACAAGGATGCCGAACATGATGACCTACGCGGTGAGGATGACAAGGACGGAAGCAAGGGTGAACGCGGCGATCATCGTCGCATGGAGGGTCGGCCCATATTTGGCCCAAAGCGTGCATTGCTCGTCGACCGTGTAGGTCGAACCCCACATAGAAAAGGAAGGAGCCGGACAAGTACCGCTCATCGAAGGAAGCGTGAAATGCAAGAAATCAGGAAGGAGAGAGGTAATAGGAGAGAGAAGGGAAGACGCAGCAGGAGGAGAGAGCGAAGGAGCGGCAACGCCAGGGTCAGCGCCCAGGTCAAGGGGCTGGGTGACCGTTGACGACCTCGGACTCGAAGAAGAGGAGGAGGGAGCCGAAGACGACGAAGCAGGCGCCGTGAGCTGGCTGACCGGAACAGGCGACACATAGTCCTGAACAAGCGGCGACGTGGCCGGGCTCGCGGCCTCAGCAGCTTCGACATCGGCGACCGTCACAGGGGAACTCTCAGCGAAGGGCACGCCCTGGTAGCCAGGCACACTAGCGGCCTTCTGCCAGGCGGCATTAGCGATGGCAGCAATGATCGCAGGGTTGAGTGGCGAAGAAAGGACAGGTTCGGGCGTGGACGAGGGGACATCCTGCACCTGGTAAGAAATCGGAATCGCAGAAACGACAGCAGGCGCAGGAACGCAGCTCGGGCCAAGCGCGTAATAGCCTGAATCGCAAACGAAGTAGTAATCAGCAGAGTCAGGCTGATCGGTCGCCGTAAGCTGCGTCGAAGCCAAAGGGAGGTCGTAAGGCATCGAGACCGGAGTGATCCCAAAGCTATACCCAGACGGGTCAGTGACCACGTCGTACTCCTGGGTCATCGCGGAGTAAGTCACAGACAACACAGAAGAGCCGCTAACGTCCGCCAGAAAAGCGGCAAGGATGACCTGAAGGTCAGAGCTACCTCCGTAGGGACTGGTGAAAAAGGTGAAGGGAACGGTGCCCAAAGACGCCGGAAAAAGAACAGCATTCGTAGGCAAAGGCGGCCAAGGGTAAGTGCGAGGATAAGAAGAACTAGGGGAAGACGACGAAGAAGCCGGAGAGGACGAAGACGAAGCAGGCGCGGAACCAGAAGACGATGGCGAAGAGGACGAAGAAGAGGGCGACGACGACGCGGACGAGACAGGCGGGTAGGAAACTTGGACCGAAGAAGGAGGGGAGACGACAGAAGCGTCGTAAGCATTGATGATCGGAACAACGGCAGCAGGAATGAGATAGGCCGCAACAGAAAACACGCCGACCCCAGCGGCAGTAAGCGCGACAGCTTCCGGGCCGAGAAACGCGCTGATGTCCAGAGCCTCAGAGGTTGTCAAAGCCGAGGTGGCATAGTCAGCAAGAGAAAGGCTACTCGCCGAGCTCGATTCAGCAGAGGAAATAGCGGCTTCAGCATCGGAAATCGTGGGCGCAACACGAGGATCATTCGAAGCAAAACCAAGCCGAGAAAGACCCGTTTGAAGGGCGCTTGAAGAAGTAGAAAAAACATTCGAAGGCGTGGGCGACGGCAAAGCCTGGCAAAAAGCAGTGCCCGGAAGAGCAAGCAACGCGGCCAAGAGCGTGCGGCGAAGAGCGGGCGCAGTCATAGCGATAACCCCATGATGATCGCCCAGGCGCAGGCGATGCCGAAAATAAAACCGAGAAGAACGAAAGCCTCGTTGTAGGTCATGGCAGGCAAAAGGAAGCAACGGGGGCGTCCCCCCGGAGAAAGGCAATTACTTGCCGCGAACCATCGACATGATGATCTTGGCACCCTTCATGGCGACGTAGACAGTCATCAGGACAGCGGCAATCGCGAGCACACCGGTCACAATGGAGCCAGCAGAAAAAGCACTCGTGACAGAGCTGAAATCGACGGCAGAGGCACCGCTGGCACCAGCAGCGGGACCAGTACCAGCAAAGGAGAGAACAGGAAGCACCAGGGTGGTGAGCCCAACGCCGAACTTTTTGAGAGCAGGGAGACGCATAGAAAACTCCAAGGTGGAAACCGGGATACTGCCCGGACAGATCATCCCGAAATGGGATCAATGAGAAACAAACTAATCGCCGTCCCAATGCCTATACATGTCATAACCAATCAACATGTCAAGTAGAAAAAGGACGCCTCGATAGGCGAGGTAAACCGACACCAAGACTGCAGAAATGGCAAGAATGCCAACAACAATCGACTAAGCAGAAAAACTAGAGAGCAAGAAACCGAAGTCAGAAGGTTTGGACATAATCAACCCTTACGAACCAAATCAAGCAACGTGCCAGCAAAACGGGCGGCGAGAAAGAAGATCAGCATCGCGGTAAAACTGACAGAAAAAGCAGCAAGAAAACCAGAGCCGTCAAGAGACGAAGCAGAAACAGGCGACGAAGCAACCAAAAAAGCGGGAACGTAAGTCGGATTGGTGCCTTGGGGGCAGGAAACACCTGACGGCGACGGCGAAGAGGAAGACGCGCCGTCAGGCGACTGCAAACAAACCACAACAACGACTTGAACAGAAGAGGACATAATTACCAAAAATTATGGCGATCAACGTGGGAACCACGCTTAACGAACATATGCCGTTGTAAAGCGAACGCGTTGATAATGGAACAAGACGAACGCATACTTTCAGGCGAGCCGGTCAGAAGAGAAAACGATTCGTGGACAAGACCGAGATACGACAGAAAAACACGCACAATATGACCGCCCGCAAGCGGAACAACATAGACAGACCAGCCGGAAAGGTCGAACACGGTGTAAACCGAATGGTTAGCCAGGCAGGAACGAATGTCGGACGGGCGAATTTTCCACACGATCATTCAAGGGCATCGAGCGTCAAATCCACAGGAATAATCGAAGTCGTCTCGCCGGTATCCTTATCGGTTGCACGATAAGCCTTGCGGGTGTAGCCGCCGAGACGGCAAGTGACTTCAGTCTCGTCTCCAATATCCGCGAGTTTCTGAACACTACGAATCTCGACAACCTGCGGACGGCTGTAGGCATCGGGAGCGGGAGTGATGATGCGGGTGTAGCGCTTGCCGTCGAAGCGGCGGAGGCCTTCGACTTTGCCGCGAATGAAGATGACCATAGCCGTAGGCTTGGACGAGGATTGAGAAACAGGCACAGATTGGACAGATGCAGACATGGTGACTCCTTATGCGGATTGACGCAGATCATCCCGGCTGACGTGGTATTCAGGACGGTTTCGCGCCGGGGCCGAACAAAACCGCCGATCAGCCCGTACGGGGCTAAAATCGTGAATAAGAGAATCGTTGGCAGTAACCAAGATGTTGGACGAACGCCAGCTAACACCGGCGTCTTCGAGCAATTTACGGTTACGGTAGAAAGTAGGCCGTGAAAACTTAGACCTGATGACCTGCTCGTCCAAAGTGCAAAGTGCAGACCAAAAACCGTATAGCTGACCGCCACGAGTGCAGCCATAGACGCACTGGAGACGGGACATCACAGCAGTAGTCGAGCGCACAATATCCATCGCTTGTTTCCCTTCGCGTAAAAGTCGCTCAATTTCAGTGTCGTGAATGCGTTCGAGATATTCATCAGATAACTCCGCAACGGTAGGATTCTTGCCGAAGTCGTATTGGAGCTTATCAGCGTGAATTTCGACTTCGACGCGCAGTGTCTTATCAGCAAGACGTTGAAGGGCGCAGAGCTTTTTTTCAGTAAGGTCTTTAATATTTATATTAGAGTCGGCGTAAATTATCCCGAACAAATTTTTAAAAAACTGACGTAAACGAGAATACTCGTGCTGCTTAAATTCAGAACCCTTGTGATAAAACTTCACCGTCGTCGTTTTCCCCGGAAAATAAACAGCCATGTCATATTTCGCGGCATTTTTTTGTCGGCGAGGAAAGCTGCGTAGCTGTAGCGAGTCGAAAAACTCTTTACAAGCAGGACGGCTCAAGCGGAAGACGTGCGCAACATCGACGCGGAGCACAGACCAGACATCAGCGTGTGCAAGCTCGACACTGAGCAACGACTCAAGGAGGTTGACCAGACCGCGCACAGCGGGGAGAAAGCCGGTTGGACCACCGTAGACGTTGTGGCCTAGAAGCACTTTGTGAACACTCGCCTCGACGATCAAGTACGGCTCGCAAGGGCGAAGGCGAGGACGACCAGTTTGATCAACGACGTATTCGTCATACTTCGGTAAGACAGAAATACGAGAGTCCCATGAGCCAAGGAGCTCGCCCGTGAACAACTCGTACAAAACCTCCCCAGACGCGAGATCGACACCAGTGCGCAACATGCACAGCTGCTCGATGCGCCGAATCAAGCTTGCGTCCATAGCAGGAGAGCGAAGTCGGACAGTGTCGTAAGCCACAAATCAGCTCACGCAAAAAAAGGCAGAGTCTCATGCGTGAGACTGTCAGGCGGTGCTACCACGCCCGCCTGACAAAAAACGCACCGCGCAGAACGAGCCTGGCGTCGGATGCAACCGTCCTCGCTTGCGCTGCGGGCGGCTGCATCCGACGCCAGGCCGGAAGAAAGGCAGAGGGATACCATCACGGCTGAACACCCTCGGATTGCCGCTGGGCGGAAAGGCGGATAGCCTCAAGATTCACCATGACACGCTTGCCGACCTTGACAGAAGGGATGTAGCCGCGTTCGTGTTGTGCTCGCACGGTGTGGACGCTGAGACCAACAAGCTCGGCATACTTGTCGAGGGTAACGAGAGGGCAGTAGACTGGAATATTGGTGCTCATCATGATGTACCAATAGTACCCAATTAAAGGCACCAAACAAGCTAAAGTGTGTAACAGTCTGAAAGTCTGAAAGGAAAACCAGTGGAGATAGAGGAAAGAATGCGAGCGGTGGTGACGGAGCTCTACGGAACCGGGCACGCGGACATGGAAAGAATGTCAGGAATACCCCGAGGGAGCTGGCGCAAGATGATGTCTGGAGGACAACGCCCAACGGCAGAAATGATCGAAGCGGTCTGCACAGCGCACCCAGAAATGGCGCTATGGATAGCCACAGGAATAGAAGACGAAGAAACAGGGCAAGTCGCACTCGGTGACGCAAGCACACTCGGGAAATGGACAGCAACCGTTCTCAGAACACGGATGCTGGAACGCTCGATGCGGGGAGAGTTCAGAAAGGTGACTTGGTACGAGTCGTTCCTAATCGAAATGGACCGGCTAGAAGAACGCGGAATAGGCCGACTGCATAAAAGCGACAAGGAACGGCTCGCCAAATTAGCAAGCGACGTAGAAGAAGAATTGGGGCAGAGAAAGCTGGTCAAAAAGAAACTCGCAGAAGCAATGGCCGAGAGAATGAAGCAGCTAGAAGACCAATGGCAATCGCAAAAGCAAAAAACGGATGGCGAGTAGACATCCAGCCTGCAGGGCGCGGCGGGAAGAGGTTCCGCAAAACGCTGCGAACGCAAGCCGAGGCAAAGGCTTACGAAGCATGGGTGAAAACGAAAGCGGGAAAAGACAAAGCATGGAAACCAGAGCGCAGAGACGAGAGGCGACTGTCTGACCTGGTCGAAGCGTGGTGGAGTGGACACGGCAAGTCGCTCAAAGCTGGACACAACACACACGAAAGGTTGCAGGCATGCATCAAAGCTATGGGAGACCCATACGCAACCGAACTCAAGGCGGAACACTTTGCGGCGTACCGCGCCGAAAGGATGGAATCGGGTAAAAAAGCCGCGACGTTGAATCGAGAGCACGCCTACCTGCGTGCGGTGTTCAACGAGTGCGAAAGGCTCGGAATCTGGGACAAGCCGAATCCGCTGGAAAAAATCAGACAGATCAAGACCGACCAAGCGGAGCTGACATACCTGACACCCGACCAAATCATCCAGCTACGCGACACACTCAAAGGGGGCGAGGGTGGTCACGCGCTGCTAGTCACCGACGTATGCCTGTCGTGTGGCGCTCGCTGGGGGGAAGCGGAGGCTCTGCGACGTAGCCAGGTGCAGGACGGGCTCATCCAGTTCGCCGGGACAAAGTCGGGAAAGGTGCGATCCATACCAATAGAGGCAGAGCTGCAAGCCAGGTTGCTCGACCATTGGTCGAAGCAAGGCATAGGGGATGCGTTATTTCGCCCTTGCTACGGGGCGTTCAGGGCCGCGCTGAAACGCTCGGGGATCGAGCTGCCAGAAGGACAGATGACACATGTTCTCCGGCACACATTCGCTTCAGCCTTTATGCAGGCCGGAGGGAACATCCTGGTGTTGCAACGAGCGCTAGGGCATCAATCATTGACGATGACGATGCGGTACGCCCACCTAGCGCCAGATCACCTAGAACAGGTGAAACGCCTCAACCCGCTTTCGGCGCTGTTGACACTTGGTTGACAAACAGCGCGAACGGAAAGCGCTGCATTGTCGCTAAGTCATTGAAAAATATGGTAGGCCGTGTTGGACTTGAACCAACGACCAAAGGATTATGAGTCCTGCAAATATGCCATTCCGCCGCATTCCCGCATGTTGCAGTTTCCAGCAAAAACAAGCACTTATGCGATACGCGGTGCATAAGAGCGTTTCCCTTTATTCCCGAATATGCCTAGAATCTGCCTACATGGTGCCTACATGGTGCCTACATGGAGGGCTGAGACATGGGCAAGCGCGAGAATTTCACAGCAGCACGGGTGGCAGATTTCACATGCCCGGCGGGTAAGCAGCAGGCCATCTACTGGGACGCCAAGCAACCCGGCCTAGGGCTTCGCGTGACGGCAAGCGGTGCCCGCGCCTATGTCTTTGAAAGCAGGTGCCAGGGCCGCACTGTGCGGGTGACGATTGGAGGCCCGAGCGCCTGGACAATCGACGCAGCACGCAGAGAGGCCGCCCGGCTGAAGGTGCAGACAGATTCCGGCATCAACCCAGCCGAGCAGCGCCGCGAGCAGGACGAAGCCAAAGCCGCAGCCCGTGTGCAGGCTGAAACCGAGCGCCAGCGCCAAGCCCTGACAGTGGGCGAGGCGTGGACTGCCTACATTGAGGAGCGCCGCACGCATTGGAGCGCCCTGCATCTTCGAGACAATGTGCGCATGGTGCAGCCCGGAAACGCGAAGGCGCAGGGCCGGGGGTATCGGAACGGGAAAACCGCCGCGCCGCTTGCCGAGTTCATGCCGCTGGCGCTGGCGAAGCTGGACGCCGCACGCATTGAGGAGTGGGCAGCCCGTGAAGGCCAGACGCGGCCCACATCGGCCCGGCTGGCATGGCGACTGCTGAGCGCCTTCCTGGGGTGGTGCGCAGAGCACCCGCAGTATGCAGCCATCGTGCAGGGGCCGAACCCGGCCAAGACACGCCGCACCCGCGAAGCCCTGGGCAAGCCCGGCGCGAAATCGGACGTACTCACCCGCGAGCAACTGAGCGCATGGTTTGCCCAAGTGAAAAAGATTCAAAACCCGGCCGTCGCCGCCGCCTTGCAAGTCATGTTGTTGACGGGTGCCCGGCCAGGTGAGGTGTTATCCCTGCGCTGGGAGGACATCAGCACCCAGTGGCGCAGCATCTCCCTTCGGGACAAGGCGCAAGGCCGGCGCACGATTCCGCTCGCGCCCTACGCCGCGGAGTTACTTGCTGGCCTGCCGCGCCGCAATGCCTGGGTGTTCTCCAGCCCCAGCAGCGCCACCGGGCGACTGTCCGCGCCAAACGCACAGCACGCTCGCGCATGCCAGGCCGCAGGGCTGGACGATTTGACGCTGCACGGCCTGCGCCGCAGTCTCTCGACACTCACGGAATGGCTGGAAATTCCTGCCGGTGTGGTGGCGCAACTCATGGGGCACGCGCCCAGCGGCACAATCGAGCGCCATTACAAATCGCGCGGGCTCGACGTGTTGCGGGTTCACCATGAGCGAATTGAGGCGTGGATATTGGAGCAGGGCGGTATCGCGCTCCAAGCCGAGCAGGCATTGCCGACGCTGCGCCGGGTGCAGTGATACGCGCGGGCCGTGGTGCGCCTGGAGGCATAACCGTTTCGCACCAGGATAGGCAGCGGGTAGCTCCCAAAGCCGAAAAGCGGGAACCTTCGCCCGCCTGCCTGGTGCCCATTTTTGAAG
>DZDJ01000139.1 GCA_022736715.1 Edaphobacter aggregans
CCTGTTAAACTGGAAGTATGCTTTCAAAGCTGTACGCCAAGTGGATGTTTGCCTGGGAAACGGCGCTGACGACGCGGGACACGAACCGCATCGTTCGGCCTGTGGAGTGGGGTTTTGACTGGCTGCAGGACTTTGTCAGCGAGTCGGCAAGTCAGCAAGTCGGCGAGTCAGTTCTAAACACAAAAGCACAGTTGGCAGAGATGGAGCGGCTGAACGAGGAAATCGTGCGGCGGAGCGAGGCGTTCTTTGGTTACGACACGCCGACGGATTTCCGGCTGGAGGAGCGGCATCCGCAGCTTTTCCCCACCAACGTCCGCCCGGAGACGCTGGAGCAGGACGCGAAGCTGAAGCAGATGGCGGCGGAGGGCAAGCTGAAGACGGCGCAGTTTCTGCGGTTTACCTCGCCGGTGCGCACGCCGCATCCGGAAAACGATGTGGTGAATGCGCGGTGGTATCCGGCGCCTGCGGAAAAGCAGGCGGGCAAGCCGAAGCAGGCCATCATCGTACTGCCGCAGTGGAATGCCGACGCCTTCAGCCACAATGCGCTGTGCGAAATCTTCAACCGCTTTGGCGTGAGCGCGCTGCGGCTCTCAAAGCCGTACCATGACATTCGCCGCCCGGCGGAGCTTGAGCGGTCGGACTACGCGTGCAGTTCCAATGTGGGCCGCACGATTGCCGCGAACCGGCAGGCGGTGGTGGATGTCCGCAGTTGCCTGGATTGGCTCCAGCAGCAGGGGTATGAGCAGTTTGGCGTGCTGGGCACCAGCCTGGGCTCCTGCTATGCGTTTATCGCTGCGGCGCACGATCCGCGGCTGCGGGTCTGCGCCTTCAACCATGCGTCGACGTGGTTTGGCGATGTGGTGTGGACGGGCCAGAGTACGCGGCATATCCGCGCTGCGTTTGAGCAGGTGGGCATGGAGCAGGACGACCTGCGGCGGATGTGGCTGGGCATCAGCCCGATGAGCTACATGCAGAGGTTTGCGGCGAATCCGAAGCAGGTGCTGGTGGTGCATGCCACCTATGACCTCACCTTTATCCAGGAGTTTTCGCTGGATGTGCTGAAGAACTTCGAAGCGCATGGCATCGATTATGTGTCGAAAGTGCTGCCGTGCGGCCATTACACCACCGGCGAAACGCCCTATAAGTTCATGGATGGCTGGTACTTAGGGTCGTTTGTGTACCGGGCGTTCAAAAAGCTGGCGCAGCAGCAGCAAAAGCCTGTGGCAGAGCGGGAAGCGACAGAGATGGTTGGCCGTTAGGGTGTAAATGGCGGCTTTGCGAGGTTGCTGCCGGTACGTTCGCCTGTAAAAAGGCGCATGGCGGGAAGCGATTCCATGGAGAATCGGATTTCATGTCGAGCTACAATCGAAGTATGTCTACCGAACGTATGTCCCTGTCCCTGGCCCAGTTTGATCCCGAAATTGCCGCGCAGATTGAGAACGAAGCGCGCCGCCAGCATGAAGGTCTGGAGATGATTGCCTCCGAGAACTTTGTGAGCGAAGCGGTGCTGGAAGCGGCTGGCTCTGTTTTTACCAACAAATATGCCGAGGGCTATCCGGGCAAGCGCTATTACGGTGGCTGTGAGTACGCCGATGTGGTGGAGAACCTGGCGCGCGACCGGGCGAAGGAGCTGTTTGGCGCGGAGTATGCCAACGTGCAGCCGCACTCGGGTTCGCAGGCCAACGCGGCGGCCTATATGTCTGTGCTGCAGCCGGGGGACACGATCCTGGGGCTGGATCTGGCGCATGGCGGCCATTTGACGCATGGGCACAAGCTCAACTTCTCCGGCAAGCTCTATCGCATTGTGGGCTACCAGGTGCGCAAGGATACGGAGATGCTCGACTACGACGAGATGGAGCAGCTTGCCCTGCGCGAGCAGCCGAAGGTGATTGTCGGCGGCGGCAGTGCGTATCCGCGCACGCTGGACTTTGCCCGCATGCGCGAGATTGCCGACAAGGTGGGCGCGTACCTGGTGGTGGACATGGCGCACATCTCCGGACTGGTGGCGGGCGGGGTGCATCCTTCGCCGGTGCCGCATGCGCACATCGTAACCAGCACAACGCATAAGACGCTGCGCGGTCCGCGCGCGGGGCTGATTCTGGCGCGGCAGGAGTTTGGCGCGGCGATTGACAAGAGCGTTTTCCCCGGACAACAGGGTGGACCGCTGGTGCACATTGTGGCGGCGAAGGCGGTGGCATTCAAAGAAGCCTTGCAGCCAGAGTTTAAGAACTATGCGCAGCAGATTGTGACCAATGCCAAGGTGCTGGCGGAGCAGTTGCAGGCGGAAGGGTTCCGCATCATCTCCGGCGGCACGGACACGCACCTGATGCTGGTGGATGTTTTCGCCAAAGGCATGTTCGGGTCCGAGGCGGAGCATGCGCTGCACGCTGCCGGCATTACGGTGAACAAGAATGCCATTCCGTACGATGCCAATCCTCCGTTGAAACCGAGCGGCATCCGCATTGGCACGCCTGCGCTGACGACGCGCGGCATGAAGGAAGCGGAGATGCAGCAGATTGCCAAGTGGATTGCGCAGGCGCTGGCGCATCGCAGCGACGAGCAGGCACTGACAAAGATTCGCGGCGAAGTGCTGGAACTGGCGGAGAAGTTTCCGCTGTATGCGTGGCGCCGTCAGGCGGCTGCGGTGCTGGCGTAA
>DZDJ01000140.1 GCA_022736715.1 Edaphobacter aggregans
CCTTCGGCGAGCGCGATTTGATGCGCTGCGCTGGCGTGCTCGGCGAATAAGGCATCCTCGCCCTCCTGCAAATAAATGATCGCGGCAAAGGCACGCGCAATACATTCATCCTGACGCATGGGGCTGTGCATGACCCGTTGCAGTGCGAATTCAAGGCGCTCGCGCCACGTCTCACGACCTAAAAACCACGCCAGCCAGGCGTGCTGCACGGAGGCAAATACGAGAGGATCGGAAGGCAGGTAGCGTGTGCGCTGCGTGCTATCCAGCACGTCATGCGCAGCGACCACGCGCTCGATAAAAGGCTCGGCATCATCAAATTTTCCAAGAAAAAACAGGGTATTGCCGTGTGCCCAATCCGAGGCAAAGTGCTGTGGCGCGCTTGAGGCCAGCGCGGCGAGTTTTCCTGCCTGTTCGATGCCCGCCTGCCTGGATTCGCCACCGATCATCAGATATAGCAAACCGTTTGCCGAGAATAGTAATTCGTCCCTATCCTCCGTTGCAGGCTCTGCCTCAGACCCCGCTTCTGGCAAGTACTCCAGTTCATTCAATACATCCAAGGCCAGATGCCCCACGGATGGCGAGCCATAGCCATCCTGCACGACTTGGGCGCGACCATGAAATACGCGCGCCCACAGACCTGCGTATCCGCTGGGGTATGCGATGCGCTCGAAGTGCGCAAAGTGTTCGCAGGCGGCGGCATAGTCATCACTTTCACAGGCCAGGCGCCCAGCCTGCCACCAGCACAAGAGGGCATCTTCCGTGTCACCGCTCATTTCAAAGAGTGCCGCCGCCCGCGTAGACACGCCTGCCGCCAGCTGCATTTGCTGGGCAAGGGCATGTCCGGTCTGGCGAGCAAGCCGCTTTTTGCGCTCATCCGCCATGCAGCGCAAAATTTCGTCGCGCACGACTGCGTGCAAAAACTGCCAGTGCTGGTCGCCGTGGATGGAGGTCATAAGCCCTGCCGAAGATGCCGCTGTCACCGCGTCATGTGCGCCCTTTGCACCAACAATGGCAGACAGTTGAAGCATGGAAAAATGCTCACCCAGCAAGGCGGCGACAGCGAGAGCTTCGGCATGATGCTGCACGCAATGGGCAATGATGGTGCGCATATCCGTATCGCTGCCGCTCACACCATGCTCCAGTGAAGATAGCAGCGCATAGACAGGCAGTCCGTGGGATCGAATCATCGCAGCACGCTGCTCAAGCGTCGTAAGCTGTGGCTGGCGAGCGGCGATCAAGCTCAGCATGGCCGTGTCGCTGAGCGGCTGTATATCCAGTTGAACGCAGTCCGGCAAATGCAAGGCAGGCTCATGCGGGCTGCGGCAGGTGACGATCAAATGGATGTTGGGTTGGGTGGCAATGATGTGCTGTATGAAGTTGACCGTGACCTTATCCAGCCATTGCACGTCGTCAATAATGACCGTAGCCCCTTGCCACGCGCGCGACACCATCACGCGCAGCGCGCTGCGCTCGCTCGTGGGCACGAGGCGTTGTGCATTAAACGCGGATGCCATATCCGCACGCGCACCGCCCTGCCCTGTGCGCGCGCGGCCAGTGGTTACGTCGCGGTGTGTCTGCGTGGTGCGCGTACACCACTCATGCAGCCCTGCCCACGGCGTTTGGGCGCACTCGGCGCGTGCAGCTAACCAGTGGACGCGTCGGCCTGCGGCCATCTCCCGGCGGGCATGCTCCCATACAAGGCGGCTCTTGCCGATCCCGGATATCCCGTTCACCCGTGTCACCGCAAAGCCCTGGCGCGGACGAGCGAGCTGAGCCAGTTCATGCGCACGGCTCACGAGCGGACTGTCCACGCCGGCCATCGTGGGCAGGGACTCACTACACAACACGCTCAAGGGGAGCGCGTAATACTCCACCGGTTTGGCGAAGCCCTGGAAGATGCACGATTCAACGCTGTGGTTGTCACCAAGGGGCAATACATCACGAAAAGCACTTTCAATAGCCATGCCGCCTGCATCAGCCGCCCATGCCAGCCGCTCCACCAACAGCGGCAAATGACCGTGAGGCATAAGCGTGCCATCCTTATCGGCCAGCAACACCCGCCCTGCACAGACACCCATGCGCGGCAGGCTGTGCTGAGGCAGTTGTTCAGCCACAGCACGCGCGGCACGCAGGCTTTGATAGCGGATACCCCATTGCGGTGTAGCGCCAAAAAGATAGGTCGCACCCGCATCATCCAGGTCTACCCGACGACCACCATAAGCCGCGACTTCCGCCGTCATTGCGTCCACGGTTTTCCACCATGCGCGCAGGACATCAACACCGGATTCCTCTGCAAGCTCGATCACGTCAAACTGCACACGCAGCAACACCACCGTCTGTAAGGGTGCGGGCGGTAGCGTGATGGGCGGGGTAGCGAGTTGCGTGCGCGTATTGCTCGAAGTCGTGTCCTCGGCAAATAAGCGTGTCAGCCCCAATTCAAGGGTGTGACGCTCAACCTCTAGCCACGTCCTTAGTACCTCCCCCATGGGGATGTCCATATCAAACCAGCGCGTGTTACCCACGGCGGCCAGACGTGAGCGACAGGCATCAAGACCGCCAGCCTCGCCCAGCAGCAGAATATCGAGCAGCCCCTGATCCGTTATCACGCCAGCCGCCGATTTGAACGTGACCCAATCACGCTCAATGCACA
>DZDJ01000141.1 GCA_022736715.1 Edaphobacter aggregans
CGGAGATGGCCAGCGCTTGTCCGAGCGTTTGCTGGACTTGTGGATTCATGTTCATGGTTTCACCTGTGTCGATGGGATTGAAGGAGCCGAGTACTTCACGGCCTGGGTCACGGCCTCGATGGCTGCGAGATTGATCAGTGCGGCATTGATCTCGGCCTGCACCTGGGTGCCGGTCGGCGGTTCCGCGCCCGAGCAAAGCGGATTGATCTGCGTCTCCAAAATCCCCACTTGCTGTACCTGCACGGCGTTCAAGGGCATCGTCGCGCCCACCTTGAGCGCCGTCGCCCACATGAGGCAGGCCTGCGTCGGCGTCATCGTGAAGATCGTGGCCATGCTTGGCGCCACGGCTTGCGCACTCGGGCTTGATCCGGCTGGCGTCGGTGCTTGGGTTTGAATCGCGCACGCGCCAAGCAGCAGCGCCGCTCCCAGGATGGGGAACATCAAGATCGATTTCATGGGGTTTGCTCCTGTTTTTGAGGGGCTGAGGGTGATGCCAAGTGAAAGATTCCAAGCCCCACAATCGCGCCTTGAATCCACGAAATGAACACGTCGGCGCCAGGCGCTGCCGTCTGGTGAGACAGGATCAAAGCGCCCCATGCGCCAAACAGCAGCGTGCCAGCCAGGAGCTTGAGAACATTCGCGGTTGGTGATTTCATGGTGGCCCTTTCAGGTCTGTAAGGTTTGGTTGAACTCGGCTTTTTCGGCCTGGCGACGGCGCATCAAGCCAGCAACGACCTGGCCCTTGCACAAGTCCCAGCGCTCGAATTCGTTGGCGGCGTTGGCGTAATCGCCCGCGTTGAGCAGGCGCAGCAAGGTGGATCGAGCAAAGGCTGTGGCGCCGATGTTGAACACGAAATCCGTTAGGGAATCGAACTCTGGCTGCGTGAGCGCGACCGTGACTAACTGATTGACCGCGTCCTGCGCGTCCATCATGTCGCTCTGAAGCCATACGAGCGCTTGCTGCGGCAGGCATGCCATGCCCGGATAGACGCCGTGCGTATGGCCGTAGCCGATAGTCCAAACACCGCCGGAGTCCTGATAGGCCACCAGGCGCACGCCTTCAAAGGCCTCGGTGAGTGCCAAGCCGGTCTTGCTGTAGATCATGGGTGGGTGCATGGCGCTCTCAGTGCGAGTCGTGGTTGTCAATATCTTCGATGGGTATGGTGTAGGTCACCCAGGCCGCGCCAAGAATGAGTCCGATCAAGACGCCGAATATCGCCGCAGCCACCGCGAGCCCGTCAATGACCATCATGTTTTCCCAGGATGGATTCCAGGCGCTGCAGCAGGCGGCTTTCGTTCTCGCGCATGTCGCGCAACATGACGATGTGGTCAGACAGGATGTCGCGTTGTCCCTCTGCAATCGACAGCGTGGCGCGGCTCAGGCGCTGCACATCCTCAACCATCTGCTTCTGATAATCGGCCTGCGTGCGCTGATGCGCAGCTTGCGCGTCGCCCAGCATCGTGAAAAATGCCAGCGATATGGATGCCTCGATGGAGAGCATCATGTTCAGCTCGCCGAAGTCCTTGTCGAAGCCGTAGTGGAAATGGAACATCAGCCAGAAGCCGACAAAGGCGATCAGGGCCACGAAGAACAGCTTCGAGCTTCGGAACTTCGAGTAAGTGGTGGCGAAGTTAGGCATGATGGAAATAGAGCAAGACTGTGAACACCGATTCCAGCGCGACCAGCAGAATGATGATGACCTCAAGCGCGTGCCCACGACGGTTATGTGCCGTGATCGCACGCTGGTCTTTTTCATCCTCAAGCGCGTCAATGCGCTCGCGGTAGTGGTCAAGCCGCTCGCTCAGCAGGTCGTACTGCTCGTTGATCTGTTCGTCATCCATGGCGCTTCGGATCAATGGGAGTGCATAACCACGAGAATCAGGGTGGCGAACGCGATCAGGAACATCCCGGCGGCGAAGATGTTGGCGGTGCGCAAAGGCATGCTGGCATGGGCTTCGGCAGTGCGCCGGTCGAACCGTTCGGAGATGTCCTCGCGCAAGGCAGAGATGTCATCCTTGGTGGACATTAAGCCCAGGGTGATCCGCATTTCGTTGACTACGGAGTCCAGACGCTCGATATGCGTCTCATGGCGGCCGATGTCGTCATCGAGTTCCGAGAGCCGGTTCCTCAAGTTGGCGATGTCGAGTTCGTGCTTTCGGTCGGCGGCGTGCAAGCCGTTCACGACTTGTTGGATCACTGCGCTTGTGGTCTGGTCAGTCTTGCCTTGCATGGGGAAACTCCGTGTGTTTGCAGGTTTTGGAAATGATGGCAGCACTGGTACGGGATCATGGCGCCACAACCTTGGCAACCTGAATGACGACCTCATCGACGAGCACGCGCCCGGTCGATGTCGTGATGGTGAGTTCGGCCGAGTACGGCACTTGGTCGGTGCCGCCCGTGGCAAAGAACTGCACGGCGGTCGTGGTGAAGCTGATGGCTGCGACCGTCAGCAGCGCATCGGCACCATAGATGGCGGCCGTCGCATGGGTGACGGTTTCGCCAACGTCCAGGTCTTGCGAGAGATCGTCGGTGTAGCTTTCAGTTTCGGCGGGCTGCTTCGTGACGCGTCCGATGATCAATTGCTGCTCCTTTGAAAGATTCGTGGGTTGGGGATGCGCGG
>DZDJ01000142.1 GCA_022736715.1 Edaphobacter aggregans
ATGCCGTTGTTCTGGCATGGAAACAAGCTCTACTGGGCCGCGTTGCGAAAATCCCTTTTTCCGCATCAATTGTTCGAGCATTTCAGAAGCCGTCGCCATGTATTACACCCCTGTTGATCGTTTTCTTATTTCTGAATAATTAATTCAAAAAGCATCCTTAGTGCTGCTTCTGCGCGCTATCAAGTTACCAGAGCTTTTTCCACCACGGCTTAGCCTCACCCCTGGGGCGCATATCCTCCAACAGACGCAACGCCTGACGCACATCCTGAAGATTCTTGTCCTTGTCCTCCAGCCGTGCCTGGAGCGCCCTGTTCTCAGCCTCCAAAACCTGTAACTTGACTTGAAGTTCTGTCAGCAAGCCATTGTCACTCATGGCTTTTTCTGGTGTCGCTTCTTGTAACGTGTTGTCGTCACCTAAGTTGTCACCAACAAGCCGCCCGAACACACGAAGCAGCTCCGAGGTGTCAATGACAGGATCGCTCTTGTCATCCCTCTGAACGCTTATATCACCGGGTTTTATGTACTTTCGATAGAGGTGCTGACGGCTGATTCCAGCCAGTCTCGCAGCCTGTGACACACTGACCAATGCCATTGTCGCCTCTTGTAACTTGTTGTCGTAACCTGATGTTACATGACGGGCGGCCACTTCTGCGCGGCATGAAGCACCCTAAGTACTTCGATGCGCCCTGTCTTGAGCCGATAGACCACGATAAACGGTGTCCGGCTAATGACTAGTTCGCGGGTGTCTTGCCTGCGCCCCACGCGCCCCATCTCGGGATGCTCTGTCAGTAGACCAACCTGATGGGCGATACGATCGCCCTGTTCGATGGCAGCACGTGGGTTATCTTGAGCGATGTACTCCAGCTGCGCATCACGGCTTCCGATGGCGCCAGGCAGCCATACCAATTGCATCAATCTGCACCGCCCGCAATGCGCTTGAGTAATTCGGCACGCCGGGCGACCCAACTCGCACTGGCATTGTCGTCCCCCACCCATACCGTCGCGGGGTCGTCCGCTTCGGATATGGCGGTATCCACCTGTTCATGAAACCATGCGTCATACGCTGCGGCCTCATGAGCACGTTTCATGGCTTCGCTCCGATCAGGGCGAGACACTCGACCTGATTGGGACTGTTCAGGCTCCCAGTTCTGCAAACTTAATAGGACATCTTCAATACCCATTTCTTTGAGCATTGCGGCAGCCTTATTGATGTGTGCGAAGCGACGAGTATTTCCTCGCTGCGTCATCAACAACGCCTCTTCTCCACGCTGGGTAAGCGCTCGAATGCAGAACGCCCCGTCATCACCCATCAGGGTGACAGAACGAATCCCTCCCGCTGCGCTCATGGAGCGAAGTTGATCGAGTGTTATTTGTTGCATTTGAAAATCATCCAATAGTTACATGATTCATGCAGTGTACTTATAGAGCGTGGTTCTGGATACACCGAATTTCCTGGCCACATCCGACACCTGAATCTGTGGATCAGCCAATAATGCCCGAATCTCCCGCACCTGCTTGTCATTCAACGCGGGCTTGCGCCCACCCTTACGCCCACGCGCCCTCGCCGCATCCAAGCCCGCCTTGGTACGTTCACGAATAATGTTCCGCTCGAACTCCGCCAGCGCAGCGAACACATGAAAGGTGAGCCTACCCGTGGCGCTGGTCGTGTCGATCTTCTCGGTCAGCGATTCAAAGCCGACCCCGCGCTGCTCCAGCTCAGAGACAACACGCACCAGGTCAGATAACGACCGCCCAAGCCGATCCAGTCGCCATACGACCAGCACATCACCTGCACGCAGTGCTTTCAGGCAATGCACCAACTCCGGTCGATCCTTCGACTTACCCGATGCCGTTTCCTGATACACCGTGTCGCATCCCGATATTGCGAGTGCATCTAGTTGCAGATCGAGCGTTTGATCGTCGGTACTGACGCGGGCATAGCCAATGCGGCTCATGATCGGACGCTGCCCGCGACAGACAGCTTGCCTCGCATCTCAGCGGCTTCGATGGCAGCTTTCTTGGCTTCGGCGCGTGCCTCTTTAAGCGCTTCACGCTCTTGGCCAAGCAAGTCAGCCAACTCATGGGCACGTTGTCGGCTCTCCACCAGCGCCGCCTCAGCTGCATGAGCCGCATCCTGAGCGACCACAAGCTGGGTACGCTGCGTGGTACACACCTCGGTCTGTTTCGCGGCCTCCTCAATCATCCGTTCAATAATCGCGCGCGCCTCATCAAGTTCGGCGGCCAGCGTATCGGCCAATTCCGCCGCCTCAGCCTGAGCGTGTTCAAACTCGCGCCGCATCGCCTCCAAGGCCTCACGCTCACTGGCGAGGCGCTCATTCGCCATCGCCTGAGCCATCCCCCATACCTCAGAAGCAAGCTCCGCCATACGCTCAGACACAGCCTGCGGTGCCGCCTCACGCATCGGCGCGGGTGCAGCCTGCTGCGCCGCCTTCCACGCCTTCATACCCTCGCTAATCGTGGTGAAGCTACCGCCACCCAGCGCAGCGCGAACGCTTGCCAGGGTAGGTGTGCCACCCTCACTCGCAATGCGATCGGCTACCGCGTGAATGTCTGCATTTGTAATCGCCATGT
>DZDJ01000001.1:0-25307 GCA_022736715.1 Edaphobacter aggregans
AGGAAAGTACTTTGGCAGGCATACTTTTTATTATTTCGGCGCCCTCTGGTTCGGGCAAGTCCACGCTGGTGAGCCAGCTGCGATCTTTGGTGGATGGGCTGGAGTTTTCCATCTCCTACACCACGCGCGCTCCGCGAGGCTCAGAGGAAAATGGCCGCGAGTACCACTTCACCACCCGGCAGCGCTTTGAGCAGATGATTGCGGCGGGCGAGTTTCTGGAGTGGGCCGAGGTTTTTGGCAACTACTATGGCACTGCAGCGCAGTCTCTGCGGGACGCCAAGGCGCACGGCAAGGACCTGATCCTGGACATTGACGTGCAGGGCGCGGCGCAGGTGCTGAAGAAGATGCCGGAGGCCGTTTCCATCTTCATCATGCCGCCCACGCCGGAGGTGCTGAAGACGCGGCTGGAAAACCGCAGCCGGGCCGAGCGGGTAACGGACACCAGCGTCGTCCAGCGCAGGCTGGACCAGGCCCTGCACGAAATTAATTGCCTCTGGGACTACCGCTACGGCATCGTAAACGATGTGCTGGACGAAGCGGTAAGCCAGTTGCGCTCCATCGTGCTCTGGGAGCGCGTGCAGGCGGAGCCACAGGGCAGTGTGGCGTTGCAGGCCAGCACGGACGATCTGGCGCACTGGGAGAAAATGGCCGCAAAGTGCTCTACCAGCCCGGCTTCGGAGCGGTTGCTGGCCGCCGTGCGCAACTTTGAGAACGGGGCCGGATAGCCCGGCCTGCACGAAGAGCTTGGCTGCACAGGCCAGAGTGGGATAGATTCTGGGGTATGCAGTTTCTTTCAGGAGGCATGGCAGCATGAGGCTTGAGAGCGAAGCGCAGAGCAAATATCAACTGGTTAAGATCGCCGCGCGGCGGGCACGGCAACTGCAGCAGGGTGCGGCCCCGCTGGTTCCTACACAATCCACCAAAGCCTGCCGGGTAGCGCAGGATGAAATTCTCGCCGGGCAAGTGAAGTTTATTGTCCCGGATGAGACGGAGACGGGAAACGATTTATGAAGGTAACGGTAGGCGTCTGCGGTGGCATTGCCGCGTACAAGGCAGCAGAACTGGTACGCGCATTGCAGCAGCAGGCGCTGGATGTCCATGTGGTGATGACCCGCTCAGCGGAGGAGTTCGTGCGTCCGCTCACCTTTGCCGCGCTCACCGGGCATAAGGTCATCACCAGCCTCTGGGGGGCGGAGGACAACGCCCCGCCCAACATTGATTCCGCCATTGAGCATATTGCTGAGGCACAGTCCACCGATGTGCTGGTGGTGGCCCCGGCTACGGCGGACACTCTGGCCAAGTTTGCCCATGGTCTGGCCGACGATTTTCTTTCCACCCTGTATCTGGCCACAACGGCTCCGGTCGTGGTGGCTCCCGCCATGAACGTGAATATGTGGCAGCATCCGGCGACGCAGGCCAATCTGAAGATTCTGGATCAGCGTGGTGTGCGCATCGTGGAGCCGGACAGCGGCTATCTGGCCTGTGGCATGGTGGGCAGCGGACGGCTGGCAGAGACCGGCCAGATTGTGCAGGCCGTGCTGCAGTCGCTGCATCGCCGGCACGATCTTGCGCGGGAAACGGTCCTGGTAACGGCCGGAGGCACGCGCGAGGCCATCGATCCGGTGCGTTTTCTGGGGAACCGCTCCAGCGGCAGGATGGGGTACTCCATTGCCGAGGCGGCCGAGCGCCGCGGCGCAAGGGTGATTCTCGTCAGCGGGCCAACGTCGCTCACGCCGCCAGCCCGTTGCGAAGTCATCCGCGTGACCACGGCCGCGCAGATGCGCGATGCCGTGATGCAGCATCTGCCGCAGGCAACCATAGTCATCAAGTCTGCTGCTGTGGCCGACTACCGCGCCCGCATGGTGGCAGAGAACAAGCTGAAGCGTTCCGGCCCATTGACGCTCGAACTGGAGCCAACGGAAGATATTCTGCGCGAAGTCGCCGAACGGCGCAATCCGGGGACGCTGGTGGTGGGTTTTGCGGCGGAAACGGAAAATGTGATTGAGCATGGCCGCGGCAAACTACAGCGCAAAGGTGTGGATGCGATCGTGATCAACGATGTTTCCCGCGAGGGCGTTGGTTTTGATGCGGACCGCAATGCCGCAACCTTCCTGACCGAGCAGACGGCCATTGATCTGCCGGAGATGACCAAGCGCGAAATGGCGGACCGCATTCTGGATGAGGCGCTGGCGCTGCGCCGTCCGCGCAGGATGATCGCCGAGTTTGAATCGTCCCCGGCAAAGGTGCGTTCCTAAGCGATGGCTGCTGTGCTCGGTCCGGAACGCAAACAGGCCCTGCGCGCCTACGTGGAGTACTTTCACGATCTGGGCGTTTACGACTTTTATCGCCGCAGCGAGGCCACCTACGAGGAAGCATCCCAGTCTGTGCCTCCTGCTGCGGCAGAAGAACGCAGACCGGTTGCTGCGGCTGAAAAGCCAGCCGAACGTCCGGTGGAGCGGGTTGCTACACCCGCTGTAGCATCGTCGATTTTTGAGGAGAGTACCATTCCAGTTCCAGTCAGTTTTGACCAGTTGGCGCCTCTGCCAACCGAGACCATTGCGCCGCAGAAGCGTGCGGCTGCGTTGCAGGTAATCCAGGACGAGATCGGGGACTGCACCCGTTGCCCGCTCGCCTTTGCCGGCCGGCATAAGATCGTCTTCGCCGACGGCGACCCGAATGCCGAACTGATGTTTGTGGGCGAAGGGCCGGGTGCGGACGAAGACGTGCAGGGGCTGCCCTTTGTGGGCAAGGCCGGGCAGTTACTGAACAACATGATTACGGCCATGGGGCTGGCGCGCGAGCAGGTCTACATCGCCAACATCGTCAAGTGCCGTCCGCCGCAGAACCGTGTGCCCGAACCGGCGGAGGCCAACACCTGCACGCCGTTTCTGCTGCGGCAGATGGACATTGTGCGGCCCAGGGTGGTGGTGGCTCTGGGAGCAACCGCAGCCACGTACTTGCTGGGGCGAAAGTCGTCTTTGGGCAGCCTGCGCGGGCATTGGCACAGTTGCCGTGGCGCCAAACTGGCGGTCACCTACCATCCGGCCTTCCTGCTGCGCGATCCGCGGCAAAAGAAGGAGACCTGGAAGGACCTGCAGATGGTAATGGCTGAACTGGGGCTCAAGGCCCCTGTAAAATCTGCAAATTAGCAAAAAAATCTGAAATTGCTGGCCTGTGGAGGCTCCGGCAGGCTAGGCTCTTCGTGATATGGCTACCTTCTGCGAAGTCGCATTGCCGGTTCCACTGGACCGCACCTTTACCTACAGCGTGCAGGGCAGTCTGCCTGCCGTTGGCGGCCGGGTGCTGGTGCCGTTTGCCGGGCAGAAGCTGATGGGTGTAGTGACGCGCCTGCACGACGATCCGCCGCCGGTGGAGGCCAGGCCGCTGCAACTGGTGGTGGATGCGCACGCGCTGCTGCCGGACGAACTGATGCGGCTGGGCGAGTGGATTGCACAGTATTACGTGGCCCCGCTGGGCGAGGTGCTGCGCGGCATGCTGCCTCTGATGGCCGAGGTGCGCCGGGAAACGCTCTATCGCATTACAGAGGCCGGGCGTGCCGCCTATGCGAAGTCGCAGTCCGGACAAGCGCAGGGAGGGCTGCTGTTGCCGCCGGAGCCTTCTGCTCCGGCAACTGCCCAGGGCCGGGAAATGGACGTGCTGGAGTATCTGCTGCAACGCACGCGGGACGAGGGCGTTGCCCGGCTTGCTACATTAAAGTCAGCCCTTAAGATTAGCCAGCAACTGATTGAAAACATGGTGCGTCGTAGATGGCTTATTCGCGAAGCAATCGCTTTGCCGCGGGATGCTCGTCGGTTGGAAAAAGTGGCTGTGCTGGTGGAAGACGCACGGTTACCACGGCTGAATGACAATCAGACGGCGATTCTGGCCGAGCTGGCTGGGGTGGGCGGGCGCATGTTGCTGCGGGAGGTTCGCCGGTTGCAGGTGCCGCAGACTACGCTGGCCACTTTAGTTAAGCGCGGACTGGTGCGCATCGAGGAAGTGCCCGCAGAGTTCATCCTGAGCAGTCTGCCTGCAAATGGCCGCCGACACACGCATGAGCATGTGCTGAATCCAGCGCAGCAGGCCGCGCTGGAAAAGATTACGGCTGCGTTGGCCGAGCAGACTTTCCGTCCGCATTTGCTGTATGGCGTGACCGGTTCGGGCAAGACGGCCGTATATCTGGCGGCAATGCAGCAGGCGCTGACGGCCGGGAAGTCGGCCATCCTGCTGGTGCCGGAGATTGGCCTGACGCCGGCCATGGCGGGGCAGATGCACGCCGCCTTTGGCAGCCATGTGGCGCTGCTGCACTCGGCGCTTACGCCGGACGAGCGTGCCGGGCAATGGCACCGCATCCGTGGCGGAGAAGCGCGGATTGTGGTGGGCACGCGCTCAGCGGTCTTTGCGCCGGTGGTCGATCTGGGCCTCATCATCGTCGATGAAGAGCACGACTCCAGCTACAAGCAGGAGGAAACGCCGCGCTACCATGGGCGAGATGTGGCAGTGATGCGCGCCAAGCTGAACAATGCCGCGGTGGTGCTGGGGTCGGCCACGCCTTCGCTGGAAAGCTGGGCCAATGCCGAGCGCGGCAAGTACGGGCGCATTGCTATGCTGGAGCGCGTGATGGAGCGTCCGCTGCCTGCCGTGGAGCTGGTGGACATGCGGCAGGAGTTCCAGGAGACCGGGCAGGAGCAACTCTTTTCGCGGGCCTTGATTACCGGGACGCAGGCGGCGCTGGATCGCGGCGAGCAGGCCATTATCCTGCTCAATCGCCGCGGCTACTCTTTTGTGGTGCTTTGCCGCTCCTGCGGAGAAAAACTGGAGTGCGAAAACTGCGCCATCGCGCTCACCTACCACAAGCCGGTGGCGGGCAGCGATCCGCAGGCGCATGCCGGGCAGCGGCTGGAGTGCCATTACTGCGGCTATAAGCGCACTGTTCCAAAAATCTGTCCCAAGTGCGAGAGCGAGCACCTGTACTTTCTGGGGGCCGGCTCGCAACAGGGCGAGGAGCGCCTGCAGGAGATTTTTCCCGGCGCGCGCATTGGCCGCATGGACCGCGACACGGTGCGCGGCCGTGCCGATATGGAGCGGCTGCTGGCACGCCTGCATTCCGGTGAGATCAACCTGCTGGTAGGCACGCAGATGATTGCCAAGGGGCACGATATTCATGGGGTCACCCTGGTGGGCGTCGTAGGGGCGGACCATGCGCTGGGCCTGCCGGATTTTCGCGCCTCGGAGCGGGTCTTCCAGTTGCTGACGCAGGTGGCCGGGCGCGCCGGGCGCGGCGAGTTGCCGGGCAAGGTGATTGTGCAGACGTATCACCCTGACCACTACGCTATTCAGTTTGCCGCGCAGCATGATTATCCGGGTTTTGTGCAGAAAGAGCTGAACTATCGCCGCTGGATGCACTATCCGCCCAACGCAGTGCTGGCCAACGTGGTGGTACAGAGCCTGAAGCTGGAAGAGGCGTCGCACTGGGCTGGCGTGCTGGGGAGATGGTTCCAGAAGACGCCGCTGCATCAGATTCGCGTGCTTGGCCCGGCTGCCGCGCCCATCGTTCGCCTGAAGCGTGTTTACCGGTACCACTTTGTGCTGAAGGCGCAGCACAGGCAGTCACTGGGCACAACGCTGCGGGCCATGCTGGCGCATGCCGCAGAGATGGGCATTCCTGCACCCAGCATCATTGTGGATGTGGATGCAGTCCACCTGATGTAGTTAATACCAGCGGATGGACTGCATGATCTGCACCATGCTCATGTCTGTAAAAGGCTGCGGTAATGCTGTGAGCAGGAAGAGCGCCAGCGCAAGCGCCAGAGCAATTTTATGGCTGGGACGGATGTCTGGCTGCACAGGAACCGCCGGATGGTGCATGCCGGGCAGCATCAGCAGAACGGCCCACAGCAACCAGCCGATCCAGAAGACTGCACCGGCAAGGATCAGCAGAAAAACCACCGCCATGGTAATGCCGCGGTGCAGCTCGGGCGTAATGGCGTAAAGCAGGTGCCCCCCATCGAGTTGCCCGGCGGGAATCAGGTTGAGCGAAGTGACAAACAGCCCTACCCAACTGGCCACCAGCACCGGGTGCGGCACAATATCCGTCAATGGCGGCGTGCTGGGGTTAATCGTGGCTGCCAGAGTGTGCATCAGGTTGAGGAACAGTGGTGCATGGAAGCGCACCAGCGAGGGAACCACAGCCTGCGGCAAGGGCCGGGAAAGCAGAATGCCAGCCAAAGTGGCCGGAATGCACACCAGAAAACCGCAAATGGGCCCGGAAGCGCCAATTGCAACCAGGGCCGACCGGGAGCGAATGCGGGAGCGCAGGTAGATGACCGCGCCCGCGGTGCCGCTGAGCGTTGGCGCCGGAAGCAGAAACGGCAGCGAGGCTTGTACGCCATAATGACGGCAGGAAAAGTAATGCCCGAACTCATGCGCCAGCAGGATTCCCAGTAGGGTCAGAGAAAATGGCAGGCCGCTGAGGAGCAGTCCAGGGTGCGCCAGGGCCCACGAAAAGGGGAAAATATCGCCATCACCGGCAATGGGAGGGCGGCCCAGTTGGAAGTTGTACATGTAGCGCGCGCCCATCATGGTGGTAGTGAAGAGGGTCAGCAGAAACAGGGACACGTGTAGCCACATGCGCTGGGACGCCGGGTCTTTAGTGGGGGCAAAAGAAGGCAGGACTTTCGGGTTATCCAGAAGACCAAGGCTGGTCGACATAGTTCAGGTGCGAAGCCGTTTCTCTACGATATACTTGCGCTCAATTCAGCAGGTGCAACTCTTTGCCCGGTTTGAAGCGTACTGCTTTGCCCGGGGTAATGCTCACTTCGGTGCCGGTACGCGGGTTTCTGCCGATGCCGGTCTTGCGCGGGCGGACGTTGAAGACGCCGAAGCCGCGGAGTTCGATACGGTCGCCACTGGCGAGAGCCCGCTTCATGCCGTCGAAAATGGTGTCTACAGCCGCCTCGGCTTTGCTGCGAGGAAGGCCGGTACGTTCGACGATGTTCTGAACCAGGTCCTGTTTAATCAACGGTTGCCGCCTCTCGGTTCAAGCTTCTGGCAGGCTGCGCCAGACCATCCGCATCGGGTTAGAACCACTAAATCCCATGCTAAGTTGATGCTAGAGCAGGTTGCGGAGGATTGTCAATATGGCAATTCTGTCTTAAGATGCCTTATTCGGCACCGAATAAAAGCAGGTCGTTTGCTTCTGACTACGGCTGAGCAGCATATCCAAAGCCTGGCAACCGGATTCTCTGGTGATGCGCGCGCAAATTTATCACCGGTTCTTAGCGTAATATAAGCGAAAGTCTGTTCGTGTATTTAGCAACAGTTGTTCCGCAATGCAGCAAGGAGAGGCATGGCCATCAAGAGTGACAGTTGGATACGCAAACAAGCCGTAGAGCACGGTATGATCACCCCTTTCAGTGAAAAGCAGGTACGAGAAGGCGTCATTTCCTATGGGTTGTCATCCTACGGTTACGATCTGCGGGTCTCCGATGAGTTCAAGATTTTCACCAATGTGAACAGCGCAATTATCGATCCCAAGAACTTTGACGAGCGTTCGTTTGTTTCCGTGCAGGCGGACAGTATCATTGTCCCACCGAACTCCTTTGCCCTGGCGCGCTCCATTGAGTATTTCAGGATTCCGCGCGATGTGCTGACGATCTGCGTAGGCAAGTCCACCTATGCCCGCTGTGGAATCATCGTGAATGTGACGCCATTTGAGCCGGAGTGGGAGGGGTTTGTGACACTGGAGATCTCCAACACTACTCCTTTGCCTGCCAAAATTTATGCCAGGGAAGGGCTTTGCCAGATATTGTTCTTTCAGTCGGATGAAGTCTGCGAAGTGAGCTACGCCGACCGTAACGGCAAGTATCAAAACCAACAGGGGATTGTTTTGCCCAAGCTGTAAACCGCACACGTCAAGGACATGCGCGCACGATATGTCAGCATGTCTATCGAGATCCTTTAATGGATCACCGCCGGGCTGAGCAGAGCAGGATAGAGGCAGCGGACAGTGACAGGAACAGGGTATAGGCCAGAGAAGGCTCCAAATGCAGGCCCCAGATTACGCGTAGGTCTGGTGGCCGCTGATCCTTTGCGCGTATTGGGATTTCAATCGATTTTTGAGGACCATCCACGAGTCGAAATTGTTTCAGGCCCGATGGAAGAGGTGCTGCGGGACCACACTCTGGATGTGGCGCTGCTGGGGGCGCAGGCGTCAGACCTTTTGTTTGACTTGTTGGCGACCTTCAAGTCTTTTCGGCCACGTCTGCGCGTGATTGTGATTGGCCTGAGTATGGATTTCGATCATATTCAGCAGGTGATTGGTGCTGGCGCCAAGGGGTACCTGGCGGAGACGGCGACAGAAAAAGACATTCTGATGGCGATCGAGGTGGTCGAGGACGGCTCCGTATGGGCCCCGCGAAAGGTGTTGTCCCGGCTCCTGGAGGGAGCCTCCGCTGCACCTGCCAGGAACCATGCTCAGCCGCCGAAGTTTACTCCGCGGGAGCGCGAGGTAATGGAGTTGCTGGTCGCCGGACGCTCCAATCGGGAAATTGCCCGCTCCCTGCTGATTGAAGAGCGTACGGTAAAGTCGCATGTGGGGAAACTGCTGCGAAAGGTGGGCGCGCCAAACCGTATTGCTCTTTCTGTCCACGTGCTTACCCACAATCTGTTGTCGCTGCGGGAAAAAAGCCAGGAGAGATGATGGGAAAGTCCCCGGATTCAGAGGCGGGAGTGCTGGTTGTCGTAAGTACGGACAGTATTTATCAATTAGTTAATATAATGGTTACGAAAGGTCAGCAACCTTCGTACTGTTGTGAAAGTGACGCAGACCGATGAAAATGCCCTTAGTAACACAGACCTGGGAGACGTGGGGCTGATGGGCTCGGGCAACCGTTCTTCGCAGCCCCCATTTTTTGTGGGCGGGTAGTGTCGCCTTCCGCCAACCCCCTCTGAAATCAAATGCTTGCACAGTTTAAAGTGTGAGCTACTCCCCAAATCGGCCAACGTGCCGTCTAACCACTGCATCCCATAAGAGCGGGCTTGTTTGTGCAGTATTGGAACAGACAGGTTTGCGTTTGGACGTGCTTCCGGTAAAGACAGTTGCAAAATAAAACAGCGCATAAGGTTCAGAGAGAGAAAGGTGCCCCTATGAAGAAGCTCTTAAGCATGGTGTGTTTGTTTGCGATGACGGCCGCTATTGGAACAGCGTATGCCGCGGACAATTCCAAGCTGATTAACCGTCTGGATGCAGCGAAGACCACGCTGGATCAGGTCATGATGACGCCGGACAAGGGAATTCCGCAGCAGATTCTGCAATCAGCGGTTTGTGTTGCCGTGGTACCCGGTTTCAAGAAGGCGGCCTTTATCTTTGGCGCGCAGTACGGTCAGGGAGTGGCAACGTGTAAGACCAATCACGGATGGAGTGCTCCGGTCTTCATCCAGATGACGGGCGGCAGCTTTGGTTTCCAGATTGGTGGCCAGTCCACTGATTTTGTGATGGTGGCCATGAACGACAAGGGAATGCAGGACATGCTGAAGAACAAGTTCAAGATCGGCGGCGATGCTGCCGCTTCCGCAGGTCCGGTAGGCCGCAATGCTGCGGCAGGCACGGACTGGAAACTGAATGCGGAACTGCTGACCTATTCGCGCAGTAAAGGTCTGTTTGCTGGCATTGATCTGGACGGCACGGTGGTTTCCCAGAACAGCGACGACACCAGGACCTTTTATGGGGCGGATATTCCCTACGGCACGATCCTGAAGGGAAATGTACCCACGCCGGAGGCGGCGCGGCCGTTTGTGCGCGCGGTTGCCAAGTACTTCATCGAGTCGAAGGAAGCTACGAAGTAAGCCAGCTTTTCTGATAAAGCAAAAATGGTCTGCGCCGGTGCGCAGACCATTTTGTTGGTGCGGCAAACCGGCTGCCGTTTATCTTTCCCAGGGGGCCGGGACTTTAACCGAGGCCATGCCAGCGGCTGTGGCGGCCTGAATGCCCATGTCTGTGTCCTCGAAGACGAGGCAGGACTCCGGAGCGATGTCCAGACGGTCAGCGGCCATCAGGAAGGCTTCCGGATCGGGCTTGCCCTTCTTGTAGTCACCGGCGCAGACGAGGGTATCGAAGCGATCGAGCAGATTGAGCACCTTCAGCGATGCGGTGACCGAGTCGCGCGTGCTGCCGGAGACCACGGCGAAGGGAAGTTTGCCGTGGCTCAGTTGGATATGCTCCAGCACGTCAGGAACGGCCTTCAGCTGCGGCAGCAGATCGTAGTAGAGCTGCTCTTTGTGCTTGGCCACTTGCTCCACCGGCATCTGCAGGCCCTGCTCGCGGTTGAGGGTTGCGATGATCTCCACGATCGGCATGCCGCCCCAGGCGTAGAAGACCTCTTCCTGGAGCTCGCAGTTCCACTCGGAGAGGGCTTTCTTCCACGCGATGTAGTGCAGTGGCATGGAATCTGCGATCGTGCCGTCGCAGTCGAAGAGATAAGCTTGAAAAGAACCCTGCGGTAATTTGAGTTTCATGTACGAATATTCCTTGAGATTTGGATTCGTAAGGAGATTGCCCTGGCCCGGTGGGGAACAGCCATGCGGTCATGTCCGGGGCGGGACCGCTGTGCAATTTCGAACGATTTTTCTGAGTTTCTTTGATTGTATTCGGTCGCGGCAAAGATTGCTCAAACAATGGCAGTCCTGGCCAGTGGCCGCAGGCATTACACTAAAGTTTCCATCCAGCGCAGAGGGCCGTTTTTGCATGCGTAGAAGTCTGGAGTTTGCCGTAGTCTGGCTGCTGGTGAAGTTGATGGGCCTGCCGCCGCGCACCATCGCGCGCGGCATGGGGGCAGCGGTGGGCGCGCTGGCCTGGCGGCTTACAGGCAGGTTGCGGCGGGTTGGGCTGCGGAATCTGCAACTGGCGTTTCCGCAAAACAGTGGAACGGAAAACGAGCGCATCCTGCGCACGTTGTATCGCAATCTTGGCTGGCAGATGGCGGAGTTTTGCCAGATGCCGCGCTACACCCCGGCCAATACGCAGGCATTTCTGCGATATGAAGGGCTGGAACATTATCTGGCGGCGCGGGAACGCGGCAAAGGCGTGCTGGTGGTGACGGGGCACCTGGGCGCGTGGGAGCTTTCCAGCTTTTATCACTCGCTGATGGGATGTCCCATGAGCATGGTGATTCGTCGGCTGGACAACGCGCGGGTAGACAGGCTGGTGAACCGCATCCGCTGCCTGCACGGCAACCGCGTGCTGCACAAGGACGACTTTGCCCGTGGGCTGATTGGCGCGATGCGCGCTGGCGAAACGGTGGGCATTCTGATGGACACGAACATGACGCCGCCGCAGGGTGTGTTTGTGCCGTTCTTTAGCCGATTGGCCTGCACGGCCTCTGGACTGGCGCGCGTAGCGCTGAAGACGGATGCAAGTGTTCTGCCGGGCTTTCTGCTGTGGGAGGAAGCCGAGCAGAAATATGTGCTGCACTTTGGCAAGCCTCTGGAACTGGTGCGCACAGGGGATGCCGAACAGGATGCGGTGAGCAATACGGCGCTGTTTACCAGCGCGATGGAGCAGTATGTGCGGCGTTATCCTGAGCAGTGGCTGTGGGTGCATCGACGTTGGAAGACGCGGCCCGCCGGGGATGATCCGGTGTATTGACGAGAGGAAGGCGCAGGCAGGGACATGGCAAATCTGAGCGAAATTGCAGCGTGGGTAGGAGCGGAGTTTACTGGTGGCGGCGAGGTGGAGATTGTGCGTGTTTCCAGTGTTGCCGGGGCGGACGCTGCCAGTCTGGTATTTGCCGCCGATGCAGCCAATCTGCAGACCGCGCTGGCGTCGGCCGCCGGAGCGGTGCTGGTTCCGGCAAACGCAGAATTGCCTGCGGAGCTGGACAAGCCCGTTCTGCGTGTGCAGCAGCCACGGCTGGCCTTTGCCATAGCGGCAAGGCAGTTGCGCGCGGCGGATGCGGTTGCCGGGGTTGATCCTACGGCGGTGGTGGCAGCCACGGCTGTGCTGGCAGAGGGTGTTTTTGTGGATGCCTTTGCCGTGATTGGCGAGCATGTGGAACTGGGTGCGGGGGTGCAGGTGGGTGCTGGATGCGTGGTGGCGTCAGGCGTCCGCATTGGCGCAGGAACGCGGCTGCATCCGCGGGTGACCATCTACGCTGGCACAACGCTCGCCGAGCGCGTGGTGGTGCACGCCGGCGCTGTGCTGGGGGCGGATGGCTTTGGCTATGCGCGCAACGATGCGACCGGCGAGTATGTGCAGTTTCCGCAGCAGGGAACGCTGGTGGTTGAAGACGATGTGGAGATTGGCGCCAACACGGCGATCGACCGCGGCGCGCTGGAGGAAACACGCATCTGTCGCGGGGCCAAGCTCGACAACCTGGTGCACATTGGCCATAACTGTCGGATTGGCCGCAATGTGGTGATCGCGGCGCAGACGGGCATCTCCGGTTCCAGCGTGGTGGAAGACGGTGCGATTCTGGGCGGGCAGGTCGGCATTGGCGAGCACGCGACGGTGGGTCCGGGCGTGATTCTTGGCGGAGGCGCAGGCGTGCTGAGCGGCAAGAAGCTGCGCGGGCCGGGACAGGTCTTCTGGGGCAGGCCGGCGCAACCGCTGAAGGAATATCTGCGTGGGCTGGCGGCAATGGCAAAGCTGGCCCGGAAGTAAGCGCGAGCGAGGCAGGGCGGCAGGCCATGGCGATTGTGGTGATCGGCGGACACTCCCAGAACATTGGCAAAACCAGCGCGGTGGCAGGGCTGATTGCGCGCATGCCGGAGCTGCGCTGGACGGCCTTCAAGGTGACGCAGTTTGGCCACGGCGTTCGCCCGGCCAACGGCGGGCCTTGCGATTGCGAGACGGAAGAGCATCTGGTGGCGGTGACGGAGGAGCACGAGGCGGGCCCCGGCACAGACTCAGCGCGTTTTCTGGCGGCTGGCGCGGAGCGGTCCTTCTGGGTGCGCACGCGGCAGGGCAATCTGGCAGAGGCGATGCCGCGCATTCGTCGAGAACTGGAGCAGGCGGAAAACGCCATCTTTGAGTCGAACAGCGTTCTGCGTTTTCTGCGGCCGGACGTGTATCTGACGCTGCTGGACCGCGCCACGGCGGACTTCAAGGACTCGGCGCGGCTCTATCTGGATCGTGCCGATGCTGTGCTGGAACTGGCGAGAGGCCTGCCGCTGCGGCCCAACTGGCCGGGAGTGCCTGCGAAATTGCTGGAGGGCAGGCCGCGGTTTGTGATCGCTGCGCCGGAGTATATGTCGGATGCGGTGGTGGAGTTTGTGCGTGCGAAGCTGGGAGAGCGCGCAGGGGCAACTGGCCGGTAGTTGCTGCTTAGATGGACTGCACCGGCAGCAGCATCAGGTCGTCGACCAGGCCAACTTCCTTCTGCACAAAGGGTTCCGCATAGCGCACTCCGCCGAGCAGACCGTAGTGTCGCGCCATGGCAAAGGTGCGCTCGCGGATTTCCTCTTCCGGGACAAAAAGTCCGCCGCCCTGCTGCTGATTGGCGTATTGCGAGCGGTAGGCCATCAGCGAAGCAAAGCGCTGCTCAATATGCGGCGTGATGTCCACGACAAAGCTGGGCCGGACGTCCGCATACAAGCTGGCATAGAGGATCTTGAAGGGGCGGTGCGGAGCGTGACCACCGAGCGTCTCCACTTTAGCCAATCCGCTCACAAAGCAGGATTCATAGCCCAGTGTGGCGCATGTGTAGTGGTCTGGATGGCGTCCCTGCCAGTAGGGAAGGATGACTACGCGGGGCCGTAGCTGGCGCAGAATGGCGGCGATTTTGAGCCGGTTTTTCCAGGTGTTCTGGACGTTGCCATCCGGCAGGTCCAGCGCCTGGCGCCACTGCACGCCCAGGATGCGTCCGGCTTCGGCTGCTTCCGCGGCACGCTCTTCTGCGGTGCCGCGGGTGCCGGATTCGCCCTGGGTCAGATCGAGGATGGCCGTCCGCCAGCCAAGAGCGGCCATTCTCAGGAGGGTGCCACCGCAGGTTTGCTCTACATCGTCACGGTGCGCCGCAATGGCGAGCAGATCGGCTTCGAGCAGTTCCTGCATGGCAATTAGCTAGTTCGCTGCGTTGGACAAGGCATCCATGTACGCCACATCGTAGGCCGTGCCCTGGACGGTGATGTACAGGTTGTTGATCTCGCTGCCGTCTGCCGTGTTGAAGGCATGCACCTGGCCACCGTAGGCGGTATAGACCTTGTTGAGGCCAATCACCGCGCAGATGCCCGTCAGATCGCCATAGTAGTTCGGGTCACTGTTGCTGTTCTGCAGATTCAGCGGAATCGGCGTATTGGGCACAATCTGCGGCGTGTTGGAAGCAAGATCAAAGCGCGTCAGGCAGTTGTAATTCTCGCCTTTGGTGTAGCGCTCGCCATCCGCGCACAGGGATGAACCGATCCACAATGTGTTGTTGTCGGCAAAGATCATCCTGGTGTGGTAGCCATCGGAGATGGAGTACGCGCCAGTGACAGACTGCGAAGCCAGATTGATGGTGCTCAGCACACCGGCAAAAAGACCATCTGTCTGCAACTGCTGGCCTGCGGCGTACAGGGTAGTGCCATCTGAGATCAGATCGGTGACCCCACCGGGCACAGGTAAATTGGTGACGGCCGTGGAGCCGCCGGAGACCGCGGTCGCCAGATTGTTGATGTTCAGGATCGAGGTCGGGACAAAGGTGATGCTGGCTGTGCTGCCGCCGCACTCCGGTCCGCAGTTCTCGATGTACGCCGTGCCGCCATCCAGCGAGAAGTACGCGCCTACCGGGCGGTCCAGGTTGGCCGACGAGGGCAGCGTGACATGCACTGCGCAATAGACTGGCAGGTTCAGCGGCTGGCAGTCCACCGCGCCGGAGATGGCCGAAACAGCCTGTGCCGCGGTGGCGTACTGGTTCACATTGAGCAGGACGACGCGATACAGCTCATTCGTATTGCGCGTCATGGCCAGCGCGACGGTTCCGCCGGTATTGACGGCCACTTTGTATACGCCGGGCACGTTCAGCTCATAAGAGCCGCCGGTGCTGCGGTCGATCACCGTCAGATAGCTGAGGGTCTCATTGGCGGCAAAGACGTAGCGGAAATCGGAGGTGATGAAGATGCTGGACGAGATACCGGGCAGGCCACCGACGGGCCCGGTGTACTTTTCTAATCCGTAGCTGATGTTGTCAAAGCTGCCATCGCCTTCGCTGTAGACAAAGCCCTGGGTCTGCTCCGGGAAGCTCTGGATGTTGATGGGCAGTTTGCCGGCAAAGCCGGACACATCAAATTCGCTGATGGTGTCCTGGATGTTCATGCGGATATCGCGCTGGGCATCCAGAATCTGCAGCTTGCCCTGACTCAGAACGCTGGGGTTCTGAATGGCCACGAGGACGCGATGAGACAGCAAACTCGGAGGTGTCGGGCGGCCGGCAAAATTGTACAGCGGGAATTTATAGTAAATTCTGCAGGCACTGAGCGAAAGAACAAGAATTCCGGCAAGCACAACACAAGCCGACCGTAGGAAGACACTTCTATTCATCAAAGCTGAGACTCCAACCGTATATGCGCTTGCTTTTCGGTATAGTTACCCGATGATTATATCAAAGGCTGTCTGCTGAACAGACACGGGAACAGGAGTTGACGGAGCATAATTTTCTCAGGGTTCGGCAGATGCAGCGGGCGGGCATCCGGAAAGACAGGAGGATGCGCTAAACTGTCAGGATGCACCCGGTGGCAGGGGTGCATCCAACGGGCAGGGCAAAGGCAAGATGACAGAGGGAATCCAGCAATTTTTGCGGAAGAGTGATGGCGCACCCCGGACCATACTGTGTGATGGCGCGATGGGCACCATGCTGTATGGCCGCGGGGTCTTCATCAACCGCTGCTATGACGAGTTGAACCTTTCCCAGCCGGAACTGGTGCGCACGGTGCATGAGGAGTATCTGCAGGCGGGCGCCGAAATTATCGAGACCAATACCTTTGGCGCGAATGCCTTCCGGTTACAGCGCTACGGTCTGCAGGACCAGGTGGAGGCCATCAACCAGGCGGGCGCACGGATTGCCCGGGAAGCTGTGGAGCAGTTGCAGGAAAAGCAGGCCGGAGAAGCGTATGTGGCTGGTTCCATTGGCCCGCTTGGCATCCGGCTGGAGCCGCTGGGCAAAACCAGCATGAAAGAAGCACAGGCGGCTTTTGCTGAGCAGGTGCGGGGACTGGCTGCCGGTGGCGTAGACCTGCTGATTGTGGAAACCATGACCTCGCTGGCCGAGGCGGAGCAGGCGATTCGCGCAGCGCGCACGGTGGCTCCAGCGTTGCCGGTGATGGTGATGATGACGGTGGACGAGGAAGGCAACTGCCTGGACGGGGCCTCTCCGCAAACGGCTGCCGCCCGCCTGACGGAATGGGGTGCGGACGTGATTGGCTGTAATTGCAGCGCTGGTCCGGCGACGGTGCTGACGGTGATGGAGGCCATGCGCGCAGCTACGGCGCTGCCGCTGGTGGCGATGCCGAATGCGGGAATGCCCCGCGAAGTGGATGGCCGGAACATTTATCTGTGTTCGCCGGAGTATATGGCCAGCTTTGCCCGCAAGTTTGTGAAGGCGGGTGTGCAGTTTGTGGGCGGATGCTGCGGTACCACGCCGAACCATATCCGCGCGATGAAGTCGGCGCTGCGGGCGATGGAAGCGCAGCAGATGAGTCCGTCGGTGACGGTGAATCCGCAGGTGGTAAGTGAGGTGCGGCCGCCGCGGCTGGCGGAGCGGTCCAAAATTGGCTCGCTGGTGGCAGCAGGCGAGTTTGTGACAATGGTGGAGATTGTGCCGCCGAAGGGAATCGACTGCAGCAGGGAGCTGGAAGGCGCGGCGCTGCTGTACCGGCTGGGCGTGCATGCGATCAATGTGCCGGACTCGCCGCGGGCGTCAGCCAGGATGAGCGCGCAGAGCCTTTGCATTCAGATGCAGCAGCAGGTGGGGATTGAGACGATTCTGCACTACACCTGCCGTGACCGCAATGTGCTGAGCATCCAGAGCGATCTGATTGGTGCGTCGTCGATTGGGCTGAAGAATATTCTGTGCCTGACGGGCGATCCGCCGAAGCTGGGGAATTATCCGGATGCTACGGCGGTGTTTGACGTGGATGCGATTGGCCTAGTGAATATTGTGCGCAATCTGAACCACGGGCTGGACATTGGACGCAATCCGATTGGGGCGTCGACCGGGTTTACGATCGGCGTGGCGGCCAATCCGGGTGTTCCGGATATTGAGAACGAAATTCGCCGCTTTGCCTACAAGGTGGAGGCGGGCGCCGAGTACGCCATTACGCAGCCCGTCTTTGATCTGCGCTTGCTGGAGGCATTTCTGAAGCGCATTGAGGAGTTCCGTATCCCGGTGATTGCCGGCATCTGGCCGTTGACGAGCCTGCGCAATGCGGAGTTCATGAAGAACGATCTGCGGGTGAGCATGCCGGAGGAGATTATGGCGCGTATGGCGGCGGCAACCACGCCGGAACTGGCGCGGGCCGAGGGCGTGAAGATTGCGCAGGAGATGCTGGCCGCAACGCGGCCGATGGTGCAGGGGGCGCAGGTGAGCGCTCCGTTTGGCAAGTACAGCGCTGCGGCGCAGGTGCTGGAAGAGTTGCTGGCGCAGCCTGCGAGCTAGGGAATCTGGAGAAGCGAAGTGGCAAGTTTTGAGGAACAACTGAAGTCGCTGGAAGGCATTGTCGAAAAGCTGGAAAAGGGCGACCTGCCGCTGGAGGAGTCGATCCTGCTCTTCGAGCAGGGCGTGACGCTCTCCAATGCCTGCAAGCAGGAACTGGAAACCGCCGAAGGCAAGGTGCAGATTCTGCTGAAGCAGAAAAACGGCGAGATGAAGCCGCAGCCGTTTGAGGGGGAGTAACTGCCCTGGATCTGGGAGTAGAATGTTCTCATGAAGAGGGATCTGCTCAAGTTCGCACAAAAATTGGCCCAGAACGCCCGCGCCGGAGTGGTGGTGGAGCGCAAGCGTGTTGAGTGGTTGTGTTCCAGTGCGACGGTAAAAACTCCCGAACCAAAGATGATTGCTTCCAAACGATGAATCCATCTCTCACGGTGGTGGCTGGGGCAAACGGATGCGGCAAGAGTACGCTCACCCTCTGGTCTCGGGAATACTTTCAGCAGTTCCCGGTTCTTGACCCCGACGCCACTGCAAAATCTTTACAGGATCAGGTGATTGCAGGTTCATCCTCATTCAAGCAGGACGACAGGTGCTTCAACTGGCGAGTGACTTCCTTCGCCTGCGCCAGAGCTTTACGGTAGAAACTACACTCTCAGGCCGTACCTATTTACGCATGATGGCCCTGGCGCACCAACTGGGGTATTTGATTACATTGATTTACATTGGCACTACCAGTGTTGAGATCAATATCGATCGTGTGCGGCAAAGAGTCCTGAAGGGCGGACACGATGTTCCAGTAGGCGACCAGAGAAGAAGATACCCTCGAAGTTACGCAAACTTACCTGCCGCGCTGGTGCTTGCGGATGAAGCAATTTTGTTTGATAACTCCACCGAACAGGGCTATGCGCTTGTGGCGCTCAAACAGCGGGCAGAAATGCAGTGGTTTGAACCAATCCCCGTGTGGGCTGTGAAGCTGAAATCCTAGCGGTCTCGCGCCACCACAAAATCCGGTACCCAGAGCAGCGCACGCTTGTAGTCTGTGTCCGGTAGTTCCGCCAGCGACATTTTTGCCGCTTCCGCGTAGGCGAAGGCCGTACCCATGGCGTATTCAATGGAGCCGTGGCGTGTGAGGATTTCGAGAATCTGCGCGTGTGTGATGCGTGCAAAGGAGCGGTCGGCCAGAACCGTGCGAATCGCTTCGCGGTCGGCTCCGGTGCCGCGCTCCAGCGCATGGATGACGGCCAGCGTGGCCTTGCCCTCGCGCAGATCGCTGGCTGCGGGCTTGCCCAGCACCTCTTCCGTGGCGGTCAGATCCAGCACATCGTCGACAATCTGGAAGGCCAGGCCCAGGTTGCGGCCATATTCTCCCATTTGCTGTTCGGTCTCCTCGCTGGACTTGGCAATGACTGCGCCGAGCTGCATGGAGACCTTGAAGAGGCAAGCGGTCTTGCGATAGATGAGGTCGAAATACTCTTCCTCGTTGATGAGGTGGCCGAGCTTCTCAATCTGCAGCAGCTCGCCCTCCACCATTTGCTGCGTCAGGGTGATGAGCAGGTCGAGGACCCTGAAGTTGTGCTCTTCCAGTGCGACACGGAAGGACTGCATGTAGAGCCAGTCGCCCGCCAGCACGCACTTGGAGTTGCCCCAGGTGGTGTTGGAGGAGGGCCGTCCGCGGCGCGTGTCGGCCTCGTCGATGATGTCGTCATGCACCAGCGTGGCGGTGTGCAGCATTTCCACCACGGAGCCCAGCTTGATGCAGCCTTGCCCGTGGAAGTTGAGCGCCTTGGAGGCCAGCAGCAGCAGCGACGGACGGATGCGCTTGCCACCACCTTCGATCAGGTAGTTGGCTATGTCCGTAATCACGGCGACGTCAGAGGCCGACTCTCGCGCAAATTCGCGCTCTATGGCTGCGAGATCATCGCGGAGCAGTTCAAAAAATTCTCTGGCAGACGTTATAGACAGTGTGCTCACCGTTTATGCTTCCTTCGTGCTACCGCCCTGCTCAGTTGGAGCGGTAGTTTGTAAACTGCAATTCAATGCCAAGGTCTTTGCCGCGCAGCAGCGCGATGACATCCTGCAAGGTGTCGCGGTCCTTGCTGGAAATGCGTACCGTGTCGCCCTGAATGGAGGCCTGCGCCTTCTTTTTCGAGTCCTTCACGATACGGACGATTTCTTTGGCCTTTTCCCCCGGAATGCCCTGCTGCAGCTTGATCTTCTGCCGTACACTGTTGTTGGACGCAGGCTCCAGCTTCTCAAAGGTGATGTTCTTCAGCGAGACGTTCCGCTTCACCAGCTTCTGCTGCAGAATTTCAATCACTGCCTTCAGCTTATACTCATCGGCCGAAGCCAGTTGTATCGTGTCCTCACCTTCGAGGTCGATCGCAGACTTCGAGTCCTTCAGGTCAAACCGCGCGCGAACCTCTTTGATGGCCTGGTCAATCGCATTGCGGACCTCTTGAATTTCTACCTTGCTGACTACGTCGAATGAATTTTCGCCCGCCATACCGCACTTCCTCTATTTAGATTATCGGTCAAAACGGCCATAAAGCTATCAATTTCATTATTGCAGGCAGTGCGTGACAGAGAAAAATCGACAGAAATTTTCTGTTGTGATGGAAGCGACTGCCCCTTCGTCCAGCCCGCGCACCTCGGCCAGCTTCCGAGCGGTGAAGACCGTCCAGGCGGGCTCGTTGCGCTGTCCGCGGTTGGGAACCGGCGCCAGAAACGGCGCGTCGGTTTCCACCAGCATACGGTCTTCCGGCACAAATGCCGCCACATCGCGGATGTTCTGTGCCTTGGGATAGGTGATGTTCCCGGCAAAGGAGATCAGGAAGCCGCAGTCCAGCGCCCGCCGGGCGTGGTCGATCGTCCCGGTAAAGCAGTGCAGCACGCCGCCAAGATTGTGCGGCTTCCAGTACTGCTCAATCAGAGTCAGGGTATCGTCCCAGGCGTCTGCCGGGCCAAACCTGGCCAGCGCTGCTGGCGTGGCTCCGTCGGAGGGGCGGCAGTGGATCAGGATCGGAAGCTTCGCAGCGGTGGCAATCTCCATCTGGCGCAGAAAAACGGCCTTCTGCACCTCGATGGGCGGGTTTTCCTCGTGATAGTAGTCGAGGCCAATCTCTCCGATGGCAATGCAGCGGTCATCCTTGGCGAGTTGCGCAAGCTTGTCCATCGCAGCGTCGTCGGCCAGCGCGGCCTCCTGCGGATGCACGCCAGCGCTGGCGTAAATGCAGGGGAAGCCGGTGCGGCCAGCGTACTGATGGCTCAGTTCCAGCGCATGGTGCATGAAGGCCGGGCCGTCGCCGATGCCGATGGAGAGAATCATCCGCACGCCTGCTTCGTAGGAGCGGCGCAGCAGGTCGTCGCGGTCCTCATCGTAGCGGGCCGAGTCAAGATGCGCGTGTGAGTCGACTAAATACATAAGTTCCTAAAGGCGAAAAGCTCGACCACGGATTTCACAGATGCACACGGATTTTAAAAGCAAAAGCAGATTTCAAAGAAACAACAAAAAGAAAGAATGTTTTTATGTTGCTATATTCCGATCGACATTTTTGCGATCTGATTTTTATTGATATTTCGTTTTTAAATTTCTATTCGTTTTTGTCTTTAAAATCCGTGTGCATCTGTGAAATCCGTGGTCGGTTTTTATTTCAACCGCGAGCCAAGCGCGATCTCTTCTCCGAAGGTGGCCAGGACGGGCCTGCCGTGGTCGCCGTCGCTGGCAGCCAGTAGCATGCCGTGCGATTCCAGCCCGCGCATCTTGCGGGGCGCGAGGTTGGTGATGACGACGATGCGGCGGCCAATCAGCTCTTCCGGCGCGTACCATTCGGCGATGCCGGAGAGGATCTGGCGCGTTTCATAACCGAGATCCACTTCGAGCCGCAGCAACTTGTCGGCCTTGGGAATGCGTTCGGCCACCTTGATCTGCGCCACGCGCAGCTCCACCTTGGCGAAGTCGTCGATGGTGATGGTATTGTCTGCCGGAGCAGCTTCGGCTACGGGTGCTGGTGCGGTCGGAGTCGCAGGCGCGGCAACAGCGGCTGGCGCTGGCTCGGCTGGCTTTGCCGGAGCGGGTGCAGCGGGTTTCGCTTCTGCTTTTACTTCGGGCTTCGGCTCGGCCTTTACTGCAGCGGGGGCTTCGGCAACGGCTGCGGGTGCGTTCTTCTGTTCGATTTCGCTCATACGGGTAATGATTTCCTTGTCTGCGCGGGGGAAGATGGGGCCAAGCTCGCCCAGCTTGGTGCCGGGCTGGAGGCCTCCCCATTCCAGATTCTTCAGTTCGCCTTTGAGGGCAGCTTCGTGGATGTCTCCCAGTCCAAGCTGCGCCCAGACTTTGGCTGTGGCGTAGGGCATCACTGGATAGAGAAGCGCAGTGATGATGCGGATATGATCAGCTGCTTCATAGAGTATTTTGTCTAGCAAATCTTTCTTTGAGAGGTCCGCAGCAAGCTTCCAAGGAGATTGAGCGCTTAGTTCTCCATCCGCTATCCCCACTCCAATCCATAAGACTTCAATCGCGCGTGAAAATTCATATCTATTGCATCGGGTGTGAAACTCCTCTTCCGGCCCATAAACTGCTTTTAGGCTGTGGGCAGAAGTCAAGCCAGTTCTATCGGCGGGAACTATGCCATCACAATACTTCTGAATCATCGTCAGCGTCCGGCTGACGAGATTCCCATATCCATTTGCCAGATCGGCGTTGTACCGCGTCAGCAACGCATCAAACGAAAAGCTGCCATCCTGCCCGAAGGGGATTTCGCGCAGCAGGAAGTAGCGGAGGACGTCGGCTCCGAAGAGGTCTTGTTCTTCCTTGGGCAGTTCGGGCTTGAGTGCGCCGAAGGCTTCCATGATCGTCTCTGCGCGGACGACGTTGCCGCGCGACTTCGACATCTTCGACTCTTCAAACAGCAGCCAGCCGTTGGCGACCACGGCCTTGGGCAGCGGCAGCCCGGCGGCCAGCAGAAAGGCGGGCCAGTAGACGCAGTGGAAGCGGCTGATCTCCTTGCCGATCAGGTGCAGCTCGGCGGGCCAGTACTTGGCAAACTTTGCCTGATCTGCCGGATCGCTGCTGCCGTAGCCGATGGCGGTGATGTAGTTGGCCAGCGCATCGAGCCAGACGTAGACGACGTGCTTCTCGTCTCCCGGTACGGGAATGCCCCAGTTGAAGCTGGTGCGCGAGACGGAGAGGTCTTTCAGGCCGGAGCGCACAAAGGACATGACCTCATTGCGGATCTTTTCCGGGCGGATGAAGTCGGGATTCTCTTCGTAGAACTTGAGCAGCGTGCTCTCAAAGGCGGAGAGCTTGAAGAAGTAGTTCTCTTCGCTCACGGTTTCGGTCACGCGGCCGCAGTCGGGGCAAACGACGCCTGCGGGGCCTTCGACATAGGCCTCGTCGGAGACGCAGTACTGGCCGGTGTAGGTGCCTTTATAGATGAATCCGCGCTGCTGGAGCAGGCTGAAAAGATGCTGCACGCCGCGTTTGTGGCGGTCCTCGGTGGTGCGGATGTAGTCGTCGTTTGTGAGGCCCATGCGCTGCCACAGGTGGTGGAACTCAGCGGAAACATCGTCGGCAAACTGCTGCGGCGTTTTGTTGGCGGCGTTGGCGGAGCGCTCAATTTTCTGGCCGTGCTCGTCGGTGCCGGTCAGGAACCAGACGTCGTCGCCCAGCAGGCGCTTACGGCGCGCGATGACGTCGCAGACGATGGTGGAGTACGCGTGGCCGATGTGCGGGCGCGCGTTGACGTAGTAGATCGGCGTAGTGAGGTAGAACTTGTTTACTGTGTCAGACATGCGATGGTTTGGCGCGCAGTGCGCAAAGTCCAGTTTAGCAGTGTTGTCTGTCGAAAATTAATACATCCCATACCATGTCACATGGCATAATGGATGTGTGCGGCTCGTTATCGACACTTCTGTGGTTGCGGCGGGGTTACGGAGTCGGCTGGGCGCTTCCTATCTTTTGCTGAGCATGATTCCGGCGCGCCGTTTTCAATTGTTGGCAAGCCCGCCGTTGTTTCTGGAGTATGAGGATGTTCTGCTGCGTCCGGAACAGAGGTTGGCGCACGGTTTTTCCGTAGACCAGGTGCAGCAGTTTCTTTCGGAACTGGCAGCGTGGGTGGAGCCAGTCGAGATTCACTTCCAGTGGCGGCCTCAGGTGCGGGATGCTGGAGACGAGATGGTGCTGGAAACTGCGCTGAATGGGCGCGCCGACGTACTGGTGACGCATAATGTACGGCATTTTGCGGAAGCAGCGCTGCGCTTTCAGTTGCAGGTGCTCAAGCCGCAGGATGTTGTAAGGAGGTTGCGATGAGCAAGTCGACGTACCCATTGAAGTTGCCGGTTTCCGTGAAGAAGGCGGCGCAGCGGCTGGCGAAGGAAGATGGCGTCTCACTGAACCAGTGGATTGCAGTTGCTGTGGCGCAGAAGATTGGTGTGGTGGAAACTGCGGCAGAGTTTTTTGCGCGAAGAGCAGGGAATGCCAGCGGCAAGGGGTTGTTGAAAGCGCTGGCTAAAGTGCCTGTTCGTCCGCCGGAGCCGGAAGACGAGATGTGAGAAAAGTGTTTGCATTCTGCTAGAATCAGCACTGATTCCAACATTTTGAAGCGGTTTCCGGTTGCACGGAAGGCCGCGTTCCTCCGGTGAAATCCACGTGTATCGCACGCTACAGCAGAGCCTCCTTTCGCGCATCCAGAGCATTCTGAAAACCAAGTATGACGTTGAGCTGGCACAGCTTGCCGTGGAGCAGCCGCCGAAGATCGAGTTTGGCGAGCTGGCGCTGCCGGTGGCCTTTGAACTGGCCAAGCGGCTCAAGAAAGCACCACGCGCCATTGCGATGGAGCTACAGGCGGAGCTGGCGGGCATGGACGGCGTGGCCGCGGTGGAAGTGGCGGGCGCGGGCTACCTGAACATCAAGCTGGACCGCGCGGCGGCGGTGCCGAGGATCATCTCGCAGGACAAAGGCATTCTTATGGGGGGTAGTTATATGCTCCCCAAACAGGACCTGACCTACTATCTTGTTGAGCACACGAGCATCAATCCAAATAAGGCTGCGCACATCGGGCACCTGCGCAATGCGATTCTGGGCGATACTTTTGTGCGCCTGCTGCGCGCAAGAAAAGCAAATGCCGGCGTGCAGAACTACATTGACAACACCGGCGTGCAGGTGGCGGATGTGGTGGTGGGGCTGGTGCATCTGGAAGGCAAGTCGCTGGCGGATGTGCGGCAGTTGCTGGCAGAGTTGCAGGCCAAAGGCGAGCGCATCGATTACTACTGCTGGGATTTGTATGCGCGGGTTTCGCAATGGTATGAGGCGGACACAGCGCAGGCAGCGGCACGGAAGAAGATTCGCCTGGACACGCTGCACGCGCTGGAGCATGGAGGCAACGAGACGGCGGCGATTGCCGAACTGATTGCCACGGCTGTGTTGCGGCGGCATCTGGAGACGATGCAGCGGCTGGGAATTGAGTATGATTTTCTGCCGCGCGAGAGCGAGATTCTGCACCTGAAGTTCTGGGAGACGGCCTTTGAACTGATGAAGCAGAAGGGCGTGCTTTACCTCGAAACCGAGGGCAAGAACAAAGGCTGCTGGGTGATGAAGCGTGCCGGTACGGGGAGCGCGGAAGTTGCCGATGGCCCAGACAGCGCCGACGGCCCAGATAGCGCCAGCGATCCAGATAGCGCCAGCGGCCC
>DZDJ01000001.1:25407-45094 GCA_022736715.1 Edaphobacter aggregans
GATAGCGCCAGCGGCCCCGATGAGGACGCGAAGATCATCGTCCGCTCCAACGGTACAGTGACCTATGTGGGCAAGGACATTGCCTATCACCTGTGGAAGTTCGGCCTGCTGGGCAAGGACTTTGGCTACGCGAAGTTCCGCGAATACGCGACGCACACCTGCTGGATTTCAACGGTCGATGGCGAGGAGCCGCATCCCTGCTTCGGCAAAGCCGACGCCATCTACAACGTGATTGATTCGCGGCAGACGGATCCGCAGAGCAATGTGGTAGAGGCGCTGCGCGGCATGGGATACACGCAAGCAGCCAACTGCTACACGCACTTCAGCTATGAGATGGTGGCGCTGACGCCGCGCTGTGCGATGGATCTGGGTTACACGGTGAGCGAGGAAGACCAGAAGCGCGCCTACATTGAAGTAAGCGGCCGCAAGGGCTTCGGAGTGAAGGCCGATGACTTGCTGGACAAGCTGATTGCCGCGGCGAAGACGGAAGTGGATGCTCGGCATCCGGAGCTGGAGGAGGCCGGGCGGCTGAGCACTGCCACAAAGATTGCCGTTGGTGCGCTGCGCTACTTCATGCTGAAGTACACGCGCAACACGGTGATTGCCTTCGACTTCAAGGATGCGTTGAGTTTTGAGGGCGAGACCGGGCCGTATGTGCAGTATGCGATTGTGCGCGCGGGGAACATCTTCCGCAAGGCTGGCGTGACGGAACAGGCGGCGCTGGATGCAGTGGCGGACGTGGATGTGTCGGCTTTTATCGCTGGCGAAGAGGGCGCGGTGATCTGGGAGTTGTGGCTGGCGGCGTCGAAGCTGTCGCTGTTGCTGGAGCAGTGCATTGCCACAGCGGAACCTGCGTATCTGGCGAAGTATGCTTTTCAACTAGCGCAACAGTTCAACAATTTCTACCACAAGCACCATATTCTGACGGAAGAGAATCCGCAGAAAAAAGCGCTGCTGCTGGCGACGGCCGCGGTTGCCAGGCGCGAGATGGTACAAGCGCTCGCGCTGCTGGGAATAGAAGCTCCGGAAGTAATGTAGGGCCGGCGTCTCTGGAGAGAGGCGGTCCAGGGCGCGCGTTTTTCGCACGCCGCGCAGCGGGCGAAGCCCCATGACGGCCGCCGCAGCGGAGGGTACGCGGTATTGTCATGGTTTCGTTTTGCTTTTCTCGTTGCAGGCGGCTTCGTCGAGGAGCCATATATTCTCCGTGCATTCCGGCATGAGCATTTTGAACCGGGTGCCGCATTCACCCCGAGATCTTCGGGCCGACCAGGCGTGTCTCGCTTTTACCCGAACCTGGATGAAGTTGAATGTCAGTCAGCAATGCGCGGCGTGCTGTGCACGGCCTTGACTGACGCCGGGCTGCCACGCAGTTATGACGCAAAATCAGCGGCCCATGCCTTCTTTTTACTCAACCACCTTCACCTCATCACCGCCACTCGCGAGAAATCCGGGCCGAGACAAAATCACGTTGTCGATGAGGCGCGTGGCGCCGATCCATGCGGCAACGGCAAACAGATGTCCGGGAGCGGCTATTTCCACCTGGAGCAGAGTTGCCCAGTCCACCAGAGTGATGTAGTCCACGCGAGCGGCAGGTTCGGCGGCGAAAACCTGTTGCGCGGCAGCAATCAGCTTTTTGCTGCTGCGCTCGCCCTGAGCAAACAGTCGTTCCACTTGTTGCAGACTGCGTTGCAGCGCCAGCGCCTGTTGCCGCTCTGCCGCTCCCAGGTAGCGATTGCGCGAGCTGAGCGCCAGGCCGTCTGTTTCGCGCACAATCGGGCAGACGATCAGGGCCACGTCCATATCCAGGTCGCGCACCATCTGGCGCAGCACGGCCACCTGCGCCGCATCTTTCTGGCCAAAGTAGGCCTTGTCTGGCGCGACGATATGGAAGAGTTTGGCGACAACCGTGGCCACACCCTGAAAGTGACCGGGGCGCGATGCGCCATCCAGCCTGCCGGAAAGCGCTGCTACGTTGACGACGGTGCTGGCGCCAGTGGGATACATCTCTGCCGCGTCCGGGGTAAAGAGCAGATCGACACCTTCGGCCTCCAGCATGCGGCAGTCTTCCTGCAGCGTGCGCGGATATTTGGCCAGGTCCTCGTTGGGCGCGAACTGGACCGGATTCACAAAAATGGAGGCGGCCACCACGTCGCACTGCTGCCGGGCGGTGCGTACCAGGGAAATATGTCCAGCGTGCAGCGCGCCCATCGTGGGGACAAATCCTGATTTTTTTTCAGTGCGCGAGATGGCGCGGCAGGCAGCCTTCATTTCAGCAACGGTCTTGAGTATCTGCATTGGGCCCAAAAAGTCTCTGTTAAGAATTCAGGCTTTTGTGCCGCTGGGGAAGATGCAAAGCCTCCAGCGCAGCCTGGGTTTCGCGTGGCAGATGGTAGCTTTCCTCTTCCGTGGGAAAGGTGCGCGCCTCCACATCGTGCCGGTATTCAGTCACCGCATCGCGGATGAGCGTGGCAGCGTCGGCATAGCGGCGGACAAACTTGGCCGGCGCGGAAAAGGTGAGGTTCAGCAGATCGTGGACCACCAGCACCTGGCCATCGCAGTCCGGACCGGCGCCAATGCCGATGGTGGGGATGCGCAGCTCAGCCGTAATCATCTGCGCCACTTCGCGCGGAACACCTTCCAGCACTATTGAAAAACAACCAGCGCGCTCCAGGGCGAGAGCGTCCTTCATCAGTTGCTCCAGCGCGGGCAGCGTTTTGCCCTGCACCTTGTATCCGCCCATGCGGTGCAGCGACTGCGGCGTCAGGCCAAGGTGGCCCATCACGGGAATTTCCGCATCCACAATGCGCTCGATGACCTCGGCCCGGCTACGGCCGCCTTCCAGCTTCACTGCTTCGGCTCCTGCTTCTTTCACAAAGCGGATCGCGTTGGCCACGCCCTGCTGCGTGCTTTCCTGATAGCTGCCAAAGGGCATATCCACTACCAGCAGCGCACGGTGCACGGCCCGGCGCACGCCGCGCGTGTAGAGCAACATCTCGTCCATGGTGACGGGCAGGGTGCTCTCATGGCCCTGCATCACCATGGCGAGCGAGTCGCCCACCAGCACCAGATCGAGACCGGCTTCATCGATCAGCCGGGCGGTGGCGTAGTCATAGGCAGTAAGACAGGTGATTGGAGTTCCCTGTGCCTTCTTTTCCTGCAGGCTGAGGACCGTAGTTTTTGTGGATGGGGTTTGTTTTGTGCCGCTTGCAGCGGCATGCCCGCCCAGGGGGCTGAGGGTGGTAAGACTCATTGTCTGTCTCCAGTGCAGTTCCGCCGCGCGCCGGGCAAAAGCGCCCTGCTTTGGCTGGATACCGCCTGTAATCGAGTGTGAGTCTACGCCTAAGCCGTGGTGCAATGCAACTGTCGCGGGCAATCTGCAGGCTGCCGCTTGATTAGAACGCAATCCCGCATTTACGCTAGAGGCAGCCATGTATGAAGACTTCAAAGTAAAAGATCGCTGGACGGGCGAAGAGTTGCAGTGCAAGTGGAAAGCCAACATTGTGGCCATTGCCACGCGCCACGCAGATGCCGTGGACGTGCGTTTTGATGTGAGCGGGCGCGCCGTCTGGATTGCGCTGCCCTGCACAGCGTGGACGGAGTACAAAAACCGCACCGGCCATGCGATTACCGATTATCTGACTGCACAGATTGCCGGACATTATCTGAAGCAGTCCATTGAAAGCGGTTATGACAATGGCCGCGAAATTTACACCATGTCGCTTGAGGAAGTCTTTGAGCATCTGGATGCAGTGATGCAGGAAGCAAGGAACACTGCAAATCTGCCATCGTTGCCTGTGATTGCCTGACAATTGCCAGCGAATGGCAGAAATTGGTGAGACCAATTTTCAAAGTAGGGGGCCCGCATGCGTGCGGGCTTTTCCTTTTGCTCTGTGCTTCTGCCAGATGGCACAATGGAGGGCAGGCCGAAATGATCTTTTAATGGTCTGCGTGTTATATTGCGTTTTCTTGTTGAGGGAGAAACAGAGATGGCCGTAGTAAGCGTGAGTTCGGATGTCCGCAGTTTACTGGAAGGCCCACACGTATACCGCAATCTTTCTGCTCCGCAGTTGATTCATGCCTCGCTGGTGCGCAGCGAGTCGCGGCTGGCCTCCAATGGGGCGCTGGTGGCGCTGACCGGGGCCCGCACGGGCCGCTCGCCCAAGGACAAGTTCATTGTGGAAGACGCGCTGACGCGCGACAAGGTGAACTGGGGCAAGGTGAACCAGAGGTTTGATCCGGCGCGTTTTGACGAGTTGCTGAAGCGCGTTCTGCTGGACATGCGCGAGCGCGACCTCTTCGTGCAGGACCTGTTTGCCGGGGCCGACCCCGGATATCGCCTGCCGATCCGCATTGTGACGCAGTATGCCTGGCATGCGCTGTTTGTAAAGCAGTTGTTTGTGCGCCCGACGGCAGAAGAGCTGGCCATGCACGAGGCCGAATTCACCGTGATTGCCGCGCCGGAGTTTGAGGCGGTGCCGGAGCGCGATGGCACCAAGTCCGGCACCTTCATCATCACCGACTTTACGCGAAAGATTGTGTTGATTGGCGGCACCAGGTATGCCGGCGAAATGAAGAAGTCCATCTTTGGCGTGATGAACTACATGCTGCCGGAGCGCGATGTGCTCCCGATGCACTGCTCGGCCAATGTTGGCGCTGATGGCAGGACGGCACTCTTCTTTGGACTTTCCGGCACGGGCAAAACCACGCTTTCCGCTGATCCTCAGCGCCGTTTGATTGGTGACGACGAGCATGGATGGTCGCCCGCGGGCGTCTTCAACTTTGAGGGCGGCTGCTACGCCAAGTGCATTGATCTGTCGGAGGAAAAAGAGCCGCAGATTTATCACGCCATCCGCTTCGGTTCTGTGCTGGAGAACGTGGTGCTGGATACGAAGACCAGCGAGCCGGATTATCACGATATTCGCTACACGGAGAACACCCGCGCGGCGTACCCGATTGAGTTCATTGAGAACGCGCAGATTCCTGGTGTGGGCGGGCATCCGCAGAATGTGCTGTTCCTGGCGGCGGATGCCTTTGGCGTGTTGCCGCCGATTGCGCGGCTGACGCCGGAGCAGGCGATGTATCACTTCCTGAGCGGCTATACGGCCAAGCTGGCTGGCACGGAGGCCGGGCTGGGATCAGAGCCGGTGCCGGAGTTTTCTACCTGCTTCGGATCGCCGTTTCTGCCGTTGCCGCCGAAGGTGTATGCCCGGATGCTGGGCGAGCGGCTGAAGCAGCACAACGCCATCTGCTGGTTGGTGAACACGGGCTGGTCTGGCGGCGCCTTTGGCGTGGGCAAACGCATGAGCCTGCCGCACACGCGGGCGATTGTGAATGCGGCTCTGGATGGTTCGCTGGCCCGGGCGGAGTTTATGACGGAAAACGCCTTTGGTCTGCACATTCCCACGCACTGCCCTGGCGTGCCCGGCGAACTGCTGAATCCGCGCAATGCCTGGAAGGACAAGGCCGCCTACGACAAGCAGGCTGCCGAGCTGGCAGCCCAGTTTGAGGCGAACTTCCAGAAGTTCGACGTGCCGGAAGAGATCAAAGCGGCCGGGCCGAAGGCGCGCCGCTAACACTGCCGGATTGGCGTGAACCCAGGTCTCAGAATCGAGACCTGGGGCACCCGCACCAGCACCCGGATTTGTATTTGCATGCAGGCTGCGCCGCGCATCTGTTTCAGGGGAGAGGCTTTTCGCGCTGGCAAAGCCGTTTTCTGTTGCCGATTCAAACTGACTTGCCGACTCGCTCACGACGGACTCGCTGCCCATGTTTGCCCGCAAACTTAAAGTCGAACGAATTGCCGCGGATGGCGCCACGCATGCCTGTCCGATCCACTGGATCGACAACTTTGCCATGCGCAACTTCACCAACGACGCCATTTTTGATGACACCCTGCCGGTTGGCGATGGCCTGCTGGAGGCAGGCCATCGCGTGCCACTGGAAAAACTGCGCGACGCAATGGAGGACTGGTTCCGCCGCAAAGGCTATCTGCGGCCGGAAGACAGGTTGAGCGTGGTGGAAAGCTCGCCTGGTCGCGCTGCTAATTTATCCGAAAGACCACGTTGACCGTAAGATCGACTTCTACCGGCTCGCCATCGTGGATATAGGGGCTATATTTCCAGTTTTTGACGGCATTCACGGCAGCAATTGTGAGATCTGGGGCGGGAGATTTCATGATGTGGATGTCCTTGACCTCACCACTGGTAGTGAGCACCGCTTCAAAACAACCGTGTCCGAAATACCGAGTTTTTTTGCTGACGCGGGGTAAATGGGCGGCACATCTTTTTGGAGTGATGATTGCATTTGCGCTTCTGTCGCCGACACTTTCGCTTGTTTTAACTTCTTTGCATTGGCAGGAGGAGTGAAGAGATGCAGGTCAATGGAAGAGGGCGCCGTGAGTTGTTCCACGTGGATTTTGAGCCGGGTTTGCTGATCTTCTATCAGTGCAATATCTCGTGCCACGAATTGCTTTTGAAAGAAAGCAAGATTGTTGAATACTACTTGTCCCGCTGCTGTTGGCACAGAAGGGGCCGCTTTTTTGCGCGCGCGGGCAGGTAGAAAGAGGTGCTCTGCAAGAGTCAGTTTAATCCGCGACGGAAAAGCTGCGTGGCGGCGGTCATGCTCGCAAAGCCAATCAGAATGAGGGGCAGGTACTGCGGCCACAAGAGAGAACCTGTGGCGCCCTCAAGAAAACAGCCACGGAGAACGATAAGGAAATAACGCAGCGGGTTAAGCAGTGTGATGTACTGCACTGCAACTGGCATGTTGGCGATGGGTGTGGCAAAACCAGAGAGCACTATCGAAGGTACCATGAAGAGAAAAACCCCCAGCAGGCCCTGCTGCTGCGTGACCGCGAGGGAAGAGATCATGAGGCCGATGCCGACTGTGGCAAGCAGAAAGCAGAACATGCCGAAGTAAAGGGCCAGGATGCTGCCGGTGAACGGGACCCCGAACCAAAAGACAGACACAAGGACGACCAGCGATCCCTCGAATACTCCAACGATAAATCCGGGCAGCGCTTTGCCCAGAAGAATTTCCGCTGGACGCATTGGTGTCACGAGCAATTGATCAAACGTCCCCATTTCGCGTTCGCGCGCGACAGATAATCCGGTGGTGAGCATACTGACGAGCAACATCAGGATGCCGCAGATGCCCGGCACAAAGAACCAGCGTGATTCCAGGTTTGGATTGAACCATGCGCGCTCAGTCAGTACGGTAGGTGCTGGATCTGCGCCGTGCCCTGTAATCCATGCCTGATTAAAGCTTCGAACAATGACCTGGGCATAGCCCGATGCAGTGGCTGCGGTGTTGGAGTCCCGGCCATTGAGGATGATCTGGACATGTGCCGGCTGTCCGCGCTCGAGTCTTCTGGTGAAGTCCGGCCCGATATTAATTGCGAGCAGTGCAGACTCGTCATCAATGACGCTGGCCAGCTCTTTCTGGCTGTGTACAGCGCGCAGCAGATGGAAGTTGGGTGAGCCGGTGAACCGGGCGATTAAATCGCGCGAATAAACTCCAGCGTCCTGGTCGTAAACAACAAAGGGGATGTTCCTGAGGTCGAAGGTGGCGGCGTAACCGAAGACCACGAGCTGTATGATGGGCGGCCCGATCAACACTGCGCGGCTGGCTGCATCCCGCAGCAAGGCCAGGAGCTCCTTCTTTGTTAAGGCGAAAATACGCTGGAGAATGGTCCCCATTAATCAAGCCTCTTATGAAATCGTGCCAGCGCCAGACCCAGGAACACAAGACAAAGCACTCCCATGCCAAGGCAGCTACGGATGATCACTGATGGAACTGTGCCCGCGAGGAACGTAGTTTGCAGAATGTCTACAAAGTAGCGGGCGGCTATGATGTGCGTCAAAATCTGAACAATGCGTGGCATCGACTGAATGTCAAAGAGGAACCCGGAGAGGATAAAGGCCGGCAAAAAAGTAGTTACAATCGCCACCATGGCAGCGACAAACTGACTTCGCGCCGCCACGGAAATCAGCAGCCCCATGCCCAGTGCGGTGAGCAGAAACAGGGCCGAGGAGCCGGTGAGCACCAGTAGCGAGCCGCGGAACGGGACGTTAAACAGAAAGACCGCCATCAATGTGGAAAGCGCCATGCTTCCCATCCCCATCACGAAATAAGGGGCCAGTTTGCCGAGCAGGATTTCGGCCCTGGTGACGGGTGTCACCATAATGCCTTCCATGGTGCCGCGTTCCCATTCGCGGGCTATCACCAGTGCTGTGAGCAGAGCACCAATGAGTATCATATTGATGGCGATGAGGCCGGGGACGAGGTAATCGCGGCTGCGTAATGCGGGATTGAACCATATACGCGTATCCACCACGACGGGGAGTGCCAGTGGCTTGCCTTCACGGGCCGCCTCTTGTTGTTGCCACACCTGCCAGGCGCCCTGCACATAGTTCTCTATGGTGCGTGCCCGGTTTGCGTCCACACCGTTGACGGTGAGTTGAATGGGCGCATTGTCCCGCCGGTATGCGCGGCGCGTGAAGTCGCTGCGCAGCCAAAGGATGGCGCTGGCATCTCCTTCCATCAGTGCTTGTTTGGCGGATGACATATCCGGGTAGAGCCTGGGCCGGAACCACCGGGAGCGGTCGAGTTCACCCAGAAAGGAGGCCGTGAGATGTGTAGGGTGGTCCACGACCTCTGCGACCGTGATATGGTACGCATCGAGTGAAACACCGTAGCCGAAGATGAGCAGCAGAACCAGTGGAAGCAGAAACGCAATCGCAATGCTCGAAGGATCCCGAACAATCTCGTATGCCTCCTTGCGTATGAGGGCGGCGAGCCGCATTCCTCTCATGACGCTCTCCGCGTGGTGCGCTCGTTCTGCTCAATCAGTGCGATGAATGCATCTTCCATGTCCGGCGCGGGAAGATCGGGACGGCGGACAGCGTGCCGGAGATCGGCTGGTTTTCCTTGTGCCAGGATCTCGCCAAGTGACATCAACACCAGGCGGTCGCAGTATTCGGCCTCTTCCATGAAGTGAGTGGTCACGAGGCAGGTGGTGCCGCTTTCGGCCAGTGTATTTATACGCGCCCAGAATTCCCGCCGGGCCAGCGGGTCGACGCCCGAAGTGGGCTCATCGAGAAAGAGAATGCTTGGCTCATGCATCAACGCGCAGGCCAGCGCAAGGCGCTGCTTGAATCCCAGGGGAAGCTCCCCCGCGTTCACGGTGAGGAAGTCCCTCAGTTCCAGTTCCTCCAGCGCCCAGTCGATGCGGGTTCTCCTGCGCCTGCGGTCCAGGCCGTAAGCCAACGAAAAGAAGGCGAGATTCTGCTGTACGCTCAACTGCGCATATAGAGAGAACTTCTGCGAAACATAGCCGATGCGGGCGCGTGCAGCGGCAGGCGCGCTGCGAAGATCCACCCCCGCCACATGCAACGAACCTGACGTGGGTGGAAGCAGTCCGCAGAGCATGCGAAAGGTGGTCGACTTTCCGGCGCCATTGGCGCCGAGCAGGCCAAAAATCTCTCCCTTGTTTACGGAGAAGCTGATATTTTTCACGGCGGTGAAATCGCCGAAGTTGCGGGACAGATTTTTGACTTCGACCACCGGCCTGTCATCCACCGCGCCATTGCGTGTGGTAAATGATGGCGCTGGATGGTGCGACGAGCGTTGAAACAGAAGACTGACAAAAGCATCTTCAAGGCGCGGCGGTACAGGCTCCAGAGTACCCATCGCAGCCAAATCCTGCGGTAAGGCTGGCGGTTCCTGTCGCTGCATGACGATGCGGAGGTCGTCGCCCTGGATCACCGTGTCCAGCACGTCCGGTAGCTGCGCGGTGCGCGACTGCAGACTCCGCGGAGCGGTGGAGCTTTCTTTCATCAGAAAGGTATGTCCCTCCAATGGTGCTGCCAGTTCTGCCGCGGAGCCTTGTGCCAGCACTTCGCCCTCGTGCAGCAGCAGGACATGATTGCAGCGCTCGGCTTCGTCCATGTAGGCGGTGCTTAGAATCACCGTGACTGCCCGCTCGTCAACCTGCTGCTGGATGATTTTCCAGAGTTCGCGGCGCGAAATAGGGTCCACGCCAACGCTGGCTTCGTCGAGCAGAAGCAGCTCTGGCGGTTGAATCAATGTGCATGCAAGGCCCAGTTTCTGCTTCATGCCGCCGGAAAGTTTCCCGGCTCTGCGCTTGCGAAACGGACCAAGCGCGGTGAGGGTGAGCAGTTCGGCGAAGCGTTCCTCCCGCTCTTTATACGGAACGCCGCGCAGGCTGGCATACAGGTCAAAGTTTTCTTCAACCGTCAGGTTTTCATACAGGCCAAAGCGCTGCGGCATGTATCCAATCCGGCTCTGCAGCGCCAGCGCGTCCTTCGGGAGTGCATGGCCAAGGACCTGTACCTCGCCCCCCGTCGGAGTAAGGGTCCCCGCCAGCATGCGCAGCAGCGTTGTCTTGCCTGCACCATCAGGGCCAATGAGCGCGGTGATTCCTCCTGGAGGAATCGTCAGGGAAATGCCCTTGAGCGCGCGGCGCGCGGAGTTCCCAGTGCCGAAAAGTTTGTCGAGATTACGGACCACCACAACATCCATTTCATTCCGTCCCGCAGGGATTGGCGCCGATTGGCTGAGGAGCATTGCCGGTCAGCGGAAGAACCACTGTCACAGGCATTCCAAGCCGCAACCGGTGGCCGGGATTGCACGCATAGACCCGCACACGGTAGACAAGCTGCGAGCGGAGCTGCGTCGTCTCCACATTCTTGGGCGTGAACTCGGCCACCGGGGAAATGAATCCCACCCAGCCCTTGAACCTCTGGCCGGGGAAACTATCTGATTCGACCCAGGCGTGCATGCCTGTCGCGACTTTACCCATCTCAGGCTCCGGCAGATAAACACGTGCCCAGACAGGACTGTCCAGCGCCAGCGTGAAGACGGGCGTTTGCGGACTGGCCATGTCGCCCGGCTCCAGAATGCGGTTCTGAATTACGCCATCTGCTGGAGAATATAGCCGCGTATCGGCCAACTCTTTTCTGGTGAGCGCCAGGGCCGCGGCATCGGCGCGCAACGTGGCCTGCGCGGCCGCAATGTCTTCCTTGCGCGGACCAATCAACGCAAGTTGGAGGGCCTGCCCTTTGGCAGCCAGCACCTGTTGGCTGGCCTCCAGCGCCGCCTGTGCTGCCAGCCATGAGCGCTCTGCATCATCCCGCAGCTGTAGTGAGATGTATTGTTGACGGGCCAGGACCTCGCGGCGGTGATACAACAACTCAGCGTTGGCCAGGTCCGCTTTTGCTGCGGCGGTGTCAGCCTGCGCTGCCGCCGCTTCGGCACGGGCCTTTGCAATTTCCTCGGAACGGCTGCCGGCCAGCAGGCGCGCCACCACCTGCTGCTGGGCCGCCATTCGCGCCTGGTCCTGCGCAACCGCATCGGCATAACGCTGTTCAGTCAGTTGCGCCAGCAATTGTCCCTGATGGACCACGCTGCCTTCGTCGACCAGCATGCTGGCGATGCGGTCGCTGTCGTTAAAAGAAAGCTGCACCTGGCGAATATCAATATTGCCGTAGAGCCGAAGGCTGTTTTCGGCGTGGCGTTTCGGCACGGCCCAGCGCCATACGGCAAAAGCAGCCATGGACAACAGAACGAGCAGTGCAATTGCGAACCGGCGCTTGCGGATCGAAGTCATGTACTTTCTCCCACCTCTCGCTGTTCCTCAGTGCGAGGGAGTCACATTGAGCAGTGTGTTGATGGCCTGTATGTCTTGCGCGGAGAGCACGCCCGCCGCGGCTTTCAGTTGGACCCGGGCCACCAGTTGGGTATAGAGGGCCAGATAGTAAGTGCGCTGCGCGGAAGCCAGTTGGGTCGTCGCAGTCAGGAGGTCGATGATGGAACGGCTGCCGATTTCAAAGCCCTTGCGGGTGGCGGCAAAAGACACCTTCGCGGATGCGGCCGACTGCTCTGCGGCATAGTATTGGGCAGCACTGTTCTTGAGGTTCAGGAAGGCTGTTTGCGCGTCCAATCTGATCTGGTCCTGTGCATTCGCCAGACCCTCCCGGTTTACACGCGCCAGCGCCTTGGCCTGCTGAATGCCTGCGCGCGTGTGTCCCCCCTCGAAGAGGGGAATGGAAAGGTTAAGGGAAGCGCCCACCTGGTCAATGGCAACGGTCGGAACCAGCGTGCCTGCTGCGTGTTGCCCTGTTCCGCTCAGGGTCAGGGTTGGCCAGCGCGCCCGCTCTGCATACTGGACCTGTTGTTCCGAAACACGAAGGGTCGCCCTGGCCTGTTGCAGGAGCGGCTGGTTCTTGAGGGCGGCAGCAACCCAGGCACCGGCAGTGTCCGGCTGCGGACCTGTTGCCTGCAGCGTCCTTACATCCTGCAACGTACCGACTGGATGGTGTGTAAGACGTTCCAGCCCGCTCTTCGCCACAGCCACTGCATTTGTTGCCATCATGAGAGCCGCATTTGCAGTATCCAGTTGCGCCCGCGCCTCTTGTACGGCGATGATGTCTCCTGTCCCAACCTTTAGACTGGCCTCTGCCTGACCATAAATTCCCTGCAGCAGCACCACTTGCTGCTGTGCGACCCGTTCATCTGCCTGCGCCTGCAAAACACCGAAATAAGTCCCCGCCACATCTAGCGCGACAACCTGTTGAGCATAAATCAGGGCCGCTTCACTGGCTTGCACCCGGCTGCCTGCCTGCTTCAGGGCAATAAGGCTCTGCCCGTCGAAGAGCGACTGCGTCAGGCTGACGCTGAAAGTATCGGAGTGATAGCCAGTCGAGATAGTCTGTGCACCGAACCCGGTGACGTGCCCTGTGTACATGCCTCCGCTTGCGCCAGCATTGAAATGGGGGAGCAATGCTGACCGCGCCAGGGGCCTGCCAGCGAGGTCTGCATCGAGTTGTGCGCGGGCTTGTGCGATCATTGGCGAGGATTGTGCTGCTTGTTGATACGCGGTTGCCAGATCGTCCACGTTTGTCTGTGCCGCAGCCTGCACCGTGGCCCAAAGGGCCGCCGCCAGGGCCGCTGAAAGCACCCGAAAGGCAGGTCGGAAGCGGGCAGCGCAGTTCCTTTTTGAATGGCGGCTGAAGCTTCTCGTAATCATAGCCAGTGTCATCTCATGTACCGAACAGCATTCTATAACATCGTTTTATTGCCACCGCTTGCGTGCCCTCACTCGGCATGGGGCAGGGCGCCATATATTCGCGCAATCTGTAGCTCTTCTCGCGGTTCCATCACGCGTATGACCACGCGGCTTTTATCTGCACTGATGTCGTCTGCATTTTGCGCGTTTGCTTGTGGATTGAGCCGTATATCCAGAAAGTCAAGGTCACTGCAAATGTGTTCACGAATTCTGGCATTATGCTGGCCAATACCGCCGGTAAATACCAGCAGATCTAAACCGCCAAGTGTGGCCATCAAGCTGGACAGGGCCTTTTTTGCGCTGCGGCAAAAGATGGCAATTGCCTGGGCGGCAGCGGGACTGGATGCAGCAAGCCCGCCGAGTTGCCGCATATCGTTTGTAACTCCAGAGAGTGCCAGCAGGCCAGACTCATAATCGAGTAAATGCTCCAGTTTCTCTGCGGCGGCGCTGCCAGAAAGCGCAGCGTAGTCCATCGTGCGCAGTAAATGCAACAGAACACCCGGGTCCAGATCGCCCGGTCGCGTGCCCATTACAATGCCGCCGGTTGGAGTCAGGCCCATCGTGGTGTCAACGGACTGGCCATCCAGAATCGCTGTGAGACTGGCGCCATTGCCGAGATGAGCAACAATGATGCGCCGCGGTAGTGGCGCATTTTCCTGCTGTAGAGTTGCAAGAATTGATTCGCAGGAGAGTCCATGAAATCCATAGCGGCGAATGCCGGCGTCCCACAGTGTTTTCGGCAGCGCAAATCGCGTTGCCACTTCCGGCAGCGTGCGGTGAAAGGCCGTGTCGAAACAGGCGAACTGCGGTTTGCCATGGAAGTGTTGTGTTGTGGCCGCAATCAATTCCAGCGCTGCGGGAACGTGCAAGGGGGCAAAGATGGCCGCCGCACGCAACTGCTCCAGTACATTGTGGGTGATGCGTTGATGCTGCTGCAGGTGTGGGCCCCCATGCACAATGCGATGCCCGATCGCTGCCGGTGCAGGGTAGGGTAGAAGCTCCAGTGAATTGGACAACAGCGCAATCGCATTCTGCTGCGTAGCAATTTCGTGATTGTCTTCCAGCAGGAGGGCACCCTGCGCATTGCGAATCACAAAGCTCCCTTTACCTGCGCGAATGCCGGTAATGGAACCTGTGTAGAGCGGTCCGATCTGTTCCTTTTCCACTGCATACAAACCAAACTTCAGAGAAGAGGAACCGCTGTTGAGTGCGAGAATTTCCTTCGGCATATTGCTCCGTCTCTGCGCTGCGGCAGGTCATGGCCAGCCACAGTTGCGCCCAGAAGAAAAATCAGATTACTTGTTCCACTTCCAGTTGCAGACCTCTGGCAGATCTTCGCCGTGTTCGGCAACATACAGTTTGTGCCGTTGAATCTGTTCGGAGTAGCGCTGTTCCGCCTGCTCGCGGAAGGCCTTCAGCCCTGGCACGCGGCGCACAACATCCAGCGCCAGTTGAAAGCGGTCCAGGTTGTTCAGCACGCACATGTCGAATGGTGTTGTCGTAGTGCCTTCTTCCTTGTAGCCGCGAACGTGCAGATTGTCATGATTGTGGCGGCGATACGTAAAGCGATGGATGAGCCATGGATAACCGTGATAAGCAAAGATGATTGGCTTGTCCTGAGTAAAGATCGCATCGAAGTCCTCGTCCGGCAATCCATGTGGATGCTCGGTGGAAGGTTGCAGTGTCATCAGATCGACAACATTGACGACGCGAATCTTCAGGTCAGGATAGTCGCTGCGCAACTGGCTGACGGCCGCCAGTGTCTCCAATGTCGGAACATCGCCGGCACAGGCCATCACCACATCGGGACTGCCATCGTCGTTGGAGGCCCACTGCCAGATGCCCAGGCCCGTCGTGCAGTGCTCTACCGCCTCTTCAATCGTGAGCCAGACTGGTTGGGATTGTTTGCCCGCAACGATCAGATTCACATAGTTACGGCTGCGCAGGCAGTGGTCTGCCACCGAGAGCAGCGTATTCGCATCCGGCGGCAGATAAATGCGCACCACATCGGCTTTTTTGTTGGCAATGTGGTCGATGAAGCCGGGGTCCTGGTGCGAAAAGCCATTGTGGTCCTGCCGCCATACATGCGAAGTCAACAGATAGTTGAGCGATGCAATGGGTTTGCGCCAGGGAATCTCGCGCGTTGTTTTAAGCCACTTCGCATGTTGGTTGAACATTGAGTCCACAATATGGATGAAGGCCTCGTAGCAACTGAAAAATCCATGTCGGCCTGTGAGCAGATAGCCCTCCAGCCATCCCTGGCACATGTGCTCGCTCAGCACTTCCATTACGCGGCCTTCGTGCGACAGGTTTTCATCCACTGGCAACGTGGACGACTGCCAGTCCTTGTTGCTGACGGCATACACTGCATCCAGCCGGTTCGAAGCCGTTTCGTCCGGCCCGAAGAGGCGGAAGTTATGGTGCTCCAAATTGAACTTCATCACGTCGCGCAGATATTTGCCCAACACACGCGTAGCTTCGGCTTCAATCGCGCCGGGAGCCAGCGGCTCAGTGGCATAATCGCGAAACTGTGGTAAGCGCAGTGGCTGTAGCAGCAGCCCGCCATTGGCATGTGCGTTCATGCCCATCCGGCGGTGGCCCTTCGGCGCAATGCTGGCATATTCTTCGCGAAATTTCCCGTTCTTGTCGAAGAGTTCTTCCGGTTGATAACTGCGCATCCACTCGTCCAGAATGTGCAGATGCTCCGGCTTCTCATGTAGTTCGGCAAACGGCACCTGATGCGAACGCCAGGTACCCTCCACCGGCTTGCCGTCGACAAATTTTGGTCCCGTCCAGCCTTTTGGCGTGCGCAGAATCAGCATCGGCCAGCGTGGCCGCTCGCCATTGCTCAGCGCGCCCTCTTTTCCGCGCGCATGCCGCTGAATCTCGCGTATTTCAGCCACCATCGTATCCATCACCGCGGCCATTTGCTGATGCATGGATTCCGGATCGGCGCCCTCCAGAAAGTAAGGATGATAACCATATCCGTTGAACAGATCCTCCAATTCGTTCTGCGGAATGCGAGCAAGCACCGTCGGGTTGGCGATCTTCCATCCGTTCAGATGCAGAATCGGCAGCACTGCGCCATCCGTCTTCGGATTCAGAAATTTGTTGGAGTGCCAACTGGTGGCGCACGGGCCGGTCTCGGCCTCGCCATCGCCCACAATGCAGGCCACAATCAGGTCCGGATTGTCATACGCCGCACCATACGCATGCAGCAGGCTGTAGCCCAGCTCGCCGCCTTCGTGGATGGAGCCGGGTGTTTCCGGCGCAACGTGGCTGGGAATGCCATACGGCCAGCTGAACTGGCGGAAGAGCCGCTTGATGCCATCGCGGTCCTGGCTGATGTGGGGATAGATTTCGCTGTAACTGCCCTCCAGATACGTGTGCGCCACCACCCCCGGTCCACCATGCCCCGGCCCGATGATGTAAATCATGTTCAGGTCCTGCTTGCGGATGAGCCGGTTCAGATGGACATAAATAAAGTTGAGTCCCGAGGTGGTGCCCCAATGCCCCAGCAGGCGCGGCTTCACGTCGTCCAGCGTCAGCGGACGCTCCAGCAGCGGATTGTCCTTCAGATAAATCTGCCCCACCGTCAGGTAATTCGCAGCGCGCCAGTAGGCATGCATGCGGCGCAGTTCTTCAGCATTCAGTGGGTCATGTGTCATGGTTTCTGCGGCAACGGCGGATTTCGACATGCGCTTCACCTCGATCGGATGCGTACTCGTGCCTTTAGGATAGCCAGCACACTGCTGCATTCCGGTGACGCCCGTCACAGGAAGCGATACAGCGGATTGCGGGCAACAAAAAAGCTGCCCGCCGGGGCAGCTTAAGGACAGCCTTTTACAGAATGAAAATAATTACGATCAGCCGTTAGCCAGTTCCTTCGCTCGCATCGTCGCCCGCTTTACGGCTTTAATCAGCGTCACTCGCAGACCGCCCTCTTCCAACTCCAGAATGCCGTCCACCGTGCAGCCCGCAGGCGTGGTTACGGCATCCTTCAGCAACGCTGGATGGTAGCCGGTTTCCAGCACCATCTTGGCAGAGCCAAAAGTGGTTTGCGCCGCCAGCATGGTGGCCACATCGCGCGGCAGGCCAACGTTCACGCCCGCTTCGGCCAGCGCCTCAATAATGATGTAAATAAAGGCCGGGCCAGAGCCCGAAAGTCCAGTGACGGCGTCCATGTGCTTTTCATCCACCACCACGGTGCGGCCCACTGTCTGGAAGATGCGCTGCGCGATCGCCATCTGCTCATCGGTAGCGAAGCGGCCACGGCACAGCGCAGAAACACCGGCAGCCAGCATAGAAGGTGTGTTCGGCATCGCCCGGATCACACCAATTTCCGTTCCGGCGGCATCTTCAATCGCGCGCGTCTTGACGGAGGCTGCAATCGAAAGTATCAGCTTGCCCGACGCCAGCGCGGGGCGAATCTGCTCAAGCACATCCGGCACTTGCGTCGGCTTAACGCCCAGCAGAATAATGTCTGCCTGGCTGGCTGCGGCAAGGTTGTCGGTCGAAACCTCCATGCCAAACTGAACTGACAGGGCCTGCGCGCGCTCCGGATGATGCACGGTGGCAAAGAGCTGGTCGGGCGCAACAAGATTGTTCTTCAGAAAGGCCTGGAGCAGAATGCCGCCCATCTTTCCGGTGCCCAGCACGGCAACGCGCACGTGTGGCATGGCTGGTGGCGGAGTGGCGGCTTCGTAACTGATGGCAGTGTCGTTCATATCTACTCATCGTATCGCAAGCCGGGCCAAATGGCTTAATTGCGGCTGCTGCTGGCTCTGTGCGTTCAAAGCAAACAGCATGGCCGGAGCCATGCCGTTTGCTGGAGTTGCGCTGCAATTTTCAGTTAGACGCAGTTCCTGCTGCCTTGGTTGTTGCTGTCCCGCCCGCCTGCGCCTTCTGCAGCTCCATCCATGTGTTGACGCGCTGGTTCAGCATATCCAGCGGCAAAGCGCCGGAGTCCAGCAGTTCGTCGTGGAAGGCGCGGATGTCAAACTTCGGGCCAAGTTCCTTTTTCGCTTTGGCGCGGAGTTGCAGAAAATCCAGTTGGCCGATCTTGTATCCCAGTGCTTGTGCCGGCCAGGCAATATAGCGGTCCACCTCGGCCTGCACCTCGGTGTCATCAATGGTGGAGTGCGCATGGAAGTAGTCCACCATCTGCTGGCGTGTCCAGTGGTCGCGGTGCACGCCTGTGTCCACCACCAGCCGGATGGCGCGCCAGATGTCGCCTTCCAGCCGGCCATAATCGCTGTACGGATCAGTGTAGAAACCCACGTCCTTGCCCAGATGCTCGCTGTACAGGCCCCAGCCTTCCGTATAAGCCGTGTAGTAGGTGTATTTGCGGAACTCCGGCAGGCCGGTCAGCTCCTGCGCAATCGAAATCTGCAGGTGATGTCCGGGCAGCCCTTCGTGATAGGCAATCGCCTCCACATCGGCCAGCGAACGGTCAGTGTAGTTATAGGTGTTCACATACACCCGCCCCGGACGCTTGCCATCCGGCGAGCCTTGCATGTAATAAGCGCTGGCCTGATCCTTGGCCATATATGCGGGCACCGGAACTACTTCCAGCGGAGCCTTCGGCAGGCGGCCAAAAAGCTCAGGCAGCTTGGGGCGCATCTGGTGGATGTATCCGCGATAAGCGTCCACTAGCTGCTCGGCCGAGGTGGGATGCAGCTTCGGGTTGGCCTTCATCGCTGTGCTGAAGCTCTTCAGGTCCTTGTAGCCCATCTTCTGCGCAATGGCCAGCATCTGCGCCTCGTCCTTCTTCACTTCATCCAGACCAATCTGATGGATCTGCGCAGGCGTCAGGTCCAGCGTGGTGCTGCGGCGCACCAGAAACGCGTAGTAGGCGTCGCCATCCGGCAGCGCCCAGGTGCCCGGTTCTGTCTGGCACCTGGGGATGTACTGGGCCTGCATGAACCTGGCAAAACGCTGATAGGCTGGCAGCACCTGAGCATGGATGGCCTTCAGCATCTCCTGGGCAATGCGCTGCTGTTCGGCTGCGGAGATGGCTTTGGGGAATTTCTTGAGCGGCTGCGCAAACGGGCTGTCAATCGCCTTCTGGTCTGCCAGCGTGTTCACCTGCACCAGCACCTTTTCCATCAGATACTTCGGCGGTGTGCGGTTGTCATCCACGCCCAGCAGCATGTTTTCCATTGTCTGCATAAAGGCGGTGGGCACCTTGGTGAGGCGCGTAATGTAGTCGTCGTAGTCCTTGACGGTGTCAAAGCTCAGCTGCGAGACCATCTGCGGCAGGGAAAGCTGCAATCCATTGAACTGGTTGACGGGCATCTCCCATTCCTTGAATTGCGCCGCTTCCTGATTGGTGATCAGGTCGTGCAGCATGATCTGCTTGGAGAGTTTCTCCTGGCCGGTCATGCCTGCGGTGTCAATCGCAGCCAGTTGGTCAATGTATCCGCGCTCGCGGGCCAGTTCGTTGTTGTATGCGGCAACGGAGTAGTCCGTCAACTGGTCGTTATAGCGCTTATCGCCGATGCTGGAAGCAAGTTCCGGATTCTGCTTCAGGGTGTTCTGCCAGATTTCGTCAAAGAGCGTGCTCAGCACTTTGCGGCGGTCCGCCAGCGAAGCAGGCGC
>DZDJ01000001.1:45194-65648 GCA_022736715.1 Edaphobacter aggregans
CGCTGCCTGTGACGCAGCTTGTTCCGCAGCTTGGGCGGCGGCAATGTTCGGCGTAAGGGCCGGAGTCTGCGCCGCGGCGAGTTGCGGTGCTGCGGTGGCGAACAATACAGCGGAGAGAACCAGTGAACCTTCCGCGAAGAACTTTTTCATGGATTTCCCTTTTGTGTTCCGGCAATCAACCTGCCAAATGGAATTGAGAGTCAGTATAACGGTTTCCTTTCAAGCCAGCCGCATGCGCCAGAATGCAACATCTGCCGCGAATCCGAACGTTGCCACATTCCGCTCCCATTACCTTAGAGTGATTCAAGAAAACCAAAGTGCTGCCGAATAGCGGTGGGGGATTTCCAGGGGGAAATTCACGCCAAAAGCTGCGTTTTCTGAAACAGCGCCATGTTTTGGGGAATTTGCAGGCAATGAGCGGTCCTGGCAGGTCAAAATTGGGACTGGTTCCAGAATTGCATTCCAGAAAGGCATTTCTGGAGGACGCAGATGAATTCTTATTTCAGAAGTCCCTGTTCTGCATCTACTCTGGGCTTTCTTTCTGTTGCCCAGAAACTGGTGGATGCAGTCCTGACGCGCCACGGCCTGCTGTACGCAGGTTCGGTGCGTCATTGGAAGGCCGGATGCGGTGTAACCTCCCCCGCACCGCATCCGTCTGGCAGATGCCCAGGGGCAATGCAGGCTGCGGTCAGCCATCAGAACGTAAGGTCAAGATCGTTGGAGGCCAGGTGAGATTGCAGCATGCGATATAACGTGGAACGGCTGATGCCCAGCGCCTCCGCCGCGCGCAGCTTATTGCCCTCGCAGGACTCCAGCACATGGCGGACATGCTGCACCGCCACATCATGCAGCCGCAACAAGCGACCGCTGGAAGCGCCATGCAGGGACGGAGCCGCGTGGTGCAGTGGGGGAAGATATTCCGGCCGCAGGGTGTCGCTGTCCGCCTGCATCACGGCGTTGCCCAACACATGCTCAAACTCGCGCACATTTCCCGGCCAGGCATGTTTTTGCAGCATCGTAAATACTTCCGGAGCAATGTCACGAATGTTCTTGCGGTACTCCTGCGTATAGCGCGCCAGAAAGTGCCAGGCCAGCAGCGGCAGGTCTTCCATGCGCGAGCGCAGCGGCGGCAGATGAATCTCCACCATCGAGATGCGGTAGTAAAGGTCCTGCCGAAAGTGTCCGGTTGAGGCCAGCGAACGCAGGTCGCGGTTGGTTGCGGCCACAATCCGCAGCTCCACTTTGCGCGCCTGCGAAGAGCCAACCCGCTGCACTTCATGGTGTTGCAGAACGCGCAGCAGTTTTGTCTGCGTACTGGGCGGCATCTCGCCGATCTCATCCAGAAAAAGCGTGCCGTTGTGCGCCGCTTCAAAAAGTCCCACGCGGTCGGCCATGGCCCCGGTGAAGGCGCCTTTGACATGGCCAAACAGCTCGCTCTCAAACAGGGTCTCCACAATGGCCGAGGCATTGCACACCACAAACGGCCCGTTGGCGGCGGGGCTCAGCATATGCAGTGCGCGTGCCACCAGCTCCTTGCCGGTTCCGGTTTCGCCAGTGATGAGCGCCGTGCGGAAGTAAGGGCCAATGCGCTCCATCTGCGCAAAAAGCCGCTGCATGGCTGTGCTCTGTCCTACGATGCCGTGACGCACAGGCGGCGCGGCAGGCGCAATCGGGTGTATGTTGGAGGCGAAGGTAGACATGGCTTACTGGCTTACATCGGCAGCAGCCGTCGCAAAGTTGAGCAGAAAAGACAACAGCCCGGCAAAAAGCCGGACAGTTGTTGCAAATCGGCACAGATTTTACGCAGTGGTTGGTGCACAGTAGGCGTCAAAGGCGCGCACCAGTTCCTGTGCAATGGCCGGAGCCGTGGAGGTCTCAATTGCGGAACGCTGCATCAGATAAATCAGCTTGCCGTCGCGCAGAATGGCGACCGCCGGCGACGTAGGGGGCTGGCCCTCGAAGTAGGAGCGGGCGCGCTCGGTTGCTTCGCGGTCCTGCCCGGCAAAAACGGTGATGGAGTGGTCCGGCAGCGTGGAGTGCTGCAGCGCCAGCCGGACGCCAGGCCGCATTTTGCCAGCAGCGCATCCGCAGATGGAGTTGACGACCACCATTGTGGTGCCGGGCTGCGCCAGTCCGGCGTCCACGTCCGCGGCGGTGCGGGCTTCCTTGATTCCGGCGCGGGTCAGTTCCTCGCGCATGGGAACAACCATAATCTCTGGGTACATGCGTGCTCTCCTTTGGGGCCACAAAAACCTGTCCATCTTCGATTGTACGAAGTTCGCGCGTGTCACGCCAGTTTCATTACGGGATTGGATGCAGCCTGTTGTACCCTCGATGCGTGGAGATTCTTGAGAACGTTCCGCTTGCCCCCTATACCACCTTCCGCATTGGCGGCCCCGCGCGCTGGTTTGCCGAGGCCAGCAATGAGGAAGAGCTGCTGGAGGTCGTGCTGTTTGCAGGCCAGAAGCAGGCGCCGCTGTTTGTTCTGGGCGGCGGCAGCAACCTGCTGGTTTCAGATGCAGGCTTTCCCGGCGTGGTGGTGCGGATGGCGATGAAGGGCATTGAGGCGCGGCAGGACGGCGACGCAGCGCTCTTTGCGGTGGCCGCGGGCGAAGAGTGGGACGGTTTTGTGCATTACGCAGTTCAGCAGAATTGTGCCGGCATTGAGTGTCTGGCAGGCATTCCGGGAACCGTGGGTGGCACGCCGGTACAGAACGTCGGCGCGTATGGGCAGGAAGTGGCGGAAACCATCACGCAGGTGCAGGCACTCGACCTGGATGCCGTGGAGTTTGTCGACCTTTCGCCGCAACAGTGCCGCTTCCAGTACCGCCGCAGCATTTTTAACTCCACCGCGCGCGGACGCTACATTGTGACGCAGGTGCAATATCGGCTGCAGCCCGGGGGCGCGCCAAAAATCGCCTATGCCGATCTAAAAAAACATTTTTCCGGGCATAGCGGCGCACCAACTCTGTGCGAAGTCTACGATGCTGTCCGTGAGATTCGGCATGGCAAAGGCATGTTGCTGGTGGAGGGCGAAGAGGATTGCCGCAGCGCTGGCTCGTTTTTCAAAAATCCTGTAATTCCACAGGAGCAGTTGCCCGCCATTGCCGCGGCGCTGGCGGTTGCTGTGGATGCTGTGCCGCGTTATCCCGCAGCGGAGGGCCGCGTGAAGCTGCCCGCAGCCTGGCTGTTGGAAAAGGCCGGTTTTCATAAAGGATTTTTTCTTGGCCAGGCTGGCATTTCTTCGCGGCACACGCTGGCGCTCATCAATCGCGGAGCAGCCACAGCAGCAGATATAGCGGCTTTGCGTGACCGCATTGTGGCGGAGGTGGAAGCGAAGTTCGGCGTCCATCTGCAACCGGAGCCGGTCTGTGTGGGTTAGGGCCTGCTAGTGCTAACAGACCCTGGTTGTCTTCTGCTTGTCCGGTTGCTTCAGTAGTCCGAAAACGGCCACCTTGCCCGCCCCTCAAAGTCTGGAACCTCATCGCCATAGTAATTTGGACAGCGATATTGCATCTGGTAAGAAGGTTCAGCCATAATTGAACGCCATGGGCTTGCCGCCAACTGAAGCAGTTAACACGGCGACCTCCTCGCATGAGGAGAACATGCTGGAGGACCATGTACAGCGTGTGGTGCAGAGTCCGCAATTCCTGCGCGCGGAGACCTCAAAGAAGCTGTTGCTTTATCTCTGGGCCAATCGGAACCGGGAGATCAGCGAATATGCAGTGGCAACCGAAGCACTGGGACGCCGTGCGGACTTTGACCCAAAGACCGACGCATCCGTTCGGGTGCAAATCTCCCGCCTTCGGAGTAAGCTGAAGGACTTTTATGAGTGCGAAGGAGCAGGGGAAGCCTGCGCGCTTTATATTCCGATGGGCACTCATACCATAACCATCCTGGAAAGCGAATCACAGCCGTCGACACCCATAGACACAGACGCGGTTCATCCTCCAATCTCACATATTCAATATGTCAGAGTGCTGTTCATCATTTCATGGGTCGCTCTCGTCATGCTGAGCAGTTGGTTGCTGTGGGGCAGATATATCAGAGGTGGCCCCCCGCAACGCCCGTTAGAGAAAGCCACCAGCTTCTGGGCCACTTTTATTGGTTCCGGTACCCCCGTGAAGATTATTCTTCCATCTCCCGTCTTCTTCAGCTTTTCAAAGCTACCGAAACTTATTTTTCGGGACATTGACGTGAATACCTATCAGGACTGGCAGGCCTCCGGCATGCTCAAGTCGCTACAAAAGACAGGTGGCGGCCCCCCTGCCCTAAACCAGTTTTACACAGTTGCCTCCGATACACTTGCTGCAATTGGTCTGGCACGCTATATGGAATCGGCCGGAGTTGCTGATCTCATTACGTTTGATGTTTCCAGCGACACCTCAATGGGTGTTTTTGAGAAAGCCAACGTCATCGCCCTCGGTGGGTACTCCACGCTGTACGCTTTCCGCGATTATCTGGCATCCATGGATTTTACGATGGGACCTGATGAAGCATGGGTGACGAATGCCCATCCAACTGCAGGGGAGTCGTTACGCTATGCGGTGTACGATGAAGGCAGTGGACATGTAGTGGCACCGGCAATTATTGCGGTGCTGCCTGGTCGCGTGCTGAATCGCAGGCTGCTCCTGCTGCAGTCAAGGCATACGGATGCCCTTGTTTTGCTGCTCACATCTGAAATAGGGGAGGCCCTGTTTGAAAAAATGTACGCAGCACATGGTTCGCCCACCTACTTTGAAATGGTAGTAGAGTACGAAATATATAATGGACAGGTTGTCCGGTTCTGGCCGGTGGCGATGCACGCCTACACGAAGGGCGCACCTGTCGGCGTGGCTGTTACACCGTAACATACTGGCTGTAACTGCAATTTGTAACAAGTCTTGTGGCAGGATGCACGCAATGTTCAAATATCTGCGTGTTCTCGGCCTGCTCTCCTTGGTTGTACAGTCCTCCTTCGGCGCACAAAGTTCCGCTACAGCCAAACACCCCAATGTACAGCCTGTAGACCTCATCGTTTATGGAGGGACCGCGTCAGGGATCATGGCCGCGTATTCGGCCGCGCGCGAGGGACTCCATGTTGTGTTGCTTGAACCCGGTGCTCATTTAGGTGGCATGGTTACCGGCGGTTTGTCCGCGACAGATCTTGGCCAGTTGGATGTGGTCGGTGGATATGTCCGCAGGTTCTACACCCTGGCGGCTGCACACTATGGTGTCCACGATCTGAACAGGCGGGAGAACTGGTACTCCGAACCGCATGTGGACGAAGAAATCTTCCGGAAGATGCTGGCAGATGCCGGTGTGGAGGTCCACCTGCATGAAAGACTGAAAGAGCATGAAGGGGTGCAGGTTCATGCACAACGCATCGAGTCTATCGCCACTATGGATGGAAAGCAGTGGAAGGCGAAGATGTTTGCCGATTGCAGCTATGAAGGCGATCTCATGGCTGAGGCAGGTGTGACGTATGTCTATGGCCGCGAATCGGTTGCCAAATATGGTGAAAGTCTGGCCGGCGTGCGCCCTTACAGCCCCGCCCATCAGTTCACCTGGCCCCTCTCCGCATACGGAGAGCACCACAAACTGTTACCGGAGATCGGTCCCGGCCCACTCGCGGCTCCAGGAACCGGGGACAAGTTAGTGGAGGCGTATAGCTTCCGGCCGGTCCTGACAAATAATCCTGGAGACAAGCTGCCATTTCCGCGGCCAAAGCACTATGACTCATCCCGCTTCGCCCTGCTGCGACGCTACCTGGCCGAATTTGAGAAAAATCGCGGGCGCGCCCCAAACCTCCATGATGTGGCAATCATTGTTCCCATCCCCAACGACAAGGCTGACTTCAACAATAATGGGCCCTTCTCCACGGACTACATTGGTCATAGCTGGAACTATCCCGACGGTTCCTATGCGGAGAAGCAGCGCATCTGGAATGACACCCTTGATTACGTTCAGAGTTTTTTTTATTTTCTTTCGCGTGACCCAGGTGTGCCTCCCGGCCTGCAGCATGAAATTAATGAATGGGGACTTCCCAAAGATGAATTCATGGATTCAGGTCATTGGCCGAATCAACTATATGTTCGTGAAAGCCGCCGCATGGTGGGCTCCTATGTGATGAAGCAATCGGATCTGCAAACCGCTCGCACCAAGCCGGATTCGATTGGGATGGGTTCCTATAATAGTGATTCGCATAACGTACAACGGGTCGCGCTGCCTGATGGTTTCGTGAGGAATGAGGGTGATCTACAGGTGCATGTGCAGCCCTACGAAATACCATATCGTATCTTGATTCCTCAAAAGTCCCAGGTGCGGAACCTGCTTGTTACGGTCTGCGTTTCCGCAACGCATGTGGCTTACTCCTCGCTTCGTATGGAGTCTCAATACATGATCATGGGTCAGGCCGCTGGTGTTGCGGCAAGCCTGGCAGTCCGCAAAGGCGTCGCGGTGCAGGACGTCCCGATCACAGCATTACAGGCAGCACTGCACTCCCAAAAAGCGGTACTCTCCCTGTCTGGCTCGCAGGCAAATTAGAGGAACCATCCAATTCAGAGCTTTGCGGAAGCTCTGAGTTGGATGGAACATTCATTCTCCCCGTCCCCGACACCCGTTTCCTGCTCATGTAGTTGTTGTCTTCTGCCCACGCGGCGATTCAAACCGAAGATATTTCATGAGGCGATGCGTAGAGGGGAAAAAAACTCGATGCACCGCTCCAACTCATTGATAAATAGGCGTTACATCGTAACGTAACACCTTGGTACTTGACTCTCGCGGGAGGTTTGGCGCAGATTCCTAGGGCACAAGAAAGCCGCATTTTCGAGAACATTGAGCAAATTATAGCGGTAAATCCTATTTACGGGGCCAGACAAATATGCAGCGAATAGAGACCTTTTCAGCAACATCGAGAGACCAACAAGAATTCAATTTAGCGTCGGCGAGAAGTGTTCCTTCTACTTGCCATATCCGGGGAAGAAGAGTGAGAAGTGCTTTCTGCCAGTCTGTACTGCTGGTGTTGTTTTGTGCGGCGATGGTATTCAACGCTCCGGCGCAGGTTGCAAACAACACCGTCACCGGGCGGGTCACTGATCCGACTGGGGCCACTGTGAGCGGGGCGACTGTGACCATCACCTCCCTCTCCACCCAACTGGCTCTACACGTCCAAACTGATGCCACGGGCACGTATGTCTTCTCGCAACTCCAGGCAGGTAAATACAATGTTGTAGCGGAGATGCCTGGATTCAAGAAGACCAATACATCGATCACCCTGTCCGTCGCCCAGACTGTGAAACTGGATTTGACGCTGGAGATTGGCAGTACAGCCACTTCCGTCACGGTTCAGTCTGAAAACGACAACCAGATGGACACTCAGGACTCGACCCTGTCCTATACTGTGGGTCCGCAGAAAGTCAGTGAACTGCCGCTCAACGGGCGGAATCCTTATGGGTTGGCGGCATTGTCTCCCGGAATTGCTCCAGGAAACTTTTTTGGACAGGGGCTGAGCACAACCCGGGGAGCGGTTGTGGCCGCCGCCACGAACAACTTCGAGACCAATGGCGGCATCGGTGGATCGAATCAAGTCATGCTGGACGGAATCTCGATCGTTGTTTGCTGCCAGGGGCAACCGGCGGTGACACCTTCAGTGGAAGTAGTGGATCAATTCAAGGTGATTACCTCCAACCCTCCGGCTCAGTTCGGGCGGTCCAGCGGCGGTTTTCTCAATATCGTAACGAAGACTGGTGGGAACCGTTTACACGGAGATATATATAACTTCTTTCGCAACGATGCCTTGGACGCAGCCAATTTCTTCACCAAGAGAAGCGGTGTATATCCGATTCCCGGACGCAATAACTACACCCTCCCTCACCACTTCAATCAGTTCGGTGTTTTTGTCAGTGGGCCAGTCTTTCTGCCGCATCTTTACAACGGAAAAGACAAGACCTTCTTCACCTTCGGATATGAAGGCACCCGTAACATAGCGCCGACATACCAGACGACCACGGTGCCAACGGCACTGATGCGGCAGGGCATCTTTACCGAGGCGCCAGATCTGGTCTACGACCCGAATAACGTAGCTCCAGATCCGGCAAACCCAGGGCAATACATTCGCCAGCCGATTCCGGCTGCATGCAGTGGCTCCACGTGCTATGCGGCTGGTCAGTATATCCCGAACATTGACCAGGTTGCACAGGCAATCATGCCGCTTTTGCCGTCTCCAAATGCCAGTGGATTAGTGAACAACTACAATTATGTGACGAATATCACCGACAACGAAAACCAGCTCAATTTTCGTGTCGACCACAACTTTTCCCCGAACCAGAGAAGTTTCATCCGTGGGACTCGAGATACAAATATCCATCAGAACTACGGTCTATTCAATAAAGCAGGCGAACCTACGGGTTGGCACCAGTCATTAACCGCCTATTTGTTTGCGCTGGGGCATGTATGGACGGTATCGCCTTCGCTGGTGTTGCAGTTCAACTATGGATTTGCACGTCAGACAAACCTGCAAATAGCCAATTTGTTTTATACCACTCACGCCGGGGACTACGGCTTTTCCAGCCAGTTTACGTCTCAACAGCAGGTGCCGGGAATTCCGCAGATCAACTTCAACGGTCTGCAGGCAGTTTCCTCAGTTATCGGTGCCGGATTCAATCAGTGGGAGCACTACACTCACTCTCTGAACGCCACTGCAGTGTTGCAACATGGCAATCATCTGTTTACCTTCGGGTACAGTGGCCAGATGACGCTGGAAAATGTGGGAGGGCTGGGAAATCCGTCCGGCAGCTTCACTTTTACACCGACATTTACGAGTGGGCCGAACCCGAATGCGAGCGTTCCTGCTGCCCAGGGCGCATTTGATTCCTGGGCCGCATTCCTGCTTGGATATCCAAGTTCCGGAGGCATTCTCCGGCAGGAGACTGCGGCTTTCAACCAGTTTTACAACGCGTTCTACCTGCAGGACGACTGGCGTGTCACGCCCACGCTCACCGTAAATCTAGGGATGCGCTGGAATATCGAGACAGGATTCAAAGAAAGGTACAATCGTTGGGCTGATTTTAATCCAACCGCGGTAAATCCACTTTCCACCTCCACCGGCCTTTCTTTTGGCGGCGGGGCACAATACCTTGGAACTCACGGAAATCCCTCACGCACCTGGCCAACTGCGAACGAATTTGAGCCCCGGCTGGGGTTCTCCTACGGGATGACACCGAAGACCGTTGTCCGTGGAGGTTACTCGATCCTGCATTTGCCGACATCACAACACCTGCTTTTTGCCGGCACAATGGGCTACCAACAAAATACACCTTATGTTGCGACGATCGACGGCAGAGTTCCTGTAAACACTATCGACAATCCGTTTCCATCCGGAGTACTGCTTCCACAAGGCTCCTCCGCTGGTGTGACGGTGGGCACGGGATCCGCCCTCAGCGCTCTTGTATACAAAAATCCTGTCTCCTATCAACAACAGTGGAATTTAGGTGTTGAGCGGAGCCTTCCCAAAAGCATGATCTTTAGTCTGAACTATGCTGGAGGCCACGGAGTTAACCTTCCATTAAACTGGCGGCCGAACGACCTGAATCCGAAGTACTTCACTACTCCGGGCGATCAGACGCAGGTCGCGTACTTGCAGGAGCTCGTCAGCAACCCATTCTATGGATCGAGTAGTGCTTCGGGACCACTTGCGAGCCCAACCGTTCAACGCTCACAGTTGATCGCTGCGTTCCCACAATATGCGTCGAATGGCGGCATGCAAAATTACTCATTGACCTATCAGAATTACGACCACGGCTCTGCCTCCTACAACGCGGCGCAGGCCGTGCTTGCTGTTAACCGTCCAAGCGGCCTGAGCGGCTCAGTAGCTTATACCTGGTCGAAACTGGTCGGCAATGTCAGCGATCTTACTAATGGGTTCCTGAATCCCTCCGGAAATCCAGGGATACAGGACTTCTATTTGCTCCATCAGAGCGAGCGGTCAACGCTGGCAACGGACATTCCGCAGCGCGTGGTGGGAACTATTATTTACCCTCTACCCTTTGGCAGGGGCCAGAAGTTCGGCAGCGACATGCCGTCGTGGGCAAACCGTCTGGCGGGTGGCTGGACAGTGGCCTCGATCATCTATGTACAATCGGGCTTTCCTCTTGGACTTGGTCAGACAGGATCTGAACCTTTTTCTGGAAGCAGGCCCAGTTATGTTCCGGGCGTAAATCCCCTGACGTCCGGGTCAACCCATCAAAGGCTCGGTGGAGTGGGACAAACGCAAGCGTACTTCAATCCTGGCGCATTTCGACGTAGCCAGTCGTTTGAACTCGGGAACGTGCCGCGCTCGGCGGCCGCCCTCCGGTCCCCGCTTGCTTTTCAGGATGATGTATCCGCAATCAAAAACTTTGAGGTCTATCGTGACATTCACCTTCAATTTCGCCTGGAGGCATTCAACGTCCTCAACAAGGTACAGTTCGGCGCACCAAATACGGCTTTCGGATCCGCCGGCTTTGGCTACATTACTGGTCAGCAGAATCTGCCACGGAATGTACAGGCAGCATTGAAAATATTGTTTTGAGCTAATGAAGCACCCTGGCACGGAGGCGAGGAACCGTTTCTCTCCCTCCGTGCTGTGGGCATCCATGTCCTGAACCAAACCAATTATGAAAATCCCAGCGGTGCATTCAGCAACGGACCTTTCCTGTGGGCCGTTGCGAGTGCGTTCCAGCACCGCATCATTCAGATCGGCGCCTGCACGCGTCTGGTGGCCAGGCCCGGTCACTTTATGCCGGACTGACCCGGAATGCTGCCACCCGCACAAAGCCGGAGGGCGGCGCGTAGCCGTGGACACTTGTAAAATGTTCGTGCAGGTGTGGAGCGATTGTTGAAACGCACCGCTGACGCCGAATTATGGTTCCCTGCATGGCCATATCGGCGCAGAATTTTCAGGGCAGGTGGATGATGGCGTTTCGATGGGCGCAGCTATTGGTATGTTTTGTTGTTCTTGGTGTTATTCCCACCAGCCGTGCGGCGGATACGCAGGCGCCGGTGCGGATTCAGCAGAGCCTGAATGCGGGATGGTTGTTTCAGCGGCAGGCAAATGGCTCCGGGGCGCTGGGGTCATTTGATCGCGATACGGCATCGGCCTCTGTGGTAGAGCCGCAATTCCGGGATGCTTATCTGCCGGACTATGACGATGCCGCGTGGCAGAGGATTAGTTTGCCACACACGTGGAACGCGCTGGACACGACGGATGCGCAGGCAGGTTACTGGAGAGGTATTGGCTGGTACCGCAGGCATTTTCGGGTGGATGCGAAGTATGCAGGAAAGCGGATTGTGCTGCGGTTTGCCGGGGTGAACCAGACGGCAGAAGTGTGGCTGAACGGAAAGCTGCTCGGAGTTCATCAAGGGGGATACACCGGATTTTCCTTTGTAATTACGCCGCACTTTCATGAGGACAATGTACTCACCGTGAAGGTGGACAACCTGTACAACGCCAATGTGCCACCCACGGTTAAGACAGATCTGAATTTCTACGGGGGCATTTACCGCAGCGTTTCGCTGCTGATTACAAATCCAACATTCGTCTCAGACATGTACTGGACAACGCCGGATGTGAGCGCAGCATCGGCGCAGGTGGAGTTTCACAGCAGCATTACAAACCAGACGGCGGTAACGAAGCACCTGATGCTGATACAGCAGGTGCTGGATCCGAAGGGGACTGTGGCCAGTACAACGATGCAACCGGTACTGGCCGGTGCGGGAGAGACAAAAGAACTGGTGCAGCGCAGTGGTGTGCTGGCTCATCCGGAGTTATGGTCTCCGGACACACCGAATCTGTACCGGATTCAAACGGTGCTGATGGAAGGCGCGCAGGTGCTGGATGTGATGGAGACGCCACTGGGTTTCCGGTGGTATCACTTTGATCCGCAACGCGGATTTTTTCTGAATGGCAAGCGGGTGCAGATACGCGGAACCAACCTGCATCAATCGTATCCGGGCATGGGGAATGCTGTTCCTGCATCGCGCGCGGTGAAGGACATGGAGATTGTGCGCGATATGGGTGCCAACTTCTGGCGGACGTCACATTATCCGCATGATGAAGCAACAATGGACGCTTCAGACCGGTTGGGGCTGATGGTGTGGGAGGAACTCCCCATCATGAAGGAAATTGGTGATCCGGAACGGTATATCAGGAATGTTTCCAGCATGGCTCAGGAGATGATCGCGCGGGACCGCAATCACCCTTCAGTGATTCTCTGGGGCATTGCCGGAGAGATCAATGCGCCAGAGAATGTTTCTGTGCAGGTGGTGGGGGCGATTGCGAAGCTCTATCGCCAGATGGATCCAACGCGGCTGGTGGGGATGCATTCGCCGCGGAGCGAGCAAGTGGCGGCGCTGGCGGATGTGGTTGGCGCGGATGCCGGGCCAGCGACGGACCGGGAGCATGCGCAGCATCCACAGCGCGCGTTTATGACGGCGGAGTACAGTGTAGCGCTGATTGGGCGGGGACTGTATGGCAAGGGCAAGTACACCGAAGACAATGGGCTTGCGCAGCATGAAGCGTATCTGCGCGAACTGCACAAACGGCCCTGGATGGCCGGCGGCTGCATCTGGAACGAGTTCGACTATGACGGAGAGACGTATGATCCTGTGATTCCGCACATTGTCTCTTTTGGGATGACGGACATCTGGAGAATTCCGAAAGAGGTGTATTACTTCTACCAGAGCCAGTGGGCGAAGCAGTCAATGGTGCACATTGTGGGCCATTGGACGTGGCCGGGCGAAGAGGGGAGGCCGCGGACCGTTACCGTGTTGAGCAACCAGGAGGCGGTGGAGTTGTTTCTGAATGGCAAATCGCTGGGAGTGAAGAAGGACCTGTCTGGTTCAGGATTGCAGCATCCTCCGCGTACCTGGCAGGTGCCATATGAGCCGGGCACGTTGAAAGCGGTGGCCAGATCGGGCGGCCATGAGATCAGCGATGTAGTGCGGACGGCGGGGCCTGCGTTTAAAATTGTGTTGCGGAGCGATACATATGCACTGAGGTCGGGCGATCCGGACAGTCTTGCGTATATTACGGCGCTGGTGACGGACGCCAATGGCGTGGTGGTGCCGGGAGCGCATCCAGCAGTTACGTTTACTTCGTATGGGCCGGGACGCCTGCGCGAGCAAAGCTGGCTGGGGCATGATGCGAAGCTGCTGACCTGGAATGCGATCGACGGCAAGACGCGCGTGGCATTTCAGGCAACGGACCGCAGTGGAAGGGCTGTGGTTTCAGCATATTCGCCGGGGCTGCGCACGGCGCAGATTGCGATCGACATAACTGCGCCGGGAAAGCCGGACGAGATGAACTACAAAGATCTGGCGGCGAAAGATGAATTGTCGAAGCAGAATTAAGGAATCTCTGCACAAGCTCCTGATTCACAGCCCGGTCACTTCATAACCCGGAGATTTTCAGGAATTCCTTAAGACAAAAGCAGAGTTACTGAATGGAGTACGCCTTTGGCCGCGCCGGCTCAGGGCCTGCGGCTTCGTCTTACACTATCTGTGCTTCTGCTTCAGGCGGCGCCGATTGTGCACGGCAACGTGGAGCGCTTTTGGCTGCTTTCGCGTGCCAGCTCCAGCAGGCGGATCACGCGGTACGCATCCTGGGGAGTTACCGCGAGTTGTGATGTGCCACGCAGTGCATCCCGTAGATTGGCATAGTAGCCGCGATAGTCGCCACGGACGGTAGGAATTTTCTGATGCGTAAGATGCTCCGGGGTATGGTTGTCCGGTGCAAGTGTGAGTGTTCCCCATGCAGATTCTTCTTCGCGGAGCCAGGAGTCATCCACAGGCCGCTGGCCGGCAATGAGAGTTGGCTCCTGCGGGTCAAGACCATGCTTCACATAGCTGCCATGCGTTCCGTGCAGTGTAAACCGCGGTGCCGGGCTGGCGGCGATCATCGTAGACCGCAGAATGGCGCGCATGCGTGGGTAATGCAGCGTGATGTCAAACGCGTCTTCAATTTCGGAATGGTCGCGGTCACAGCGAATGTCTGCCGTGATGGCCTCCGGAGATCCAAAAAGCGCCAGCGCCTGGTCGGCAAGATGCGGGCCCAGATCAAAAAGGAGACCATTGCCCAATTCGCCAGACTCTTTCCATGTCCCGGCACGGGGGACTGGCCGGTAGCGGTCAAAGTGGGATTCGTAGGTTGTGACCCGTCCGAGTTTCCCCATGGCAAGAATCTGCTGCACCGTCAAAAAGTCGCCATCCCAGCGCCGATTATGAAAGGGGGCGAGCAGGCGCCCGTTGGCTTTTGCAAGAGAGAGCAGTTCCTGAGCTTCTGCGGAGGTTGTAGTGAAGGGCTTATCGATGACTACATCTTTGCCCGCCATCAGGCACTGCTTTGCCAGTTCAAAATGTGTTGGATTGGGCGTGCCGACGACAACAAGGCGGACTGTTTCGTCCGCAAGCAGTGCATCCACGCTGCGCAGAATGCGCACTCCTGTCGTGGATTCAGGATATGCTTCCGCGGCGCAGTTGCCCGTACGCTGTACGATAGCTGCGAGGCGAAGGCCGGGCACGGTGGTGATAAACGGAGCATGAAAAATACGTCCGGCCAGACCAAATCCAATGAGCCCGACCGGAATAGGATGTGTTGCCGTCCCCGTCATAAAGGATGCGTCTCCTGGTTGGGTGATGATGTGCTGAGAAAACCATCTTAGCATTGGCCTTGCAGCACTCCATAGATGCTGCGGCACTTTTGGTGTGTTTTCTGCAAGGTGGTTGCACTGTTGCCATCGGGAGAAATCATTTCATGGATGCGGAGAACAGCTTCGCAGGAACTGGCTGCCTCGAATGTGTTCAGGCGCCAGGCAACAGGGGCCCCGCAGCCTGCACTGCGCCTGGAGCGGTTTTCCAGTGCTGTAGGGGGAACGTGATGCCCTCAAATGGTGTTTTCCTCAAGAAAAAGCCATCCTGCATATCCATGGAAGCAAAATGCCTTGTCTGGATGGCCGCAATCATTACTGTTCCAGTCCGGCGGCGCGATGTACCCGTTACCTGGGTGCTGCCTTTTCCACACACAATCGCAACTCAGCCTTCCAGCTTGTATCGTGCCTCCGCAAGCCGATAGAGTGGCCGCCACACCAGGCGGTTGATAGTGACCACCATCAATGCCATCACAATCGTTGCCAGCAGCAGCACATGAAATTGCCCGTGGTCAGAAGCTGCGCTGATCTGTGCGCCCAGTCCGAGCGTTTGCATGGTGTGGTCCTTCAGGCGGAAATACTCGGCAATGATGCTGGCATTCCACGCTCCGCCAGAGGCGGTCACCAGACCCGTGACCAGAAACGGAAAGATGCCGGGCAGAATTACGGTCTTCCATTTCTGTAGGGTGGTGAAATGGAAGAGTTCCGCTACTTCGCGCAGGTCTGATGGAATGGCCATTGCCCCGGCAATCACATTGAACAGGATGTACCATTGCGTTCCCAGCAGCATCAGCGCAATCGAGCCAACTCCCAGCCCACCGCCCATCTGCACCAACGCAATCAAAAGAACAGGGAAGAGGGCAGTTGCTGGAACGGAGGCAGCAATCTGGGCCAGTGGTTGCGCAATGCGCGCCAGCTTGGGGTTGAAGCCGATCGCCACGCCGACAGGAACCGTCCAGGCAGTGGCAATCAGCAGAGACGCATTCACGCGCAGAAAGGTGGCAAGAGCACCTTTTAGGATAAGCAGAATCTCATGGTTGTCGATTTCCTGCAGCAGCATCAGTGCGTGTCCTGCAGAGAAGAGCACCATCACAACGACGGCCAGCAGAATTGCGATTTTTACCCAGACCGTTGGTGTTGCATGTTTTTCTACGCTGATGTGGATGCGTTGCTGTTCCCGGTGCTGGGCAATATTTTGATAGACACGTTCGCTGAGCGGGACAATGGTATTGCGGCGCAAAGATTGCAACGCTGAGGAATGCTGGAAGAGGTGCAGGATTGGCGAGTCCACGCGGTCCAGGCTTTCAACCTGTTCAAACTTGAACTTGTCGCTCCATGCAATCACCGGCCGCCACACCAGTTGGTCCGTGGCGACAATGATGGCGATGATGGTCAGGATGCCGTAGGTCATCGCGGATACGTTACCGGCATTGGCCGCCGTTTGCAGGTAAGAACCCAGCCCGGGCAGGCGAAAATCGCGGCTGCCGAGCACAAACATCTCGCAGACCATCAGGAAGTACCAGCCGCCCGCGACGGAGACCATCGAGTTCCACACCAGCCCAATGGCTCCATATGGCAACTCCAGTTGCCAGAAGCGCTGCCAGGGAGAGAACTGATAAATCGCCGAGGCCTCGCGCAGTTCGCGCGGAATGCTCTTCAGCGAACTGTAGAAGCTGAAGGCCATGTTCCACACCTGGCCGGTAAAAATAAGCACAATCGCGCCAAGTTCAATGCCAAGCTGCCGCGTTGGCAGCAACGCCACCATGGCCAGCATCACGCCCGGCAAAAAGCTCAGCACGGGAATGGACTGCAGAATGTCCAGCGCTGCAATCATCAGCGCTTCAAACCGTTTGTTGTAGGCTGCGACATAGCCATATCCAATGGCAAAGACAAGGCTGAACAGATAGGCCAGTCCGATGCGGACGACGGAGTAGAAAGCGTACAGCGGTAAACTTTGTGGAGACAGCGAAATCTCAACTGCCGGTTCCTGCCGGCTGAACCAGTAGTGCGCAATCAGCAGAACACCGTAGAAGGCTGCCAGCCCCATGGCGGCAACGGCCAGATCAAGAAGAAACGGCCACGTCCGCCGCAGCACCAGGCTACGGGCAAGCGTCGGTCGTTTGAGCGTGAACCGCTCACTTCCGTACCAGTTCTTCATTCGGCCGGCTCCGCCTCAAAGTTGGCCTCCAACGTTTTTTCGGCCTCAATGAAGCGGCGGCGGGAGGCATCAAAGTCAAACAATTCCGCATAGCGGCCCCAGTTGATGGCCGTTTCCAACTGGCGCAGGGTCTCGTCCTCGCTAAACTGCTCGTCCAGCATGTCATGGAAAAACTCTTCCTGCACAGTGTGGTCGCTCTTGGCCTCCAGTGCGCGGACAATCTGCCGCAGCAGCAGGACATTCTCTGTAGCTGCCTTGCGAAAGAGCTCCTTCTGCTTCAGAATTTCCGAGTTGGCAAACTCCGCACCGGAAGGCGTAATTTCCGCGTCACCTTCCATCACCTTCAGGAATCCGAGCAGTTGCGCTGCATCCACAATTGGCAGCAGGTCGTCGATTTCAAAAGCCAGGTCGTCGGCCAGGTGGTAAACATCGTCCTTGCCGCCGTGGTCGAGCAGAATTTCGAGCAGACCGGCAATCCCGCCGGGGCGGGCATGCGGCAGCATCTGGTAGTGCATCAACCGCTGGTCGCGGATGCGCTTGCCGCTGGCCGCCACCGGAACATCACCCGGCTTGGCTTCCGGCTGGGTCAGCACTTTGTAGATGTAGTCCACCAGTTGGGTGAAGGCCGCCGTTTTACGGTCGCGTGGATGAGCCAGACCAACTTTAAAATCTGTCCGCACGTGGCCCGGATTACGCCCCAGCACGATAATACGGTCGGCCAGCAGCACCGCCTCTTCAATGTTGTGTGTCACGAGGAAGATGGCCTGCGTCGGGATTGTTTTCTTGTGCCAAAGCTCCAGCAATTCGCTGCGCAGGTTCTCCGCCGTCAGCACATCCAGGGCAGAGAACGGCTCGTCCATGAAGAGAACTTCCGGCTGCACCACCAGTGCGCGGGCAAAGCCGACCCGCTGACGCATACCGCCGGAAAGTTCCTTGGGATAGGCCGCCTGGAAGCCGTCCAGACCGACCGTGTCCAGCATCTTCATGCTGTGCTTCCGGCGTTCTTCGGGTTCCATTCCACGGGCCTTCAGCGGCGCTTCCACGTTTTCCAGCACCGTCAGCCAGGGGAACAGGGCAAAGCTCTGGAAGACGATGGAAACATTCACCTTGGCCTGCGCAATCGGCTGCTCATGCCAGTACACCTGACCGGCGCTGGGGGTGGAAAGCCCGGTGAGCATTCGCAGTAGTGTAGACTTGCCGGACCCGGACGGGCCCAGCAGTGCAACGATTTCTCCCGGAACAATCGACAGGTCTGTGGGCGAGATGACCTGGATGCGGTTCTCGCTGGGCTGAGCATAGTATTTTTCTACGCGCTCGGCGCGAATAATAGCTGTCTGCATAGGCTCTAATTCTTTGGAACAGTTAGTTTATTGACACTGTATTGTGTTTCGGTGAATGCTGCGGTTGCCGTCAGCGTATCATTATTGATGCAATGCAAGAAAACCATGAGAATGGAACTGTGCCAGACAGCCACCTGGTATGTTTGACGCATCCAACAGCGAAGTGGTCAGGAGAGCATGACAGACACAATTGAAAGCCAGAAGACAAAATCCCGTGTGCTCGTCGCTGACGATGAGCATGTGATTGCGAATACGCTTACCATTATCCTAAACCAGAGCGGCTTCGATGCGCGTGCTGTTTATAGCGGAGAAAAGGCTGTGGAAATGGCGGAGACATTCCAGCCCGACATGCTCATCAGCGACGTGATCATGACCGGCATCACCGGGATTGAATCTGCGATTCAGATTCGCACCATGTTGCCTAATTGTAAAATCCTGCTCTTTTCCGGCCAAGCGGCCACGGCCGACCTGTTGGAGGAGGCCCGTGCGCAGGGACACGAGTTTGAAATTCTGGCCAAGCCTGTCCACCCGACCGATCTTCTGGCAAAACTGCGCGGCTGAGCCGGGCTGTGCAGTTGTCCACTGCTTAAAGGACTGGCACAGGGCCGACACAATTTTTCAGGACGACCAAAGCAAAAGCAGAGATGGTGTAAGTCGAAGCCGCGGATCTTGAGCCGAGGCGACCAGCAGGGAGTGGCGGCCAGGCACTGCCTGCAAAAAGCGTACACCATACAGCAACTCTGCCTTTGCTTTAAAGTTCCCGCCGGCCTTCCAGCGCACGGGTCATCGTTACTTCATCGGCATATTCAATGTCGCTGCCAGCCGGAATGCCGGTGGCAATGCGGCTGATGCGCACCGGGCCTTGCAGGTTGCGGTTGACCAGCCGCAGTTGCTCTGCCAGATATCCGGCTGTCGCCTCGCCTTCCGTCGTGGGGGAAGTGGCCAGGATCACTTCCTCCACATCGCTGCCTTGAATGCGCGTGACCAGGTTTCCAATGCGCAGATGCTCCGGCCCAATGCCATTCAGCGGAGAAAGCGTGCCATGCAGCACATGGTAGACGCCGTTGTAATTGCGCGTCTTTTCAATGGTGGAAATGTTGGTCGGCTCTTCCACCACGCACACCAGCCGTTGGTTGCGCGCAGCATTGGAGCAGTACAGGCACGGATCCACGTCCGTGATGTTGTTGCAGATGCTGCATAGCCGCAGATGCGCCTTAAGCTCATGAATGGCTTTCGAGAGCGCTGCTGCGTCTGTATCGCTGCTGCGCAGAATGTGAAAGGCCAGCCGCTGGGCGCTTTTGCTGCCAATCCCCGGCAGCTTGCGCAACTCCTCGATCAGCCGCGCCATGGGTTCTGCAAATCGTGACACGCGCCTACCTCATATTTCCGGCTCAAAAAAGATGCTTAGAACAGTCCCGGGATGTTCAAGCCACCCATCATTCCGCCCATCATGTTTTGCATGGCGCTTTTGCTGGCTTCATCGGCCTTGCGCCCTGCTTCGTTGATGGCTGCGGTCACCAGGTCCTCAATCATCTCCAACTCCTGCAAAGGGGAGCTGCCGGAAACCACCGAGGGATCAATCTTCAGTCGAAGAAGTTGCTTCTGGCCATTCATGGTCACGTTCACCATGCCGCCGCCAGAGGAGGCTTCCACGATAGTTTCGGCCAGCTTGCGGTCCATCTCTTCTTTCATCTGACGCGCCTGCGTCATCATCGATTGCAGTTTTCCAAAATCCATATGATTGTTACCTTTTCTAAAATCCCATTCGCCGCGGTTGCAGGCAGAGTCTAATCGTTCTTGCGCAGGTCAGTTACATTGCGAATCTCAGCATGGAAGAGCGATTGCGCCTGCTGTACCAGCGGATGATCCATCGCTTTGGCCTGCACGCTGCCGGTCCGCGCCGGGCGGGCCTTTTTGGCTTTCTTGACGGCCGCGTCGCCGGGCAACAGTGTCAACTTCAGCATGCCGGTGTTGTGGGTCCGCAGGGCCTCTTTGGCAATCTTTTCCGCTTCGGCATTGAAGAGCAGCCCGATCAGCGTTTTTGTCATCGGCGTCTGTACCAGAACCTGGCCGTTCTCAATCGTCCAGGTGGATTCGCTCAACTGGTCAGAGATGGATTGCTGGCCCTTGGCTGCCAGCGCATCGCAAACAGCATTCTGCAACGCTTCAGCGTCTGTCCCAGCTTCAACACTGACGGGGGCGGCTGTAATTGCCTCTGGCTCTGGCATTGTTGCCGCCGCTTCAGGAGCGACAGCGGCCGACTCCAGCTCTGCACCGGTGATGGCAACCGGTT
>DZDJ01000001.1:65748-110102 GCA_022736715.1 Edaphobacter aggregans
GCTTCAGGAGCGACAGCGGCCGACTCCAGCTCTGCACCGGTGATGGCAACCGGTTCCGGCACCGGTTGCAGTATCAGTTCCGGAATGGGCACCGGTTTGGGCGGCACTTCTGCAACAGCCGCCAATGCCAGCGCACCGTTGGTGGTTTCCGTTCCGGGCTCTGCAACGATGCCCGCCACCGGGCCATTGCTGCCGCTGTAGCCGCCGGTGATCTTGCGTTCCCGGTCCGCTTCAAATGGAGAATACGCCGGAGACGCGGATGCTGGTGCAGGCGTTCCTGGTGTTACGGGCGCGGCTGTTGCCGGGGTCGGCCGTGGCGTAGTAGCACTGCGAGCTGGCGCAGTTGCAGGACGGCTGCCCGCTGGCAGCGGAACCTGACTCAGCAATTCCTCCACCGGAAGCAGGCGTTGCAGATGCACCAGCTTGACCAGCCCCAGCTCAAAGTGGAAGCGCTGTTCCTGTCGATAGCCCAGCTCGTCAAAGGTGCGCAGCATCACCTGCAAAAAGCGCGCCAGGTCTTCTTCTGCAAAGAGCTGGGCAGAGCGGGCCGCGCGCTTCCGTTCATCCGGAGAAATCTGTAACAGCCCGGTCGTATCGTTTTCCGGCGTAATTCTGGCAATTTTTGCAATCAGGCAATTGCGCAGATAGCGCACCATCTGCCGCGCCAGCTGGGCCGGGCTGTTGCCGGCATCCAGCAGCCGATTGGCCTCCGTCAGCACCACATCGGTCTGGTTGGCGCTGACGGCCTCCAGCATCTGCTCAAACACCACATTGGGGACGGTGCCCATCAGGTCGAGGATCTGGGTCACATCCAGCACGGCCTTGCCATCCCGCACCGGCGCACTGGCAATGGCCTGGTCCATGATGGAAAGCGCATCGCGCATGGAACCATCACCGGCCTCTGCCAGCAGAGACAGAGCCGCATCATCGGCCAGAATGTCTTCCCGCTCGGCAATGCCGCGCAGCTCACCCAGAATGTCATCCAGTTTGACCGCATGAAAGCTGAAGTGCTGGCAGCGCGAGCGGATCGTCTGCGGAAAGTCCTCCGGCTGGGTCGTCGCCATCATAAAGACCACGTGGTCGGGCGGCTCTTCGAGCGTCTTCAGCAGGGCATTGAATGCGGCATCGGTAATCTGATGGGCTTCGTCGAGGATGTAAATTTTGTAGCGGTCGCGGGCCGGCCGGTAACGGGCCGCATCGCGCAGCTCGCGGATTTCGTCGATGCCGCGGTTCGTGGCGGCGTCAATTTCAATCACATCGACGGCATTTCCGGCGCGAATCTCTGTACAGGATACGCAGGCGCTGCACGGCTCGGCGGTGGGGCGTTCGGCAGAGCCGATCTGCAGATGGCAGTTGAGCGCCATGGCCAGAATGCGGGCAATAGTGGTTTTGCCGATGCCGCGATGCCCGCTGAAGATGTACCCATGCGCAATGCGGCTCTGGCTGAGCGCATTCATCAGCGTGCGGGTGACGTGATCCTGTCCGGCGACATCCGAGAATCGCTGGGGGCGGTATTTCCGTGCAAGTACCTGATATGCCATCGGTCTATCTCAATTGCGGCAACGAGTGCCGAAAGCATGATTGTACCGCCTGCCACCGCCCGCTGGCCTGCCCGGCCTGTTGAATACCTGCGGCAATTCCGGTAATGGCCGTCAGGCGGAATGTCCATTCCGCGCTGCGCGTTTACGCAGATCGGCCGCCGACCTGCGTTTGGCCAGCCGGGCGCGCCGCTCCACCTCCTCGTCGCTGAACATGGTGCCGCGGCAGATAGGGGCTCCGCAGAAGCAGGGGCAGTCCTCCTCGTCGCTGTCGTACAGGTTGTACTCGTAGGTAAGTTCCTCATTGGCGGCAATGTTGCGGATGGCGGTCACAAAGATGCGGCCGTCTATATTTTCCGTTTCACAGTTGGGGTCGCAGGAGTGGTTGATGAACATGGCAATGCCGAAGCCATCAATGACATCTCCGGTGCCGTCAATGCCAAAAAGATAGGTGACCACACGGTTTTCGTAGCGCACATCCGCCACATCCTTGGGAATGCGCGGGCCGTCATATTCGACAACGCGCGTGCCTTTGCGGATGGGTTGGGTGGTATAGCAGCCTGCGGCATGGATAGCGGAGGAGCGAATGATAAGTCCCATAAATATGTATCAGGTTGTCCTGTTTGTTGACTGAAAAGCGAGGGCTTTTTGCGTGAGTATAGCAATGAAAGCGGTTAAACGGATGAGACTCTGTCATAGAATTCTGCGGAAACAGCCTTTTGCCCGCCTCCTGCGTCTATTTTGCATGGGAAACTGGCCCTCCCCTGGCGAAAAGAGCTTTCCGGCGTAGGATATTTTCATGAATCATCGTTCTCCCCTGGGGTTTCATCCGGCAACGCTCCTTATGGCAGTTTTACTGTGCCCGCTCTCTGGCATGGCCCAGAGTTCAGCCCCATCGAGTGGCTCTTCCGATTCGGCGAAGTCAACGGATGCGCCCAATGCGCCTGCTCCGAAAACGAGGCCTCCGGCAAAGGCGGACAGCGGCGCTGGCGGCAAATCCGCCACTGCTTCGGACAAGAAGAAGGACGAAAATCCACAGGACAGGTTTGCATTTCCGGAAGCGCTCTCCCGCAAGGCAGCAGCGGAGGCTACGCACCAGGCCAATGGTGCGGCGGGTGCTTCGGGCAATGTGGACACTGCTGGCTCCAGTTCCAGCAATTCCTCCAGTTCCAGCTCTTCCGGCAGTGATGCTGCGCCGTCGGGCAGCTCCACCCTGGTATTGAAGGACATGGGGAGCAATGGAGACGACCGCAACCCTTACCGCGCTGCGGATGACATCGAAGTGGCCGATTTCTACTACAAAAATGGCAACTACATGGGCGCGTACATGCGCTATAAGGATGCCATCCACTACATGCCAGATGATGCCAGAGCGCAGTATGGGCTGGCACAGTTGGAGGAGCAGTTTGGCCAGAACGACGACGCAATCAAGCATTACACCGAATATCTGAAGCTGGAGCCCGAAGGCCCAAAAGCGAAGGATGCTCGCAAGGCATTGAAAAAGTTAGCAGAGAAAACCTCTCAGACCGATTCTGCATCCAGGAAGTAAGACGGAAGACCAGGTCAGGTCGACTGAATGGAAGCATAGGTTCCTGATAAGGGAAGACTTGCTTTTGCTGGCGAAGAACGAGTAAAGTTCGCCTTTGCAGGGATGATGCCGGAGGTTGTGACGGATGATTGCGCAGTCAGTGCCTGCGTGGCCGCTCGATTCAAAGCTCAGCACGTTACAGGATGAGATCAAGGTTGCGCTGTATGGCCTGGACGCGCAGATGACGCAGGTGCATCCGCGGCGGCGTCCGCAGGCCTGGAGTATTCAACACATTGTGCAGCACCTGTTATTGACCTACGAGAGCACTTCGCAGCTTTTAGCCTCGCGCATTGCTAAAGGAAGCGCCCCCAGCCGCCCACTGACACTGAGAGAAAAGATGATCCAGAAGTTTGTGCTGGGATGGGAGCTGCTGCCCAAAGGGATTTCTGCACCGGAAGCTGTTTGGCCGCAGAAATTGGTGATGACGCCAATGAATGGCGAACAGCTTACCTCTGAAACAGACCGCAGGCTGCGGGAAATGGAGCAGTTCCTGTGCCTTGCCGCCAGCAAGCCGGGTTCCGGCCCATGCGCAACGCATGGGATACTGGGGCCAATGAGCGTTGACCAGTGGAGAAAATTTCACCTGGTGCATGGGCGGCACCATTTGAAGCAGATTGCATTTCTGCGCGGGGAAATACGTTATATATCAATCTATTAACGAAAAAATCTCATATACAAGCTTATGGTTGATTCTCCAAAAAATAGAGAATAAAGACCTGCAAGCCCCAGAAACACCCCAAATGGCAAGGTTGCTGACCAGGGGGATGGTTCCTCCGCTGTAACCATATGATTTTTCCGGAGCAGTAGAAGAGCATACATTGCTCCGGCAACGATGGCCAGAAATAGGGTCAGCATGGTTTGCCGGAAGCCAAGGAATGCGGCGATCATCGCCAGCATTTTTACGTCGCCCAGGCCAAGGCCTTCGCGCTTGCGAATTTTCCGGTAAATCCACCGTACGGCCAGTGGTAGCAGAGCAGCTCCCGCAATGGCGAGCAGTCGGATTACAATCGCCATTTCCGGGGCAGTCAGAATCAGCTGTCCGCGTGGTTCCGGCAGTGCATAGACAGACAAAATATAGAGCAGAATTCCAACAAAAATGCCACCCAGCGTAAGGTCGTCCGGTAACAAGCCGGTTTGCCAGTCCATCACCATCAGGCCCAGTAGCAGGAAGCTGAGCGTCATGGCCTGGAGTGTGTGAACGCCTGTCCCAAAATGCAAAAAGCAGACCGCAAAAAGCACGCCCGTTGCCAGCTCGACCAGGGGATAGTGCAACGGAATCTGCCACCGACAGCTACGGCAGCGGCCACGCAGCAGCAGCCAGCTAAGTAGTGGGACATTGTCCCGCGTTCGCAGTGGCGTCTGGCAATTGGGGCACCGGGAGCGCGGCCGTATGACGGATTCATCCTGTGGAAGCCGCACAATGCAGACATTCAGAAAGCTGCCAAAGGCCAGCCCCACCAGAAAGGCAAAGAAAGTAAAAAAGACGGAAAAAATCATCGGATGCAGTATACGGCCATCCGCCCGTCTTGGCACCGATCGTAACGATATTCGCCGGGCGCTGCGGTAAAGTGGAGTCATGCCGGAAGAATCAAGTCCCGTTAGCACCGCCATCGGTACCGAAGCTGCTGCGCAATTTGCCGAGGCGGTGCGCATCATGGCCCGCTTGCGTGCTCCTGGAGGTTGCCCGTGGGACCGCGAGCAGACCTTCGACACTATCAAACGCTACACGCTGGAAGAGACCTATGAGGTCTTTGACGCCATCGAGCGCCGTCATTGGCCGGACCTGCAAGAGGAACTGGGGGACCTGCTGCTGCAGGTCCTTTTCTACGCGCAGATGGCCGCGGACGAAGAACATTTTACGATTGCCGAAGTGGTTGCCAATCTGAACAGCAAACTGATTCGTCGGCATCCGCATGTTTTTGGCGATGTGGAGGCAACGGGCTCTGATGCAGTGTTGCGCAACTGGGAGGCGATCAAGCAACAGGAAAAGCAGGTCAAAGCAGAGCAGCAGGGAAGTAAAGCTGCTGCCGGATTGCTGGACGAAATTCCGCGCACTATGCCTGCCATGCTGGAGGCGGGCAAGCTGGGCTCTCGTGCTGCGAAGATTGGGTTTGACTGGCCGGAGGCCGACGGGCTTTTTGCCAAGCTGGAAGAAGAGTCTGCCGAGTTGCAGGAGGCAGTTGCGCAGCAGTCTCACGAAAAGATGGAAGCGGAACTCGGCGATCTGCTGTTTACTGCAATGAATCTGGCGCGGCACCTGAAGCTGGATCCGGAATCGGCCTTGAGAAAAACGAACGCGAAGTTTCGGGGCCGGTTTGCACATATGGAAGCCGCAGCGCGGCATAAGGGCGGCAGGCCGCTGAGTGGGCACTCTGCCGAAGAACTGGAAGAGTTGTGGGCTGCGGCAAAAGGGACCGAAGGGCAAAAGGTATGAAGACGGATTCCATTCAGATTCGCCGCTGCACCGAATTGCAGGAGTTTGACCGCTGCGTAGATCTGCAACTGGCTGTGTGGGGATATTCGGATGGCGACATCATTCCGCGGCGTGTCTTCCTGGTGGCGCACAAAATTGGCGGGCAGATTTTCGGAGCATTCGAGGGCGGCCGCATGGTGGGATTTGCCATGTCCTTGCCCGGCCATCGCAACGGCCATGCGTATCTGCATTCACACATGCTGGCCGTGCTGCCGGAGTATCGTAACTATGGTCTGGGGCGTCGGCTCAAATTATCGCAGCGGGAAGAGGCGCTGCATCGTGGGATCGACCTGATTGAGTGGACCTTTGATCCGCTGGAAATTAAAAATGCGTATCTGAATATTGAAAAACTCGGTGCGATTGTGCGCCGCTACACACCGGATTTTTACGGCACCTCCAGCTCTCCATTGCAGGGCGGTCTGCCGACCGACCGTCTGCATGCAGAGTGGTGGCTGCGCTCACGGCGTGTCTGCGAAAAATTGGACGATAAAGCTCCTGAGCAGACTGTAATAAATAATGTCACAGAAAATGTAACTGCAAATGATACAAATACTGCGACCATCATAGTTCCGGGCGGCATCTATGAATGGAAGCAGTCCGATGCTGGTCGGCCGCGTGCGTTGGCCGTTCAGGCAGCGGACCGCGCTCTTTTTGAACGGTATTTCTCAGAAGGGTTAGCGGTGATTGGTTTTCAGCGAGATACGGATGGCAACGGAATTTTTCAATTAGGTAAATGGGATGAAAACTGGTTTTACTAGCCTTTTCCCTGGTTCCCGAGTACACTACTGCTGCCCATCGAGAATAACCGGAGCCATCCACAACGGAACCAGCGGGGACACAACTCCATGAAGATTGAAGCCATTCAACTGCGCGAGATACATCTGCCACTCGTGCATCCATTTGAGACCAGCTTTGGCCGTACCACCAGCCGCCGCATTCTGCTGGTGGAGTTAAAAGCAGAGGGGCTCACCGGCTGGGGCGAATGTGTTGCAGGGGAACATCCGTATTTCAGCGAAGAAACAATTGACACCGCCTGGCAGATGATTACAGCAGAGCTGGGGCCGACATTGGCAGCGGCGGATGTGGAGCACGCCGGTAAGTGTCCGGAGATTTTTCGCCAGGTACGTGGACATCGCATGGCGAAAGCTGCGTTGGAAAATGCGGTTTGGGACCTGGAAGCGCAGGCAAAAAATGTGGCTTTGGCCGACCTGCTGGGCGGAACGCGCGACGTGATTCCCTGCGGAGTTTCGATTGGCATTCAGCCTTCCATGGAAGAGCAGTTGGAAAAGATTGAGGAAGAAATTGCAGCGGGTTACCAGCGCATCAAGCTGAAATGCAAGCCAGGCTGGGATGTGCAGATGCTGGAGCAGGTGCGCAAACGCTGGCCGGATGTTGTGCTGAGCTGCGATGCGAACTCCGCCTATCGCATCAAGGATTTTGATCATCTCTCTGCATTTGATCAGTTCAATCTGTTGATGATCGAACAGCCGCTCTGGTACGACGATTTTTACTTCCACTCCATGCTGCAGAAGCGTCTGGATACGGCCATCTGCCTGGATGAGTCGATCCGTAATCGTCGGGACGCGCTGGCCGCGATCGATATGGAGTCCTGCCGCATCATCAACATCAAGGTGGGCCGTGTTGGTGGCTTCAGTGAAGCAATTCATGTGCACAATGCGGCGGCTGAGCGGGGCATTCCTGTGTGGTGCGGCGGCATGCTGGAGACAGGAATCGGCCGTTCTCACAATATCGCGTTGTCTTCGCTGCCGAACTTCAGCCTTCCGGGAGATGTTTCTGCTTCCCGCCGCTATTGGCACGAGGACATCATTGAGCCAGCGGTGGAAGTCTCCGCCGCTGGAGAAATTATCGTACCCACGGCGCCGGGCCGAGGGTACGAGGTCAAGGCAGATCTGGTGGAAAAGCTGACGGTGCGCCAGGAAACAATTCGCGCTATGGAGTTGGTTTCATAAGTAACAACTTTTGTTACTTGATGGAAAAGCTGCCTGCGGCCTGCTGCAAAAGCTGGATGCCTTCTGCAAGTTTTGGCGCATGTGGAAGAAGTTCGAAATCACTGGCCTTCATTTGGATGTTGTAGTTGAGTGATTTGAAGAGCAGAGCTTTTCCAGAGACATGCATTTCAAAATAATTTAGTTCCCAGTGCTGCTGGCCAATATCGGTCTGTTCCACTGCCACGCTGCCGCCTTTGTAAATGCGGGCAAGCAGGCCCCAGCCAAAATTGACATCCTGAAACAGGCGCGCCTCCAGACGAACGACGCATCCGGAGCCTGCATCGATCCATACGCGCCCCGCCAGCGAGCGATAAATAATAGCTTCTCTCATGGGAGCATCGAAGCCGGGCGCAGGTTGAAAATCCAGCACGACGACTTTGTGCGGATAGCCGGACAAACTCTGTTCCGGGGCGTAGCTCCACAGGAATGCGCCAGGAATGAGCTGGATGAGCTGCGAGGCGTGCTCGTTGTCCTGCTGTTCCCGCCTGCGATGTTTGGCGCGGCCCTTCGTGTCCTGCGGCAGTTGCTGCAGGCGCACCGATTCGGCCCGGTTCTGATCGGCAGCGAGCGGCTGACCGTTGATGGCCAGCAGGCGGCTCAAGGTGCCGTCGGGGGTCTCCAGAACCAGCTTGGTGGTATTGCCCTTATTGTCGATCTTGTGCAGCTTGTACAGCGCATATCGCCCGTCGCCAGCCTGGATTTTCAGTTGATGTTGGGTTGCGCGCTCAGCCCATCGTTTTGCGGGCGCATTTTCTGTGGGAACGGCCTGCGCCAGGGCCGCGCAAAACGGCCGCAGCATAATTGCAAGCAGCAGCGCCAGTTGCCAGCCGCGTGGGCGGGCAGGAAAGAAGGCAGAGAACGAGGCCGTGTTGCGGGTGGAGTTCATTCTTAATTTGCGTGCACCATGTATAGTTGCTGCGGATTGCCGATTGTTGCTGTTGCTCTCATAGACGTGTTTTGTGTGTGGAAAGTTTTCCTGTTTGCAGCAGACTCTCAGTTTGGGTATAGTTCGGGCAAGCTGCACTGATACAGTAGAAGGTACACGGATTGGCCCCAAGGAGTATACCTGCGATGAAACCAGGAGAAGGCGCAAGCACTGTCATTGGCAAGTCCATTTGCATTCGTGGTGAATTGAGCGGCAAGGAAGACCTTTACATGGACGGCACGATAGAGGGCACAATTACCTTGCCGGAAAATCGCCTGACCATCGGCCCAAATGCGCGTTTTCTGGCCGATGTTGTGGCCCGGGACGTGATTGTGCAAGGCAGCATGAATGGCAACATCAAGGCCAGTGGCAAAGTGGAGTTGCGGCAAACCTCCCAGGTGGCCGGCGATATTGTTTCTGTCCGGCTATCGATGGAGGAAAGCGCCGTAATGTCCGGGCGAATAGAGCTGATGACTCCGGCAGCACTCCATGCTGAGGAAGCTGCGGGAAATCTGCCGCAGCCGGAGCACGGGGCACAGCTCCAGATGCAGGAAGAAGGACCCGCTCCACTGTTTACCGCTGCCAATCCCGGATAACACGGGAAGATTCCAGAGTGAGGGAGAACGACAAAAGTGCTGCGTGGCCTTTTTGGTGGGGATGCTGCTGATTCAAAGTCTGTTCCATCACGTACCGCCGTTGGGCCCCGCATTCCGAGGCACTCCAGCGGATGGGGAAGCATGTTGCGGTATTTCAAGGAACAACCCAACCTGCGCGTGCTGGACATTGGGCCCACGTCACCGAATAACATCAATTATCTGACCAATCTTGGCCACAGCATCTACATGGCGGACCTAGTGGAAGAAGCAGCACGGCCGCAGTGGCTGGCGGCCCAGAGGGAAGACGAACCCGCAGCTTTCAATGTGGACGGGTTCATTGCAGAAAATATGAACTTTGCCGGTCGCGCCTTCGATGCTGTTTTGTTATGGGACGCTCTGGATTTCCTTCCGGACCCCCTGATTACCCCCGTAGTGGCGCGCCTGCATGAAGTGACCGCTCCAAACGCATTGCTGCTGGGGTTTTTCCATACGCGGGAGACCGGGCCGGAGTGCACCTATTGCCGCTATCACCTGACAGAGGAAGCGACTGTGCAGATGCAGCAGTGTGGGAGCCACGCTGTATTACGTGTCTACAATAACCGCAATATTGAACGCTTATTTGCCGCGTTCAGCAGCTATAAATTCTTTTTGGCGAAAGATAACGTTCGAGAAGTGATCGTCACCCGCTGAATGGGAGCTTCAGGGGGGCATTATTACTGACAGCCGTCCCAAGTTGAATGGACTGCGAGTACCATGGCCCGGCAGTAAAAATAACTGCCGGACTGAGTACACTGAGTTACCTGGCAGAGGAAGGTTTTCCAGTCTTCTTTTTGCGGTGTTCCTCCCACCGGCGTTTCATCGCTTCAGCAATGCGCTTGCGGCCTTCCGGAGTCAGCTTCCGCTTGCCGGCGTTCGGCGTGGGCTTCTTGCTCTGGCTCTTTCCCGGAGCAGTCTTTACGGCAACACTTTCAACGCCTGCCAGCAATTCGCGCGCCTGCTGTAACTTTGCAATCTGAGCATCAATCTCAGCAATAATACGGCTAACTTGCACAAGTACCCCCATAAATAACACCGTCCTGACGGGTAGAAACATCCTGCAGAGTGTAGGACTTGTGTTGATGCCATCGAAACAGGCATTCTTTTACCATACCTGTTTCATGGGCACAGGTGCAATTCTTTTATCGATTATCGAGCCACCATTTTGAACAACCGCTTTCTGGTCATTTTTATTGCCAGTTATTTTGTGCCGTAACTATTCTTCCTTTTCCTTCTTCTTTTCCTGCGCCGGTGCCGGTGCCGGAATGGAATAACCGGGGCCTGCATTCTCAAATGTCAGCCGATCGTAACGGGAGGACCCAAGACCATGCGATTGATGCAACTCCTCCAGGGACTGCTTTAGCCCGCTGAGTGTTGCGTCCTTGTCCTGTGCATAGTCCGTTGCCAGCCGTGTAAGTGCATAAGTAACTACATCGCTGTGATGCAGGTTCTGCATGTCCGGATCGCGGCGCATGTTCAGCCAGATACGGTGCACCAGTTGCACATCATCAGCGTGGATTGACGGTGCATGCGGGCCGATATGGAAGCTCAAGGCCTCGCCATCCGGTTTGACGACATAGAAGGTGAACTGCCGCTTCGGTTCCGGCAATGCTTCCCAGGCCTGGCCAACATGGTAGGCCTGCTCCTGTGCGGTTAGTTTTGTTGACAGGCCGGAGACAACGGCCGCAGCTTCCAGCGAATTCGCCGTTTGCACCAGTGCCGCAAAAATGTCTCCCGCCGGAACGACCAGCAGGGAAATATGTTTTCCAAAGCTCTCCGCCACAGAGACGGCCTTGGTGAAGAGCATCTGCTCGTGCTCGCTGAAAAGTTGTTCCGATGCGTTGAGATATTCCGGTCCGCCAACGCCCATCATTCGCGCAGCCAGAACCACAATATCCTGTTCTGTGGTGTTGGTCCGTGCCAGGGCCCACTTCAGGGCGAATGGAGAGTTATAGTCCCGCACGGTGACCAGAACGCACCCAGGATTGATTTCCAGTGCCTCGCGGCCAACGTTGTCCTGGTGTTCCAGCTGAAAGTGTTCCTTCATCTGGCGCGCTGCAGCGTCATGGCGGCGTTTGTTGTCGCGCTCCGAGATGCTGAAAATAACAAAGAAGGCGGCGGCAAAAAGGACGCCACTGACGGTGGCGACAGATTTGGTAAAGAGATTGACAATCGCCGTGGTCAGCAGCACCAGGAATACGGACAGTACCCCAAGCGGGATCTCCGTCTTTCCAATGCGGATGTTAAACGGGACCTTCCAGCCGCGTTCTCCATGATATTTCCAGCGCAACACCAGCATGGCCAGCGAGTTGAAGGTGAAGCTCCAGATGACGCCAAAGGCATAGGCTTCACCGAGCACGATCACATCGCCGCGCGTGGCAATGATGGTAAAGAGCTGCATGCCTGTGACGAGATTGACGATGCGATAGCTGGTGCCGAATCTGCGTTGCGGCTTGCGGAACCAGTCGGAAAGCACACCGTCTTCGGCAACACGCATCAGCACGCCGGTGGAGCCGACAATCGCTGTGTTGACGGCGCCGGAGAGGATCAGAAAGCCGACAATCACGACAAAGATGCGGAATGCGATGCGCAATGCAAGGGGGCCAACCATGTACATGGCCATGCCGGCGATCAGGTTGTCCCGGTACACCGGAATGCGAACCGCATCCGGAATCAGCATCACTGCCAGCAGGGAACCGACCCCGGTAAAAATGAAGCTGTATATGGCGATGACAATGGCCGCGCGCTTCAGGTTCTTCAGCTTCGGATGCTCAATTTCGCGGTTGACCTGCGCAAGGGACTCTTCGCCGCTCATGGCCAGCACCGATTGCCCAAAGGCCATGATGATGCCAAACAAGCCAAAGCTGGCGGCAATCGGGCTGTGCTTCAGAAAGCCCAGTGCATCGGGATTGAACTTGAGATTGGAAGGGATCGGCAGCGGAGGCAGATGCGCGCCAATGTGCCAGACGGAATAAAAGCCCCAGATCAGCAGGATTACCACCATGACGGTGGTAATCTTCATCACCTTCAGGGCCTTGTCGCTTGATTCCTCAATGCCCTTGGTGTTCTGCCACCAGAAATAGACCGTGATTGCTACCGCAATGATGGCGGAGGCGCCATCGACGGGGAACTGGATGTTGGCGAATTGCGGGCTGAGCACATGGTGCCGTGCACCAATGCGGAAAAGCTCATTCAGCAACCCGACAACGTATTGCCCTGCCGAGACACCGGAAATGGGCCCCGTCAGGATGTAGTCAAACATCAGGGCTGAGACGCTCAGTTTGGCAAAGGTACCGCCCAGGGCCTCTTTTACGATGCGGTAAACCCCACCCCGTGTAAACATCGAACAGCTTTCGACATAAACGGCACGGACGGCGAAGGAAAACAGCATTACGCCCAGAATGAACCAGGGTGCGGATTTTCCGATGGCCTCTTCAGCAATGCCTCCGGCATAGAAAGCCGACGAGCCAAGGTCGTTGAGCACAATGGCTGCGGCACGCCAGAAGGAAATGAAGGTGAGCATTACCGAGGAGGCCACTATAAGGCGAACCCGGTTCGATTGCGGAAGGGACATGGTCTGTTTTGACGCCATTTAGGTCTTCTGAATAAGCTGCATTGCCTTTACTGATGATAGTGGCCCGATGTTCTGTAACATGCGACTGTGGCAGATGCCGTTACGCAAGAGAAAATACGCAGTGTTTTTCTGAGTGAAATTGCTTTGGAGTTGAGCTTCAGTTTTCTCCTCTGCCGAAAAGCTCAAACAAATCCTCAATAAAACTCACGACAACTACGATTGCAGAACCGGCAAGGCCTATGAAGAAGAGCGAACTGACGATCCGCACAGAAGCGTGCATTAAAAAATCCATAACGACCCGATTGTAAATTGAACCCCGCAGAAAGCCAGCAAAATTTTTAAGCATCCATTCCGGAGTGATAGACTCCGGCTTATGCGGCAGATTCCGTTGCGGTTATGGTTCTTCGCCCTCTGTTCCGGGCTTTTGCAGATATTACCTTTCCCCATAGCCGGGCCAACTCCGCTCTGGCGCACCAGCGTCTGCTGGGTTGCAGTGGTGCCGCTGTTGTTTGCGTTGCTCTCGCAAGATAAAGCAGGAAAAGAGCTTAGCGTACTGCAAGCTGCCATTTTGGGCTATGTCAGTGGCATCGTCTGGTATGCCGGCAACTGTTACTGGATTTACCAGACCATGTACCTCTACGGCGGCCTTGCCAAGCCAGTCGCAATTGGCATTTTGGTCCTGTTCTGTTTGTATCTGGGGCTGTACCACGCACTTTTTGGCGGACTGATCGGCGTATTTCGGAAATCGAAATATGGAATGGCTGGTGCGTTGCTGGCTGCGCCATTCGCATGGGTTGCCGTGGAGCTGGCGAGGGCACGCATCACCAGCTTTCCCTGGGACCAGATGGGCATCTCGCAGGTGGACAACCATGTGCTTACCCGGCTGGCTCCGTGGACCGGGGTCTATGGCATCAGCTTTGTGATTCTGGCGGTGAATGCCTGCCTGGCGGCGGCCTTCCTGCTGCGGCAGTATCGTCTGCGCTGGCATGCGCTGGTTGTTGGAACGGTCTGTGCCGTTCTTTTGCAGTCGGGTGTTTTGAAAAGGCCTCCAGTGGCTCCAACAACGGCATCCGCATCTTTGTTGCAGGAAAATCTGGCTGTTGGGGAGGAAAATACCGGCCCGCAGATGTCTGCCGGGCAGATGCTGGCCAGCTTTGCGCCATTGAGTGCGCATCCAACCGGACCGGTTTACCTTGGTCTGCCCGGCAAGAGCACCCCGCTGGTGCGGCCGCAATTGCCCGGTCATTTTGATCTCATCGTATGGCCAGAGGCCCCGGCGCCATTCCAGGACAACGACGCTGTTTTTCGCCGCAGCCTGTCTCTGCTGGCCCAGCAGACGCATGCCGCGTTGATTGTGGACTGCCTGGGTGTGGATTTTGACCGCACCTCGCCGCGTGGATACCGCTTATATAATTCGGCAGTCTTTGTGACGCCGCAAGGGGATTTTGCCGGGCGCTACGACAAGATGCACCTGGTGCCTTTTGGCGAGTACGTGCCGTATCAGGACCTCTTTTTCTTTGCGAAGAACCTCACGCAGGAGGCGGGCGACTTTGACCATGGTACGCACCGCATCGTTTTTCGCACCAATGGCCACATCTATGGCGTTTTCATCTGCTACGAGTCAATTTTTGCCGACGAAGTGCGCCAGTTTGTGAAGGAAGGGGCGCGGGTGCTGGTGAATGTGTCGAACGATGGATGGTATGGCGACACCAGCGCTCCCTGGCAGCACCTGAACATGGCGCGCATGCGGGCGATTGAGAATCATCGCTGGCTGCTGCGCTCCACTAATACCGGAATTACCGCCAGCATTGATCCCAATGGCCGTGTGGAGTATGCGGCTCCACGGCATGTGCGCACTGCCATTGCCGTGCGCTTTGCGTATGAGAGTGATTTGACCTTCTACACGCGCCATGGCGATGTATTTGCCTATTTCTGTACAGTCCTGCTCCTGTTGTTTGTGCTGTTGGCCGCTGCGCAGACCTTTCGCTTTGTGCACGCGCCAATTCCGTTAGAATCAGAAGAGCGCGGCAGTGGTTGCGCTGAAATCCAGTAAGAAGACAGGTCTACACCGACGCTATGTTGAGTGATCTAGAATTCGCCTACGCTCCTGTGCGCGATAAAGTCCGCGACCTGCGGGGGTATCTTTGACGCTCCCCGGCTGAAGCGGGAACTCGCCTCCATTGAAGAAAAAGTTGCCGATCCCGCCATCTGGGCCGATCCGGCAAAATCACAGCCGTTGATGCGCGAGCGCAAACGTCTGGAAACTCTGCTGGCGGATGACGAGGAACTGGCGCGCCGCTCCGGCGACATTGAGGCCTACTTTGAACTGGCGCGCGAAGGCGAGCAGGTGGAAGAGGAGCTTGCCCGCGAGATTCCCGCGCTGAGCGACCATGCGGAAAAGCTGGAAGAGCGCACCATGCTGTCGGAGGAAACCGACCCGCTGAATGCGATTGTCACCGTGCATCCGGGCGCTGGCGGAACGGAATCGCAGGACTGGGCCGAAATGCTGATGCGCATGTACCTGCGCTGGGCAGAGCGGCAGGGGTTCAAGTCGGAGATCAACGAAATTCAGGACGGCGAAGAGGCTGGCATCAAGTCGGCCACGTTCACCGTTTCAGGAGAATACGCTTACGGCCTGCTGACGGGCGAAATCGGGGTGCACCGGCTGGTGCGCATTTCGCCATTCGACCAGGCCAAGCGCCGGCATACCTCCTTTGCCAGCGTGTTCGTATCGCCGGAAATCGATGACTCGATTGAGATCGACATCAAGCCAGACGAGTTGCGCATTGACACGTACCGCTCCGGCGGCAAGGGCGGCCAGCACGTCAATACGACGGACTCTGCCGTGCGTATTACGCATCTTCCGACCGGCATCGTAGCCGGTTGCCAGAACGAGCGCTCGCAACACAAGAACCGCGACAAGGCGATGAAGATGCTGCGTTCGCGGCTGTATGAATATGAGCTGGAGAAAAAGAAGGCGGCGACCAGAAAGATTGAGGACTCCAAGCTGGAAATCAACTTTGGCTCGCAGATTCGCTCGTATGTGCTGCAGCCGTATCGCATGGCCAAGGACCTGAGGACGCGCGTTGAAGTGGGCGATGTGGATCGTGTGCTGGACGGTGGCATCGGTCCGTTTATCCGCGGCTTTCTGAAGATGCGGCGCGAGGGTGGGATTCCCGCGGCGATGGCAGCCGACGACCTGGAGGAGTAGGGAAGCGATGAATGAGCCGGAAGTGATCCACGAAATACTGACCAGGGCCAGAATAATTGCTGTTGTCGGGTTGTCGAATAATCCGGCGCGCTCCAGCTACGGGGTTGCGGAGCGGATGCAGTCGCTCGGCTACCGCATTCTGCCGGTGAACCCTGCGATTGAGAGTGTGCTCGGCGAGAAGAGCTACAGCTCGCTGAAGGATTTGCCGGTAAAGCCGGACCTCGTCAATGTTTTTCGTGCATCGGAGCATGTTCCCCCAATTGTGGATGAGGTCATCGAGCTGGGCATTCCGTACCTTTGGCTGCAACTGGGCGTTATTCATGAGGAAGCGGCGGCACGGGCGGAGGCAGCCGGGGTCAAGGTCGTCATGGACCACTGCATTGCGGTGGAAAGCAGTCGACTGCAATGGGAGCGGAAGGCAGAGTAGGGGACATCTGCTTTATCATTGCTGTATCTTTTTTCGCGCGGACAGAATCCAATCCAGCAAGGAACATTCATGCCACGTTTGCGCCAGCTAGTTTTTCTCTTTGCAGCTCTGTTCAGCATCGCCACGGCCCTGGCGGAGATTCCAACCGTGGGTGCCGGTGTTCCGGGGCCGGTCAAAGCTCCGCACCTTTCGGTGGAGTTGGTTTCCGGCGAACTGGCGGCGGTTCCGGGCGGGCCAATCTACGCTGGCCTGTATTTTCGGCTGGAAAATGGCTGGCATGTGTACTGGGTAAATGCCGGGGACTCTGGCGAGCCGCCCTCCATTAAGTGGCAACTGCCTGCGGGTGTAACCGCCGATGCTATGCAGTTTCCTGCACCGCAGCGTTTGCCGCTGGGGCCGCTGATGGATTTTGGCTACGAAAATGAGGTCCTGTTCCCCGTCACGCTGCACATTGCGCCCACAGTTCCCGTGGGCAGGCAACTGGACTTCACTGCCGAGGTAAGCTGGCTGGTCTGCCGCGAGGTCTGCATTCCGGGGCGGGCGCATCTGGGCATGATTCTGGGCACGGTTGCGAAGAAGTCGGTCGACAATCCGCTGACGCGCGACATCTTCCGCCGACTGGCTGTGTTGCCGACGCAACTGCCGCCCAACGCCAGGGTCACCATCAACACTACGGCAGACGGCTTTGCCATTACTCTGCTGGATGGCCAGCATGAGAAGAACGCGGAGTTTTATCCGCTGGATTCGGGGCAGATTGCCAATGCCGCGCCTCAGCCCGTGCAGCCTCTGCTTCGCGGCATTCGTATTCGGTTGAAAAAAGACGACACGCTGATGAAAAATCCAGCGGAGTTGCGGGGAGTCATCAAGCTCACCGATGGGACAGCGTATGTCATTGAAGCGCCCGTGGGGGGGCCATTGCCGGTCGCCACTTACGCCGCGCAGCCCACCATCTTTGCCGCCATCGGGCTGGCATTTCTTGGGGGCATCATCCTGAACCTGATGCCGTGCGTTTTTCCCGTACTGTTTCTGAAAGGCCTTTCGCTGCTGCATGGCTCGCAGGAGGAGCACCGGCATCAGCGCGCCCATGGACTGGTCTACACCCTGGGTATTCTGGTCTCCTTCTGGGCGATTGTGGCGGTGCTGCTGGTGCTGCGCGCCGGAGGAAGCCAGTTTGGCTGGGGTTTTCAGTTGCAGTCGCCAACGTTTATCGCAGTGCTGGCTTCGTTCCTGTTCTTCTTTGCACTGTCCATGGCGGGCTTCTTTGATATTGGCCTTTCGCTGACCAGTGCCGGAGGCACGCTGGCGCAGAAGAAGGGATATGCGGGCAGCTTTTTTACCGGCGTGCTGGCAACCGTGGTGGCAACGCCATGCACGGCCCCATTTATGGGAGCCGCCATCGGATTTGCGCTTTCCCAATCGGCCGTGGTCACGTTGGCAATCTTCACCGCGTTGGCGCTGGGGCTGGCCCTGCCTTATCTGGCGCTCACGCTGCATCCTGCGTGGACACGGCTTTTGCCGCGCCCCGGAGCATGGATGGAGACGCTGAAGCAACTCACTTCAGTTCCACTCTTTGCTACGGCAATCTGGCTGGTGTGGGTTTATGGAAGACTGTTTTCCGGCGGAACGGCTGGAGTGGATGCCACCTTCCGGCTGCTGCTGGGCTTCCTGGTGCTGGCGATTGCGGGCTGGTTGTTGCACCGCTGGCCCGGACGGTTCTTCAGCGCTGCTATCGCTGTGCTGATTGCCGCGCTGGCCCTGGCGATTCCGCTGACGCATAGTAAGGACACGATGCTGCAATGGCAGCCGTATTCTACGCAGGCATTGCAGCAGGCGCGCGCCACGGGCAGGCCCGTGTTCGTGGACTTTACTGCGGCATGGTGTCTCAGTTGTCAGGTGAATGAGCGTCTGGTGCTGAATTCACCGGAAGTGCAGCAGCGCCTGCGCGATGGGGATGTGCAGCTTCTGCGAGCTGACTGGACGCAGTACGATGCGCAGATTACACAGGAGTTGACGGCGCTGGGGCGCAGCGGCGTTCCCACATACGTGATCTTTCCGCCGGGCGTACAATCGCAGCCAGATGTGCTGCCGGAAGCGCTGACGCGTGGCATTGTGCTGGCGGCCCTGGACAAGGCGCTGGCTGCGCAGCAGGTCACACCCTGAGTTGAGATTTTTCGGGAACGATGAAAGTGAACGTTGGAAAGGAGATTTCCATGCTTCGCAACTTTCTTGTTCGCAGTTGTCTGCTCCTCTCATTGCTGTTTACCGTATCGGCCTTTGCGCTGAGACCCGGTGAAACGGCTCCCGGCTTTACCGCGACTGACTCCAACGGCGTGCAGCACTCACTGGACACCTATCGCGGTAAATATGTCGTGCTGGAGTGGCACAACAATGGTTGTCCTTATACGGAAAAGCACTACAACAGCGGTAATATGCAGGCTCTGCAGAAGAAGTGGACGGCCAGGGGGGTCGTCTGGTTCACTGTGATCTCCTCTGCGCCGGGCAAGCAGGGACACGTGACCGCCACAGAAGAGAATGCGTATCTGAAAAAGGTGCATGCTGTGCCGACTGCGGCGCTGCTGGACCCTAAAGGGACGCTGGGCCGTCTGTATGCAGCAAAGGCCACGCCAGAGATGTATGTGATCGATCCGCAGGGCAGTTTGATCTACAGGGGTGCAATCGACGATCATCCAACCGCCGATGAGTCGGACATCGAAATATCCAACAACTATGTAGACTCCGCACTCACCGCTGCGATGGAAGGTAAGGCGGTTGCCGACCCGGTGACGCGGCCCTACGGTTGCTCGGTGAAGTACGTGAATGAGTAGACAGGCTGTGGCTCAGCCTTTGCGTTTGTTTTGGCGGATCTGTGCAATCTGGTGCATGCGCTGGGCCAGCAGCTTTTCCCGCCCTTCGCTGGTGGGCTGGTAGTAGCGGCGGCCACGCAGGCTGGGCGGCAGGCACTCCATGTCGGCCACATGGCCCTCCACGTCGTGTGCGTACTGGTAGCCTTTGCCGTAGTCGAGTTCTTTCATCAGGCGCGTGGGCGCATTGCGCAGATGCAACGGGACAGGCTCGGCAGCGGTGCGTTCAATGTCCTGCTGCACGGCCCCGTAAGCGGTGTAAACAGCATTTGATTTCGGGGCCAGCGCCAGATACGCCACTGCCTGCGCCAGCGCCAGATCGCCTTCCGGAGGCCCCAGAAAGTGCAGTGCCTCGCGCGCGGAAAGGCACAGGTTTAATGCCTCCGGTGCCGCCAGCCCAATGTCTTCCACCGCCATGCGCACCACGCGGCGCGCCACATACATCGGATCTTCTCCGGCGGCCAGCATGCGGCCCAGCCAATAGAGCGCTGCATCCACGTCGCTGTTGCGTACGGATTTATGCAGGGCAGAAATCAGATCGTAATGCTGCTCGCCGGATTTGTCATACAGCAGCACACGGCGTTGCAGCGCATCCGCGGCCAGCTCTTTGGTCAGATGCGTTTGCTGGCGGCCGATGGCCAGTTTTGCCGCAACCTCCAGAGCGTTGTAAGCGGAACGGGCGTCGCCACTGGAGTAGGCGGCAATGGTTGCCAGGGACGCATCGTCCGTGGTGAGTTGCAATGAGCCCAGCCCGCGCTCGTGGTCTGCCAGGGCGCGCTGCAGCAGCGCAATGATCTGCTCTTCTGTGAGCGCCTGCAGCGTATATACGCGACAGCGCGAAAGCAGCGCGGCATTCAGCTCAAAAGAAGGGTTCTCCGTGGTCGCGCCAATCAACCGGATGGTTCCGCGCTCCACGTATGGCAGAAACGCATCCTGCTGTGCCTTGTTGAAGCGATGAATTTCGTCGATGAACAGGATGGTGCGCGAGCCAAACTGCGCAGCTTTTTCCGCCTCCACCATTACCTGCTTGATTTCCTTGATGCCGGAAAGCACTGCGGAAAATTCGACAAAACTGGCGTGAGTCACCTGAGCAATAATCTTGGCCAGCGTTGTTTTGCCAACGCCTGGCGGCCCCCAGAAGATCATCGAGGCCGCGTCATCGTTCTCAATCTGCAGACGCAGAGGCTTGCCAGCGCCCAGCAGATGCTCCTGCCCAGCATATTCGTCCAGCGTGCGTGGCCGCATCCGCTCTGCCAAAGGAGCTGTTTTCAGCGAGCCGGAATGCGGCGTTGGGGAAGTATCAAAGAGATTCATGCGTGGCCACTCTTTGCCTGCCGTTGCCGTGTGGCTTCATACAACAGCAGCGATCCGGCAACCGCGGCATTCAGTGATTCCACCGGTCCCGGGCAGGGAATCGTGATGCGCGTATCGGCCAGTGTGAGCTGTTCCGCAGAAAGGCCAGCGCCTTCATTGCCAATCAACAAAGCGCAGGGAGCCGTCAGGTCCACTGTATGCAACGGCAGGCCACGGTCGGCAACCGCGGCAAAAATCTGTATGCCGGCCTTGCGCAACAGAAGCACATCTTCCTGCGATCTGGAACGGACAGCAGTCATGCGCAGCACAGAGCCAGCCGAAGCGCGGATGGTTTTCTGATTCCAGGTGCCCACTGTGCCGGGCAGACAAAGCACACCACTGGCGGCAAAGGCCTCGGCCGAACGAAGGAGCGTGCCCAGATTGCCGGGGTCCTGTAAACCGGCGGCAATCAGAACCAGTTGTGGCGCGGTGGCTTGCAGCAATGTTTCCATGGAAGCCTCCGGCACGCGCAGCAGCGCCGCGATTCCCTGGGGTGATTCCGTGGCGACTGCGCTGTCAAAAAGGTTCTTCTCCATCAGAAACGTGGGTGTGTATGGATGGAGCCGCGAGTCTGGCAACAGCGCTTCACGGCCTTCGCGCACAAAGATGGCATCCAGTTGCAGCCCGCTGCGCAGCGCTTCCGTAATCAGATGCGTGCCTTCCAGGGCCACCAGTCCATCGCTCAGACGCAGGTTGTCCGCAAAGGCGGCGCGCAACTGTTTGACGCGGCTGTTCTGGCGGCTTGTAACGCGGAGCATGGACGAGAGCATGGCTTTTTCTAAAAACTTTCTACTGGATTCTACGCTGATTTGCAGCGGAAAAACCGAGTGCGGCTGCGCAGAGGTTGCGATGGCGAAGGCAGTGTGCTACGTTCCGAAACGGTAGCAGTTTTTTATCAACCTCCATCCTTGGGGGCGCGCTTTGTACGAAGGAGATGCTTTGCCTGCTGAAATTCTGCGCTTGCATCCGGATGAACCGGAGCCGGAGCTGGTTGACCATGTTGTAAGCTGTCTGCGCAGCGGCACGGTAATTGGAATGCCGACAGATACCTTCTATGGACTGGCTGTCGACCCGGTGAATCTGCACGCTGTGGATCAGATTTATGAAATCAAGACCCGGGCACGGCACAAGCCGCTTTCTCTGCTGATTGCGGACATGTCGCAGGCGTATGAGCTGGCGCGTGGCATCGGACACAACTTCGACAAGCTGGCAGAGCGCTTCTGGCCTGGTCCGCTGACGATCATCGTCAAGGCTGGTTCGCGGCTGCCGCTGCGGGTCACCGCCAATACGGGCAATGTCGCGCTGCGGGTTCCCGATGCGGCCATTCCACGCGCGGTGGTGTCGCGGCTGGGGCTGCCCATTACGGCGACTTCCGCCAATTTGCGCGGACTGCCGGAATGCACTCATGCTGCCTGTGTCCGCGAGCAACTGGGAGGCCGTATTCCGCTGATTGTCGATGGCGGACCAACGCCGCACAGCAGCGCAACCACCATTGTCGACCTGAGCGGCGGGGAAGACTCCTGGATGATTCTGCGCGAAGGCGCAATCTCGACTCACGAAATTGCTCTTACGTTACAGCGTTGAACCACGTCATACCAGGGAGTCCTGTACGGCGGGTGATGGAATGATTCTTGCTGACACCAATCTGCCCAGGCAAAGACGGGCCTTCCGGCCTGTGCGGATTTTGCTGGGAACATTGTTACTGGCTGCTGTCGGCTGGTTCTACTGGGTTTATGCGCAGATTCAGCAGGTTGCTGCCCATGACGCGGCCAGACCGGCCAATGCCATTGCAGTCTTTGGCGCGGCGGAGTATTACGGTACGCCTTCACCGGTGCTGCACGCGCGGCTGGATCATGCGCTCGACCTCTACGAACACAACCTGGCTCCGCTCATCATTACCCTGGGCGGTGGCGTGGGCGTCGATTCCGCAAATCGTAATAATTTAAGCAGTGAGGGCGCAGTGGGACGAGCGTATCTGCTGGCCAATGGCGTGCCTGACCACGATATTATTGCGGAAACCAAGAGCAAGGATACAGAGGAATCTGTGGCCCGGCTGGCCATGATTGCCCGCGAAAATCATCTGCGCAGCGTGATTGTGGTCAGCGATGCGACCCATCTCTTCCGCATCCAGCAACTATGCCGCGCGCAAGGACTGACGGTTTACACCTCTCCCCGCCCGGAACTTGGGCACATCAGCGCCTGGGACAGCTTCAACCGCATTGCGCATGAAATTGGCGGCTATACCCTGTGGCGGATCGGGCTGCATTGATGCGCGTTACTGGAAAGATCGATATAGAACGGCTGCGAACAAAGCGGCCAGTATTGTGGAAAAGAAGTTCACCAGATCATTGCCCAGCCAGCCGCGGCGTTCCACTGTGGCGCCCAGCAGGCTGTCTGCAAATAAGCCGGCAATTCCACCGGCAAAGGCAATCCAGATTTCCCTCCAGGCCAGCGGCAACGACCAGGCAGCAACCAGCAGCAGAATGGCCGCTCCGGCAACTCCTGCCAGCGTTCCTGCAAGGCTTACCGCTCCATCTGTACCGGGAGGAACCCGGCGAAAATTGGTGAGCAGAAAGGGTCGGCCGCCGTAAACCTGTCCCAGTTCCGAAGAAACGGTGTCGGCCGTGGCCTCTGTCAGCGCAGCCACACAGACGGTCAGCCAGAGTGCGGTTCCCGGAGCCAGAACAGCTATCAGCCCAGCCGCTCCCAGGTTGGCCACTACCTGGCTGGCGGTTCGTCCTGTGGAAGGTTCCGCCAGACCCAACTCCTGTTTGGCGCGCCGCTGCAGGCGGGTGGCGGCAAAAGTGAGCAGAAAAAGCGTGAACAGCGGCGGAAATGCCGAATGCAGCACGCTGCGTCCGGTTCCCCATAGGAGTCCCGCGCAGATCAGCCCGCCGGTAGCGGCAGCGCCAGCCGTGGCGGCCCGCAACCGCCATACAATCAGGGCAAAGCCAAGGCTGACGCCGTAGAGCAGGATAAGGGTGGAAAGCTGCCGGTAGGTCCAGAAGTGCATGGAATGAAACGCCAGCCCACCGGCCAGCAACGGGATGCAGATCGCCACCATAGTGGCGGATTGCCATTGGCTCCGGCCGGGAGAAATCGTATGCTGGTGCGGATACTGAGTCATCTTCATCAGGTTGTGAGCAGATGGTTGCGTATTTAGTTTAGAATCAAATCCTGAGCACAACGAAAGCATCTCATCGGAACGAGTTTCCGTTTGCAGTGAGGTATTCACGAGTGGCGAAAAGAGCAGGGAGCAGGTTGCAGGATATTTCCAGGGCAGCGCTGCTGACAGCCGTATCCTTTTTCGGTATCACCATGCTGGGCTGTGGGGACGTTTACCGCCCCGTCGTCAGCGCCATCAACCCCGTTGGACCCGCTGCGCAGCCGCAGAAATATGCGGTTGTCGTTTCAGATCCGGGGAATAATCAGCCGGGACTGCTGACAATTGTCGATTTCTCCGGAGACAGCGTTCTGATCAATGCCAATCTCGGCGTTGGCCCCAAATATCTCGCCTTGAGCGGTTTCGGTTCCACCGGGTACGTCATTAATAGTGACGGAACGCTGAACAGCTTTACGATTTCCACGTCCCTGCTCTCCAATGAAGTGTTGACCAGCACTCTGTTGCCCAACGCCAATGCCAACAGTATTCAGGTGGTTGGCGCCAACCTGTATGTGACGGAGCCGGGACGCACGGCTGTGGCGGCCATGCAGGGTCTGCCTCCTTCGGTGAAGCAGGAACTGCCAGTCGGATCGAGCCCGGTTTATATCGTTGGCAACAACTCCGCGCCGCGCGTGTATGCCATCAGCCAGGGCGCCAATAATGTTACTCCGATTGAAATCAGTAATAATACGCCCGACGGTCCGATTTCTGTTGGCAACAGTCCGGTGTATGGCGTGATGTCTTCTGATGACTTCCGCACCTTCATCATGAACTCAGGGGACAACACCATTTCGGTGATCAACAGCGAGACAAATGCGCTGGACGCGACACATCCCGCAATCACGGTTGGTCAGGCACCGGTCTGGGCAGATATTTACAATCAGGGCAATGAGCTGGTCGTCGCCAATTCTGGTTCCAATAGCGTCAGCATCATTAACGTTGCGCTCTGTAATAATACGGCGCAGCCGGACAACCCCAACTGCGATGCGAACAATCCGCAGGATTCGGTGAACTTCGGCCAGACGATTGCGACTGTCCCTGTTGGAAGCGATCCTGTAGCGGTTGCCGTCTTGCAGGCGAGAGACGGAACGCAACGCGCCTATGTCGCAAATCAGGGTGATGGCACGGTGAGCGTCATCAACCTCACCACCAACACCGTCACCAAGACCATCCCGGTGACTGGGCACCCAAACTTCATTGCGGCAATTTCCGGCACGCCTACCGGGAAGGTTTATGTCACAGCGCCGGACAGCTCGACGATGTCCATCATCTCCACCCAGACAGATTCGGTGACCTCTACCGTGAACCTGCAGGGAAAAGCTGTTCAGGTGCGTGTCACCTCGCAATAAAGCTGTAGTCCCGTATCAGCAAGAGGCCAGGCAGAGTGCCTGGCCTCTTGCGTCCTGCTGAGAACACAGTCTAACTGCCGGACATGATGATTGGCATGGTGGGTGTCTGCGATCCGCCGGCATTTTCGATTGTGACCCCGAATGCCTTGGCGGAGACTCCGACCGGGATCTTTGGCAGCACTACAGTGGCGTCCCCTTTGGTGTCTGGCGTAAAAGTTCCGGCGGGGATGGGATTGCCCCCATCCGCCGGAATCACCCACAGCTCATACGTCTTGAAGGGTGGCAGTGGCTCCATGTTGCTGGCGGTAAAGATCAGCGCGCCCCGCTCCGGCAGATAGGTGGCTCTGCCGGTAGGCTGCTCCGGGGCACCGGTTTTGGTGAGCGCCACTTTGGTTGCCGAGCGGTCACTGAGCAGATCGAGCACCTGCTGCGCGCGATCTGCCTGGGCTGTCAACTGCACCAGTTGCCCGTTCCGCTGGTCGAGCTCTTTTCGCAGATGCAGGCTCTGGTTGTACTCCCCGAAGGTGACGAAAACCATCGCCGCCGCTGCCGCCCAGCCAACATAGGGAAACACGGCCGCGAACGGACTGCGCCTTGCCGGAGCATGCGGTGCAGGGGCCTCTACCGTACTGGCCTGATTGCGATAGGGCAGCACTTTCTTTTCGCGTGCAACCTGGTTCATCAACCGCTCTTTGGCCAATGCCGGGGGCGAGTGCATCTCTGCCGTCAGGGCAACTGTCGCCAGATCTCCTGTGACCTGCGCCAGTTGCTGCCTGCATCCGGCACACTCCGCGAGATGCTCCTGCATCGTCTGGTGCTCTTCCTGGTCCAGCAACTGCATTGCATACAGCGCCAGGTCTTCGTGTTGTATATGCCTGGTCGCGCTCATGCCTGAAGTGCCTTTCTGATCGTAATAAGCGCGCTGCGGATGCGTGTTTTGACGGTGCCCAGCGGATTGCCCGTCATTTCGGCAATCTCTGCGTGGGTCAGGCCATCAAAAAAGGCCATCTCCAGCGTTTTGCGCTGCTCTGTGGGCAGCGTGTGCAGGATGCCGCGTGCCTTGTCCATCATGCGCTGGCGCTCAGCCTCATCGGCCAGGTTGTAACTGGATGCCAGATCAATGTCGCTGGTGGAGTCCATCGGCCGTCTGCGGCGCAGAGCATCAATCGTGCGGTTCCGGGCCACTACGGCGAGCCATCCTCCGAGACTGCCACGGGTTTCGATAAAACTGTCCGGCGAGCGCCAAATCTGCATAAAAATTTCCTGCAATATGTCCTCCGCAGCGGAAGGGTCACGCAGTACCCGGAGCGCCACAGAATACACAACACGGGAATAGCGGTCATACAAGTCCGCCATCGCCCGCTCATCTCCCAGCTTGACCTGCGTAAGCAGGGCCGCATCTTCGGTTGTAGAAGCAGGCGGAAGCGGAGAGCGCGGCGTGTGTTGTACGTTGTTCTCCCTCACCATAAGGACGTTCCTGGCGTCTGGCCGGATTGCACAAAACCTCCGCCCGGCTGTTGCCGGAGCAGAATTATTTCCGCTGATAGACGAATGCCCATTCTACGGCATCCAGTAGAAAAGTCCATTGGCAGTCTTCCTGCGTTCAGGCTTTCCTGCAATCCGTTGTACTCTGCGAAGAGGAGTGGGAACGAAGGGAATGAAACTCAGGCTCGACAAACTGGTGGTGGAACGTGGTCTGGCAGCTTCGCGCGAGCGTGCGCAGTCCTTGATTCTGGCCGGGCGCATGCTGGTGAATGAGCAGCGCGTCGACAAGCCGGGCACCGCGGTTGCCGAAGATGCCAATCTGCGCCTGCTGGGTGAAGATCTGCGTTATGTGAGCCGCGGCGGGCTGAAACTGGAGCACGCGCTGCAGCACTGGTCGATTGCGCTGGAAGGCGTGAGTTGCATCGACATTGGCACCTCTACTGGAGGGTTTACCGACTGCATGTTGCAGCACGGCGCTGCTCGCGTGCTGTGCATCGACACCGGTTACGGGCAGATTGCCCAGAAGCTGCGGGACGATCCGCGCGTCAGCCTGCAGGAGCGGAAAAATGCACGGTTTTTGCAGGCTGATGACCTTTCCCTGTATACCTCCGTCCAACCAACTGGATTTTTTTCGATGGACGTGTCCTTCATCTCTGCCACGCTGGTCTTGCCGCCGGTCGTAGAATCGATTCTGGAGGCTAACCGGCGGGCGGGGCACGCGGAAATGTCGTTGATGGGCGTCATCCTGGTGAAGCCCCAGTTTGAAGTCGGACGTGAGCATGTGGGTAAGGGCGGGATTGTTCGTGACCCGGAGTCGCACAAATTTGCTGTGGAGCGTGTAAAGGCTGTGGTAAAAATACTGAACGGGAATCAAGTGGACATACTCGATTCTCCAATTTTAGGTACAGAAGGGAATCGCGAATTCCTTCTTCGCTCCTGCTTCCTGAGTTCTTCCTCCCCATCGAGCAAATAGTAATTCGCCTGGACAATGCATAACTTTCACTCTATTTTTGACCTTGGTTCGTCTGTGCTTTTGTATCTGCGCCTGATTGGCGTGATGGTCTTTGGCTGGATTATTTATCAGTGGCGCCACTGGAGCACGGTGCTGCGCGAAACTAGCGCAAGGAAATGGCCGCAGACGGAAGCTGCCATCCTCCATGGTTCGGTTGAGTCAGTTCCCAACACGCAGATATTTGAAGCGATGCTGGTCTACAGCTACATTGTCGACCAGTACAGGGAAGGCAGATATTGCCGCGATTTTGCTGCAGAGCCAGATGCTTCCAGATTTGTTCAGTGTCTCCAGGGGAAAAAGGTGCCGGTGAAATACAAACCTTCCAATCCGGCGTGTTCCGTAATAGAAACGAGTTCCCTCGACGCGCTCCTTTCCCGGCCTTCGGAGAGCAGTTCCGTACCTTGAGCAGGACAATCCTGTGAAGAAGCGGCGTTGGATTCCGGTATTCGGTACACTAGAGCTGCATGCGCCCGGTAGCCATCATCAGTAAGCCCCAACGTCCAGACCTTGCAGGACTGCTGCCCGGGCTGGTTCTCTGGCTCCGTGGCCACGGTTTTTCTCCGGTCCTCGATCCTGTCAGTGGCAGCTACACCGGCAGCTTGGATGTCGTCCCGCGCCATGAAATGCCGTCACGCCAGCCGGAGCTGGTAATAGTGCTGGGCGGCGATGGCACTTTACTGGCTGCTGCCCGCGCCCTTGCTAAAACCGAAATTCCTATCATGAGCGTCAATCTGGGCTCGCTGGGATTTTTGACGGAAGTGCGGCTGTCGGATTTGTATTCCACGCTGGAAGGGTGGTGTCAGGGCCGCTGTGCGGTCGATGCGCGCAGCATGTTGCACGCAGAGCTCTGGCGGGATGGCGTCGTCCACAAGGAATATGAGGCGCTCAATGACGTTGTGATTTCCAAGGGCGCAATTGCCCGCATGGGCGACTTTACTGTCCACCTGGATTCCCAACTGGTGGCCACCTTCCGTGCCGATGGGGTGATTGTTGCAACACCTACCGGATCCACCGCATACACGCTGGCTGCCAATGGCCCGATTCTGGCTCCTGATGTCAATGCCATGGTGGTCACGCCCATCTGCCCGCATCTGCTGACCATCCGTCCCATCGTGGTGCATGGAGATGCGCAGGTGGCGGTGAATGTGGAAGGCATTCCGGACCAGACGTACCTGACGGTGGATGGGCAGGAGGTGGTACAACTCCGCCTGGGCGATGAAATCCGCTGCCGGCGTTCGCACCACTGTGTTCGCATGGTGCGGCTGAGCCCCAATGGATTTTTTGATGTATTGCGCTCCAAGCTGAAGTGGGGCGAACGTTGAGCTGAAGTTGGCGTGCAGGGTGGAAATGATCGGAAAAATGGCAACAGCCGAATGAAGCAGGAAGATTCTCTGCCGATATGGAATATGAAATAACAGCGCGGGAGTTTGCGTCGAAAACCGGACAGGATGGGTCTGCTGAGGAGAGGCCCATACTGCTGGATGTGCGCGAATCGTGGGAGCATGAAACAGCCTGTCTGGATGGCAGCCTGCATATCCCCATGGGCGAAATTCCGGCGCGCGCCAATCTGGAGCTGGATCCGGATGCGCATATTGTGGTGATGTGCCATCATGGTGTGCGTTCGATGAGCGTGACGGTCTGGCTGCGCAACCAGGGCTTCGACCGGGTGCAGTCGCTGGCGGGTGGTATCGATGCGTGGTCGTGCATGGTCGACCGCAGCGTGCCCCGATATTGACCGGTCGGCGGTGCAGAAAAAGTTTTATACATGTCCGCAATTGCACACATCAGTGCGATATGGTCAGATAAGAAATTCAGATGTTCACGTCAGCCAGTACCGTTGAGCTTTTTGCCTGTCGTGTATTTACACAGGAGAATACTCTTCATGTCCGCAGCAGCACTCGATTTCGCCCGTCAACATCAGACCCGCTTTCTGGACGAACTCAAATCCCTGCTTCGCATCCCATCGGTTTCCACGCTTCCGCAGCATCAGGAAGATGTTCGCCATGCAGCCCGGTTCGTGGCGGATGAACTGCGGCGCATTGGCATGGAGAATGTGCGGCTGATCGAGACGGAAGGGCATCCGCTGGTCTACGCCGACTGGCTCCATGCAGAAGGCAAATCGACGGCGCTTTGCTATGGACACTACGATGTGCAGCCGCCCGATCCGCTGGACGAATGGACGTCGCCTCCGTTTGAGCCCGAAGAGCGGAACGGCAATTTGTATGCCCGCGGCGCGGTGGACGACAAAGGGCAGATGTACATGCACGTCAAAGCGCTGGAGTCGCTGATGCACGCGCATCAGGGCCGGTTGCCATTGAATGTGCGTGTGATTGTGGAAGGCGAAGAAGAGGTTGGCGGCGAGGGCATTGCACGCTTTGTGCGCGAGCATCCGGAACAGCTGAAGGCGGATTTTGCACTGGTGTCCGACACGGAGATGTTTGCTCCGGAGTTGCCGACGCTCTGCGTTGGCCTGCGCGGCATGATCTATACCGAGATTGAAGCGCGCGGCGCAAAAACGGACCTGCACTCCGGCATGTATGGCGGCGCAGCGCCGAATCCGTTTGTGGCGCTGGCACAGATTATCGCGCGGCTGAAGGACATCAATGGCCGCATTCTGATTCCAGGTTTTTATGACAAGGTAACGCCTCCGAGTCAGACAGAGATCAGGGCATGGCGTACTTTGCCCTTTGATGAAGAACACTATCGCGCAACGGAAGTGGGTTCACGCGTGCTGATTGGGGAGCCGGGCTATTCCGTGCTGGAACGCACCTGGGCGCGGCCTACGCTGGATGTACATGGAATGCCGGGCGGATTTACCGGAGCTGGCGCGAAGACCGTGATTCCGGCAAAGGCAACGGCCAAGGTTTCGCTGCGTCTGGTGCCGGACATGAATCCCGCGGAGAGTTTCGCGCAGTATCAGAAGTATGTTCTGTCACTCTGTCCTCCGGGGGTTGATCTGGATGTGCGCCTGATCCACTCCGGCGAGCCGATCCTGGTGCGGACCGACAATCCATTTATCCGGGCTGCGACGGAGGCCATGCACGAGGTCTTCCATAAAGACACAGTGTTTGTCCGTTCTGGCGGGTCCATTCCGATTGTTGGAGATTTTGAGCGCTATCTGAAGATTCCCACCGTGATGATGGGCTTCGGGCTGCCGGATGACAATCTGCACGCTCCGAATGAGAAATTTCATATTGCCAACTTTTACCGTGGGATTGAGTCCATCATCCTGTTTCTGGAAAAGTTAGGCTCTTAGAGCGCGATATGCCAACGCTGGCTTCTGCACTTGGGCCTGGATTTGTTCTTGCCGGGGGCGGGAGTCGGCGCATGGGGCAGGACAAAGCACTGCTGGAACTGGCAGGCAAACCGCTCATTCAACATGCAGTGGAGAAGTTGCGCTTACTTTGCACGGAAGTCTGGATTCTGGGCGATCGGCAGGATTTGGCCGCCTACGCGCCTTGTTTGCCGGACAAGCATCCTGGTTGTGGACCGCTGGGAGCGCTGGAAACAGCGCTGGCATATACCCCATTCGAGTGGAATCTTTTTCTTCCGGTAGATGCGCCGCTGGTGCCGCTGGCCTGGCTCCAGCATCTATTACAACGTGCGTCGACGTCGGGCGCTCTGGCTGTGATCTCGCAGGAAGAAGCGACAGCGCATCCCCTCTGTGCTGCGTACCACCGCAATCTGCATCCGGGAATGCAGCAGGCGCTGGCAATGGGAGAGCGCAAAGTCACTGTGGCTTTGGATAACGTGATAGAGCAAATTGCCCGCAAGCGGCGATGCCCAGTGGAGTCGTTGCTGTTGTCACTGTCTCCTGCTGCGGAGGGGAATTGGCTGGAGTCGCTTTCCGTGGAGCAACGGGCAGGCAGCCATCTGTGGTTCCTGAATTTGAATACTCCTGAGGATCTACAGATGACAAAGGCGCATCCGGAACTTCTGAAGGGCCCCCTGTAGGACGTCAACCCGTTCTTTTTACAAAAATATGGGGTAAGGTGGAGATATGGCCAGCGAAGTTCAAAAGATGCCGGATCAGCCAGTTGCCCCCTATATTGCTTTTGAGCATGTTTATAAGGCCTTTGGGGAAAACCGGGTCCTGAACGATGTGAGCTTTTACGTGAATCCTGGAGAGACCCTTTGTATTCTGGGACGTAGCGGCGGCGGCAAGTCAGTTTCGTTGCAGATCCTGATGGGCTTCCTCAAGGCCGATTCCGGTGTCATCACGGTGGCTGGGGAAAACATCTGCGGATACACAGAGTTGCAGCTTCAGGCCCTGCGGCGCAAGGTCACCATGGTCTTCCAGAATGGGGCCTTGTTCGATTCGATTACGGTAGGAGAGAATGTGGCTTTTCCGCTGCGGGAGCGCCAGGATCTCCATGAGGACCAGATACTTCAGGTGGTTCGCGGTCTGCTGAAAATGGTGGGCGTGTCGGGCATGGAGAATCTATTACCTTCGGACCTTTCCACTGGGATGAAGCGCTCCGTTGCCATTGCACGCGCCCTGGCGGCTCAGCCGGAAGCCATCCTCTATGACGAGCCAACGACCATGGTCGACCCCCTGATGGCGCATTTATTAGGGGACCTGATACAACGCCTGAAGCAGCAACTGCGTCTAACCAGTATTGTTGTCACACACGATATGCGTTTTGCAAGGAAGCTGGCGGACAGAGTTGTGTTTCTGCACCAGGGGGAGGTTCATTTCTTCGGAACTCTGGAAGAAATGGAGCGCAGTTCCGCACCCGTTTTGCAACAGTTTCTGGAATTGGATGAACTCGTATTACCTGCCTGAACAATAGTCATATTTATAAAGTATCAGCCCGGCAGAATAGCGGCATTTTGTAGGGATATTCAAAATCTCTTCATCGGAGCAGTGGTAGGCTGAAACGGCCATCAACCACAACTCAGTGTTGATTACTTGAAGGCATTGTTTCCCGTTGCATTTGCAGGCTTAAGGCGATATTCTTAACGGTAACGAAAGCACAGAAAAGTAAAAGGTTGCCGTTTGCAGCTTGCGCTTCAGTTCTATACAGAAGGCAAGAGGGCCTGTTTTAACTTGTGGAAAGCGCTGTCGTTGAAAGACTACAGTTACTTCTGAGTGAAAACAAAAGTAACCATAAAGTAACCTAATTGATAAGTTTTCTCCGGGATGTTTCCTTTCAGTGTATTGCCTTGGCTGAAGGAGTGTTCCATATGGAGGCTCGAATTGCATGGCGACACCAAATTTGACGCAGGAAGCTACAGTAGCCGGTAAGCGCGCGCGCGTACGCCGGATGAGACTCGGTAGCAGGATCGAGTCACAGTTTTTTGTTCGCCCATCGGTCACCGGCATTGCATGGGCATTTGTAGATGTTTTGACGGTGGCAGTAGCTGCCATCATAGCTTTGCGGTTGCGCATTGACGTTCCACCCTACGCCCAACAGGTAGCTTTACCGTATGTAATTCATTCCGCGCCGAATGTGCTGACTTTGTATCTGGGGTGGTTTGCATTTTGCCTGATTTTCCTGACGCGCTCCTACGGGATTTATAGCCCGATTCAGCATCGCAGTGGCCTGCATGAGCAACGCATGACGGTGCAGGCGTGCCTGATTGCCGGGCTGTTGCTTTGCGGTGCGCTGTATCTTTCGCGAGCGGAAGTAGTTTCCCGTATTGTGATTGCGGTTACGATTGTGCTGACATGCGTGTTGCTGTGCTTCCGCCGCGCGGTTTGGCGGCTGATGGTGTACAAGCGCTACGAGCAGGGGATTGATACCCGAAATGTCCTGATTGTTGGTTCCGGCCGAGTAGGCCAGGCGCTGCGGCACCACTTGGATTCCATGAACCATCTGGGCTTCCGCTTCAAGGGCTATATTGCGGTCTCGCCGGAGGAGTTGGGACAGGAAGACCGTGACATTGTGGGCGATATTCGCAATATTCTTCCCGTGGCGCGCGCTTTGTTTGTGGATGAGATTTTTCTGTCTGTACCTTACGACCGGAATGCAGTCATGAATCTGGTGGAGGAGGCGAGATCCGTCGGAATTGATATTCGCGTGGTTCCCGATCTTTACGACGGTCTGGCGTGGAGTGCGCAGGTAGAGTATGTTGGCCAGTTTCCCACGATCCCGCTGCACCGGCGCGAGTTTCCGATTGCGGCATACATGGCCAAGCGGACGCTCGATCTGCTTTTTTCGTCGCTGGCGCTGCTGTTGCTCTCTCCGCTGATGCTGCTGATTGCAGTTGCCATCCGGCTGGATTCACCCGGGCCGGTGCTTTATCGGGCCAGGCGAATCGGCCGCAAGGGGCGCACCTTCCACTGCTTCAAGTTCCGCACGATGGTGCAGAATGCTGACCGATTGAAGGCAGAGCTGGAGCACATGAACGAGCGCGATGGCATTCTTTTCAAGATCGTCAACGATCCGCGCATTACGCGGGTGGGTGCCATCCTGCGCAGATACTCACTGGACGAGCTTCCGCAGTTCTACAACGTTCTGCTGGGGGATATGAGCCTGGTGGGGCCGCGGCCTCCGATTGCCAGCGAAGTGGAGCAGTATGACCTGAAGCATCTGCGTCGGCTGGACGTGCTGCCGGGGATTACGGGTCTGTGGCAGGTGGAAGCGCGTCAGGACCCCTCCTTCGACAGTTATATTTCGCTGGACACGGCGTATGTCGAGAACTGGACACTGTGGCTCGACCTGAAGATCCTTGTCCGCACCTTTGGTGTGGTGCTGGGCGGAACGGGAAGTTAGCAGAGTCATCGGCAGGCAGCCGCATCCACAGGCGGCAGCTTGCTAAACTGAACATGTGAAGCTAGCGCTGGCCCAGATCAATCCGACCGTTGGCGATTTCAGCGGCAATACCCGGAAAATCATTGACTTTGCCAAAGAGGCTGCAGGGCGGGGAGCAGAACTGGTTCTGTTTCCTGAACTTGCTGTCTGCGGTTATCCCCCGGCAGACTTTCTGGAAAAAGATGCGTTTCTCTTGCAGGCACAGCGCTCCGTGCTGGAGATTGCCACGGCGACGAAGGAGATTTCGGCTGCTGTTTTGTGCGGTTCGGTCACTCCATCGCCACAAGCCGAAGGCAAGCGCGTGCACAACACGGCCGTGTTGATGGCGCACGGCCGCATTCTGATGGAACAGCACAAGATGCTGCTGCCGTTCTACGATGTTTTTGATGAGCAGCGCTACTTTGAGCCCGCTGCAGGCCAGCAGATCTTCTCTCTTGATGGACAACCACTGGCCATCACAATTTGTGAGGATGCCTGGAACGACAAGGAGTTCTGGCGCAGCCGCCGCTATCAGATGGATCCGATTGCATCTTTAATGCAGGGAGCGCCGGATGCCGCTCCGTTGCTGGTGAATATTTCAGCGTCGCCGTACTGGCAGGGCAAGCGGCAGTTACGCGCCGAAATGCTGTCGGCACTGGCGCAACGCTATCGGACGACGGTGGCACTGGTGAACCAGGTCGGCGGCAATGACAGCCTGATTTTTGACGGCAGTTCAATGGTGATTGGGCCGGATGGCCAGGTTATTGCGCAGGCGCGGTCCTTTGCGGAAGATCTGATGATTGTCGACACCGCAGCTTCCATCCCGGTTCCTGTCGACGTTGCCCCGGCAGAAGAGGAAATTGCTGCAACGTATGATGCGCTGGTGCTGGGCACGCGGGATTACGTGCGCAAATGTGGTTTTTCTAAGGCACTGGTGGCGCTGAGCGGAGGCATTGATTCCGCACTGGTTGCTGCCATTGCGGTGGATGCGCTGGGTAAGGACAACGTGATGGGCATTGGCATGCCGAGCCAGTATTCGTCGCAGGGCTCGGTGGATGACAGCCGTTCGCTGGCGGAGCATCTCGGCATCCACTATGAGGTGATGCCGATCCGCGACATCTTTGAACGGGCCATGACAGCGCTTCAGCCGTTGTTTGCCGGATCACCGTCTGGATTGGCGGAAGAGAATCTGCAATCGCGGATTCGCGGTGTTCTGATGATGGCCTTATCGAATAAATTTTCTTCACTGGTCTTAACGACCGGGAACAAGTCGGAGATGTCCACTGGCTACTGCACGTTGTACGGGGACATGGTTGGGGCGCTGGCGGTGATTGGGGATGTGTTCAAGACGCGCGTCTACCAGTTGAGCCATTATGTGAACCGCGAGCGCGAGGTGATTCCCACGGCAACGCTGACGAAGCCGCCGTCGGCGGAATTGCGTCCGGACCAGAAGGATACGGACTCACTGCCTCCCTACGAAGTGCTGGATCCAATTCTGGAGGCCTATGTGGAGCGTTACGGGTCCGCCGAACAGATTGCCTTTTCGCAACAACTCGATATAGAGCTGGTCAGTTCTGTGCTGAAACTGGTGGAACGGAGTGAATACAAGCGCCAGCAGGCGGCCCCGGTTCTGAAAGTGACCCGCAAGTCTTTTGGCACTGGCCGCAGGTTCCCGATTGCGGTGAAGGTGCAGGTTTGAGCGGGCAAAGCTCTGCGCCAGACCGTGCGTGGTTGTAGAATGGTTTCCCATAGGTGCAGAAGTTCTCACGCAGGCGTCTGAAGGAATAGCCACTGCGGATTCGATTCCGTGGTGGCAGAAAAAGCTCATCATTTCACGGTATTTGGTTTGCTGCGTCAGGCGGCTGCCAGAAGGAAAGTAGATTCATGACATTGAAGTCTCTTATTGTGTACGCAGCGGCAGCTGCAGTGATTACAACGGGCGCAGTTGCGCATGGTCAGGCTACGGCTGCTTCAGCGGCTCCAACTCCTCAGGTGGCACCAACGGCACCAGCGCCGCAACTGAGTGATGTGAACCCATTTCCGGCTCCCGACCCCAAGAATTTCACGGCCACTACGCCAACGGTCGCCACGGTCAACAGCTTTCTGAAGCAGCTTTGGGGGTATGACCCGAACCGCCAATGGCAGGTGGAGGCGATTCTGAAAACTCCAGCCGCAGGCGTAAGCAGGGTAATTGTCTATGTGGCAGAAAAGGGCAGTGCCAATAGTAAGCCTTCCGGGACGGAGTTCTACGTGCTGCCGGATGGCAAGCACGCCATTGCCGGAAAGGTAGTGCCATTCGGCGCCACTCCATTTGCAGATGCCCGTAAGACCCTGCAGGAGAGTGCGGATGGCCCTGCCCGTGGAGCAGAGAGCAAGGACCTGATGCTGGTGGAGTTTAGTGATATGGAGTGCCCGCACTGCAAGGAGTCGCAGTCGACGATGAAGCAGCTCGGGAAGGACTTTCCGGGCGCGCGGATTGTGTATGAGAATTTTCCGCTGGCATCGCTGCATCCCGCCGCCTTCAAGGCTGCGGCCTATGGTGTGTGCATTGCGCAGAAGAGCGATGCTGCCTTCTTCCAATATGTGCAGGCCGTGTTTGACACACAGGACCAACTGGTAACCGCGCCGGACCAGACTCTGAATAATGCGGCCACCAAGGCCGGCCAGGATTCGGCCGCCATTGCCACCTGCGCGGCAACGCAGGCCACCAAGGATGCGGTCGATGCCTCGGTAAAGCTGGGACAGGACCTGGATGTGAATTCGACGCCGACCCTCTTTGTGAACGGCCGTCCGCTGCCGATCGCAGGCATTCCATACTCGACGCTGAAGCAGATCATCAACTTCCAGGCTATTCAGGATGGCGTAAGCACGGGCGCACCGGCAACAGCATCAACGGCTGCACCCGCGCTGCAACCGTTGAAGTAATCTCGTACGAGCTGAAACCAGAAGAGGGACGAGCATTATGCTCGTCCCTCTTCTTATTGTTGGTTTGGTCAGAAGCTGAAGGCGGCCTGCAGAAAGAAACGCCGGGAGGCAGCATTGGTAGAAAAGATGCCGCCTGCCAGTTTGTTGGATTCTCCAAAGAAGTTGGACGTCAGTGTTCCAACTGGCGTGCCGTAGTTGATGTTGTTGAACAGGTTCAGTGCGTGCGCGCTGAAGACCAGCGCATATTTGCGCGGCAACGTTGCAGGGCCGCCCATGCCATGCGGACCGCCGGGGCCAATGCCGAAGTGTCCGCCATGTCGACCGCCGCCGCCACCCGGAGGTCCTCCACCGGCAGTGGCGCCACCCTTCTTCACACGCGGGCCGACGCCAAAGGCGCGCGAAATGCGCAGGTTAGCGCTGAAATTGCTGGGGCCGCGCTCATAGTTGATGGGGACAATGGTTTGTCCGGCAATCGGGTCCGTATCGAAATTGCCATACTTGGTGCGTACGACGCTGGGACGGCTCAGGTCAGTCGCAAAGGCGGGGCGGTCGTTGTAGATGGAATCGCCGTTGTTGTCCTGCCCTGTAGTGATGTTGAACGGTGCGCCGGAGTTATAGATGATGAACGGGTTGAAGGTGATTGCCAGCGGCAACTGGAGATTACCAATTGCGATGATGCGGTTGCGGCGGTCAAAGCTGGCAGTTCCGTAGTCCTGTGAGATGTTGTATGAATTGGAGACGAAGGAGCCTGCTCCGGCAGCATCTGCTTTGGCGTAGTTCAGAATATAGAACGCGAAGAAAGAGAAGCGGCGGCTGGCCTGCATCCGGATATTGGCGATGAACTGGTTCTGCCTGTAGACACCCTCCGAGGCGTACTGGTAGATATTTCCCTGAGTGGGGATCGGGCGTGCGCCGCCATCGGCTGGGTCAGGGGCATTGGCATTGAGGGAAAGATATTCGTGCACGCCACGTGAGTTGAGATACGTCAGCGCCAGTGTTGTGTGCTTGTTCAACTGTCGCTCCAGTGTGGCGCCAAACTGCATGGTGTAGGCAGCATGCAGGCTGGGAGCAAGCTGGTATATCGTTGGACTCTGTGCTTCCAGATCGCTTTGTGGCGGACTGCTGTTGGGGTAGAATTCCGGACTGGCAACAATGTATTCCGTCTGCGTTATGCCGTTCTGCCGTTCCGCCTGCAGAATGTTGCCAGAGGTGAAGCGGGCATAGAAGACCCCATAGCCTGCACGCAACACCGTCTTCGGCGTCTGGGTCCCATGCTGGCCAATGCCCCAGGCAATCGCCAGCCGGGGCGCAAAGTTGGCCTTGTTCCTGATGCCGGACTGCGATTCAAAACGCAGTCCGTAGCTCAGCGTGAAGTTGGGTCTCGCTTTCCAGTCATCCTCGGCATACAGGCCCACGTCCGCATAGCTGAGCCTGGCAACGGGGCTGCCCTGCGTCACGTTGTACTGGCTGGCTCCGCTGGTAGTTGTACTTCCGCTTTGCAGTGCTTGCTCTGCAGCCTGATACGCCTGAATGGAATTGAAGACGTACTGGCCGTTGTAACCGGCGTTCGAATAGTTGGAGTCACGGTTGGCGCGCAGACGGCCGCCAAAACGGATGAAGTTGTTTTTCAGCTGGATGGAGGTGTAGTTCTGCAGCTCGTAATTGTCTTCCGCATCGCGCGAGTTGCCATTATTGCTGCCGCCACCGTTGAAAGAGCCCTGCACGCTCACCGTGGGGGAATTGTTCTGCGCAAATACATTATCGCGCTCGCGCCGATACTGGAAGCGCGTTTCATTAATGATGCGGTCGTTGATGATCTGGGTATCGCTGATCTGCAGTGTATTTTCTGTGTCGTCCGTGGTTGCGGCCTGCGATGACAGATTGAAGCCGCCTACACCGCTGTTTTCCTGGTTGGAGTTGGTGTACTGGTAGCGGACAGTGAGCGTATTGTTTTGCCCCAGTTGCAGATCGACCCGTGGGCTGAACATGGTCAGGTGGCGAGGGCTGGGAACGGCCTCTGTGTAGTTGTCGTTGATGGTGAGATCGGGATTCAGGTACGAAGTGCTGATGATATTGTCATCGGCAATGTTGCGTCGGCTCGCAGTAAAGAAGAACGATGCGTTCTTGTTGATAGGGCCGCTGACGTAGCCGAAGTATTGCAGCGTGTTGTATGGCGGCAGATTGGTCTTCACAAATGGGTTGGCCGTGTTCAGGCCAGAGGTGTTGGCGCTGGTCTGGAACTGGCCGTGGAACTTGTCAGTACCCGGTTTGGTGAAAATCTCAATGCGGCCATAGCCCAGCTTGTCGTACTCGGCCGAGAAGGGGTTCCGGTTGATGCGAATTTCGCGGATAGCGGACTTCGGCGGTAATTGCCCGCCGGTAAAGCCGTCAATGTAAATCTGCCCGCCGTTCGGGCCAGCCGCAGGGCCGGCAAGCGCCTGCAATTCATCCGAAAGCTCGTCCGGATCGTCGGAGAGAGCATCCAGGTCCTTGCCTTTGATAACCATAGCGTTGGCATTGTTGTCCGGGCTGGTATCCAGCGTGGTTTCCTGATCGGTAACAACGACCTGCTGCGTTTGCGTCTGAATCTGCAGGCTCACATTCTGAGTCAGTGATTTCGGACCATCAATCGTCACGCTCTTTTGATAAGGGGTAAATCCCGCGGCCTGCACACGGAGCGTATAAGTTCCCGGAGCTACATCGCGGATGGCGAAGGTGCCATCCCCGCTGGCAACGGCAGACCTGGGCGCACCCTTCGTGGGTGTCAGCGTAACGGCTGCGCCCGGAATGACTGCTCCTGTTGGATCCGCTACATGGCCGCGCACCACATTGGTGGCGCTTTGCTGCGCAAGCAGGCTGCTTCCAGCGAAAATGAGGACAAGCAAGGCGAAACAGGGACAAAATTTCTTATGAGAAGTACAAATCAGCATTATGACTCCGGTTACGGTATGAATCGAAATTGGTTCTGCTCGCCAGCGGTCCTATTGCTGGTCCGCTGGCATGTTTGCGCCAAGGCCCCAGGCAGAGAGCGAGGCCGGCCCGCTGTTCCTGGGCGTGGCGGAAAGAATTGGCTCTACGCCAGCAAGAACAGTGATGGCGGTCTCCTGCGAAGCACCTTCGTTCTGGGTGGCGACGATCATGACAGCATCGCCTTTCTTCAGGTCTTTCAGCATAATGACGGGGGTTCTGCTAATTGCCTGCGACAGCCCCATCGAGGCAGAGCCTGGTTGCTCCTGAGCTGCCTTAGCATTGGATGCGTTGGCTTCCTGCTGAGCTGCTTTCGCTTCGCCTTTGAAGCGCTTGGCAAACATTTCTGCCATGTGATCCGGCAGTTTGTGCAGAGTGGTGTTGGAGGTCACGGTGATGGTCCGGGTCTTTCTGGTCGCAAGATCCCGGACCTTCAAAGTGTTGTTGGCTGCGTCAACTGACTCAACCGTTCCGGCAACATTGCGAAAAGTCCCGCTGACGATCTCCTCTGCTGCCATCTCTGTTCCAGCCGCGTTTTTTGTTCCGCGGGCGCGAAGCTGGTCACCGGGGTGCACCCCGGCAAAGGCGCTGGGTTTGGAATCCTTGAACTCGACCGAGTCGGCAGCGTAGCGCCGGAAAGTTGTCTTCGGCGAAACCTCCAGGATGAGCTTGCCTGAACCGGCTGCGCTTTGCGTGGACAGGGTGATGGTGTTATTGGAGGTGTCCACGGAACTGACCAGCCCACCCACTCCGCGCTTCTGCCAGTCCACTTCTTCCTGCTGCTGGTGCTGCTGAATATCGGCCTGCTTCATCACAATTACGATCGGGGCCATGAGGGAGTTGGGCGCGTCGCCCGGACGAAGCCGAACGAGGACGCGGTCACCGACAGAAATATTTTGTAATGTGGCCGGAGTAGCGGTCTTCAGATCCATACTGCCGGGCTGCATCTGCAGAATCCGGGCAGTGTCGGGAACCTCAGCCGAGATCACATCTCCATGGTCGGGCGCGATTGTCAGGGTTGTTCCGGAAATCGCCTTTACTGTCCCTACGGCGCGCATGGGGGCGGACGCCCCGGAGGCCTGTGCCGCTCCTGGATGCCGTCCCGCGGCCTGCAATGGGGAGGCGGATACCACCAGGAAAGCTGTCGCCACAAGCACAACCAAAAAATTCCTCGAAAATGGCACTGCCGCTTGCTTTTGCATTGTGTGACATTCTCCTCTTATCACTGGCGCTCCTGGTGCGGTGGCTGGTAAAAAAAGGGCCAACCGCTTCGCAGTGCCTGCTTTCAATGAACTGAATCTGCGCCCCTTTGGAAATACGAACCGGATCAGGAAAAGTTTCGTTTAAGGTGCGCCAGTCCTATGATCCGGGTGGTGCAGATGGCTTGCTGGGAGAGTTTTTCTGAGTGCAGCGCGGGCCTCTCCTTTTGTGGTGTGGCGGCTCAGGGAGCCTGCATGAGTATGGGTGTAAATTGCTCATTTAAAATGATATTTTCGTTCTCCGGCTGGGTGTTTGCAGGTGATGTAAATTTGATTTTTCATTAAAAAATCCCTATAATCGTTACTTTGTGGCATCTCTCCCATGGCGCACCTTGTGGAGCCGGGCGCCAAATGGCACAAAAGCAGATCACTCAGCAAAAGGACAACACACTACATGGCAAAGCGTCGTGGAAATCCAAATTGGGGAAAGCCGGAGCCGATCGGACCTGTGGTTCCTACTGTTACTTCGTTTGAGCAAGTGGTGAAGGAATTCAAGTTGACGCCGGATCAATATGTTCGCTCAACGCGTCTGCGCGAATGGGCCCGCCGGAACAAAAACTCCAAGTACATCCCAGAGGCACTGCTGGAGGCCTGGGGTTTTGAGATTGAGTCAACACTCTAAGTTCGGACCGAATCAGCTTCTGGTTATGGTAAAGAGAATGCCGTTCCTTAAATGTGGACGGCGTTTTCTTTTGTAAGGAATGTTGCATCTGTGGCCTGGCTGTGGCCCTCTAATGGGTGACAGCGGGAGTAGGGGCAAGGTTGATTTGAGGCGTATGATGACAGGACCGCAGCAGCCGTTTACAGACGTTCCCGGAGCGCTTGCAGAAATCAAGGCAGGCAGGATGATTGTGGTGGTGGACGATGAGGACCGCGAGAATGAAGGCGACCTGACGCTGGCGGCGGAGTTTGTGACGCCAGAAGCCATCAACTTCATGGCCAAGCATGGCCGTGGGCTCATCTGTCTGACGCTGACCGAAGATCGTGCCGACTATCTTCGCCTTGGCCCTATGGCGGCGGAGAACAGTTCTCGCTTTGGCACGGCTTTTACGGAAAGCATTGAGGCCCGAGAAGGAGTGAGCACCGGAATATCTGCGCATGACCGCGCGCGGACGATTCAGGTGGCAATTGATCCAAAATCGACGGCGGCCGACCTGGCTCGTCCGGGACATGTTTTTCCGCTGCGCGCCCGCAAGGGCGGAGTACTGGTTCGCGCCGGGCAGACGGAGGCGTCTGTTGATTTATCTCGCATGGCCGGACTGGTTCCGGCAGGTGTGATCTGCGAGATCATGAACGACGATGGCAGCATGGCCCGCGTGCCCGATCTGATTGAGTTCTGCCGCAAGCACGAGATGAAGATGTTGACGGTCGCGGAGCTGATCCGCTATCGGCTGCGCAATGAGCGCTACATCCATCGGGTGGCGGAGTCGATTTTGCCCACGCCCTATGGCGAATTCCGCATGATCGCCTATGAAAGTGAAGTTGAAGGGGGCGAGTCACACATTGCGCTGGTGCGTGGTGAAGTGTCGCAGGCGGAGGAACCGGTGCTGGTGCGCGTGCATTCGCATTGTCTGGCAGGCGATGTGTTTGGGACGACACTGTGCGATTGCCGCAGGATCATGAACAAATCGCTGGAGATGATTGCCGCGGAAGGACGAGGCGCGCTGTTGTATCTGCACAACGCCACGAAGGGCTTCGGCATCGACAGCCATGTAGAACCACAACGGCTGATTTTCCATCGGGAGATGCGCGAGCGCGAGCACAGTGAGCCGCGGCAGCAGCGCATTCTGCGGCAGGTGGGCCTGGGCGGGCAGATTCTCTCGGACCTCAACATCCGCAAGATTCGCCTGCTGAGCAACACGCCAACGCATGTCCCTGCGTTGCAGGGGTTTGATGTTGAGATAGTGGAGCAGATTCCGATCCGGCTGGTTATTGCCGACCCGGCCGCGCACTGAGTATTGCCTATTTCACAACCAGAGTGAGTTGCACGGATTGCGTTAGCACAACGCCATTGGTGGAGCTCGCTGTGACCTGAAAATTGTAGGTACCGGGAGGCGTGGAGCGCAGAAGCAGGTTTCCTCCGTTGCCGCATCCCTGCATGGCAAAGAGCGCAACTGCGGCCAGCGCTGTCCACAAGATGGCGCGAGGCCGTCTGCGGCGCACTCCAAAGAACATTCCAACCGGCAGCAGAATACACAGCTCCAGAGCAGTGCGGAGTGCGGTTGCTTTTGCCGTCTGCGATGCTTCTGTGACGGTGTTGATCGTGACGCTTGCGTTGCCAGTCGTGCTGCCATTTAACGCGAGGCTGATCGGCGCAGGAGCGCAGAGTGCATCGGGCACATTGCTTTGTGGCGTACAGCCCAGGGTGACGACTCCCTGATAGCCGCCAACTGGAGTAATGGCGAGGGTGTAGGTGGCAGTCTGACCGCTTTGGATCGTTACCGAGGGCGAAGAGCCATTCGCAATCGAGAGTGTAAAGGCCTCGCCAGAGTTGCCAGTGCTGATGCCAGTGCCATTGAGCAGCACAGTCGCTGGCGAGTTGGGATCGGAACTGGCAATCGTGAGCGCTCCATTGCGGAAGCCACTCGCGGTGGGCGTGAAGGTGATCACCAGGTTGCAGGAAGCGCCGGGCGTGAGCGTTGGGGTGGGACATCCCGTGGTGACGGCGAAGTCTCCGGTGGTGCTGGTGGCAAGGGTGCTGAGCGTGGCATTGCCGATGTTCTTCAGCGTCAGCGTCTGCGTTGTAGACTGACCGATGGCGGTCGATGCAAAGCTCAGGATCGAAGAACTCAATTGCAGTTGCGCTGATTGGCTGATGCCAGTGCCATTGAGCAGCACAGTCGCTGGCGAGTTGGGATCGGAACTG
>DZDJ01000001.1:110202-193458 GCA_022736715.1 Edaphobacter aggregans
GCGTGGCATTGCCGATGTTCTTCAGCGTCAGCGTCTGCGTTGTAGACTGACCGATAATTGTCGACGAAAAATTCAGGATGGAAGTACCGACCTGCAACTGTGCAGTTTGGCTGATGCCAGTGCCGCTCAGCAATATCGTTGTGGGAGACCTCGGATCGGAACTGGTGATGGTCAACGTACCGTCGCGCGAGCCAGCGGCCGTAGGGGTGAAAGTGACGTTAAAGCTGCATGTGGCCCCAGACATCAGCGTGCCTGCGCAACTGTCTGCGGAAGCAAAATCGCCGACGGTGGCGGCTTGAATATCCAGTACCGGTGCGGTGCCGGTGTTTTGCAGTTGGATGGTCTGCGTGGAAGATTGGCCCAGCAGTACAGAGTTAAAATTCAGCACGGTTGTGCCAATCTGCAACTGCCCCTGCGCGCCGATGCCGGTCATGGGCACGGTGAGCGGTAGCGTGGTAGCGGAACTGGGAATGCTTAGCGTCCCGGAGCGGGTGCCAGCCTGCGATGGCTGAAAGGTGATCTGCACAGTGCAGACGCTTCCGGCGGCCAGCGATGTGGGGCAGCCGCTGCTGACGCTGTAGTCGCCTGTAGCGGTGATTCCAGGGAAGGTGATGGCGCCGCTGCTGTTGTTGGTGATCTGCTCCGCAAGTGCTTTATTGCTGCCAAGGTTCACCGTGCCGAAATTCAGCGAAGAAGGCAAAAGCTGCAGGGCCGCGGGTGTGCCGGTGCCCACCAGACTTACAAATTCCAGTGCTGTGCTGCTGTCGGAACTGATTTCAACGGCACTGATGTGTTGCCCGGCAGATTGTGGCGTAAAGCTGACAGAGAAAGTGCAACTGGCTCCGGGAGCAACCGCGTTCAGGCAATTGCCGTTGTCGAGGGTGAAGTCCGGCGTGCTCTGCAGGGAACTGATATGCAGTGTGCTGGTCCCCGTATTGCTGAGTGTGACCTGCTGCAGCGCCGTGTTGTTGCCGATAGAGACACTGGAAAAACTCAGCGAACTCTGCGACACGGAGAAGCTGGCCAGCGGGTTGCTATTGTCTGGCGCGCCAGCGGCAACGGCTGCCGCTGTGCCGGTCAGGGTGACGGCCTCCGGACTGGTGATTGCGTCGCTTTCAACCACCAGCGAGCCGGACATACTTTGCGGAGAGGGCTGTGCAGTGCCGCTGGTGTATTGGTAGACCGGTGCATAGCTGACGGTGACGGTGCAGGTTGCATTGGCTGCCAGCGCCGCGCCGCAGGTGGTTGTGGTGAAGAACGGCGGCTCGCTGGTGATGCGGCGAATGTGCAGTGGCGCTTGTCCGCGATTGGTCAGCGTGAGGGTCTGCGCCTGAGACTGGCCGGAGGTGACGAGGCCGAAATCCAAAGCTCCGGTGGGTTGGAAATTACCCGTGATGGCCAGCGATCCACTGCCTGTGCCATAGCCCAGCAGATACGCAAGGCCATTGATCGCGCCGCTGTTGTCGGTCGGCGCTCCCAATGCCAGAATGGAGCCGGTGATGTCTCCGTTGGTGAGCGGCAGGAACTGCATCGTAAAGCTGCAACTGGCATGGGGGGCAAGCCCACTGCACGGTGCACTGGTCAACGCAAACTGTCGAGGAAGATTCAGGCTGAGTACGATGGATTTTCCGGTGAGATTGCTGATGGTAAAAGCGCGCGTACCTCCGGCAGTGGCCGTCGGCACCGGGCCATAGTCCATCGCCGTTGGAGTAATAGAAAGGCCAGCATCTTCCGCGGTATAGGTAGTGCTCAACGGCAGGCTGTAGGTGGTGGTATTGCCATTGCTTGTGACAGGAACGAGCAAGGTTGCGCTCACCAGAGAGCTGGACGGCGTGTATCTCACCTGAATGGTGCAGATGGCGTTTGGGGCCAGCGTTGCGCAAGCAGTGGTTGCCGTATATTGCGCATTGCTGGAGGTCAGCGACCCGATCTGCACTGTGGCGGATGAGGTATTGCTGACGGTGATGGATTGCTGCACTGCGGAAGTATCCGCCACATTGTTGAAGACCAGCCCGGAGGGATTGAAGGCCATACCCGGATCAGTGCTGCCATAGCCCGTCAGGCTGGCAGTGGCCGTGGCAATGCTGGTGGGAATGGAAATGGTTCCAGTTCGCGGCCCCAGCACCGTGGGCGCAAACGCAACCTGCAACGTGCAACTGGCTCCGGCAGCCAGCGTGGCCGGACAGGTGTTCTGCACCAGGCTGAAGTCTCCGGTGAGGGCGGGTGTGCTGACTGTTGCCGCCTGCGTGCTGCCATTGATGAGGGTAAAGCTGTAGTTCTGACTGGAAGAGCGCAGCGGGATCGGGCCGAAATCCGTCGAAGCGGGCGTGAGGTAGGTGGTCGTGAGCGGAATCCCTGTTCCGGTGACTGCCAGCAGGTAAGGGTTGCCGCCTGCCACCGTGGAGAGTTGCACCAGCCCCGTCTGCGCGCCGGTGGATGCAGGTTGGAACTGGATGCCGAGCCAGCAGTTGTTGCAGCTCCCACTCACGCTGCTCTGGAAAGCTGTGACGGGGGGCTGGCCATGTCCGTAGCCCTGGTCTTCCACCAGAACAACACCATAGGGCGCAGTGGTGGTGGCAGTGAGCGAGGTCAACGGCTGATTGAGCTTGATCCACTGCACGGCAGGCTCTCCCACGGGAACCAATCCGAAGCTGAGCGCTCCGTTGTTGACGGGCACAATGCCGGTACCGGTGCCGGAAAGATCAACATAAGCAGCACTGCCGCCACTGGCGGTAACGCTCAGCAGTCCCTGGCGCAGTCCTGCCTGCGACGGCGCAAAGTCGAGGGATGCCGTGCAACTGCCTCCGCTGGCCAGCGAGCTGCCGCAGGTGGTGCTGGTCAGGGTAAAATCTCCGGCGATGGCCAGCGAGAGCGTGAAGGCGGCCGTCCCGGTATTTTGTATCTGCACGGATTGACTTTCGCTGGAAATGGCCGTGACCGTGACAGGAGAGGCAAAGACGATCTGCGTGGGAGACACGCTCAGATTGGGGTTCGGAGTGCTGCCGCTGACGGTTGGCTGGGGCAGCGTCTGCCCGGTGAGTAGAACGGAGAGCGTGCCGTCAATATCCAGCTCGGCCGAATCCGCCGACGGTGCTTTGCTGGAGAGGTAGCCCACTTCAATCTGGCAAACCATGCCCGCCAGCAGTGAACTGGGACAGCGGTCAATCACCGTAAATGGAGAATTCTCTGGCAGGCTTACAGCCGTGTGCGCCATCGCGGCATCTGTGTAGTTCGCCAGGTACAGATAGCGTGGCAAATGAAGGCCGCCCGCAAACTGGGTGCCGAAGTCCAGCTCGGACGAAGAAGCGCTGAGCCCGGCGGCCTGCGTGTAGGCCGTCAGTAGTACGTCGCGCGCGCCAATCTTCCAGAGCGCCTGCACCGGGCCATCGTCCTGCGCATTGCTGGAGGCGCGAAAACCCAGTGTGATGGTGCAGCTTCCCCCCGGAGCCAGCACTTTGGTGCCAGTGGTGGCGCCCAGGGTACAGTCGCTGCCGCTTTCAAAAAAACTATAGTCAGTGGAAGTTGCCACGGTCTGGTCCAGCGCAGAGGCAAAGCTCTGGCTCTGCGTCGTCAGGTTGGTGACGGTGATGGTTCGCGTGAGCGGATCGCTGATGGAACTGACAATGCCGAAGTCGACTTCTCTGGGAGCAAAGGCAACCGGGTCCAGCGCCACATTGTCTGTATTTGCCGGGAGCGAGATCACTTCCGGCTGCGCCAGGCTGCTCGATTGGATCGTCAATGTGCCCGGGCCGGTGCCGCTCAAAGCAATGCTGCATCCACTGCCAGCGGAAACGGTGCTGCCGCAGTTGGAGTTCAGCGTGTAGCCGGTAGCGCTCAGTTGTACGTTCTCCGCATCGGCGGAGCCGAGATTGCGCAGCATCAGGTTTGGCAACGTATTGGTGGAGACTGCGAGCGCAGCTCCGGGTGCGGTGGCAATCTTCTCCAGATAACCGCCGTAACCAAGGCACTGGCTGCTGTTGCCACAACTGGCAACAGTGGGCACCAGATCGCTGACGGTCGATGGCAGTGCGGTGGTGGGTGTGTTCAACAGTGGCAGGTCGTATTGCACCGGAGGGCTGGGATCGGCGGCGGAGAGAATCTGGAAATTGCCAGCCACCAGAGCGTTGCCTGTGCTGTCGACGGCAACAGCTGTTGGATTGATGCTGGCGGCGTAGTAGCTGGGGTCAGAGGTTGGCAGTCCACCGAGGCGCACAGTCTGCGTCACGTTGCCTTGCCCATCCAAATGGATGGCGTAGCCATTGCCAACATCGGTCAGCGGCGATTGCGGCCATAGAAAACTGGAAATTTGCCCGGTAGTCCAGACATTGCCGGAGCTGTCCACCGAAAGTGCTGCGGCATTGGCCGGAGCCACCACGCTGGCGTAGCTGACCGCGCTGCCATCGGTTGCCATTTTCACAACGCCCTGATAAGCGGCAGGGGAGACCGGCGCGGCAAAGTTGGTGATCGGGAACTGTCCCGCCGCAAGGCCTCCGGCAAGGTAGAGCGAGCTGCCGGTGGCGTCCAGCGCAACGGCCGTGATACCGCTGCCGCTGACGAAGGTGGAAAACAGGAAACCGTCTCCGGAAGGCATCAGCTTGGTCAGAAATCCGGACTGCTGCACTGGCCCATTGATGGAGGGAGTATCGATCAGTTCCGGCACCAGCGCATTGAGTGTGGGATAACCCGTGGCCGTGGTGTAGCCCGCCACGTAGGCATTGTCCGCGGCGTCTACCGCAATGGCCGCCGGGGCCGTATAGCCATTCTCACCGCCAAGATAGGTTGCGTAGAGCAGAGAAGTGCCATCGAGCGAAAATTTTTCGACAAAGCCATTCTGCATGGTGCCGGATGGCGGTGTCTGCTGAATGCCATTCCCAGTGACCGGCAGGGTTGCGGCAAAGATGCTGCCGGTGATGTAAACCGCATCGCTGGAGACGGCAATGGCCGAGGCCGTCATCCGCGACCCACCGGTGAAGGTGACGAAGACCGGTGTCAGACTGCTGGTGAATTTTGCAACGAAGGAGGTAATCCCGGCGCCAGAGTAGCTGTTGAAGTAAGCACTGCTGGTGGCCGCGAGCGTGCCCGAACCGGTGGTGCCGGTGACATAGACATTGCCACTGGCATCGAGCGCCATGGCCAGGCCAATGTCGCCGCGGGCCCCCAGAACGGGAGATTGCGCCAGCAGCGTGGCGGCCGCAGGGTCAAACTCCAGCACGCGAATGCCGTCGCTTTGATTCAGCAGCAGGTAAAGATCGCCGCTGGCGTTGCGCTCAATTGCGTTGAACTGACCTTGTTGCGCGCTGCTGCGAAGCCCCGCAAAGACGGGCTGCTGCGCAACTGCCACGGAAAAAGTGACCAAAAGCTGCAAAAAGGCAGAAAAATACACCAACAGAAGTCGTGTCTTCATAGAAATGGGAAACAGATGCCTGGGGAAAGGTCTGCCACCATTACTACAGGTTTTTGCGCGCCACTTTATGTACTATTTTGAGAATTGTGACTTTGTAGACTATAGAGGACAATTTTGGGAATGGCTACCGTTACCTAAGTACCAGCACTGGCAAAAGAGTTAAAGGGATTAACTAAACTGTCAACAGTTGCTGGTAGCCAGCCTCCTGCATTTTCCGTAAAAAATCGGCATGATTGCTGTAGACCACTCCGTGCAACCCCGCGGCTTTGGCTCCGGCAATATTTTCTTCCTTGTCGTCGATGAAGAGGACCTCTTCCGGCGCGCATTGCAGGCTGGCAACGGCGTGCTCGTAGATGGCGCGCTCCGGCTTGATGAGCCGCAGCTCCCACGACCAGGTGCAGTGGTAGAAGTGGCGCAGCCAGTCGAAGTTGGCCAGCATCCAGGCGGGGAAGCCGTCGCCAATATTGGACAGGATGCCGGTACGGTATCCTGCCTGCGGCAGCCGGATTGCCCAGTCGACCATGGGGTGGTTCAGGTCGGTCCACATCCGCAGGTCGGCGGCAATCAGGGCGGCATTTTTTGCCGCATCGAATGCAAAGCCGGTTTCGGATGCAATGGTTTCCCAGTAGGTGCGGCAGTTCAGCGTGCCACGATCGTACTCCAGGCGGTGCTGCCAGTAGTGCTTCTGAAAGAGGCTGTTTTCCACGCCGGTAATATAGAGCATCTGCTGCAAGGCTGCTGGATTGGGAGGCGCGGAAAGCACCATGCCGTAGTCAAAGAGGACCGTGCGGATCGCCATTGCGTAAATATACCTGCAAAAAAAGAATGTAGCCTCATTGTAAAAGAAGCTGTCTGCGCAGCGCTATTTGCCATTCGCAGAAGCGCGCCGGTTTCCAGATTCGATAGCATAGTGCTGTGCCACACCGATTCTCCACGCGAACGAACTGGAACACGGCCGAGAGCGCTTATGCTAAAACCATTCGCGAGGCGCGTCTTGCCGGTAAGACGCTGTACGACCTGACCGCTTCTAACCCAACCATCTGCGGGCTGGCCTATGACCGCGATGCCATCCTGTCTCCGTTATTGCAGCCGGAGGCGCTGGCTTATGAGCCGGACGCACGCGGGCTGTTGCGCGCGCGGGTAGCGGTGGCTGCCTATTATGCGGAGCACGGTGCGCCGGTGACTGCGGATGTGCTGCAACTGACGACCAGCACCAGCGAGGCATATAGCTACCTCTTCCGCCTGCTGTGCAATCCGGGAGACGAGGTGCTGGTGGCGCAACCAGGCTATCCGCTCTTCGAGTTTCTGGCCGATCTGGAGGATGTTCGTCTGCGCCCGTTCCCGCTCTTCTATGACCATGGCTGGTGCATGGATTTTGAGTCGCTGGAGCAGGCGGTGACTCCGCGCACGCGGGCACTGATGGTGGTGCATCCGAATAATCCAACCGGACATTTCACCACGGCGCAGGAGCGGCTGCGGCTGGAGCAGATTTGCCAGCGGCATGGACTGGCGCTGATTGTGGATGAGGTTTTTCTGGACTATTCCCTGGAAGAGATTTTACCGGCGTGCAGCTTCGTGAGTGGGGAGCATCCCGTGCTCACCTTTGTGCTGAGCGGCATGAGCAAGATTGCCGCCTTGCCGCAGATGAAGGTCGGCTGGATTGCCAGTGCTGGGCCGGAAGATCAGTTGCACGAGGCGCTGGCGCGGCTGGAGGTGGTGGCCGACACCTTCCTTTCGCTGAATGCGCCAGTGCAGCATGCGCTCCCGCATTGGCTGGAGCATCGCGAGGGAATTCAGCGGCAAATCCGCCAGCGCACGCGAGCGAATCTACTGTTTCTGGATCAGAGCCTGTCTGGCCGGTCCCAGGTTTCGCGGTTACAGGCGCAGGCTGGCTGGAGCGTGGTGCTGCGGGTTCCGGCGCTGGACGCGGATGAAAGGGCGGTGCTTCGGTTAGCAGTAGAGCAGGGAGTGGTTTGCCATCCCGGTTCGTTCTATGGGTTTCCGCGGCAGGGCTGGCTGGTGCTGAGTTTGTTGACACCGGAAGCCGAATTTCAGACTGGAGTAAAGCGGCTGATAAGGCATTTTGATACTGAATGATGGGGAACCGCGGAAGTTAACAGTGAGCTGACCTGCATCAACTATTACTTTATGTAATAGATTTCAACCGGTTGATATATATGGTTATTAATCCTGAAGGAATGGGTTGCTTTCCCGTTCAGTTCCGATGGTCGTTGCCGGTCCATGTCCGGGGATGACGGCGATGTCGTCCGGCAGTTGCATTACTTTGTCTTTGAGGGATTCGAGGATTTTACGGAAGTCGCCGCCGGGCAGATCAGTGCGTCCAATGGAGCCGGCAAAGAGCGTGTCTCCTGCAATCAGCAGGTGCTGTTCCGGGAAATGCAGGCAGATGCTGCCTTCTGTGTGTCCAGGGGTATGCAGCACGTAGCCCTGCAGGTGGGGAAGGCCCACTTGCAGCCCTTCTTCGGCGCTGGCATCCGGAGCGACGGTCTCCGGGGTGGGGATGCCAAGCCAGCCTGCCTGCATGTCCAGCATTTGCAGCAGTTGCATGTCCTGCTGGTTCAGGTAAATGGGCGCGCCGGTCAGCCGCCGCAGCCGCGCGGCTCCGGCAACATGGTCAATATGGGCATGGGTGAGGAGGATTTGCTGCACCTTGAGTCCATGCTGGTCGAGCACAGCCTGAATGCGGGGAATTTCATCGCCGGGGTCGATGACGATCGCTTCTCGCGTTGCCTCGTCGCCCAGAATGATGCAGTTGCATTGCAGCATTCCTACGGGAAGAACTTCACGAATCATAGCTGGCTCCAGTTTTTAAACGGAAAAGAAAATGCGCAAGCCGTACAGCCTGCGCACTGTGTCCCGCGTTCGAAACAGACTATTTTTTCGCTGGCGTCGACTGGCTGGCCGGGGAACCATGCAATACGGAGCGGTCATTGCTGCTGTGGGACATCATGACCGTCAGGCCAATCGAAGTGAGCATAAAGATGACGGCGGCCCAGGTGGTGAGGCGCGTGAGCAGGTTGGCAGCGCCGCGCGGGCCGAAGGCTGTCTGCGAACCCTGTCCGCCGAAGGCGCCTGCGAGATCAGCACTTTTACCCTGCTGCAGCAGGATGACGCCGATCAAAAAGAGACACACGATAACGTGAATTACAGTCAGGAGATAAATCATGCTAACTACTTTCAGGAATTGCCCAGGAACCCTCAGGCATCCGTCCTCTTAAAGTTTGGACTATGGTGCGGAGGAGGGGACTTGAACCCCTATGCCTTGCGGCGCTAGCACCTCAAGCTAGTGCGTCTGCCAATTTCGCCACCTCCGCGTATCCGGTGAAGCGATCCGGAGAACAGTATAGCATCGAAGACGGTGCCGCCAAACCCGCAGAAACGGGAAATGATGTGGTTGTGCTTTCAGCGAGATATACGGCGGATGTTCCTTTCATTTGCGTGTGGAAACGCGAACATGCCGCATGTGCAGTTGGCCGTGTTTAGGGGCTGAGCGGAGTGCATGTAGACAAAGCGAATCAGCTTGTGAAATACCAGTGAAGCGGGTTGGAGTGACTTTTGCTGGCGTGAAGGTCTGCACAGTGCATTTCCAGCAATCGCCCAATGGATCTGCTGCATGCAATTACGAAACAACGAATCTTCTGACCGCGCCTTTCCGCTGCTTCTGGTGCATTTCGGCTTTGCCCTGACGGGTATTGGCACTACGCTGCTGGGGCCGGTTCTGCCAGTCCTTTCCGCGCACTGGATTCTGCGCGACGCGCAGGCCGGCACGCTGATTCTGCTACAGTTTATCGGCTCGTCGCTGGGGGCAATTGTTGTTTCCAGAAATCTGAGAAAGAGCCTGCTGATGGGTTATCTCTGCTCGGCGGCTGGGCTGGTTCTGCTGGTGCACTCCGGGTATTACGAGGCATTTGTTTCGCTCTTCCTGTTTGGTCTGGGGTTGGGGCTGTCAATGACGGCCACCAACCTGATCATCGGCAGGCAATATGCCGAACGGCGGGCCGCGGCGCTTTCGCTGGTGAATTTTTCCTGGAGTGCCGGGGCCATGCTTTCACCGTTGATTGCAGGCTGGAGTTTGTCTCACAGCACGTTGGGGCACCTGCTCTGGGGATTATGTGCAGCCTTTCTTACAGTGTGGCTGCTGCTGTTTTTCAAGCTGAGCAGGCCGGGCCTGAGTTATGCGGCTGCATTGCGTCAGGAAGATGAGGCAGGAAGCGCCGGCGCAAAAGGCGCGCCATTACAGGTGATCTGCTTCTTTGCGGCGCTGCTTTTTCTGTATGTTGGCGTAGAGAACTGCATCAACGGATGGCTGACGACCTATGCGCTGCGTTTTGTCCGGTTGGACTTTATGGCCAGCGCAGCAACCACCAGCCTCTTCTGGGTGGCGCTGACGGTGGGGCGCGGCATTGATTCTTTGCTGCTGAAGGTTATTTCTGAGTCGACAATGCAGCGCTATACGCTGCTGGCTTCGGTGGTGGGGATTGCCGGCCTGCTGCGCGTTCATAGCGCTCCGGGCATTGTGTTTTTTTCCGTCTGGGTAGGACTGGCGCTGGCTCCGGTGTTTCCGGTGGGGTTGTCCCTCTTTTTGGGTGGAAAGCCGTTGCCGCGGCAGGCTGGGATTGTGCTGGCGCTTTCCGGCACCGGAGGGGCAGTTCTGCCGTGGGTCACGGGTGTTCTGTCGACACATCTCGGCTCGCTTCAGGATGCGCTGCTGGTGCCGGTTGCAGCATCCCTGGTTCTGTTTGGCATGAGCTTTGTTTCTGCCGCTCCAGTGCAGAGCCAGGATGACCTGTCCACCGCGAAATAGAGATTTTACGAGGGTCACCGGCGCATTCATCGGGAGTTAACACTGCTGCTGCATAGTAGCAGGAAGCGGCCCGCTCACAATTGCACATACGATTCGTCTTTATAGATGCGGTCAGCAACTTGTGCAGCGCCTATGCGGATGCGCGGGAACTTCAACAGCCTGTTCATGATCCGGCATTTGAATGGTAACCTTAGAGCACAAGGGAATCTCAGGACAAAGAGCGATTTTTGAAAGATACGTTACAAAATCGGTTGATCTTGTGTGGGTTTGGCATAGGGCTGCTTTTTCTTTCCTTTGCCGTGTTCGCTTGGGGTCTTGGGTACAAGCTGGCTCTGTATAAGCATGTGGACGGATCGACGAATTTTCCGGAAGCAAAGCTGCTGATTACCACAGAACAGGTGCGGCATGTCGCAGTCACCGTGCTGCAGGCTGCAAAGCAGGCAGACTGCCAGCAAGTCCTGTTTCTGCTGGATGTGCTGGTGCTGGGTGTGGTTTTACATGCAGCATTTTCACTTTCGACTTTTCCTGGACGTTTTCAGCTTTCGGATGCCTGGAAAGCAAGAAGGCTTGTGTTTTTAAACCCACTTTTTTTTCGCCCTCCGCCTGTTTTGGCTTAAATCCAGAAGATCAATGGAACCAACCTTTTCCAGCCAGCAGAATGTGTTGCATGCAGTGCAATGTTTTTTGGCGGAGGAGCAGTTTGGTATGCAGGCAATCTCAGCTTTTTATTTCTGAATTCAGGTGCGTGAATCGATGCGTAAGCGATCTTTATTGATAGGTTTCGGTGCGTTGTTACTGGCAATCGTGCTGATTTTCAGCTATGTGCAGGTGCGCAGCAGAGGCGCCTCGGCCAAGAGCGAAACAGCGGCAGCAGCTCCCACAGCGGCCATTGCGCTGGTGACACGGGGTGATCTGGCGAGCACGCTGAGTGTGGCCGGACAGTTTCAGCCATATCAGGTGGTGGATGTGCACGCCAAGGTCTCCGGATACATCCGCAGAATCAATGTGGATATTGGTGATCTGGTGCATCAGGGCGAAGTGCTGGCGGTGCTGGAGATTCCGGAACTGACGGCGCAACTGGAAGGAACCAAGGCTTCGGTACGTCACAGCCGTTCCGAGATCAGCCGGACCAGGCAGGAGGTGTTGCAGGCAGAAGCGACCCATGCGGCGCTGCATGCGGACTATGTCCGGTTGCTGCAGGCATCGAAGGCACGTCCTGGCCTGATTGCGCAGCAGGAACTGGATGATGCGCTGGCCAGGGACCAGGCGTCGGAAGCGCAGATCTCCGCTGCAAAGGCTGCATTGGAAGCAGCGCAGCAGCAACTGGCCGTTTCTTCGGCAGACAGTGACCGCGTGCAGGAGCTCTCGGATTACGAGCAGATCACGGCCCCCTTTAATGGTGTTATAACCATGCGTTACGCCGATACCGGCGCATTGATCCCGGCGGGCACCACCAACAACACAGATGCCATGCCAGTGGTGCAGGTGGCGCAGAGCGACCTGCTGCGTCTGCGTTTGCCGGTTCCGGAGTCGGATGTGCCATACATCCATATTGGCGGCCAGGTTCAGGTGACGGTACAGGCTACGGGACATTCTTTTACTGGAAAGATTGTACGTTTTACCCGTCAGCTGAACACCTCTACACGTACCATGCTGACCGAAGTGGATGTTCCAAATCCTGACCTCACGCTGACCTCTGGCATGTATGCAATGACTGTGGTGCGCCTGAAGCAAAAGGACAATGTGGTAATTGCGCCGATGCCGGGCGTGGTGCAGGGGGATGGAGCACCGTATGCGCTGGTGGTGGATGCGGACAATCGTGTGCAGCGCCGCAACGTAGTGCTCGGCATTCAGGGATCGAACCGGGTTGAGGTGGTGAGTGGCCTGCAGCCGGGAGACAAGGTCATTGTGGCCTCGCAGGACAACTTCCAGGCTGGCGAACTTGTACACCCGCAGATTATTGCCACGTCCTACACTTCGGGCGAACAGGGGGGCAATTAGGAATGTCGTCCTTTTCCCTGAAATACCCGTTTTTTATTCTGATGTTGTGTCTGGTAGTGGTGGTGATGGGAGTTTCTACGATGGCGAAGATGCCTGTAGATCTCTTTCCTCCCATCAAAATCCCGGTTGTTGTGGTGGCAACGTTCTACTCTGGCATGCCGCCGGAGCAGATCGAAGCCGACATCACGGACAGCTATGAACGATTTTTCACCCTTGGCAGCAATATCGATCATATTGAGTCCCGCTCTCTTACCGGCGTCAGCCTGATTAAGATTTATTTCCAACCGGGAACCGATCCAAACGCAGCGGTCAGTAACATCTCCAATCTGGCAATGGCCAACCTCCGGAGACTGCCGCCAGGAACATTGCCCCCCATTGTGTTGTCCTTCGACGCCTCCAGCCTGCCAGTGTGCCTGATTACGCTGAAGGGGCAGGGCCTGAACGAAACGCAGTTGAAGGATCTTGCGCAGTTTGCAGTTCGTAACCAGGTGGCAGGTGTACCGGGTGCATCGGTGCCGCAGCCGTTTGGCGGCCGTTATCGTCAGATTCAGGTGTATGTGGACCCGCTGAAGCTGGAAGCGCATCAGCTCAGTCTGATGGATGTTGTCCATGCTGTTAATGATTCGAACCTGATTCTGCCGGCAGGGGACGTCCGTATCGGTTCCAAAGACTACAACATCTATGCCAACAGTCAGGTGTCGACTCCGGACCGCGTAAACATGATTCCCCTTAAGACGGTCGGGGTGTCCCCGGTACTGGTTGCGGATGTGGGACATGCCGAGGACTCCGGACAGCTTCAGACCAATATCGTCCGCGTCGACGGACAGAAGTCGGTTTATCTCCCTGTGCTGAAGCAAGGAGGCGACAGCAACACGATCAGCATTGTGAATGGCATCAAGGCAAAGCTGAAACATTTGCTGGATGTTCCGGCTGCCTTGAAAACGGCGGTGGTGTTTGACCAGTCGATGGTGGTAAAGATGGCGATTCATAACCTGATCAACGAAGGCGGTATGGGCCTGCTGTTGACGGCGTTGATGATTCTTATCTTTCTGGGAAGCGTGCGCGCGACATTTGCCGTCATGCTCTCCATTCCGCTGTCAGCGCTGGCGGCTTTTATTGCCCTGGGAATGGCCGGAAGCAGTATTAACACCATGGTGCTGGGTGGTCTGGCACTGGTGTTCTCCCGGCTCATTGATAACTCGGTCATCGTGCTGGAGAACATCTTCCGTCACATGGAAATGGGAGAGTCCCCCGAAGTAGCTGCAGAAAAAGGGGGTAAAGAGGTACAGCTGGCGGTGCTGGCAGCGACGATAACAACAGCCATCGTCTTTTTCCCGGTCACGTTCCTGTCGGGTGTCAGTAAATATCTGTTTACTGCCCTGGCGCTGTCTGTGGCCTTTGCGCTTTTTGCATCGTTCTTTGTCGCCATGACCGTGGTGCCGCTCTATTGCGCAAAACTACTGCGTGCGGAGGATGTGCATTCAGAGGAAAAGTACGAGGAGGAGATTGGCGAGGCAGTGCCTGGCCATATTATCGTTCCTCCCGAGAAGAAGCCGGTTTCTCTCTTCAAGCGCTTTGTGGGCGCATTCAACCATTACTTTGAAGCCATGCTGGAAAAGTATGACGTTGCAGTCGGCAAAAGCCTGTTGCGTCCGGCTACGACGGTACTCACGATTTCCGGAGTGGTGCTGATGAGCTTTGGCCTGTATCCGTTTCTGATGAAGGCGTACTTCCCCAGAACCGATCCAGGGCAGTTCCTGATTGACATCAATGCTCCGGCGGGTACGCGGCTGGGCCTGACGAATGACTATATTGCACGCGTGGAACAGGACATTCGCGAGGTTGTTGCTCCGCGTGACCTGAACATCATCGTGTCCAACATCGGTATTACACCGGACTTGTCGTCGCTCTATACGACAAACTCCGGTATGAACACCTCGTTTGTGCAGGTCAGCCTGAAAGAAGGCCATAAAGTTGGAAGCTACGAGTACATGGATCTTGTGCGTAAAAAGCTTGCGCAGGACATGCCGCAGCTCCAGACGTACTTCCAGTCCGGCGGACTGGTGGATTCGGTGATCAACATGGGACTGCCGGCTCCGATCGATATTCAGGTGAGCAGCATGAATATGGAGGGTGCCTACAGCATCGCCAACCAACTGGCACTTAAGATCAAACAGCAGCCTGGCATCAGCGATGTGCTGATTCCGCAGAGCCTGGCGTATCCGGGACTGGAACTGAACATCAACCGTATTAAGGCCGGGATGATTGGCCTTACTCCAAAGCAGGTAGTGGACAACGTTATTACGGCGCTGACCTCCGACGGACAGATCGCACCGAGTTACTGGATCGATCCGAAGACGGGCAACAACTACATGCTGACGGTGCAGTATTTTGATCAACAGATCAAGCACATGTCGATGGAGGACTTCAAACAGATTCCGCTGCGTTCGCCGGGAAATCCGAACTTTACGCCGCTGGAATCGATAGCCGACATTGTTCCTATCAACACGCCCACCGAAGTGGACCATTACCAGTTGCGCCGTGTGATCGATGTATACGTGATGCCATCAACGGAGAACCTCGCCGAGGTGGGTACCCGCGTCAGCAAGCTGGTTAATGGTCTAAAGCTGCCGCGCAACACAACCGTTACCATCCGTGGTTCAGTGGTCGGCATGCAGCAGTCGTTCAAGAGCTTTGGCCTTGGCCTGATTCTGGCCATCATTCTGGTGTATCTGATCCTGATGGCGCAGTTTGCTTCCCTGATGGATCCGCTGGTCATCCTGCTGGCCATTCCTCCGGGGTTGTCCGGTGTATTGATCTTTCTGCTGGTAACGCATACGACGCTGGACATCATGTCCCTGATGGGAGTGGTGATGATGACCGGCATCGTGGTGTCCAACAGTATTCTGATTGTGGAATTCACGCGAACTCTGCGGGAACAGGGCATGCCGATACGCAAGGCCGTTGCTGAATCGTGCAAGGTGCGTCTGCGTCCTATCCTGATGACCTCACTCGCTACACTGCTTGGCTTGATCCCCATGGCGTTGGCACTGGAAGCGGGCAGTGAACAGTATGCGCCACTGGCGCGCGCTATTATAGGCGGCCTGGTTGTCTCCGTGGTGGTTACTGTCTTCCTGGTGCCGGCTGCTTATCTGATCGTGCACCGTAAGGAAGAAGAGCAAGAACATACGGGGGAGGTTTAGATCATGGGTAAGTCCCGGAATTACACAATCCGTCTATCGGCGCTTGCCGTTGGATGCTTTTGCCTGTCCCCACTGCTCAGCGCTCAGGTACTGGGCAGTGGAACGGGTGCTGCACAGTTGCCGTCGGCCCCGGTGCAGCAGGCATTGCAGATCAGCAGCAGTACATCCTTACAACAACTGGCGCAGGCGGCTGCTCCAGCTGTGCCAACACCTCAGATGGCTGGCACAAACACGGTGGGCAACCTGGTGCTGACGCGCGAACAGGCAGAACAAATTGCGCTGAAGAACAACCCGCGCATCAGCGTCAGCCAGTTGCTGGCTCTGGCGCAACACCAGGTAGTGCGGGTGACGCGCTCTGGCGAACTGCCGACATTGACCGGTAATTTGACGGCAGTACAGGCGGATGACGCCAGTCGGCTTTCTGCCGGCTATCTGAGCGCATCGCGTCTGCTGGAGCATGCCGGCATGGGCGTGGAACTGGACCAGTTGCTGACCGATTTTGGACGGACACCGAACCTGGTGGCTTCGTCGAAGCTGCAGGAAAAGGCGCAGATCGCCAATTCGGAAGCCACGCAGCAGGACATTGTGCTGGCGGCCGACATGGCCTTCTATTCCGCCCTGGAGGCACAGGCAACGCTGGCGGTGGCGACACAGACGGTCAACACGCGCCAGACGGTTGTCGATCAGGTGGGGGCATTGACGAAGAGCAATCTGCGGTCGGTCCTCGACTTGAGCTTTGCGCAGGTAAATCTGTCACAGGCCAAGCTCTTGCAGTTGGATGCGCAGAACAATCTGGACGCCTCCATGACGCAGTTGAACGCCGTCCTGGGTTATCAGCGGATGCGGATGTATCGCCTGGTGGACAGCACCGACCAATTGCCGGTGCCCCCGGCCAGTGTGGATGCGCTGGTTGCGCTGGCCTTCCAGCAGCGTCCGGATTTGCAGGCGCTCACCTACAACCAGCAGTCCGCACAGAAGTACAGCCGCGCGCAGCACGAGCAATTGCTGCCGAGCATCAGCGCGATGGGTGTAGTTGGTGGCACTCCGGTTGGCTCCAGTCAGTACTTCAATTCCAACTGGTACGGAGCGGTTGGCGTGAACATGAGCGTACCGGTGTTCAATGGTTTTCGCTATAACGCAGAAGCTTCGCAAGCCAGCCTGGAGGCACGGGCGGCGCAGGAGCGGGTGCGCGATATGCAGGACCGCATCGTGCGCGACGTGCGTACTGCGTGGCTGGCGGCGAATGCTGACTTCCTGCGTGTGTCTGTGACGCAGGAGTTGCTGAAGGAGGCCAATATGGCGCTCAGCCTGGCGCAGACCCGCTATCAACTGGGGTTGAGTTCGATTGTGGAACTGAGCCAGGCACAGTTGCAGCAGACGCAGGCGGCCATCAGCGATGCCAATGCGCGTTACAGGTATCAGCTTGCTCTGTCGAGCTTGAAGTTCCAGACGGGCACTCGTCCCTGAGGTCGGGTTTTTATCGCTTGTTGTGATTGTTGGGAGTCCGGGCGCAGGGGCTGCGTCCGGACATTTTTTTTGCGACGAAAAACTTCAGATTTCGATCAGGATCTCTTCGCCTTCCACCTTCAGCGGGAAGACATCGACGCGGGCCTGGGATGTGTGCTCGGCCTGACCGGTTTTGACGTGAAATGCCCAGGCATGCCACGGGCACAGAACGGTTTCGCCTTCCACCGTTCCCTGGCCGAGCGGGCCGTGCCGGTGGGGGCACCAGTTGTCCAGAGCAGTAAATTCTCCATTGACGTTGGCCAGGCAGATTGCCCTGCCATCAGCCCCGAATTCTTTGACGGTGTTCGGGGCGGGGGCCTCTGCAAGAGTACAGAGCCGAACCAGTTGCGCCATTCGTTTGTTCCTCGATCTTCTGCGGCGCGAATAGTAGAATTCAGCGCCGTTCTGTCTTTATTTTAGACACTTTTTTCAGCATCTTTTTGGCTGGTTGCGGCAAACCGCTGCGGCAGCCTGCGGGGAAGGCCCGTGCTAAAGTCGAAATGGACTGAATTCAGGGCATGACGACGTCGCAGCGCAAAACGCAATCAGAACGTAACAAGCGGGTTGCTGACCACAGCAATGCCGGAGCACCGGCGGTGGTGAATCCGGCGTGGATTGCCAAGGGTGTTGGCCTGATGTTGCTGCTGGCGCTTGTTTGTGGATACCTGACGCTTTGCTGGTTGTTTTATCAGGGTCAATGGCAGCTGGTGCTGCATCCATCGAAGACAATTACAGCGACCCCCGCGGATATCGGGCTGCCCTTTGAAAACGTGGCATTTGATGTTACGGAAACTGGCCAACCGCGGCTGACGGGATGGTGGGTGAGCGCTGCTCCGGAGGGCCCGTTCAAAGATGTGACTTTTCTCTACCTGCATAATGGCTGGGGATCGTTGAGCGATACCGTTGCGCAGGTGCGGCAATTGCACGATGCCGGCGGGAGTGTCTTCGTTTTCGATTATCGCGGCTTTGGCAAAAGTGAGGCCGTGCATCCGAGCGAAAAGAAAATGAATGCGGATGCGGATGCGGCGTGGGCCTACCTGACTGGGACACGCCAGATTCCGGCAGGGCAGATTGTGCTGTACGGTGACCGGCTGGGCGCGTGGCTGGCTGCATCCGCCGCTTTACGGCATCCGGCTGCGGCCGTGGTGATGGTTTCTCCGTTTCCCTCGATGCTACCGATTGTGCTGCATGACCCGCGCGGTAATGGGGTTCCGGTGCGGCTGCTTTTTCACAATGCCTTTGATCTGGAAGCGAGGATGGCGCAGGTAAAACAGCCCAAGCTGGTTATAGAGAAAAAGAGCACCCCATGCGGCAGCGGCACGCTGGACAAAAGTCCTCCTTGTCCGGCCCCGGCAGAGGTGCGCGCATTGTATGAGCGTGCCGCGCCGCCGAAAGTGTTCTTCGATGGCGCAGGGGCGGACACGCAGTTTCTTCAGCGGTTTCTGCGACAGTATGTCTCGGCTTCCACAAGGCCGGCCAAGTAGAATCGCTGCAGCTTTAATGAATCTGCTTGCAAGGTGTGCTGTCCATGTCCATCTGGCTGGCGCACTGGCCATTGACAGCAAGCTGGGGTGGGAGCAGCGCGGTGGCAAATAGAAGAGGGCCCTCGATATGCTGAGGGCCTTCGGGGGTACGACTCCTGGGGGAGTGGGTACTGCGGTCGTCGGATGTCGGTGTCATGGAAGGACTGACCCGACCTGTCTTTTAGGATGCAGTCTCTCCCCAAAAGGGATGCCTGAGCAAACTCAGAGAAAATTCAGGAAGTTTTGCCGGCTGAGTTGCGCGCCGGGGAAGACGGCGTCCAGACGATGCACGCCGAGGGTTTTCGCGGTCGCTTCTCCCAGCACCTGCCGGAAATCTGTTGTAACGGCAAGATCGCGGTTCTGGTTCAGCTGTTCCGGCGCGACTCCGGGCCAGCGGCCGTAAACTTTGCCGCCTTTCACCTTTCCACCGAGCACAAACATCACATTGGCGTGGCCGTGGTCAGTACCGCCGGTGCCGTTTTGCCGCGCGGTGCGGCCAAATTCGGACATGGTAACCAGCGTGATATTTTCCGCGTCGTCGCCCATGTCCAGCCAGAATGCGGCAATGGCTCTGCTGAAATCCTGCAGGCGCGCCGCAAGCTGGCCATCCACGCCACCCTGATTTTGATGGGTGTCCCAGCCGCCAACATCGGTGAAGGCAGCTTCGACGCCAAGACTTGCTTTCAGCAGTTGCGCGATCTGCCGCAGGCTGTTGCCGAACTCTCCATTGGGATAGTTGACGCCAGCGGCGGGCCGATATTGTGCTGGATTGGCTTCCTTCAGCATCTTGACCGCGTTGAAGGCCTCTTCTCCGGTGCCGTGCAGCAAAGCGTCGGTGCTTTCGTCATACATGGACTGGAAGGCGCTGTTGATGGGAGCTGCCGAGGGGCCCTGGCCGCCGACGGCGAAGCTCTGAATGTTGCTCATGGCAATGGCAGGGACGCGGCCCTGTAGCGTGAGCGGCACCTGGGAGCCAAGAGCGATGGCGCGAAATGCGGTGTGATGGGCGGCGTGCTGTTTGTCTTCCGCGCCCAGAGCACGGTTCAACCAGCCATCCTGCGTGGCCTTGACGCCGGGTGTGCCGGACTCCATATAGTCCTGCGCGTCGAAGTGGGAACGTGTCATATCGGGCGACCCTGCGGCATGGACGATGGCGAGATGGCCCTGATCGTAGAGCGGCTTGAAGCTGGCCATGGCGGGATGCAGTCCAAAGTAGCCATTCAGATCCAGCACCCGGTTCTGTGGGACCGCAATCGTGGGCCGCATCTGGTAGTAGCTGGATTCGGTGTAGGGGACGACGATGTTCAGGCCATCGGCGGCGCCACGCTGAAAGATCACAACCAGCTTTTTGCGAGTGGCCGTCGCGCTGGCCACTTCTGCCATGACGGAGCGGGTGAGAAAGCCGGGGATTGCGGAGGTGCCAACGACAGCGAGTGCTCCGCTCTTCAAAAAAGCACGTCGTGTAATGCTCATCACGATTCTCCTGGGCCATGAAAGTTATGGGCCGTGATTCTTCGAAAGGCCCTAGCTGCTGCCTTTTGCGGGCTACAGGTAGAAACGCGCTCTGAAAGGAGAAGTTTCGGCAGAGAGAGGGTTTTGCAGAAAAGCAGGGTGATTGGCTGTAAACAGGCAGAGGTTCAATGGCCGGAAGCACAGATGCGGAGCCTGGGCTCCGCATTGCGAAACAAGTCTGTTTCAGATTTTAGAGTGGCTCGATGACACAGCGGGCGGAGTAGTCGCCCTCAGGGTCCACCTCAATACCGTGGACTTCGCGCTCAAAGCCGGGGAAACGCTTGCCAAACTCCTGCAGTGCTTTCAGCAGGCGGATGGTGGGGCTTTCCGGGCCGCCCAGACGTTCGCCGGGCATGCGCACCGGGATTCCCGGTGGGTATGGCACCAGCATGACGCCAGTGATACGGCCAGCCATTTGATCCACGGGGACCCTCTCTGTACCATTGCGCACCAGCTTCTGGTAGGTCTGCGCCGGGGTCAGCACCGGTTCGTGGTCCACGTCGCAGGCCTCATGCAGCAGGCCGGTAAGGTTCAACTCCCGCATGGCAGCGTGCATTTCATCACTGAGCTCTTTCAACGTCATGGAGCCGTAGCGGATAGGGTGCTTGGCCACCAGCTCCGGCAGGGCTTCGTGCAGGGTGCCGTCGTTATCATAAAGGCGTTTGAACTCGAAGAGCGTCTCCAGCAGGCTGCCCCATTTGCCTTTACTGGTGCCGACGGAGAAGAGAATCAGCACGGTGTAGTCGCCGGTGCGGGCAATTTCCACACGGCGCGCATCCAGAAATTCGGTCAGGATGGCGGCGGGAATGCCCCAGTCGGCAGAGCGGCCACGCGAGTCGATCCCCGGCATGAGGATGGTGACCTTGGTGGGATCCAGCATGCAGTAGTCGTCGTCGATGTCCTCATCGGCAAAGCCGTGCCAGTCTTCGCCGGGCTTGAGCGTCCAGCAGGCCGAAGACTGCGAAAGCAGGGAGTCCGGGGCCTGTTCGAAGAGGTAGGTCTGGTCGTCCAGCGGATTGGTGACCTGATCGGGCTGATAGAGGCGGAAGAACCAGCCGTCGCCGTTGTTGGCGGCCTTCAGCCGGTGCGCGATGGAGGACATGGCCTTGCGGAAGCTGATGGCGTCCTGAATGGTTTCGGTCATCAGCGTAGGGCCGGCCGGTTCGTCCATCATGGCGGTGGCCACATCCATGGAGGCGATCATGGGATAGAACGGCGATGTGGTGCCGTGCATCATGAACGACTCATTGAACTGGTCAAACTCCAGCGGCGCACGGTCGCTGAGTTTGATGTGGATCATCGAAGCCATGGAGAATGCGGGAAGCATTTTGTGCGTGGACTGCACGGCAAAGATCAACGGGCGGTCCGGCATGTCCTCGGTAACGTCCATCGCAAAGCGGCCGCGATAGATAGGGTGGAACTTGGCGTAGGCGTACCAGGCTTCGTCGAAGTGAATGCGCGGTACGGACGGCGACAGCTCCTCGACGACACGCTGCACATCGTAACAAAGCCCATCGTAGGTGGAGTTGGTGACGACAGCGTAGGTCGGCTGCTGCGAGAGGGCGTCTTTGCTGAAAGGGCTTTTGGCGATGAGCTGCTGGATGTGCTCTTTGGTGAAGCGGTGGATCGGCACCAGGCCGATCATGCCATAGCCGTTACGGGTCGGCTTGAAGTAAACCGGGCGGGCTCCGGTAACGGTGAGCGAATGGCAGATGGATTTGTGACAGTTGGCATCGGCAAGTACGATGTCTTCCTGTCCGATGACGCCATGGCCAACGATCTGGTTAGAGGTGGACGACCCGCCCAGAACGTAGAATGTCCAGTCTGCGCCGAAGACGCGAGCGGCGTTGCGTTCAGACTCGCCTGCCGGGCCGATGTGATCGAGCCAGGAGCCGAGTGGCGCAGTGGAGATGCCCAGGTCGGAGCGCATGAGGTTTTCGCCAAAGAAGCGATGAAACTCCATGCCAACGGGATGCTTGAGAAAGGCAACGCCGCCCATGTGGCCGGGGGCGTCCCAGGAGTAAGCTCCCTGGTCGGTGTACTTCTTCAACTCGCGGAAATAGGGCGGCAGCAGTTGCTCGTTGTAGCGCTCCACGGCGAAGTCGACGCGGTTGGCGATGAAGGCCGGGGTGTCGCCAAAAAGGTGAATGTATTCATGCACCTGCTTGACCACTTCGAGCGGCAGATCGCTGACGAGCGTGCGGTCGGCGATGAGGAAGATTGGCACCTTCTTGTTGCGGCGGCGCACGGCGCGGATGATCTTGAGCGCGGCGCGTTCGTCGAACTGGTGGTCTTCAGGCAGGTCCCAATCCAGCAGGATGGCGCTGTGCGAAGGGTCGGAACGGACGAGAGCGAGCCCGTCTTCCGGAGTGGAGGTGCGAACCACCTCATAGTCTTCCGCCTTGATGGCGTCGCAGAGGCGTTCCATGGCGCGGTCAGAAACAGAATCCGTGCCACCATCATCACTTGCAATCAATAGAACCCAACGACCTTCACTCATGACAACACCGAGTCTCCGTTACGAATGTTACAGACGCATTTTAATCGGACAGAATCGCTTGCGGACGCAAGACGTACTCTCCAGAAGCTGAAGCGCACAAAGTGGACAGACAGAAGCGGGGAAGTGCGCGCGATCAAGTCCGGCGAAAGCTTAAATGCTGCTCCAACCGGAGCCGGACGAGGCCCTACACGGTGGCCGGCTTATGGTTGCGGAAGCCGTAAAACGCACTGTTGAGGTGAGACACAGCTAACAGCATATAGGAAAACAACGCTGTCTGGGGGCAGAAGACAGGCCTTCTTTCGTGCGGGAAGACAGGCTTCCTGCGGCGTGGAAAGAGCATTCGTGTGTGCCTGGAGCTGCCGTGCACTTGTCCGGGAGGAAGGTCGGCAGGGCAGCGTGCGCCAAAACTACCGGGGGAGTGAGCTGAAGTTTTGCATGGACTTATGCTAACGCAAGCGCTCGTCGTATACTCGTAGTATGTCTATCGTTCGCGACATTACCGGAATCGCCAAGGGAATGAGCATCACCTTCAAGGAGATGTTCCAGCCAACAGAAGTTGAAAATTACCCTGACGGGCCGGGTCCAATGCGCGGGGCCATTTTTCAGGAGCGTTTCCGCGGCAAGCACGAGTTGCAGCGCGATGAGAACGGTCTGGAAAAGTGCGTGGCCTGCTTCCTGTGCGCAGCGGCTTGCCCTTCCAACTGCATTTACATTGAAGCTGCGGAAAATACGGAAGAAAAGCGGATCTCCAGTTCGGAGCGCTATGCCAAGGTTTATAACATCGACTATAACCGCTGCATCTTCTGCGGTTATTGCGTGGAAGCCTGCCCCACAGATGCGATTACGCATGGTCATGGATTTGAATTGGCCAGCCTGAACGCGACGAATCTGGTAATGCGCAAGGAAGACATGCTGGTTCCGGTTTCCGCATTGACCAAGTAGTTCCCGACAATTGCAGCGGTAAAAAAAGCACGTTACCGCGCTGGCTGAGTTTTCATCTGAAGTTGCAATAATGGAAGCAACGAAGGCAGTGCCGCTGGGGGCTGTCTTTTTGCTTTTAAGGCTTCGGAGGAGCAATCGATGTCAGTACAAAGTGATTTTTTGCGCAAGGCGGCAGCCGCTGCGAGAATGTCAGGGCATGTGTGGCCGGAGTATGCCGCTTGCGAAGCGGCACTGGAGTCGGGCTGGGGACGGTCACTGCTGGCGGTGGAGGCAAACAACTTTTTTGGGCAGAAACAGAGCCACCCTCCGCTTGGGAATACGGCGACGTTGACGTTGCCAACACGTGAGTTCCTGCACGGAAGCTGGGTGACGGTGCAGGCCAACTGGACGAAATTTGCGGATTGGCAGCAGTGCTTTACGGCCCGCATGGAGTTGCTGCGGCGGTTGGGCCGGGCGTATCCGCACTATGCCGCAGCACTGGCGGCAAAAACGGGAGAGGAGTACGTAGTGGAGGTCTCGAAGAGCTGGTCGACGGATCCGGACCGGGCAGGCAAGGTGCTGGCGGTGTACGACGCGCATCGGGATGCGTTTGCGGATGCGTTGGCCGCCTGAGGCGTCAGGTCTGGCGGCGGGAAACTTTCAGCAGAAGATAACTGCCGACGATAGCGGCTGTGGTGGAGGCGAGCAGGATGCTGATGCGGGCGATGGTGTCCAGCTCGCTGTAGCCAAAGGCCAGCGAGGCGATGAAGAGCGACATGGTAAAGCCAATGCCGGCAAGCCATCCTGCGCCGTGGATATGCGCCCAGCAGACGCCATCGGGGAGTGAAGCCAGCCGGAGCTTGACGGCGATCCAGGAGAAGAGCAGGATGCCGAGAGGCTTGCCGATCACCAGTCCGAAATAAATGCCAACCGGCAGGGCGTGCAGCAGGTATGGCAGATGCAGGCCCGACAACGTCACTCCGGCATTGGTGAGCGCAAAGAGCGGCATGATGCAGAAGCTGACCCACGGTTGCAGATGGTGTTCCATCCGGTCGAGCGGGGGCTCTGCCAACGTGGCAACGGCCTGAATACGCTCCAGCGTGTTGTGCACGTCGGAGTGGGAAATGCTGTTGGGGTCTTCCTGCAGGCCGGTTCTCAGTTCGCTGAGCTTTTCAACGGTGCCAGAGATGAAGTCCCGCGGTTTTACCCGGCTGTTGGAGGGGACCACCATTGCGAGCAGAACTCCGGCCAGAGTGGCGTGAATGCCGGAGCGAAGCATGGCCAGCCACAGAATGACTCCGATGACCAGATAAAAGCGCAGATGGTTGATTCCGGCCAGGTTCCCAATCAGCGCAGCCACCAGACAGCCGAATGCAAGCAGAAGCATCCCGTAGTGGATGGTGTCACTGTAAAAGACCGCAATGACCAGCACCGCTGCGATGTCGTCGGCAATAGCCAGCGCAGTGAGAAAGATCTTCAATCCCAGAGGAATGCGGCTGCCCAGCAGGGCAAGAATGCCGAGGGCAAAGGCGATGTCTGTGGCCATGGGAACGCCCCAGCCATTGGCTGTGGGAGTTCCGTGGTTGATGGCCGCATAGATGAGAGCCGGGAAGAGGACACCGCCGAGTGCAGCCAGAATGGGCAGAGCGGCCTTGCGCACGGAGGCCAGTTCGCCGGTGAGCACCTCACGCTTGATCTCCAGCCCGACAAGCAGGAAGAAGATGGCCATCAGGCCATCGTTGATCCAGAAGTGTAGCGTGTGCCGCAGCGTATATGGCCCAAGACCGAAGCTGATTTCAAAGTGCAGCAGAGAGTTGTAAAAATCGCGGAATGGCGAGTTGGCCCAGAGCAGTGCGGCAACGGTGCAGGCCAGCAGCACGATGCCACCGGCAGCCTCAATGCGGGCAAAGCGGACGAAGGGTCTCACAATGTGGTCAATGGGTTTGGTGGTCGCCAGCGGAATGGTGAGTTGTTCCGGCATCTGGGTCATCTTGAAATACGAACACTTTGATTCTATTCATAGAGTGTCTTCATGTCAGGAGGAAACGGCCCCAGTTTTGAGCACAAGCAACAGATGGACGGGACAAGTCCCGGTGCGCGGGAGTGGGAGCATGGCGGGACAGCCTTCAGAAGGAACTGATGCAGTGTAAACCGGGAGCGAAGCGGCTGCTGATGGGCCGGGTGTTCAAGCTGGCGGAGCAGGAAAGCGGCGATGATGGCCATGCTGTAGTGATTTATCTATGCTGCAGCATGGTCAACACCAGCGTCTGTAGGCCATTCCAGGCAATCTGAACTCCAATGCAGAGCAGAATGAAGGCAATCACGCGCTGAATGCCGTGCGCTGTTTGCGGCGAGATTTTTTTGGTGATTGCCGGGGCATAGGCATAGCAGAGATAGACAAGCAGGCTGAGCGCAATGATTGCCAGCAGCGCGCCAAGATGCGCCAGCAGGCTCTCTGTAAGCAGCTTGCGCGAAGCATGGGCGCTGAGCGTCAGCATAACGACGATGGTGCCGGGGCCTGCAGTGATCGGGAACGTATAGGGGTAAAAGGTACGCTGCTGCAAATTGCTAAGTGAAGCTTCTGGAGGAATGTCTTTGCGGGCAGCATCTGCGCTGGCATCCTTTTCATTCAGCAGTGACCAGCCCATTGCCGCCAGCACAAAGCCGCCTGCAACTTGCAAAATAGGTAAAGAAATGCCGAAAAAGGATAATAGTGCTGCTCCCAGCAACTCGATAGCCAGCAGAAAAAGAATAGTGTTGAAGGCAATTTTTCTGGCCAGTGTTTTGTAGGTAGCGGATGGGGCGATTCCAACCAGGCCCAGGAAAACCAGAGATGAACCAAGCGGGTTGATCAAAGGCAGCAGGGCGCTGAAGACCAGAACGAAATATTTTCCAAGAAGCAACATGTTGATTTCGAAGTGATCCCTCCTCAGTGTAAATCAGGTAACAGAAAATTGGATGCAGATTGATGCTGAATGCAGCCAGCAGGAATCTGTAAATACAACTCCCTAAACCATGGGCCGAGAGGTTGCTTGATTTGCACAGCCCTGTGTGCTAACTTCTAACTATTCAAGTTTGCCCGGTGGGCGAGCCTGAATTTCATGAAGAGTGGTTGAGGGACGAGCCCTGTGACGCCACGACAACCGGCCTGAGCAATTCAGGCAACCGGTGTCAACTCTCTCCTGGTAACGGGGAACATGAGATTCGGGGTGCATACTTCTTCTAAAGTAAGCATCTCGCTATTTTCAGATTGTCCTGTGTGGCTGCCGGCCTGATCGGTCGTGCATGTCACTCTACCTGTAGAGATACCGTCACAAGCCAGTACTCTGACCGCTCGGAAACGGGTAGCAATGACAACGTCTGTATCCGGAACCGAAGTTAGCTCGAAGCAGCAGGATGGCTGTATTTACGAGTTGCGTTGTGTGGAGTGTGGCCGGAGTTTCGGCAATCAACCGCTTTCCATCTGCGATGAATGCTTTGCGCCGCTGGAAGTTTTCCATGATCTTGAGGCTGTGCGCGGCGTGTTTACCCGCGAAGCCATTGCCAGGGGGCCAAACAACATCTGGCGCTACAAGGCGCTGCTGCCGGTGCCGGAGGGCCATCAACCAGACCTGCCGGTGGGCTTTACCCCGCTGATGGAGGCTCCGCGCTTGGCCAGGCGGATTGGCGCAGGTAAGCTGTGGGTGAAGAATGATGCGGTTTGCCTGCCGACGCTGAGCTTCAAGGACCGCGTGGTTTCTGTGGCGCTGGCGAATGCAAAGTTTTTTGGATTTGAAACGGTCGGCGCGTCTTCGACCGGTAATCTGGCCAACTCGGTAGCGGCGCAGGCGGCCCGCCTGGGGTTGAAGGCCTGCATTCTGGTGCCGGCAGATCTGGAGCCGGCCAAGATTTTGAATACGCAGGTGTATGGCGCGCGGCTGGTGCGTATTGATGGCAATTATGACCATGTGAACCGGTTGTGCTCGCAGATTGCCGACCGCTTCCACTGGGGCTTTGTGAACGTGAATCTGCGTCCGTACTACGCGGAAGGCTCCAAGACGATGGGCTATGAGATTGCCGAACAACTGGGCTGGCGTTTGCCGGACAACGTTGTGGTGCCGATGGCAGGCGGCTCGCTGATTCGCAAGATCAAGAAGGCCTTTGACGAACTGATTGAGTTGGGGCTGGTGGAAGCCAAACCGGTGCGCTACTTTGGTGCACAGGCGACAGGCTGCTCGCCGATTTCGACGGCGGTGAAGAACAACACGGAGCAGATTGAGCCGCAGCGGCCGAATACGATTGCGCGTTCGCTGGCGATTGGCAATCCGGCGGATGGGCCGTATGCTTCGCGGGTGATCCGGCAGAGCGGTGGCTGGGCCGAGGATGTGAGCGACATTGAAGTGGTGTCGGGCATTCAGGAACTGGCCGAGTCGGAAGGCATCTTTACGGAAACGGCTGGCGGGGTAACGACTGCTGTAGCTGCGAAGCTGTATGCGCATGGCCGCATCCGTCCGGATGAGGAAACCGTGATCTGCATTACGGGCAATGGCCTGAAGACGACGGATGCCCTACAGGACAGGTATGCGCAGGAGCGTGCGGTGCGTCCGCGGCTGGCGGATTTTGAAGAATATCTGAGGGAACTGGAACTGCCGGCAGAGGCCGCGTTCGTTGGAGGGGGAGTTCATGTCGGTTAGAGTTTTGTTGCCAACAGCGTTTACCAGGCACACGGATGGAAAAAAGGAGCTGCAATCGTCTGCAATAGATTTGCCGGGACTGGTGGCAGACATTGAAGCTACGTTTCCTGCACTCGGTGCGCACATCAAGGACGAGAACGGCAAGCTGCGCCGCTTTATCAACGTGTATGTGAATGAAGAGGACATCCGCTTCCTGGGCAATGATGCCTACAAGTTTCAGGATGGCGATGAAGTGATGCTGATTCCGTCGATCGCTGGCGGCTGTGGATGCTAAGGTAAAACAGGTGTTCGTTGAAGAAAAGCGCGAGCTTCGGCTCGCGCTTTTCTGTTGCGTGGGGAAGCGTGAATAAAGACAGGCAGATATGGGATGTGATTGTGCTGGGCGCAGGTGCGGCCGGGCTGATGTGTGCGATCGAGGCCGGCAAGCGTGGCAGACGGGCGCTGGTGCTGGACCACGCGGAGCGCATTGGGAAAAAGATCTTGATTTCGGGCGGCGGACGGTGCAATTTCACCAACATCCATTGCAAGGCTGAGAATTTTCTTTCTGCGAACCCGCACTTTGCCAAGTCGGCGCTGGCGCGTTTTCGCCCGGCGGACATGGTGGCTCTGGTGGAGAAGCACGGTATCCGTTATCACGAAAAAACACTGGGGCAGCTTTTCTGCGATCGCTCGGCGCATGACATTGTGAATCTGCTGGAGCGGGAGTGCGCAGAGGCTGGCGTGCGTATTCTGACGCATACGCGCATGGATGCTATAGAGCATAGCGACTCATTTGTTGTTCGCAGCGGCGAACTGGAGTTTGTGGCTCCGGCGCTGGTAGTGGCGACGGGCGGCCTGTCGATTCCGAAGATGGGAGCCACGGATTTTGGCTATCGGCTGGCGGCGCAGTTTGGCATTGCGGTGCGGCCCTGCCGTCCGGGGTTGGTGCCGCTGGTTCTCAGCAGGGCTGAGCAGGAACTGTGGTGCGATCTTGCAGGCGTGTCGGCTGAGGTTGTGGCATCGATGGGCAAACGGCGCTTCCGCGAGAAGATGCTGATCACGCATCGCGGGCTTAGCGGCCCTGCGATTCTGCAGATTTCCTCGTACTGGGAGCAGGGAAGCAGCATTGCGCTGGATCTGGCGCCGGGTCAGGATGTGACGGAGCCGTTGCGGCGACAGATTTCCGGGCGGGAGGAAACAATGTATCGCATGGCGTTGCGGCAAGCGTTGTCGCAGCGGCTGTCGGACCGCTGGCTGGAGGTGTTTTCGCCGGAAGACTGGAGCAACCGCGCACTGGCAAAGCTGGAGGAGAATCTGCATCGCTGGGAGGTGTTTCCCGCTGGCACAGAGGGACATGAAAAGGCCGAGGTGACCGTGGGCGGCGTGGACACGAACGAGCTTTCTGCCCGGACGATGGAGAGCCGGAAGGTGAAGGGCCTGTTTTTTGTTGGTGAAGTGGTGGACGTTACCGGGCACCTGGGCGGGTTCAATTTTCAGTGGGCGTGGGCCTCTGGATTCAGCGCAGGGCAAGCGGTTTAGGGGCGCAAAGTTGAGCTATGGCTTTCGCATGTAGGGCCAATGTGGTTGCAAAATCAGGTGTTAGCGGGCGATCCCTGCAGGCGGAAGTGCCTGGTAAGGCTTGAATCCGGCGCGCTGCATTCCGAGGCGTGCCTCCGGATTTTGCATGAATGTCTTCCACACAAAGCCGGTGCGCAGGTTTTCGGCCATCAGCAGAGTGATGCCGGTATCAATGCCAACCACATCCTTGTCATACCAGTTCTTCAACGGGTTGAATGCGTTGACGAATCCATAGCGGCTCCAGGCATTGGGGTAATGCTTGCGGATGTTGCGCAGAACGCGCAGAGTGGGCTGCGGCATAAATGCGAGCGAGCCGCCGGTGGCACTGGGCACGACGGTTCCATCAATCGGTCCCATGGCAGGAGGCCCGCCCCAGATGACATAGCCCTGATCGGAATCAGATGCGGTGATGCCCCAGAGATCCTCGCTGTAGTCCGGGAATTTTTTGGCCAGTGCGATGCAGAAGTGGCGGTGAGCTTCTGTAGCGACGATGGAATTTTCAAAGTAGTCGGCGTAGGCGTCCCGTTTGTTGCGGAAATCAAACCATGCCTGTGAGTACTGGTGAACAAATAACGGCGCAAAGGAGCCGACGTAGCGCAACCCGTCGTACTCAAAGATGGTGCGCTTCCACGCATTCCAGGCAGCGGCTTTGAGCGGGTGCGTAGCAGAGCCCAGGCCGAGCAGGTACATCATCATCAATTCACTGTAGTAGTCCCAGTGATACGGGAGAAAGCCCAGTTCCGGCGTCCATCCATGGGGCAGCAGGGATGTATCTTCCGAGAGCCAGGTCCAATCGACACGATTGAAAATTGCATGTGCCAGACTGGTGATTTCGGTGTGCCTGAAATATTCGCGGCAGGTCAGGATGCCGCACAGCAACATGGCCGTATCGACCGAAGAGACCTCCGACTCCCATACGCGCTCGCCAGTGTTCATGTTGGCGAAGTGATAAAAGAAACCGCGATGAGTGGGCAGTTTCTTCCACAGGAAGCGCAAAGCGGACAGAACACGTTGTTCGGCTTCTCGCCGGGAGATGTAGTTGCGGCTTTGTGCAATGCAAATGGCGGTAAGTCCAAAACCAGTTGCAGCGATGCTGGCCACGGTGCGGCTGTCATTTACTTCAACATTGCCGCGATCTTTGACGAGGCCGGTTTGCGGATTGACCTGCTCCCAGAAGTAGAGAAAGTTGGCGCGTTCAATCTCATCCAAAAAAAATTCGTCGTCCTGACTGAGCGGCGCCTGCGAGGCCTGCAACAATGCGGGAACGCTGGTAGGGAGCATGCTTGCCGAAGCGGAAACTGGGAGTAGATGGGAGGTAGCAGTAAAGCCTGCGAATCCGGCCAGCAACCCAAGCATTTCACGGCGAGAGTATGGCCCACTATCCCTGACCTGACGATCAACACGCATTGCAAGTGATTCTAAACCAACAGGGGAGGGATGTCCTCGTATACAATTCCCTTTGCCTGGGCCTGAGGACGCAAGAACGGCATGGCCAGGTTTGCGCAACCAGGAGTGCGAGGGCAGGTGCTTTGGAAATCGGCTTGAAGCGACGGAAAAAACTTGTAGCGTGGGTGGCTGCGTTGGTTTTATCGGCCATCGTTTTTGTCGTCTTTCTGCGCATTCGTTTTGATGACACACATCCGCTGTTGCTGGAGGGCGCAGTTGTCCGCAAAGATGCCGATCCCCATAAAGAGCTTCCGCTGGAGGGAGCAAAAATTACGGCAAAGGTTGGCCAGACAGTTATCAGCACCACGTCCGATCAATCTGGCTATTTCCGGCTTGCAATTCCCGGAAAAGCGGGATGGACGCAAAAGCCGACGTTGTCTATTGTGCATGGCGGGTATGTGCCGTTGTTGTTGCCGATCAGCAGGCCCGCGCAATTGTATGTTGCCAAAATGGAGGAAGAGCGGCCCGCGGTAACAGAGCCAAACCAGCAAATAACGGAAATCTCGGCAATCCGAGCCAGATATACCGTCGACACGGTTACGAATGTCAATATTGGCAGCGTGGTGAAGACGTTTCAGGTGGTGAACCAGGGAAACGTCCCTTGCACGCGGCAGATGATGTGTTCTCCAGATAAGAAGTGGAAAGCCAGTGAAGCATCTCTTACCCTCGAAGCAGGGCCGGACAACCATTACCGTCACGCAAGGGCGTCCTGCATTGCTGGCCCGTGTCCTTTTACATTGACGGAGCTAAAGATTGATGATGCGGCCGCTGACAAAATTACGGTGAAAGCGTTGAATTGGTCTGATACGACAACGATGTTGGTGGAGGCAGAGGTGTTCCATTCGATGGTGGGCCAGAACATTACGCGCTCCTATCCGGTCATTTTCGGCCGGACGTTGAACTTCACACTTCCTGCAAGCGTTGAGGGGATCAGTATTGAAGCAACTGTGGATGAAACTCCGATTGTGTTTCCACTTGGGCCCGATCTGCAACTGAGCTGGGCAGTTTGCACGGAGCGCACAGACACAGAAAAAACACAGGTGTACCGCTGCGAGCTGAAGCCCGGATATGAGTTCAGGAAGGAATCGCCTCTTCAAAAAACTGCGCCTGACTCCGCTCCATAGAGTGCTTTTACCCGGACCATTTTTTTGCTGCAAAGAGTACAGGCCGCTCGTGCAATAGAAGTTCGCAGGCCTGCACGCGCGCGTCCTGATGGAAGTACTTCTGCAGGATGTTGTCCTGTAGAAGATTGGTGATGGAGAGCAGGCTCATTCCTTGATGGTGTGCCATCCAGGAGCGGACGACGACGCATTCAGCAGGACGTTTGCCAGGCACCTCTTCCTGATAATCGATCGCTTCATAAAAACCATACCGCCCAAACCATCCTTGTTTTTCCATGCTCGCCAGATTTTGCAGGGCCTGTTCTGTTGCGACCGGCAATGCCAGAATGCTTGCATACGGTGCAACCACCAGGCGTTCCATGTCGGGTGCGCGTATGGCCAGCTCGGGTATGCCAAACGCGTGATATTGATACAGACCATCTATATCGGTTGCGCTATAAGCCGACTCCGAAATGCCCCAGGGGACACGGCGCTTTTTCGCGAAGGCCTGCTGAGCAAGCACGGCTCCCATCATCGCGCGTTGCAATAAAGTGTTCTGGTGAGAATGCATCCACAGGTGCGGCATGAGGTATTCAAACATGGTGCCGGTCCAGGAGATGAGCACGGGACGGCCCTTGCTCATCACATGCTCGCGCCCCAGCAAAACCCAGGTTTCCTGCGCAATGTCACCGTTTGCGATGGCCAGGAAGCTGGCAATTCTTGATTCGGAGCCAAGCATGTCGTAACAGGAAGCATTGAGTGTGTTCGAGTCCACATCAAACCCAATAGACAACAGCTTGCGGCGGGGGTCCAGCAGAAAGTCGAACTGCATTTCACTCAGCAAAGATTCCGCCTGCTCGATGATCTTTTGTATGTCAGCAATAAGACGAGCTGTATTCTCGCGTGCAGTCGACAGTTGCCGCTGCACAGACTCTACCTGTGTGTCGTTTAGAGAACGCCCGGCACGGAGCACGATCTTGGCGGTTCCGATGGCTGCAATGAGCGCATCAAGATAAGCAGGCATGTCCTGCAGCGGAATGTCTCCCTGTGCGACGACATTGCTGTTGGCAAACCATTCGCGCATTGGCTGGAAGGTGTTGGCGAGCCAGGGTTCATAGTCCTGAATGAGGCCATGTATATGCTTTGAGCGGGAGCTGAGTTCGTTCACAAACCATAGAGCGTCCTGTGAGTTGGTGGCCTTTATCTCTGGTACGGCACTTTCAAAAAGCTCAGGAAGAAGAAATTTATTCCAGCAGGACTGCTGCATCTCCAGAACGCGATGCAGATCCTGCTCCTGCAATACCCGGTGACGAACGAGCGCACGCAGGAAGTCAACGTAGCCGTCATACAGGCCACAGTGCAGCAGGGGACTCCGTAACCTGGCAAGACAGCCTTGTTTCAACGTGATGAGGGAAGCGGCCAGGTTGCCGCTGTCCACCGTCGAGATAAAGTGAGGGGCGAGCGGCTCCTGAGAGCGTGTGTCGTACCAGTTTAGTAAGTGCCCTCTGGCACGCCGTAGTTGTAGAACGGAATGCAGTGTTTTCAAAGTGAGATCTGCAAATTCAGGCAATGTGAGATACCCAAGCTCGCAGGCGGCCTGCCTGGCGTTCAGCAGAAAGCCAAGGTTGGTTGGCGAAAGGCGGGAGGCGATGTGGCAGGGTTCGAGTTGAACATTGTCCGGAATAAGCCACCGTTCTTCCGCACTGCTGAATTCTGCAAAGTAACGCCAGGTGTGCAGGGCAATATTGCGCAGAAAAGCTGCTTCTTTCTCCGAAATATTTTTCTTTGCGGCGCGTGGAGGCAGGTTGAGCCAGAGAGAGAGCGGCTTGCTGCATGCCCAAAGAAACAGAACAGGAACTGCAATAGTGAGTGCACGGTGATGCAGCAGCACAACCAGTGACCCGATAGCAGCAGCAACTACCGGCATCCAGTCCAGCACAACATCAAGGAAGGTCCGCTTGCGGACGCCCATTTCAACCTGTGCTGCGCTTTCCCATTCCAGCAAGCGTTGACGTGACATTGTCCGGCGATAGAAAGAGCGAAGGATCGCATCCAGAGACAGCATTGCCTGATGTGCGAGAAAGGTAAGTACCAAGAGCGATGAGACAAGTGATGTGCCAAGAGTAGTAACGCTTTCACTAACAGCTCCAGGACGATCGGCAAACAGGCCGCGAGCGAATCCAACCACAAATTGAGACAACGATGGCAAAAATAGAAGTAGAAAGACGACCAACGTCCAATAAAGAGGCGACCCCGGAAGTACAAGCCAGCCAAGGAGTAGAAAAAGCAAAGTTGCAGGTTCTACCAGGCTGCGGCGCAGGTTGTCCAAAATCTTCCATCCAGATATGAGCCGGATCGGATTGGCGATGATCCTGCCGGACTCATCGCGCACACGCGGGGACAACCATTCAATAATTTGCCAGTCACCACGCAGCCAGCGATGCTTGCGCCGGTTGTAAGCACTGTAGTGAGAAGGGTAATCATCGATCACTTCAATGTCGCTTGTTAGTCCAACTCTGGCATAAGCGCCCTCAATCAAGTCGTGACTGAGAAGTGCGTTGCGGGGGAAGCGGCGATCAAGGACTCTATGAAAAGTCCCAACTTCATATATGCCTTTTCCTGTAAAAATTCCTTCTGCATACAGGTCCTGATAGACATCAGAAACGGCGCGCGAGTAGATGTCAAAACCTGTTTCTCCGGAGTAGATGCTTGCAAGCCGGGAGCGGGATGCGCTGAGAACGCTGATGCCGACACGCGGTTGCAGAATGCCGTAGCCTATGGTCACGAGGTTCCGGTGCGGATCAATGATGGCCTGATTCAGCGGGTGCGCGATGGTCCCAATCAGACGGTGGGCCACTCCGCGTGGCAGTTCTGTGTCGGAATCAAGTGTGATGACATAGCGGACTTTTCTAAGCAAAGAGAGGTCCACAATTTTGATGGGAAAACTGTCGTGCTCGCCAAGAACCAGCTTGTTGAAGTCGAGCAGCTTGCCGCGTTTGCGTTCCCAGCCCATCCAGACACCTTCGCGCGGATTGAAGATGCGGTGCCGATGGAAAAGTGCAAATGGTGCGCGGCCAGTTGTGGAATATTTCTGATTGAGTTCGCGTATCAGCCGCTCGGCAAGCTCAATCAGAGGAGAGTCTTCGCGCGGTCTCACCTCGGAATCCGGGAGGTCTGTGAGCAGTGCAAAGTAAAGATTCCGGTTTTGGTTGCCGATATAGCGTATCTCAAGATCGGCAGCCAAGTGGTGTACCTGCGATTCACTCAACAGCAATGTGGGCACCACAACCATGGTGGTGCAGTCCTCCGGAATTGCTCCGGAAAAATCGAGCTTTGGCAGTTTGCCAGGAGGCAGAAATGTGGTGATGAGGAAGTTCATCACTTCCACGGCAGCCTGACTGCAAGGAAAAAGTAAAACAAGAAAAGTACAGAGGCCGGCAAGGAACGTATCAAAGTGCTGGATCATTGGTACAAGAATGCCCAGAGTGAATAGTCCTGTAAGAACCTCGATACCGCCTAAATAGAATTCGTCGGGATGCCTGCGCAGGAATTTTTGTAATTGCGTTACGATCGGCCAACGCACCTGGACTCGTTGCTCGAGTATTGGCAAACCCTCAGCGATGAGATAGTATCCAACGTGCGATTTACGAAGCAGAAGACGTGGATTTGGCTCATGTTCCTTTGCAGCAGCCCTGGCCAGTCCAATTGCATGTTGCGCTGTTTCGATTTCACTGCAATCAGAGTTGTGCGAGAGCTTTGCGATGACCTGCCGGTACAGTGACCGGCCATCAAAATCCATGCCGGCATAAGCGCCCGCGGGGTCCTGCAACAGAATGGTGTGGCATACCATCAACTCTTCGTTCAACTCTTTAAAGGGGGCCTGAGTTACTGCGCGCAGCGCTGCAACGTTAGTGGCAGTTGTATCGGCCTTAGGCCCGGACGCAGCCGGGTCATTGGCAACCGCTTCCATCAGAACAAACTGCAACGCTAATGGCAGTGAAAGCAGTTCCTCCATCTGCAACGGCGCTACAGCCTGGAATGCTTTAAGGTATGTGCCATAGAACTGATCGGAAAACCGAAATTCTGTTGCCGCTAACAAGTCGGACGCAATTGCAACAATGCGTGGAACGACAGAACCATCTTCCAGATGCGCATACGGCAACAGCAATTCTGCGAATTGTTTTGCCGCTGCATGCAGTTCCAGGAGCGTTGCACGCAGTAGGTGGGTGTTTTCATAGACGCAGCGCATGCGCTGCGTCATCACGGCATGTTCCTGATGGGCCTTTGCTGCTTCCTGCAGGGAATTTTCGATGGTGGATTTTATGGTAGAAGTTAGTTGCTTCCAATAAGGAGAACCATTTTTCCCAGCGGCCCACAGCAGCTTTTGTGCGCACTGCGTTGCGCGCGCTGCCAGATCTGTGTCCTCTGGCAGTGAACCTGTTTCTTCAGTTCTTTTTGTTGTCTTGTCCATGTGCAGTCCATTCTCAAGAAAACCTTCATTTGCAGCAGCGTGGGCTCAGCGATAACTCGATGCCTGTAACTCAAACATTTCCGCGTAACGGCCTTGACGTGACATCAATGCGTCGTGATCGCCTTCTTCGGAGATGCGGCCGCCACTGAGCACGATAATGCGGTCTGCGGTGCGTACGGTCGAAAAGCGGTGCGAAATGAACAGCGCCATTTTCCCGGCTGTTAGTTCAGCGAAGCTTTCAAAGACTTCGAACTCACTCCTTGCGTCGAGGGCCGCAGTTGGCTCATCCAGAATCAGCAGTTGCGCATCCCTCAGGTAGGCCCTTGCAAGCGCGATTTTCTGCCATTCTCCGCCAGACAGGTCGACGCCGCCATCAAACCGGCGGCCAAGCATCTGGTCGTATCCCAGGGCCAGTTTGGCAATTACCTGATCAGCATGGCTCTTGGCGGCAGCTAGTTGCAGCAGATCAGCCCTCTGTATGTCCTGTATTTGTCCAACACCAATGTTCTCAGCCGCCGTCATTTCGTAACGCATGAAGTCCTGAAAGATGACGCTGCTTTGCCGGTGCAGGTCTTCAAGATCATATTCACGCAGGTCTGTGCCATCGAGCAGTATCTGGCCTTCAACGGGGTCATAAAGACGGGTCATCAGCTTAACGATGGTCGTTTTTCCTTCGCCATTTTCCCCAATTAAGGCAACACGCTCTCCTGGTCGCAGAGTGAAATTGAGCTGGTTCAGGATGAGGCGAGAGCTGCCCGGATAGCGAAACGATACATTGCAAAATTCAAATCCCTGGACAATCGGCCGCGGAGCAGGAAGTGCACCGGGCTTCGACTGGATCGCTGGGCGCATTTCAAAAAATTCCAGTAGATCAGTAAGGAACAACGCCTGGTCAGCAACACCGGAAAGCGTGGAGAAAATCTGCTGGATGTTGCTGCTCGCCTGCAGGATGGCTCCGGAAAGAAAGTACAGCGTTCCGATGGAGAGTGCGCCCGCCACAGTTCGCCAAATTACGTAGACATACGCTGCGTAGTAACCGATCGAACTAATGATGGAAAGCAGTGTGCCAGCGATCAAACGCTGGCGGGAGAGAGCAACATTCTCGTGATGTATCCCGTCTGAGAGTACCGTAAAGCGATCAGTAAAGAACTTGCTGAGGCCAAAGAGTTTTAATTCTTTGGCAGCTTCGCGGCTGCCACCTATTAGTCGCAGATAATCCAACTGGCGGCGGACAGGCGTCTGCCGGAAGTTTTTCGTATATCCAAGAAAGGCGAAGTGGGTCTCTCCGAGAAATGCAGGAACCACACCGGCAACCAGCACCAACAGCAACCAGGGCGAGAAATAGATGATGGACGCGGAAAGTGAAATCGTGGTGATGACCTGTTGGATGAGCCGTCCGATGGACTGTATCATGCCCAGGCGGTCTGTTGCCTGAACGCGTGCGCGTTCCAGCCTGTCGTAGTAGACCGGGTCCTCATAAGCGATGAGGTCAAGCTCTGCGGCATGGCGCATGACTTCAATGCTGACATAGCGGGTGTAATTGTCCGCGAGCAGAGAATCGAGATAATCAATAATGCGGGCAATCACATTTGTGAGTACGGCCAGACCAAATTCCAGCGCGACGATCCACCAGAATTTAGCCGGAACAGGCTGATGGTGAGTGATAGCGGCCACAATACCGTCGATGATCAATTTACTGACGGCAAGTAGAGCAATGGGCAAAACTGAGGCGAAAACCCGGAAAAGAACGCCGAGAGAAACCACGACTCCGCCGGAGTGCCACACGATTTTGAGCACCGGAGGAACATTACGAAGCGCTTTCATGCGCTGCTGCCAACCAGATCGAAAACCCTGCTGTTCCTGAACCGTCATTCTGACTTCGATTCCCCATAAAGTGTTGGTAGGCCGTTTTGGGCGGCAATTATCCTGTCGTGTCAGGATAATCGTTTATTAAACATAATGATGCAGAAAATTGAGGGATGGTTTGTTGGTGAGGTGAAGGGCATGTCCATTAGCGGCTGTGGTTTCGAATTGTGATACGAATAATGGTGGTTTGCCAGGTCTGCTGAGCAGTCGTGCAGGAGAGTGCAATTGCAGGAGAAAAAGGCAGGATCAGGACGGACAACGCTGGCGGATGTTGCGCGGGCAAGTGGATTTTCTGTATCGACCGTATCGATTGTGCTCAATGAAGCACCGCTGTCGCGTTACGTGGCCGAGCAGACGAAGCAGCTGATCCGGAAGCAGGCAAAGCAAATGGGTTATCGCCCAGACGCCTTTGCGCGCTCGCTCCGGAAGCAGCGCAGCCAAACGATTGGCATCATGGTGTTCGATATTTCCGACCCATTCTGCACCCTGATTCTGAAAGGGATTGAAACGGTGCTCGCCCCAACATCCTACCTGCCCGTCATCATGGATGCGCACAATGAGGTGAAGCAGTTTGAACGCTACCTGGAAATGCTGCTCGAACGCCGCGTTGAAGGGCTCATAGTAGTTGCCAACTGGCTGTTTGTGGACATTCAGCCCCTGGTGAATCTGGAGAAGGAGAGGATTCCAACAATCCTTGTGGGACAGAAGATGCAGTCTGGTTCGATGAGCTCCATCATGGTTGACAATGAGGCCGGCGGCTACCTGGCCCTGCAACATCTTTATGAGCTTGGACACAGGGAAATTGCCGTGGTGCGTGGCCCGATACACCTGCCAGACAGCAACAAGCGATGGGCCGGGATGAAGCGGTTTGCCCGTGAGGCCAGGCTGAAACTGGCGCCAAAACTGATCGTCGATCTGCCAGACAATACAGATCCCAATGCAGGATTTGACGAAGGTTATGCTGCCACACAGACGCTGCTCAACGCAAAACGGCGATTTACCGCAATTGTGGCATTCGACGATATGACGGCCTTCGGCGTTGTGCGCGCGTTGCGGCAGTCGGGTCTGCGTGTGCCGGAAGATTGTTCGGTGATTGGCTTTGATGATGTTCCCCACGCTGCGCTGCTGAGCCCTTCTCTGACAACCATACGGCAACCGATGGCAGAGATGGGAAGACTGGCGGCTAAGCAACTGCTGCAGAGAACCGAAGCCATCCAGAACACAGAAATGTTGACGCCACATCACCATCTGACAACTCCCGCACTCATTGCCAGAGAATCCACGGCCAGGCGGCACCGGGGGAGATAACTTTTCTGGCAGCGGCGGCTGCTTAGAGCGGTTCTCCAGTTTTCGTGGAGTTTCCAGGAATATGCAGGACGGCTTTTTCTTGAGAAAAAAGCCGTTTCAGGGCATCACGTTCCCTCTACACCAACTGGAAACCGCTATAGCTGCAACTCAACTCGGGTCCAGAAGAGAATTTCTCCAAGTTTTATTTTTTTCTTGACAAGGCTGTGATGGCGCTCTGACTATTGATATTCAAACGTTTTAATATTGCTTTCGCGATGGGCCCTGCAGTGCATTGCATCTCAAGGTGGCCGAATCCGGATTCTTAGGTGCGAAAAGGACACGGTTGCGGTGCAGGAAGAAAGAAAAATTATGAATGTCGTGAAGCCGCATGAAAATCAAAGGGAGTGAAAGCAGACATCCTGCAATTGTTTTGGGTTCTTATCTTTCGTTGCACGCAGTAGTGGAACCCCGGCATCCAGAGGCATCTGGGCGCATGGATACAACGGTGAACGATGGCGCCGCGAATGGTATGGTTACCGGCGCGCACGCCCCGCGTATCATGCATCTGGGGTTGAAGTATAACGTCGGGTAAATAGAAACCGCGGTTACTGCATTGGAGGCCGGTCCGGATGTTTCGTAATGCTCTCTTTACTCTGTTGCTCGGTACATTGCTAAGTACGGCCCACGCCTTCGCTGGGCCGCCGAATGGGTCGTCCGCAGTTCTGGAGTTGAGGCAGGGCTGGCAAGTACAGTCTGCCTGCAGATTGCAGGGCGCTGGGCCGGATTTTTCCGCGCAGGGCTATCATCCACAAGGATGGTATGCGGCTACGGTTCCATCGACGGTGCTTGCGGTGCAGGTGGCTGCTGGTGTCTATAAAGATCCCTACTACGGGATGAATCTGCGCTCGATTCCAGGCACGGATTATCCCATAGGTCAAAATTTCTCTAACCTCGATATGCCCGCGGACAGTCCCTATCGGTGCGGCTGGTGGTATCGCAAGACATTCCATCTTCCTGCCAGCGAAAAAGGGAAGGTGCTTTGGCTGCGCTTTGGCGGCATCAACTATCGTGCGAACATCTGGCTCAATGGCCAGAAAATTGCCGACAGTGCCGATGTTGCAGGCGCGTACCGGAGCTATGAGTTTGATGTGAGCAAAGCCGCCAGACCAGGGGCAGAGAATGTGCTGGCAGTAGAGACCTTTGCTCCCACGCCGCAGGATCTTGGCATTAACTGGGTGGACTGGAACCCATGCCCGCCAGACAAGGACATGGGATTGTGGGGAGCGGTATCTTTGACGGAAAGCGGCCCTGTCACTGTTCGGTCCCCCATGGTGGCAACCCATTTCCCGGACGACTCGTTGAGGACTGCCGATCTCACAGTGGTTTCTGAAGTCCGCAATGCAACGAACCATGCAGTGCAGGGAACACTGGAGGGAACTGTCGCAGGCATCCCAATTTCACAACCGGTCACGCTGGCCGCAGGGGAAGAACAATCTGTGGAGTTTTCTCCCGCGCAATTTTCTCAGTTGCATGTTGAAAATCCGGAGATCTGGTGGCCAGCTTATGTCGGTAAACATCCGCTGGAGAAGCTGACGCTGCGCTTCGTAGTCAACGGCAGCGTTTCTGACCAGCAGACGATTCAGTTTGGCATCCGTGAAGTTACTTCTAAACTGACGCCGGAAGGGTACCGCTTATTCAGCGTCAATTACCATCCAATTTTGATTCGCGGCGCTGGATGGTCACAGGACATGCTGCTGCGGGAGAATCCGAAAAATCTGCGCGAGCAGTTCAGGATGGTGGAGGACATGCACCTGAATGCAATCCGTCTGGAGGGCAAGCTGGAGACGGACGATTTTTTTCACCTTGCTGATGTGCGTGGCATTCTGGTGCTGGCTGGCTGGTGCTGCTGCGACCAATGGGAGCACTGGGACAAGTGGACTCCGGAGACGTTGAAAATTGCCACAGCTTCACTCCGTTCGCAGGCTCTTCGGTTGCGCAGCCATCCCAGCCTGCTGGTTTGGCTGAATGGAAGCGATCACACACCTCCTGCCAACGTCGAGGCCGCCTACCTCAATGTTCTAAAAGAGACGCAGTGGCCCAACCCAATACTTTCCTCCGCGAACGCGCTGTCTACAACTTTGACCGGTGAGTCCGGGGTGAAGATGACCGGTCCATACGACTATGTGCCGCCATCCTACTGGCTGATTGACACGCACCATGGCGGAGCATATGGCTTCAACACAGAAACCAGCCCTGGGCCTGCAATTCCATTGCCGGAGAGCCTGAAAAAAATGCTGCCAGTAAAGGACATCTGGCCGCAGGGAGAAGTGCTGAACTATCACGCAGGTGGCGGCGGCTTTAAGAATCTGAGCGTCTTCAACGATGCAATGGATGCAATTTATGGCACGCCGCAGAATGCAGCGGCCTACAATCGCGTGGCACAAACGATGGCCTACGATGCCGAGCGCGCCATGTTTGAAGCCTATGGCCGCAATAAATATCACTCCACAGGAGTGATTCAGTGGATGCTGAACAATGCCTGGCCCGGTGTCATCTGGCATTTGTATGACTATTATCTGGATGCAGGCGGGGGCTACTATGGCACCAGGAAGGCCTGCGAATTTTTGCACATCCAGTATTCCTATAACGATCACAGTATCTACGTGGTCAACAGCCTGTTCCGGAATGCGCCTTCACTGACGGCCACAGCCGAGGTCTATGATGTGCATCTGAAAAAGCTTTTCTCAAAGACCACAACAGTGGATGCAGCTTCCGATGTTTCTATCAAGGCGATGGACATTTCTGCAAATGTCTTCCAGTCCGGGTCGCAGGTGTACTTTGTGCGCTTGCAGTTGAAGAATGCAGAAGGAAAAGTGATCAGCCGGAATTTCTACTGGGTGCCAGAGAAGTTATCAGAGTTCGACTGGGGAAAGACCAGGTACACCCATACGCCCGTCAGTGTTTATGAGGACATGCAGAAGCTGCGTACATTGCCGGCGGCCCACGTGCAGGCGGTCGCAGCCATTAGAGGAGACACCCTGCACCTGCGAGTGAAGAACACAGGCAGGACGCTTGTATTTCAACTTGCGGTTGATGCCAAAACTGCGGATGGTAAAAATCTGGTTCCGACGATGTGGAGCGACAACTATATAGAGCTGATGCCGGGCGAAGTGCGAGAGCTGGATGCGCAGCTTCCTGCAGTGTCCGCCAATGCAAAAGGATTGCAGGTGGCCCTTACAGGATGGAATGTTCCGGCAACACAAATTTCTGTTGTGCAAAACAAGACCGTTGCACGCAGATAGGGCAGCCGGAAATGGCGCTTGAAAGGGGTCAGGGAGAAGCATGTCTGTTGATGCAATGGGCGCAGGCCAGACAGCCACTCTGAAGCGCAGCCTGCGCTTCAGAGACCTGGTGTTGTACGGAATCATACTCATTCAACCCACAGCGCCAATGCCGGTCTTTGGCGTGATCTATAAAGAGTCGCGCGGCCAAGTTGTCGCCACCATCCTCTTCGCCATGGTGGCCATGCTGTTCACCGCGTACAGCTATGGCCGCATGGCGCGCGCATATCCCAAGGGCGGTTCTGCGTTCACCTACGTCAGCAAAGAACTGCATCCGGGGATGGGCTATATGACGGGCTGGTGCATGGCGATGGATTACATTCTGAATCCGTTGATCTGTACCATCTGGTGCAGCAAGGCCGCGATGAACTTCATCCCAGAGGTGCCATATATCGTATGGGTGCTGCTCTTTGCCACGCTCTTCACCGTTCTCAATCTTAGCGGAGTTGAGACTTCTGCAAAGATCAATGCTGCAATGGCTGCCGGACTGGGCGTTGTGATTGTGTTGTTTGTAGGGGCCGCATTACGGTATGTGTGGCATTTGCACAATGCGCATGCCGGCTTCTATCTGCTGCCGTTCTACGATCCGCAGACATTTTCAGCGCATGCGGTCTTTCGCGGCACGTCGATCGCGGTGCTGACGTACATCGGCTTTGATGGCATTTCTACATTGACCGATGAGGCCCATAATCCGGAGAGCTCCATTCCGCGCGCGATTGTGGTCACTTGTTTCGTTACCGGAGTGCTTGCCACGATTGAAGTGTATCTGGGGCAACTGGTGTGGCCGCGGGGCCTGGCCTTTCCTGATCTGGATACGGCATTTGTTCATGTTGCTGGCAGAGCCGGCGGCCCGGTTCTGTTTGCCATTGTCAATGGTGCATTGCTGGTGGCCACGATTGGTTCTGGGATGGCTTCGCAACTGGGAGCAGCGCGGTTGTTGCTGACGATGGGGCAGGACGGAGCGTTGCCGAAGAAGTTTTTTGGGGCAGTTCACCCGCAACATCGCATTCCGCGGAATAACGTACTGTTGATTGGCGCGATTGTACTGGCGGGCGCGCTGGCCATGTCGTATCAACTGGGAACCGAGTTACTGAACTATGGGGCCCTGCTCGCCTTTATGGGCGTAAATGTTTCTTCTGCTGTGCGAGGGCTGCGCGCAGAAAAACGCCAGTGGCTGCCCTCATTGGTTTCGATGGCTGGCTTTGCAGTTTGCTTTTTCCTGTGGGGGAATTTGAGCAGGTTGGCGCTGATTGCCGGCAGCGCCTGGGCCATCGTTGGTATTGTGTTGTGGATCGTGCGCAGACGCACCATGTCTCTGACAGCACTGGGCGCTATATAAGCTGGGAAAACATAAGTTGGGGAAGCCAGGCAGGAGAAAAAATTGAGACGGTTTGATGTAACGTTGGCCGGTGACATCACCTTGGACCTGGTGCTGTACGGTCTTCCAGAAGAGCTTCCGGTGGAGCGCGAACTGCTTGCTGCGGGAATGGCAATGGAACTTGGCGGTTCGGCGGCCATCACTGCGCACAATCTTGCCCGGTTAGGCAGCAGGGTCGGCTTTATTCCGCAGTTAGCGGACGATCCATTTACAGAGTTATGCGTAAACGGCCTAAAGGCTGCTGGTGTTGATTTGTCCGCATCTGTCAACCCGAAGCCGGGCATTGCAACCGGGCTCACGGTGTTGTTGCAGCACGAACAAGTGCGCCGTTCGCTGACCTGTTCCGGAACCATTTCTGCATTGCGTTATGAGGACCTGGACCTGCAATATCTTGCACAGGCCAGGCATTTTCATCTTTCTTCGTTTTATCTGCAAAGCGGCCTGCAGCCGGATGTTCCTCGCCTGCTGGCGGCGCTGCGGCATGAGGGCGTCACAACTTCAATGGACACCAATGATGATCCTTCCGGAGATTGGCAGGGGCCAATCGGGGAGTCGCTGCAGCATCTGGACATCTTAATGCCGAACGAGCGCGAAGCCTGCAGCTTGAGTGGAGAAGCAGATCTGGAAGCAGCGATTGAAAAGCTGTCAGCAAAGGTCCCGCTGCTGGTGGTGAAGTGCGGAGCCAGTGGCGCGATAGCTGTTCAAAATGGCAGGAGATACAGTGCTCCCGGCCTGGCAGTGCATGTGGTTGATATGGTCGGTGCGGGTGACACCTTTAATGCTGGCTTTCTGCACGCTTACGTGAATGGAGCCAGCGTGGAGAAGTGTTTGCAGATGGGAAATCTATGCGGCGCCTATTCGACGACGGCAAGCGGGGGCACCCGCGCCTTTTGTGAACTCGAACGAAGGGGGCAATTTTTCAAGAAACACGGCTCCGCATACTTCGATGCGGCAAAGCCTGTGACACCAGTAGCGCAATAAGGTGATCAGGGCCAACACCGGCCATTATTCTGCTGACTTATTTGTCACGGGAAAATTCCACATAGTTGCGGCCTTCATAAAGGCGAAATTCTCCGGCCTTCGCGCCAGTTGCAATCCAGAGTGGCCGGGGGCGATGCACCACTTCGTCATGAGCCCAGTGAGCGCTCAACAGATCGTGTCCGCCAATATCCATCACCACAAACTGATTGTTGGCTGTAAAGCCACAACCATAGGTCCCTGGTGCAAGTCGGTGGCCTCCAACTTGCAGAGCGGTTTCGGTAATCAGGTAGGCCTGATATTTCTGCTGCAGGCCGCTGGAATAGCCGGAAGCATCCACCAGAACCGCCAGCATCTGCAGTCCGTCTGAAAAGCGCACACCACCGGAGTTTCTGGTTTCGATCGTGGTGCTGTGGCCCTTAAAATAGACCGAGGAGGGCAGAATTTTGGCAGTATCTTCCGGGGTAAGAATCACATCCCCAGTCTGCGTGGCGCTGGCGCCCGCCGCAGAAGACTGACCCAGAGCACCAGCAGGAGAAGCACAGACGGCTGCCAGTGCAGTGCACAGAACAGCCGAACAGATAAATCGGAATTGCATTTTCCTCCTCATTACAGAAAATGAAGCCGTGAACAACTTCCCGAACATAGTACAGGATGTTACGGGTGGTGGGCGCAAAAAGAGTCGGGCAGCTGGAAAATATTCAGAAAACAATCGGTTGCATAGTTATCCAGACTCGAAATCAACCTTTCGATGGATGCCGGGGACAGGCAGGCTTGTCTAGTATGTTAGTCGCTGGAAGGCCAGAAAAATGCAAGCATCTTATAAGTCCAAAGTGGTCAGCCGGGTGGTTCTGTGCCTGGGGTTGGTGTGCGGCATGATGTCGCTCACCCTGGGCGTCCATGCCGAAAACGGCGCGCAGCCAGCGGATGCGACCACGCAGAACAGCTACAGCCAGCAAATTTCCGCCACCTATAATTGGCGCTTTGGCAAAGGCCATTCCTTTCTGCCGTCGAATGCGCAATCAGCTACAGGAACTTTTATGGCGCCACAAAGTTTCCCCACGGCACAGTATTGCGGCCATTGCCATCAGGAGACGTATCACCAGTGGCGGCAGACGGCACACGCCAACTCCTTTCGCGCTCCCTGGTACATCAAAAATGTGAATCTCTTGATGAAGGAAAAGGGAATTGAATATACGCGCCATTGCGAGGGCTGCCACAACCCAATTGCCCTGATGGGCGGCGTGTTGACGCAGAAGGGGACGACAGATCGCCCGTTTGATCAGGACGGTGTGACCTGCAGCGTTTGCCACTCCATTCAGCAAGTAAATACCCGTGGCACGGGCAGTTATGTGATGGGCATTCCGGCCGTTTTAGTGGATGCGGATGGCAAGCCGATAACTCGCCCCGTGAGCGATGCGGAAATTCTGGCGCATCTGGACCGGCACAGCAAAGCGGTCATGAAGGATTTTTATCGCACGTCAGAGTTTTGCGCTGCCTGTCATAAAGCAGCTCTGCCGCGAATGCTGAACAACTACAAATGGCAGCGGGCCTTTGACGTATACGATGAATGGCACAATACGTCCTATGCCCGGCTTTCGCCGTTGCCGTTCTATAAAAAGCCGACCGCATCCAGTTGCCAGTCCTGCCACATGCCACGAGAACAGCTCACGGGCACAGACTACGGCGCAAAGAACAACACTCTGGTTTCGCATCGCTGGTTGGGAGCCAATACTCTGATCCCCGCTTACTATCATTATGAGGAGCAGTTGGACAAAACAATTGCGTTCTTGAAAAACGGCGTCTTCAATGTCGATATTTTTGGGCTGGAAAAGGACTCTGCACCTGCTACCATTCCGGGCATGTCGGACCTGATTGCGCCGCTCGGAACAACGGATTTCTCACTCAAGCCAGGGGACGGTATCACTGTCTCCGTTGTCGTGCAGAACAAGGGGACCGGTCACAGCTACGTACCCGAACAACGAGACTTCTACCAGTCCTGGGTCAAGTTCACAGTGCAGGATTCTCATCACCACATACTGGTGGAGAGTGGCTATCTGAAACCGGATGGTCATCTGGACGAAAGCGCGCACAGTTTTACCAATCGGCTCATCAACGCTCAAGGCACGCTGAATGATCTGCATCAAGTGTGGGACACGCGCGTGGTGGCCTACAACAACACGATTCAATCTGGCCGCGCACAGGTGGTGCGCTATCACTTCCAGCTTCCAGAGAATACCAGGGGAGCAATCACGGTTAAGGCAAGTGTGGAGTATCGCCGCTTCAATCAGCACTTCGTTGATTTCGCCATGGACCAGAAGCATTACCCGGAGCCGCTTGTGCAGGTGGCTTCTGCCAGCCGCATCCTGCAAATTGGCGAAAACCACCCTGTTCCTGCCGGGCCAGACGAAAATCCGCTGTGGATGCGCTGGAACAACTACGGCATTGCCATGCTGGATGCGCAGCAATATGCAGCCTCGGTTGAGGCCTTCCGCCACGTTGCCCAGTTACGGCCGGACTACGCGGATGCTTATGCCAACATGGCCATTGTGCAGACGCAATGGGAACGCTTCGATGATGCGCGCACCAACCTGGCAAAGGCGCTGGCGTTAGTACCCGGAGATGCCCGCGCGCTGTACTACCTCGCGCTTGTGGAGCGCAATGATGGCACCGTTGACGAGGCCGTACAGAATCTGCAAATGGTCGTCCAGAAATTTCCACAATCGTTGGATGCTCACCGCGAGCTGGGCTTCTCGTATTATCAGGAGCACAACTATAAACTGGCGATGGAGGAGTACAAAGCCGTGCAGGGAATTGACCCGGATGATCTTTCTGCGCACTATAACCTTGCGATTCTCTATCGCCGCTTAGGAATGTATCCGCAATCGCGGAAAGAGTCTGAGATGTTTGCCGATCAGAAGGACGACCCGACTTCCGGCTTATATGCTCTGGAGTTTCTGCGAAAACATCCGGAGGTGCAGGCGGAAAGTGTTTCCTGGCATACGCACGATCTGGTAGGAACACCCGCGAGCGCTGCCAAAGGATCCACGCCTACACATGGATCAGAATAGAAGATATGGGCTTTGCAGCCGCCCAGCATATATGAGTGTGATAGATGTAGAGGGTGGTGTTTCTGTGTACAGCTTCGTCTCCCGCATTTATGATCGTTTTCCGATGGTCTGCGTCTTGTTGACTACAGTGTTCTTGTTTTGCCCATCTTCATTTGCATCGGCTGCTTCACAAGCGAAACTTGTCGCGGCGCGGGAGCGCGGCCGCCAGATTTTTCAAGCGCATGGCTGCGAACATTGCCACGGCGCGAATGGCTCCGGCGGCCGAGCCCCAGATCTGAGCAATATCGGCCGCCGCTGGTCTAAGCGCAGAATTCGGCATCAGATCACAGTTGGCGGCAAGAGCATGCCCGGCTTTGCTGACGTGCTTAGCCGCGATCAGATCAACGACCTGGTGATTATGCTGGAGTTTCAACGCGCATCAAAAAAATAGCCATCCTGCATCATCTTGCCTATCATCAGAAGGGCAACGATTTCTCCCACGGCGGTAGCAGCAATGGCCATTCTGGAGCTTGATGAGGTGCGGCTGCATTATGAGTTAAGCGGAACGCCAGACAATCCTGTGCTGGTGCTCTCGAACTCTCTCGGAGCAGATCTTTCCATGTGGTTTCCGCAGGTGGCGGAACTTTCGCGCCACTTCCATTTGCTCCGCTACGACACACGCGGACATGGAGGGTCGTCCACTCCGAGCGGGCCATATTCCATAGCGCAACTTGCAAATGACCTGCTGGACTTGCTCGATCATCTGGATATTGAGCGCGCCAGCATCTGCGGCATCTCCATGGGCGGTATGGTGTCGCTCTGGATGGGCATACACGCTGCCGACCGCGTGGACCGCCTGATCCTGGCCAACACCGCAGCGCATATTGGCACACTGGAAAGTTGGAACACCCGCATTGCCACCGTGGAAGCACAGGGACTGGAGCCTGTCGTCCCTGCCATTCTGGAGCGCTGGTACACGCCCGCCTTTCGCACTGCTTCGCCAGAAGTTGTTGAACACACCCGCGCCATGATCGCCGCTACCAGCGTGCCGGGCTACGTGGCCTGTTGCGCTGCCGTGCGGGACGCTGATTTTCGTCACGAGGCCAACGCGGTTCATGCCCCAGCGCTGGTTCTTTCCGGCGCATACGATCAGGTGACAACGCCTGCAGATGGGCACTTTCTGCAATCGCAGATGGCGCACGCAAACTATAGGCAGTTGACCGCCGCGCATCTATCCAATCAGGAAGCAGCAGAGCAGTTCAATGCCGCTGTTCTACATTTTCTACAGAACTAACCTGAGCGCTCTGTCTGCATCTAAGTAATTGGAGCTGTTGCAAGGCCCAGCAGATTTCATTCCACCAAATTTCATTAAGGAGCATCGCATGCAATTGGAAGGGAAGGTTGCCATTGTTACCGGAGCGGCTTCCGGCATAGGAAAAGCAATTGCCATCGCCATGGCTGCGGCAGGGGCAAGTGTTGTTGTGGATTACGTTGGTGATTCCACGCCGGCCAGCAGCGTTGTGCAGCAGATCACGACCGCTGGCGGCAAGGCACTTGCCGTGCAGGCGGATGTTTCCAATCCGGAGCAGGTCAACCAGTTAATACAGCAGACCGTCGCTGGCTTTGGCCAGCTCGATATTCTGGTGAACAATGCCGGGCTGGAATACAAACATCCGTTTACAGAATTTCCCTTTGAATTATGGCAAAAGGTTCTGGCTGTCGATCTTACGGGCCCATTTCTGTGCGCGCAGGCCGCGGCGCGGCAGATGATCCAGCAACAGCGCGGAGGCCGCATCGTCAATATTTCTTCTGTGCATGAAGATCTGCCCATGGTGACTAACGCGCCGTATTGCGCGGCCAAGGGCGGCCTGCGCATGTTGATGCGCACCATCGCCGTCGAGCTGGCGCCACACCAGATTACGGTCAACAACATCGCACCCGGGGCCATTTACACGCCGATCGATGCCGACGTGCAGGCCAATGCCGCGATGGAAAAACAACTGATGGCAGAAATTCCACTCGGCAGGTGGGGTAAGCCGGAAGAGGTTGCCGGACTGGCGATTTTTCTGGCCTCCGATGCAGCCGCTTACTGCACGGGAGGCACTTACTTCATTGATGGCGGGATGATTCGCCAGGCGGGCAGCCTCTAACTGGGACTTCCTGCCTGTGTCTGCCGCAGCTCGGCCAGTTGCTGGCGCAGTGTCGCCACTTCCTGCTGCAGCGCTTGCAGTTGCTCCTCCAGCAGGGCCAGTCGAGCGCTCTCATTGACGATAGAAGACGATGCAACTACCGAGGCTGATGGCTCGCACAGTGCGGCCCCGCCGGAAAGCAGGTGCCGGTAGCGCGTTTCCTTGGTGCCCGGCTGTCTGGGCAGGGCCTGCGCCAGTGCCGGTTCCCGCTGCATCAGCCGTTGCAGCGCCGATTGCACATCTGCCAGCTCTGCAAAACTATAAAGCCGTTCGGTGCGGCCGCGCAGTTCTCCCGGAGTCTGCGGCCCACGCAGCAGCAACACGCACAACACGGCCGTCTCCTGTCGTCCGAGGTTAAAAACCTCCTGCATGCGATGCTCAAACCTGATCACTCGCCCCTCTGCAATTTGCCGCACCAGGCCCATCTCCACCAGCGAATGCAGCGTCTGCCGCAGAGGGTCCTCGTCCAGTTCCATCACCGGTTCGCGGTTCGATTTCTGATTGCAGGCAGCGGTCAGCGCATTCAATGAAAGCGGACAGTACTCCGGTGTTGTAATCTCTTTTTCAATCAACGCGCCCAGAGCACGCACTGCAACTTCGTCCAGCACCATCTCCACGGCAAAGGCCCCGTTCCTTTGATTTTCCTGCCTTTACTATAGACGGTGCCGCCTCCACGGCATACGGCCGTGCGTTGCCGCAGCGGTTTGCATACAATTAACCCAGAACCTAAAGCCGCGAGGCCCAGTGTGCGCTATGTCGACTGAAAACAACCATCTTGCTGAGATACAAGCCAAAGTGACCGCAGCAGAACGCATCACCACCACCGATGCGCACTGGCTCTGGAAGAATGCCAGCAATATCCAGATGCAGCAACTGGCTGCGGCAACGCGCGCCCGTTTTCACGAGCCGCACCATTGCACGTATATGCTGATGCGCATCATCAACTATACGAACGTCTGCGTGGCCCAGTGTGATTACTGCGCCTTCTATCGCCTTCCCGGACAGGAGGGCGGCTATGTGATGAATCAGCAGGATGTCTTTGCCAAGCTGGACGAACTGCTCATGCTCGGCGGTGATCTGGCGGCCTTCAACGGCGGCTTCAATCCGCATCTTCCGCTTGACTACTACTGCGATCTCTTCCGGGAAATCCGCACGAAGTATGGTGACAAGCTGGAGTTCTACGCCCTGACCATCGCCGAATTCATGTACCTGGCCGACCATGCCAAACTGAGCTATGCCGCTGCCGCAGAACGATTCCAGCAGGCTGGCGTTCGTTGGATCACTGGCGGCGGGTCAGAAATTCTGACCGAGGATTTCCGTGCGCGTCACAGCAAATTCAAGTACACCGTCGCCCAGTATTTCGCGGCACAACGCGCTATTGTGGACGCGGGACTGCGCACCACTGCGACCATGGTGATCGGTTTTGATGAAACAATAGAAGAACGCTTGGAGCATCTGGAGCGCACCCGTCAGTTTCAGGATGAAACCAGCGGCCTGCAAAGTTTCCTCTGCTGGACCTACAAACCATACTTCACGCAGATTGGCGGCATTGAAATCAGTACGGAGGAATATCTGCGCCATCTGGCGCTGAGCCGGATTTTCCTCGACAACATCCCGCGCATCCGCACCTCTGTACTCACACAGAATGAGCGTGCGCTGGAAGGGCTTCTTTATGGCGCGGACGATTTCGATCTGCCCATCGAAGATGAAGTCACGCAGAAGGCCGGAGCCACCATCAGCCTGCAATTCGACCGCATTCTGCAGGTGGCGCACGAGCTTGGCTTCCAGCCCGAATACCGGCATGTAAGCAATGCACTTGCTGTACAGTCCAACTGATGTGGATTAATTGATATGTGTGATTATTTGCGAAAAGCTGGTACTGGTTTGGTGCTGCTGATTCTGCTATGCGGTACTGCCGTGGCCCAAAATGGCCTTCAGAAACCATTGCATACCGATCCGCTGAATCTGAATCCTGCCGTGCGAGCGGCCTATCAGCACTTCTACAATCTGGACTACGACGGCGCACTCAGTCGCTTCCAGAAGATCCAGCAACAGCATCCGCAGGACCCCATTGCCGTGGACTACGTCCTGCTGACGACCGTTTTCCATGAGTTGTATCAGCACGATCTGCTGGATACAACGCTCTACGCGCACGAGGGCTTTCTGACCTCAAAGCGGCTGGTCACGGAAGACCCAAAAGTCCGCCAGCAAATTGAGTCGCTCACGCAGCAGGCCATTGCACTGAGCAACCAGCGGATCAAACAGAATCCCCAGGACAAGGACGCCTACTTTGCGCGCGGCTATGCCCGCAGCCTTCATGCCACTTACGTCGGCCTGATGGACCACAGTTTTCTTGGCGGCCTGCGCGAAGCATTGCGGGCCCGCGGCGATGAAGAAAAAGTGTTGCAGCTCGATCCGCAATATATGGATGCCAGGATGATCGTCGGCATTCATTTGTTCGCCGTTGCCAGCCTGCCGTTCCCGTTGCGTTGGATGGCGGGAATCGCCGGCATCGGCGGTTCCAAAAGCAAGGGGCTGGCGTATCTGCGCGAGTCCGCCGCACATGGTGTGATTACCAGCGTAGAATCCAAAACTGCGCTCTCCCTGTTTTTGCGCCATGATGCCCGCTATCAGGAGGCGATTGTAGTGCAGCGGCAACTCGCCGACGAGTATCCGCACGACTATCTGTTCCAGCTTGAAGTGGCAAATCTGCTGAAGGATGCAGGAGAAGGGCAGAGCGCCATCGCGGTTTACCATGTTGTGCTGCACGATGCCATGCGGCCGCATTATTTCGTCGAACCGCGCCTGCAACTGTCCTGGTACGGTCTGGCTGAGACCCTTCGAGGACAGCGCGATATACGGGGTGCGGCAGATGCGTATATGCAGGCCGCCGCTCAACCCACCTGCAGCGACTGGCTAAAGCTCCGCAGCCAGCTGAATGCCGGGAAAATGTTCGATCTGTTGCACGAGCGCATGCAGGCCATGCAGCAGTACCATCTGGTGATCGCCGCAAATGGAGACTCCCCACAGGCCGATGACGCCAGAAAGTTCCTGAAAACGCCTTTCACCGGACGCTAAATTGTTTGTATTTGCGATAATTTGGGACTATATATTTCATCCATGCGTATGGCAGAATGGACGCACAGTAGTGCTGCAGGAGGAAGACGATGATCTGCAAAGCATGTGGTAACGAAATTTCTGCCGAATCAAAATTCTGCCCGCTCTGCGGAGCGGCCGTCTCCGGGAGCTCCGGACCGCGTTCCGGCCAGAACATTGGCGCCAGCCCTGTACAGGGACTGGTTCGGCCGCGCGAGGGGCGCATGATTGCCGGGGTCTGCGCCGGGTTGTCCAGAGCCTATGGATGGGACATTTCGATGGTGCGCGTCATTACCGTGCTGGTCACGATTGTGTTGCCGCCGGTCGGTATTCTGGGCTATCCAGCCGCCTGGCTTCTGGTGCCGGGAGAGCCTTTGCCCGGAACCATCCCCGCCAGAAATCTCTGATGTCTGCTGTGGCGCCCACCGATGAAGTTGCTATTCTGGAAGGGCAACTTCATCTCTCCAGATTTTGATGTGAGGCACGTTGAGTTCATCCAGACCCTTTGCATATATCGCAGGCAGGCAGCAGGTGCTCGCCTGCGGCACACTCCCGCTGCACAAGCTGGCGAGTCAGTACGGCACTCCGCTGTATGTTTACTCGGCTGACCATATTCTGTACCGGGCAGGCTTGTTTGCTGCTGAATTTACCGGTACGCCACATACGCTTTGCTACTCCGTCAAAGCCAATTCCAACCTTTCCATTCTGAAGCTGCTGGCCGGGCAGGGTTCCGGCTTCGACATCGTCTCTGGCGGGGAGTTGGAGCGGGTGCTGCATGTCGGCAAAGCTGCGGCCCAAAAAGTGGTTTTCTCCGGTGTTGGCAAGCGCGCCGAGGAGATGGACCTGGCCATTCAGTCCGGCATCCTCATCTTCAATGTGGAAAGCGAAGCGGAGCTGGATCTGTTGGCGCAGCGCGCCAGCAAACTGAAGAAGCGTGTCCGCATGGCGCTGCGCGTCAACCCGGATGTTTTCGCAGAGACGCATCCTTACATCTCAACCGGGCTGCACGAGCACAAGTTCGGCATCGATATTCGTGCCGCACGCAAGGTCTACGCCAAAGCTGCGAAGTTTAAATGGCTGGACCCCGCAGGCGTCAGTGTGCACATTGGCTCGCAGATTCGCAGCGTGGAGCCCTTTGGCGCAGCCCTGGGGCGCGTTGCCAGGCTGGTGCAGACCCTGGGCCGGGATGGCCTGAAGATCCGCTACATTGACGCTGGCGGTGGCCTGGGCATTGAATACCACGCCGACCATGCCTTTGACCCCGCCGCCAAGGTGCACAGCTACGCGCAGGTGCTGCGCAAAGCCATTGCCGGGCTGGATGTGCATCTGCTGCTGGAGCCCGGACGCTTCATCGTGGCCCAGGCCGGAGCGTTGCTGGCAACAGTGCTTTATGTCAAGAAAAACGGCAGCAAGACCTTTGTGGTCACCGACGCCGGCATGAATGACCTCATCCGTCCAGCGCTCTACCAGGCCCACCATGAGATTCAGCCGCTGAAAACGGCCGGGAAGAAGACACAAACCGTGGATGTGGTAGGTCCAGTCTGCGAAACCGGCGACTTCTTTGCCCGCGATCGCAATCTGCCGGTTCTGACAGCCGGGGATCAGGTGGCTCTACTGGATGCGGGTGCGTACGGCATGTCCCAGGCGTCCAACTACAACACCCGCCCGCGTCCGGCCGAGGTATTAGTGCAAGGAAAAAAAACAACACTCGTCCGGCGCAGAGAATCCGTGCAGGAGTTGCTGCAGCCGGAGATATTCTAAGCCCGGCTTAAAAAGCAAATGGGAGGCGAATCCAGTTCGCCTCCCATTTGCTTTTTTACCAGAAAACGGGTCTTAATTCGCAGCGCCAACTTCGGCCTGCGTGCTCAATCCACCAATACTGCCGGCATTGGCAGCCGTGGGCACACTCGCTGTAGCCGCGTCCTGGGACGGGCCAAGTCCCAGCTTGATCAGCGCGCGTGAGTCCGGCGTAATCCTGGTCTGCCAGCCGTTGTCCGCCTGCAGCTTACGCATGGCGGCTTCCGTCTGGGCGTCCCAGTTGCCGCTGGGCGCACCTTGCATGTATCCGGCCTTGATGAGCGCCTGCTGAATCTGTGTGGCCCGCTGCGGATCGATGGCACGCTGACCGCGCACGCGGCTCACATGCGCCTTGTGGCGGGTCGTGTGATGACGCCGAACGTGATGGGTGGTTGCAGCCAGGATGGAAGCAGTGCTCAGCAGCAGGGAAGCCAATAATGTCGTGCCAATCAACTTAAACTGCATCTGCAAAAATACACCTCTCATACGAAGAGTTCCGAACCGGACTGGCTTGTCCTAAATAGACTATCGGCGAAATACGCAGAATTGCAAGTAAAAGAAGCCGGTGACCGTTACAACTTTGGCCACCGGCTTCAAGTGATTGATTATCAAGGAGATGGCCTATGCTTACGGCAGAGTCCCTCCCAGGTAGGTGCTGCCCCCGCCGCTCACTCGCGGATCGCGGACCAGGAAGACGATGTCATCGCCGGATTTGATGCTGTCGACAATGGCCTTCAGCTCTTCCGGACTGGTGACCGGCTTGCGGTTGACCTCGGTGATGATCAGACCCGGAGCCAGCCCAATCTGGTCTGCAAAGGAGCCGGACTTGACGCTGCTGATCTGGACTCCTCCGCTGATACCCAGCTTGGAAGCCACAGCAGGCGGAATGGTCTTCACCGCAATGCCTACCCGGCCCTGCATCTGGTCTGGCTGGCTGGGTGCATTGCCGTTGTTGCCTCCGCTCAGAATATTGGCAAAGAGCTTGCTGCGGTCCGCAATACCAACCGTTGTCGTCGTCTGTTTGCCGTTGCGGAGGTAGCCCAGTTGTACTGTGGTTCCGGGCTTGCAGGCAGAGATAATGTCTACCAACTGATCGCCGCCCTTGATCGGCTTCCCGTTGATGGATGTAATGATGTCGCCCTGCTGCAGACCGGCCTTGGCGGCCGGGCCATCCGGCTGTACGGAGTTGACCAGAACGCCGTTCTTGAAGCCATACACGCGGCTGACGGCCAGCGGCAGTGCTCCCTGGAAGGTGATTCCGATCGAGCCGCGGACCACCTTGTGCTCCGGCCCGATTAGATCGTTATAGACCTTGATGACCGTGTTGGAGGGCATCGCAAATCCGATACCCTGATACCCGGCCGATTGCGTATAAATCGCCGTGTTGACGCCGATCACCTGGCCATCCATGTTGACCAGCGGGCCACCGGAATTACCCGGGTTGATGGCCGCATCCGTCTGGATGAACTTCTGGAACTGGCCGGACGGGCCGCCTTCAATGGTGCGGTCCTTGGCGGAAACAATGCCGGCAGTTACCGTATGCGCCAGGCTAAAGGGGCTGCCGATGGCCTCCACCCAGTCGCCCACCTGCGCACCATCCGAATTGCCCATCTTCACCGTTGGCAGCGGTTCCCTGGTGTCAATCTTGATGACGGCAAGATCCGTGTCCTTGTCCACGCCAACCACCTTGGCGGGGCGGCCCAGATCGCCCGGACCGCCATCCGGATCGGTCGAGAGCTTCACAAAGATCTTGTCGGCCTTATCCACCACGTGATTATTGGTGACAATGTAACCGCGCGGATCGACGATAAAGCCCGATCCCAGGGCCTGGCGGATGCCGCCACCACCGCTGGCGTCGCCACCATCTCCGCCGTCATCACCACCTGGGCCCTGCTGCCCAAAAAAGCGATTAAAGAAGTCCTGGAAGTTGGGGGCGTTGTCGCTGCCACCCGTCCGCCCGCTGTTTCCACCTGCCTTCGGAAAGGTCTCCGTGTTGATGTTGACCACAGCAGGAGCAACTTCCTTGGCGATTTTGGTGAAGTCCGTTGCCAGATCAACCGGCGCGGGAATTTTCAACGGGGCTGCATCGGAGCTGTCGACCGGGGCCTCTTTGCCAGAGACTCCCCGCGCCAGCACGGAGCCGGCGATAATGCCGCAGGTGAGTGTTACCAGAAGAGTAAAGGTTGCCGTCAAACGGCGGGTACGGATCTTGTCCAAAAAGGAATTTTGCTTACTCATATTCAGGGCTTACCTCATTTCGTACTGCCAATAGGATGGCGCGCACACGTCAATGCGGCACACGCAGTTGATTGACAAAGCAAGTATAGCTGGTTACCCGGCAGAAAGACTGATGCGGAAACCGCCTTTTCCTTACAGGGGTATAGACGCTCCGAAGTAAAAAAAGTGTCAGCCGGGGCCGATTAACCCAGCTCGTGGGCAGTGTGAACCGGATGCTCTTTCAAATGTGCAGGTTGTAACAGCTCTGTCACCAGAATGCCTCCGATTACCAGCATAGCGCCGAAGCCGCCGCGCACTCCGAGGCGCTCATGGAGCACAAGGTAGGACGTGATCCAGGCAAAAACCGGCTCCAGCGCCAGCAGCAGGGCCGTGTGCGTGGCTGGCAGGTGTTGCTGCGCGTAGGACTGCACGCTGAAAGCCAGCGCCGTGGCCAGAACTGCCGCAATCAGCAGGGCCGCCACAAGCCTCCCGGTGAGCACCAGGTGGGGATGCTCCAGTACCGGGAGCGTAATTGCCATAAACAAGGCACAGAACCCGATCTGCAGCATGGCCAGCGGCGCAAATCCGATACGTGGTGAGGCGTGCGCCAGCGCAATCACATGCAGAGCAAACCCCAGAGCGCATCCAAAGCTCAGGACGTCTCCCCGGTTGATTGTGGAAAAGAGCTCCGCCCAGGCGGTATGGGCAGGTGTCGTCAGCAGCAGAATTCCACCAAAGGCCAGCACTGCACCCACCCAGGAGTTCCAGGCAGGAGCGTGCGCGCCAGCAAGGCGCAATCCTGGAACAGCGGCCAGCAGCGGAACCAGCACGACGACCAGCCCCGTGATAAACGCGGATTTGGAGGGTGTGGTCAGGGCAAGGCCTGCCGTCTGAAACTGGTATCCCATTGCCAGGCACAGGCCAACCACCGCGCCCGCGGCCCAGGTGCGCGGCGTCAGCGCCTTCCAGTGCCTGCGATACACCACGGCCAGCACCAGAAATGCCAGAACCATCCGCAACAGGTTGAAGAGCAGCGGAGTAACGTCCTGAAGGGCATTCTTGACCAGGACAAACGTCGATCCCCAGACAAAAACCACGACCAGCATCCAGAGATGGGCCAACGTGCTGGCGGAGATTTTCCGGGTCATCCTTTCAGCCTAGCAAAAAAGAAAGAGCCCGCGCATGGCAGGCCCTTTCTGACAGAAGAGACATTTACTGGCCGCTGATCACCGTCGTGCTCAGCAAGGAGCTTGCACCGGACTGGGCCAGTCCAAGGACACGACCCGGCAGGATTCCCAGCACCAGCGTCGCCGCCACTGCCAGCACCAGAGCAATTCCTGCGGGAACAGAAATCCGGCCCATCGCCGATACCTGCGACTCTTTCCCCGGCTGCGAGTACACCGCCGAAAGGAAGCGCAGGTAGTAGTAGGCCGCAACACCGCTGTTCAGCAGGCCAATGATCGTCAGCCAGACCAGCCCGGAGTGCAGCGCGGCCGAGAAGACGTAGAACTTGCCAAAGAAGCCGCCCGTGAAGGGAATGCCGATCAGCGACAGCAGGAAGAAGGCCAACGCAGCCGCCAGAATCGGAGAACGCTGCGACAGTCCGGAAAAGTCTTCCAGATTCCGCGCCTTTTCTTCATAGCCCCCGACGTGGCTGATCACGGCAAATGCTCCCACATTCATCGCCGCATACGCCGCGGTGTAGAAAGCGGCAGCGGCAATGCCGTCTCCGGAAAGCGCCGTAAAGGCGACCAGCAGGTAACCGGCATGCGCAATGGAAGAATACGCCAGCATCCGCTTGGCGTCCTTCTGCAGCAATGCGCCCAGATTGCCGATTGTCATGGAAACCGCGGCCATAATCCAGAGCACTACGAACCAGCGGTGCTCCATCGCAGGGAAGGCGCCGTAAGTAATGCGCAGCAGTACCGCGAAGGCGGCCGCTTTCGGCGCAGTGGACATCAGGCCCACTACCGGAGCAGGTGCTCCCTGGTATACATCCGGCGTCCAGACGTGAAAGGGAGCTGCCGACACCTTGAAGCCCAGCCCAATCAGGATCATGGCCAGCGCCGTGTAGGCCAGCAGCGGAGTGCTGGTCGTGCTCAGCGCCGCTGCAATCGCCGCAATGCTGGTTGTTCCGGTTGCACCGAAGATCAGCGCCACGCCATACAGGAAGAAGCCAGTGGCGAAGGAGCCGAGCAGGAAGTACTTCAGGGCCGCTTCGGAACTGGAGGCCTGACTCTTGCGGAAGCCAGCCATGATGTACGTCGAAATAGAGGAGATTTCCAGCCCGATGAAGACCATCAGCAGTTCCACCGAACAGGTCATCAGCATCATGCCGACCGCGCCAAACAGCACCAGGGCAAAATACTCGCCCGCATGCGTCGCATGCCCCTCAAAGTATTCGAGCGAAGTCAGCAACGTGAGCAGCACAATGCCGCCGATCACGAAGTGGAAGAAGATGCTGAAGTGGTCCGTCTGCACCGTTCCATAGAAGGCCTGTCCGGCCGGCAGTCCAATCTGGCACCAGGTTGCCGCCAAGGCTGCCAGTGTTCCCAGCACGGCCAGCCAGCCCAGTCCTTTGCGGTTGGAACCTGCTGGCAGGAGGGGATCGATCAGCATGATCAGGATGCCGGCCACCGTCAGGATATATTCCGGCAAAAGCCGCATCATACTGCCATTGAGATTGAGAACCGTTTCCGATAGCAAGTGCATTCCGTTCGGAGAGAGCATTAGCGTGTCCCTCCCATCACATTGGCGCTCAGTGTGGTTACAGCAGGCTGGGCCAGTTTGGTTCCGGCCATGTCAATCGCCCGCATCCAGTAGGGCGAAGCCACACCCATCACCAGCATCAGCACCGCCAGGGGCCACAAAGCCAAATGTTCGCGGCCGTTCATGTCCTTTGCCGTCACTGAAGAGCACTTGGCAGAGAGGTTGCCGTAAAAGGTCTTCTGTACCGCCCAGAGCATATACGCCGCACTCAGGATCACCCCCAGAGTCGCCACCGTGCCCCATGCCGGATGCACGATAAAGCTGCCGCTCAGGATCAGGAACTCACCTACAAATCCGTTCAGAATCGGCAGGCCCACCAGAGACAGCGCCGTCAGCACAAACATCGTTGTGACCCAGGGCAGTTTGGAGGCCAGGCCACCATACTGCGTCATGTCGTAGGTGCCATAACGGTCATACAGAATCGCCATCAGGATGAAAAGCGCGCCAGCGGAAATACCATGATTCAACAACTGGTAGATTGTCCCATCCGTGCTGGCAATCGTGAAACTGAAAATTCCCAGCACGCAGAAGCTCAGATGGCCCAGCGTAGAGTAGGCCGCCAGGCGGCGCATATCTGTCTGCACCAGCGCCAGCAGCGCGCCGTAGACAATGCCAATCGCACCCAATGCCACCATCAACGGCGCAATGTGGCGGGACTGCTCCGGGAAGAGGCCCAGGCTGAAACGCAGCATCGAGTACAGCCCCAGCTTGCCGGCAATCACCATCGCCACTGCGGTCGGCGCATCGCTGATGGAATCACTCAGCCAGCCATGCAGCGGAAACACCGGAACCTTGACTGCAAAGGCGAACAGGAACGACAGCGAAACCAGAAACAGCGCGCAACTGGTCCCGCCGATCGCATGCGTCTCTGCCAGCTTCTGCAGCACCGGAAAATCAAAGGTGCCCGTTTTGGCGTAGAGCCACAGCATGCCCACCAGCAGCAGGGCCGATGGCGGGAAGGTGTACAGGAAATACTTGATGGCAGTCCTGCGCTTGTTCTCTGTGCGTCCAAAGATGCTCAGCAGCAACATCGTCGGCACCAGAGACAGCTCCCAGAACGCGTAGTACAGGAACAGATCCAGTGAAACGAAGATGCCAAACATGGCCGTCTGCAGCAGCAGGAAGATGATGTAAAACTCTTTCGTGCGGCTTCGGACACTGCTCCAGGATGTCAGTACGCCAAAGGGGGCCAGAAATCCGGCCAGCACCACCAGCCACAGCGAAAGCCCATCCACGCCCATGTGGTAGCGGATGGCAGGACTGGCAATCCAGAGGTGGTCCGACTCAAACTGGAAGCCCGCAGCGCTGTAGTCATAGTGCGCAGGCAGGTGCAGAGTCAACACAAACGTCACCAGCGTAACCAGCAATGCCGCCCATTGGATCAGCTTGCCTTTGGCCGGCAGCAGTGCCAGCAGCACTGCGCCCGCCAGCGGGACAAAGGTAATCAGCGTCAATATATATTCGTTCAGCAAGGTGCGGTTTCCGTATCTTTTTCAGTTGCTGTTGTTAGTGCGCCCAATGCGATATGCCAAAAACGGTAATCAGCAAAACTGCTGCCGCCCCCGCCGCCAGCCATCCGGCGTAGGAGCGGATATTGCCGGACTGGATTCTGCGAACCAGCGATCCCAGCCCTTTCGTTCCAAGTCCTATTGCTGCGCCTGTTCCATCCACCACAATGTGGTCAAATCCAATCCACAGGATGAAGCGGGAGAAGATCAGCAGCGGCGCAACAATCACCGCGCCATAGATTTCATCCAGCCAGTACTTGTTCACCAGGACCGTATAAACACCCTTGATGCTGGCAACAATCTTTGCCGGTTTCTCCGGATTGCGGCGGTACAGCGAATCTGCAATCAACAGACCGATCAACGCAAAGAGCACAGAGACGGCAGCCAGCAGCCGTTCCGTGCCAAAGCTCTCCGGTGTGCCAGCAGAAACGGCGGCCGTTCCAAAGACGGGATCCAGGAAGTGTTCAAAGCGGTTGCTGCCGCCCAGCGATGCCGGAATGCCCATCCAGCCGCCAACCACGGAAAGAACAGCCAGAATAGTGAGAGGCAACAGCATGATCCAGGAGCTTTCATGCACGCCATGTGCATGGCCATGACCTTGGTCGCCGTGGTGCGCATCGTGGCTTTCTTCAAAGCGCGATTCACCAAAGAACGTCATGTACCACAGGCGGCACATATAAAACGAGGTCATCAGCGCCGTCACCAAACCGATGAACCAGAGCACTTTCGCTCCCGGCGTATTCGAGATGAAGGTCTGATACAGAATCTCGTCCTTACTGAAGAAGCCCGACAGCGGGAAGAAGCCGGAGATGGCAAAGACCGCGGCCGTCATCGTCCAGAACGTGACCGGAATCTTCTTGCGCAGGCCGCCCATCTTGCGCATGTCCTGCTCGCCGCTCAGCGCGTGGATCACCGAGCCGGCCGCGAGGAAGAGCAGCGCCTTGAAGAAGGCGTGCGTCACCAGATGGAAGATTGCAGAAGAGTACGCCGCCACACCGCAGGCCAGGAACATGTATCCAAGCTGCGAAACAGTGGAGTACGCCAGCACGCGCTTGATGTCCGTCTGCACAAACGCAATGCTGGCGGCAAAGAACGCCGTTGCCGCGCCGATAATCGCAACCACCAGCAGCGCCTCCGGCGAGCGGGCAAACAGCACATGCGACCGGGCCACCATATAAACGCCAGCCGTCACCATCGTGGCCGCGTGGATGAGCGCCGAAACCGGCGTCGGGCCCTCCATCGCGTCTGGCAACCATACGTACAGCGGCAACTGCGCCGATTTGCCAGTAGCGCCCAGCACCATGAGCAGCGCAATCGCCGTCAGGAAGCCGCCATGCCATTCCGGGTGCGCCGTAATCTGCGCGAAGACCGTGGAGAAGTCCAGGCTGCCAAAATGGCCAATCATCAGGAACATCGCCAGCAGAAAACCGAAGTCGCCAATTCTGTTGACGATGAAGGCCTTCTTGCCCGCGTCCGCAGCCGAGTCCTTGGTGAAATAGAAGCCAATCAGCAGGTACGAGGCCAGACCAACACCTTCCCAGCCGACAAACAGCAACAGGAAGTTGGACGACATCACCAGCGTGAGCATGAAGAACATGAAGAGGTTCAGATAGGCAAAGAAGCGCCAGAAACCTTCTTCGTGGGCCATGTAGCCCACCGAGTACAGGTGAATGAGAAAGCCCACGCCCGTCACCACCATCAGCATGATGAGCGTCAGGTGATCGATATACAGACCGAATTTCACAGTAAAACCGCTGACGGCAATCCACGGGACGCAGGAAACCGCCAGGCTCTCCTGCCCAGAGCTGGTCATGCTGGAGAACAGCCAAAGCACCAGCGCAAACGGTGTCGCGGTAAAGACAAGGGCAATCGTGCTCACAAGCGCGTTGGGCAGCTTGCGGCCAAACAGGCCATTCAGCAGGAAACCTGCAAAGGGCAGCAGCGGAACCAACCAGAGGAGTTGTGGATTCATCGGGCTCATAGTTTCATCAGGTTGACTTGGTCCACATTCAGCGTTTCGCGTGTGCGGAAGATGGCAATAATAATGGCCAGACCCACTGCGGCTTCTGCCGCGGCAACGACCATCACAAAGAAGACGAATATCTGTCCACTCACGCGGTGCCAGTGCTCCGCGAAGGCCACAAACGTGAGGTTGACAGCATTGAGCATCAGCTCAATCGACATGAAAACAGTAATAATATTGCGCTTGATGAGGAAGGCGAAAACGCCCACGCTGAAGAGAACCGCGCCAAGCACGAGATAGTAGGCTACAGGAACTTCCACGCTAGTGCTCCCTTCTTGCGAGCACGACGGCTCCGAGAATCGCAACCAAGATCAGGATGGAGGTGACTTCAAACGGCAGAAGCAGGTTCTTGAAGAGCACCCGGCTGATGTCGGCAATGTTGCTGCTGGTGCTGTTCAGCATGCCGCCCAGAGAGACCGTGCCCAACTGCGCCTCCTGCGAAAGAAAGATGAAGCTGAGAATCGCCACCAGCACGGCAGCTCCAGGAATTCCAACCAGGTAGGCGGCCCTGCTGCCTTTGGTCCGCTCCTCCTCGCCCGCATTCAGCAACATGATGACGAAGACAAACAGCACCATAATGGCGCCGGAGTAGACGATCACCTGCGCGGCGGCCAGAAACTCCGCGCCCAGCAGAAGGTACAGCACGGCAAGCGACGTCATGACAACGATGAGCGAAAGCGCACTGTTGATGGGGTGGCGTTGCAGCAACAGGTTCAGCGCACCCGCCACGCACAACGCGCCAAAGATGAAGAACAGTACTAGATGCATGTGCTTTCCGTCGTCCTTAATCCAGGAAAACCAGACAAAACTCCTGGTGCAACATCGCAGAGATTTTGTTGTAAAACGTTGAAGTTGTTTCGGCCCAATGCCATTGTAAACCAGCAGTTTTCAGCCACTGGCAAGGGCAATCAACCGTGAAACGCCAGCACCAGACTGGTCACAATAATGTTGGCGATGGCAAGCGGCAGCAGAAACTTCCATCCGAATCCCATCAGTTGGTCATAGCGGAAGCGAGGCAGCGTGCCGCGCACCCACACATAAAGAAACAGGAAGGCAAAGACCTTCGCCACAAACCAGAGGACCGGCAGAACCGCCTGCACAATCGGCCCTCCGAAAGCAGGGAAGAGGTTGCCGAACGGGCTGCTGGCGCCGCCCAGAAAAAGCAGCGTGGCAACACAGCCGACCGTAATCATGTTGGCGTACTCTGCCATAAAGAACATGGCAAACTTCATCGAGCTGTATTCGGTGTGGTAACCGGCCGTCAGTTCGCTTTCCGCCTCCGGCAGGTCAAACGGCGTGCGGTTGGTCTCCGCATACGCAGCCATCAGGTAAATAAAGAAAGCCACAAACTGGAATCCGCCAAAGATGTTCCAGGAGAGCATCCCGTGCGTGGATTGAACATTGACAATGTCGCGCAGGCGCAACGATCCGGCGCGCAGCACCACGCCCACCAGGGAAAGCCCCAGCGCCAGTTCATAGCTGATAACCTGTGCCGTAGCGCGCAGCGAGCCAAGCAGGGAATACTTATTATTCGACGACCAGCCCGCCAACGCAATTCCATACACGCCAACCGAGGTCACGCCGAGGATGACCAGCAGGCCGATGTTCAAATCGGCGATCTGGAACATGTCCACGCCCTTGACGTGGATGTCCGCGCCGAAGGGGACCACTGCAATAGAAATCAGCGCGCAGGCCAGGGCAATCAGCGGAGCCAGCACATAGAGCGGGCGATAGACGCCGGTCGGCATCAGGTCTTCCTTCAGAAACAGCTTGATGCCATCGGCCAGCGGCTGCAACAGTCCGAACGGCCCTACACGGCTGGGCCCCCAGCGGTTCTGAATGCGTCCGACGACCTTGCGCTCCAGCAGAACGGTGTATGCCACGGCCGTCAACAGGATGACGAGCACCACAGCCACCTTCAGAATGCTCAAAAGCAGAAATGTCAGTAAACTCACGGTTGTTCCGTCTTTCAGCGTTGTCCGTTTACAAGCGCAGAGAAGGCCCATGCCCTCTCCGCATCATCCAGTTTCTCAGTCAGCGGCGGTCTCTGCCGGTTCGCTGTGCGACTCCCGCACCTGACCCAGCGTGTTGCTGAAGCGGCCAAGCGTGCCAGAGGTGAAAAGCGTGTCCCGCGATGGCAGCACCAGGTCGCGGCGCTGCTTCTGATTGTTGATCTGTACCAGGCTGTTCTGCTGTGCCGCCGGCTGAATCTGCTGATCGTTGCCAGCCAGCAACTCCAGGCGCGAGAAGCTATACCCCGGCACCAGCCGCTGGATCTCATCCAGCACGGCAAAAGGATCAAACGGGCTGAGCTTCGGCTCCAGATTGTTGGCCGCCAGCCAGACTGCGTGGCGGTCCGCCTCACCTGACTGCGCCCCGCGCGACTGCCCCATGTCGGCCCGCACACCGTTGCCAAATGGAACCAGCTTGCGAACATCCGCACCCATCCGGTCCGCGATGCGAACGATCAATTCAAAGTCCGCGCGAACGCCTGCGCGGTCGCCCGCCTTCTTTACCATCTGCAGATCGCCATAGCTGTTCGTCACGGTGCCGGACTTCTCGTAGAGGTTCGCCGCCGGCAGAATCACATCCGCCAGGGCAGCCGTCTCGGTCAAAAACATCTCCTGCACTACGACGAAGGTATTTTTCAACGCTGCGGGATCCACACCGTAGCGGGCCACGGGATTAGAACCGACCACGTAGAGGGCCGCCAGCTTGCCAGCCGCCGCCGCGTCGAACATCTCCAGCATGTCCAGCCCAGGCTCCGCAGGCAGCGTGTCGCCGTACTCCTGCGCGAAGGCTCCCGGCTGCATCCAGGACGTATACCCCGGCAACATGTCCGGCAGCAGACCCATGTCGGCCGCGCCGCGCGAGTTGACATAGTCGCTCAACATCGCCATCTTGGCATCCGGCAAAGACAAGCCAAAGTTCACGATGGACTGCACATCCTTGCCACGCAGTTCAGAACCAAACAGGATCAGCAGATTCGTCTCGGCACGCAGCGCATCGCGCAGAGCAGCGAGAGCCGGAACATCCGCATGAACCATGGCCGCCGCAATGTCATTGCCTGCCAGGTAGTCCGCCAGCGCGCCATAGCCTTCGGCGGAAATCTGCACAAAGCTCCTGGCCTGGCGACGCAGCTTGATCTCTGCATGATTGGCCAGATACAGGCGTGCGCGATTCAGACGAACATCGGAGCGCAGGTTCCAGGCCAGCATCGGATGCTGCTCCGTCGGATCGCCGCCAATCACCAGAATGGCCGGGGCATTGGCCGCATCGCGCAGGGAGGCCACCTTGCCCCTCTGCCCACTCAGCGCCTGTGCAAAGCTGACGTAATCCGCCGTGCGGTGATGGTCAATGTTGTTCGTCTGCAGCACCGTGCGGGCAAACTTCTGCAACAGATAGGCCTCTTCGTTGGTGGTGCGGTTGGAACCAACCACGCCGATCGAATGTCCACCCTGCGCATCGCGGATTTCGCGGAACTTTTTGCCAACATGCTCCAGCGCGCTCTCCCAGCTCGCCGGCTTCAGCGAGCCATCCGGCTGGCGAACCAGCGGCTGGGTAATACGCTGCTCGTTGTCGGCGAAATCGAAGGCATAGCGGCCCTTGTTGCAGAGGAAGTCGCCATTGATGCCGCTCTTGTCGCGGTTATCGCCGCGTACAATCTCCGCGCCATCATTCACGCTGCGTACGCCCAGCGTGGTCTTGCAACCATCGCCGCAGTGCGTGCAGATGGTTGCCACATGGTTCATCTCCCATGGGCGGGTCTTGTAACGATAGGCGCCGGAAGTCAGCGCACCCACCGGGCAGGCGTCAATGCACATGCCGCACTCTTCGCAATCCAGCTTGTCCAGACCATCCGGAGTCGTGGAAGCAGGAACATTCGGCGCAATCACCGAGGAAACACCTCGGTTCTGCACCCCCAGCGCCCACACATCCATGCCCTCGCCGCACATGCGCACGCAGCGGTAGCACAGAATACAGCGCGGTCGGTCAAAGTACACCACCGGAGACCACTGCTGCTCCTCACGATGCTGCTTGGCTTCCGTGTAGAAGCTGTCTGCCGCCCCGTATTTGAAGGTCATGTCCTGCAACTCGCACTCGCCGCCCGCATCGCAAACCGGGCAGTCCAGCGGATGGTTGCCCAGCAGAAGCTGCAACGTCGCCTTGCGCGCCTGCTTGATTTCGTCCGTCTCCGTATAGAAGACCTGTCCTTCCGCTACCGGGGTGGTGCAGGCCGTCTGCAGTTTGGGAACTTTTTCCTGGCGCACGACGCACATGCGGCAGGCCGCCTGCAACGAGAGACCGGGATAGTAACAGAACGCAGGAATCTCAATGCCTGCGGTGCGGCAGGCATCAATCAGCAGAGTTCCTGCCGGTGCTGTGAGCTTCTTGCCGTCGACTGTAAACGTTACGTCTGCCATCGAAAAATCTCCGTCGTGCTTGCTAAACCAGTACTGCCTGCTGATCTTTGGTGTGAGCGCAGGGGCATGGCCTGCCGTCGAGGTGGTCTTCAAACTCCTGACGGAACTTCTTCACAAACCCCAGTGTCGGCATGGCCGCCGCATCGCCAAGCGGGCAGAAGGTGCGGCCCATCATGTTCTCCGCCAGATAGCGGATGTTGTCGATGTCCTTCTTCACGCCGCCGCCAGAGTGGAAACGCGTCAGCGTCTTCTTCAGCCAATCCGTGCCTTCGCGGCAGGGAATACACCAGCCGCAGCTCTCATGCTGGTAGAACTTGATCGTCCGCAGGGCAAACTCCACCATGCAGACCGTCTCGTCGATCACCACAATGCCGCCCGAACCCAACATGGTGCCCGCCTTCGCCATCTGGTCGAAGTCCAGTCCCACATCAATCTCTTCCGGCAGCAACACCGGAGTCGAAGAGCCGCCGGGAACAACCGCCTTCAGCTTTTTGCCGCCCGGAAGCCCGCCCGCAACTTCGTAGATCGCCTTTTTCAGGTTGTAACCCATCGGCAGTTCGTATACGCCCGGCCGCTCCACATGACCACTGATGCCAAACAGGCGCGTTCCGCCATTGCGCTCCGTGCCAATCCTGGCATAGGGCTCGCCACCCATCAGCAGAATGTGCGGCACTGTCGCGATGGTCTCGGCATTGTTGATCACCGTAGGCCCGCCATACAAACCAACCACCGCGGGGAAGGGCGGCTTGATGCGTGGCACGCCACGCTTGCCTTCGAGCGACTCCATCAGCGCCGACTCCTCGCCCACTTCATATGCGCCCGCACCCGTCTGCGTCACAATGTCAAAGTCCAGCCCGCTGCCGAAAATATTCTTGCCCAGAAAGCCCCTGGCATAGGCATCGGCCACAGCTTTTTCCATGATCTTCAGCAGGTACCGGTACTCGCCGCGCAGATAGATGAAGCCCATCTTTGCGCCGATCGCCAGTCCGGCAATCATGGTGCCCTCGATCATGGCGTGCGGATCGTGCAGGAAAATCAAATGGTCCTTGCAGGTCGCCGGCTCGCTCTCGTCACCGTTCACAAGCACATACTTCGGCTTTTCCGATTGCTTGGGCACAAACGACCACTTGAGCCCGGTAGGGAAGCCAGCGCCGCCGCGCCCGCGCAGGCCGGAGGCCTTCATCTCATTGATGATCCACTCGGAGCCCTTTTCAATGGCCATGCGGACCGCTTTGTAGCCGTCCAGCTCCATATATCTGTCAATCTCCGCAGCGCCCTGACCAAAGCGGCGGGAGATCACTTTTACTTCATCGGGATGGGAGACGAGTCTTGGCATGGTTACCTGGTCTCCTTTCCGCGTCCAGCCCTGTAGTCTTCGATCACCTGGTCCACCTTTTCCGGCGTCAGTTCATCGTAGAAGTCATAGTTCACCTGGATGGCCGGGGCCCAGCTGCAGACGCCAATGCACTCCACCTCTTCCAGCGAGAACAGGCCGTCCGGAGTGACCTCTTTATGGTCAATGCCGAGCTTCTTCTTGCAGTGCTCCAGAATGCCGTATCCATTGCGCAGCATGCAGGAAATATTGGTGCACACCTGCACGTTGTATTTTCCCGCCGGCTTGGTGCGCAGCATGGAGTAATAGCTGAGTACGCTGCGCACATCCTGCTCCATAATCCCGATGCGTTGCGCAATTTCCGTCACCACCGCATCCGAAACATGGCCCACCTCATCCTGCGCATACAGCAGCATGGGGATGAGCGCGGACCGGCGCACCGGGTAGAGCGTCACGAGCTTGTCAAAACGCGCGGCCAGCTCCGGAGAGAAGATCGTATTTGCCACTGTGCTCATAAATTCGTTCCGAGTTCTGTTAGGCAGCCAGTTTCGCTGCAAATTCTTCTACAGCCAGTTCCATGTCGATTGCGACCGATGCCTCTGCAAACCGCACCATGGCCTCTTCCGTCAGCAACCAGTTCCCGCCCTGTTCCGTAGTCCCCGGCTCCTCCAGCTTCCAAGTTCCGCTGCCGCTCTGCGGAGTGAACTGGAGGTGGAGCGTGCGCGCTGCGGACCGTAATTCCAACACCGTCTCCGCCGGTTGCTCCAACTGCACATCCTTCAAACGCTCACTGATTTCCAGAGCAGCCAGATGCGAACGAAGCAGACCAATCAGGGAAGTCCAGAGTTCCTGCAAAACCACAGCGTCAGCCAACCAAAAACCTCAAAAACAACTTTGCCTAGCGGTCAATCTCGCCCAGCACGATGTCGACGGAACCAATCACCGCAACCACATCGGCCAGCATGCGTCCTTTGCACATCGTCTCCAGCGCCTGCAATGTGGCATAGGATGGATTGCGCATGTGCACACGATATGGTTTGGATGTGCCATCGCTCACAACGAAATAGCCCATCTCGCCACGCGGAGATTCAATCGCCTGATATACCTGCCCCGCCGGAACATTGAAGCCTTCCGTCACAATCTTGAAGTGATGGATCAATGACTCCATCTGCGTCTTCATCTGCTCGCGGTCCGGCAGCACAATCTTGGGCGCGTCCGCCTTGATCGGGCCTTCCGGCATGCCGTCCAGGGCCTGCCACGCAATCTTCACCGACTCGCGCATCTCTTCCATGCGGAGCACATAACGGGCCCACACATCACCGTCCGTCGAGACCGGCACCTTGAAGTCGAACTTCTCATAACCGGAGTACGGCATGTCGCGGCGCAGGTCCCAGTCCACACCGCTGGCGCGCAGCGGCGGCCCGGTAACACCCAGTGCGATCGCATCTTCCGGGCTCAGATAGCCAACACCTTTGGTGCGGTTCACCCAGATAGGGTTGCCGCTGAGCAGATTGACATATTGATCAATCTTTTCCGGCATTTGTGTCAGGAAAGCGCGCACCTGATCGTAGAAATCCAGCGGCGGCTCCATCGAAAGTCCGCCTACCCGGAAGTAGGAGGTCATCATGCGCTGCCCGGCAACATTCTCAAAGATGCGGAGGATCTTTTCACGCTCGCGGAAGCAATAGAGGAAGACCGTCAGCGCGCCAATGTCCATCGCGTGCGTGCCCAGCCACACCAGGTGAGAGTTGATCCGGGTCAGCTCATTCAACAGAACGCGCAGATACTGCGCGCGCTCCGGAATCTCCAGCTCCAGCAGCTTCTCCACCGCCAGGCAATAGGCCAGATTGTTCGACATCGGACAGAGATAGTCGATGCGGTCCGTCAGCGGAACCACCTGCTGGTAAAACTTCGCCTCGCAGGTCTTCTCAATGCCGGTGTGCAGATAGCCAATGTCTGGCGCGCAACTGAGGACGACTTCTCCGTCAATCTCCAGCACCAGGCGCAAAACACCGTGCGTCGATGGGTGCTGCGGCCCCATGTTCAGCACCATGGTGCGGTCCTGTGCCGGGTCCGCCGCATTGTGCCGCCGGGAGTCGGCAATCACTTCTTCCACGGAAGGTATGGGCTCGTGCAAAATGGCCATTAGCGGTATCCCTCCACCGGATAGTCCTTGCGCAGCGGATGACCTTCCCAGTCGTCCGGCATCATGATGCGGCGCAGGTTGGGGTGTCCGCTGATACGAACACCGAACAGGTCAAAAATTTCGCGCTCGTAGAAGTTCGCCGAAGGCCACACGGAGGTGATGCTGTCCACAACAGGATCCGAAGAGTCCACCAGAACGCACAGCCGGATCCGGTGCTTCAACGAGTGGGACAGAATGTGATACGTCACCTGAAAGCGCGGTTCGCTGGGATACCAGTCCACGCAGGTCACATCCTCAAGGAAATTGTAGCCCGCTTTCTGCACAATCTGCGCAGCGGCAACAATGCTTTCCCGTGCAAGGAACAAGGTCAGTTCGTTGCGATCAAACTTTGCGTTGGTGATAATTGCAGGACCAGCAGCCAAAAGGGACGCCACCGCAGGGTTTGCCGCATGAGCCTCAAGAACTGTTTCTTTATTGTGCACAGGCATGTCCATGATGGTTACAGGTCTCCCCGGTCGTCAGACCAGTCGAGGATGCCTTTTTTCCAGATGTAAAAGAAGCCAACCAGAACGAATCCCAGATACACCAGCATCTCCCAGAAACCAAAGAAACGGGACCCGGTAATCTGTGGCAGCTCGCGGTAAATCACCGCCCAGGGCATCATGAAGACCGCTTCCACGTCGAACAGAATGAAAAGCATGGCCACCATGTAGAACCGGACAGAAAAACGCCCGCGGGCATCTCCTATGGCCTCCATGCCACATTCATAGGCTGCCAGCTTGGTACGGGAATTGCGGTGCTTGCCAATGATCCAGGAGGCCGCTATCATCCCGCCGCCAAGTCCAACAGCGGCAACGATTTGCAACAGGAGCGGCAGATAGTTCCAGATGTAAGGATGTGTCTGCATAGGTCGCTTGGTTTTGTCTCAGACGGAAAGAATAGCCAAACATCCGCCAATCTCGACTCTAAGTTTGTGTCTGCCTAGTGTCAAGTTTTTGACGTACTGTTCGATGTTGAAAACATCATTTTTAACGCTCGATTTGCTCTACTGGGCCTGCAAAATCACCTTTCCTGAAAGGGGACTTCGGTTCGGAAATGGAACCAGAAGAAAAATCCCGATTTTTCTTGTTGGCATTTCCTGTTGGGGGAGCGTTGAATAGTGCGCGGATGAGGGCCGTGAACTGTCTTGTTCTGCAACAGGATGCAAGCCAGACAGGAATCCGCCGATCTTGTACTGTACGGAGGCAGCTCATGTCGAGCAGGGTATTTCCCGGCCACACCGCGCATCCACCTACGCCGGTTCATGCCGATGTCGTTGGCACGCACAACGCATCCCCGGCGCAGGCGCTTGCGGCAGTGCGCAGACGTCCCAGCCGTGAGCAGGGCATGGCGCTGGAGACGCTGGGCCACGCGATTGAGTACCTGGTCGACACCTACATCACCGCCGCCCCTCAGCTTGTTCTGGAGGCGGACAATCCGGACCAGCAGGCAGTTCAGCTTCTGATGCGCCTGAACCGCGCCGTCTTTTTCGAATGCGCTGCGGTCAAACCGTGGACAACGCGGCTAATGCAGCGGCTGCATCTTCGCCACTGACGCAGCCCCGGAAGGTTGGAGATCCAGATTTTCCACCGGCCACGGGAATGGTACGCTGGCCATGTATGCCTTCTTCACTCTCGCTAATCCTGAATGGCCAGCCCCGCAATTTCCCCAATCTTTCCGACGGTTCCACGCTGAACGAGCTGATGGGGGAAATGGGCCTCCAGGGAGATCGTGTTGCCGTAGAACACAATGGTGAAATTGTGCCCCGCGCGCAATGGGCGGAAGCAAAGCTGGCCAGTGGGGACAAGCTGGAAGTGGTTCATTTCGTGGGTGGTGGTGCCGGAATCTAATCCCGCCCGCCGCCATCCCGGTGGCTTCTGGCCACTTGCAGCATCCCCAGAAAAACTCCTGCGGCAGCAATCCCCAGCACCAGAATTCCCCGGCGAAAGCCACGCTGCGTTTGCGGTGCGCTGGCGGCTACATTGTCGCGGCATTGACTGCATGCCTGCGCAGGCAAAAACGGTACTGAAAGAAAAACAAACAGCAGCAATATCAACATTTTGTGGGCGATATTTATATTGCTGGATGAATTTACTGACATAACACCAACAAAGCAAATAAAAATATCCAGAAAAGTCCCATGGAGTGCCAGTACCAGGCGGTGCAGTCGACCGCTATCTGCCGCCACTCCACTTTGCGAATCCAGAAAAGGGAACCCAGCGCAACCAGGAGAGCCACCACGCCCAGGACCAGATGGACAGCATGGGAGCCGGTGATCAGGTAGAAGAAATAACTGCTGGGGTTGGAGGCGAAAAAGACGCCCTGCCGTGCCAGTTGCTTCCAGGCCACCCATTGACCTGCCAGAAACGTGATTCCCAAAATGACCGTGACCACCATCCACGGCAGCGCTCGACGAATGGTCGGTTTACCCAGACCCAGCCACTCGTCCATCACGTCCACTTCGCGGAACATGTGCTGCCGGGCCACTTCCATCGTCAGGCTGCTGAGCAGGATCACGGCCGTGTTGAGCCAAAGAATGGGCGGAATCAAGATGGGGCGCCAGTCGTTGATGTAGTTGTTGTACGCGTCGAAGTGTCCGGTCGTCTGTCGCACAAAGAATGCGCTGACCAGGGCGATGAAGAACATTAGGTCGCCGGAAAGTCCAAAGAAAAGCGCCAGCCGATAGCGGCCCAGCAGTTCCCGCGGCCCGCGGCGGCCAGAGGGGCGATCGCCCCAGTTTTCGCCATCGCCACCGCCGCCGGTGGGGCGTTTGTTCAGCGGCGGACGCCCTCCAAAGCCCGGTTCCTTCCGTTCCACATCCGCAGGCGAGTTGGTAAACGTGGTTGGCATGGCGCATTTTTTCTACACGGACAGCTTACTCCCGTTTGCCATCCGGTTCCCACTGCATTTTGTAATCCGCTTCACCGAATGGAAGCGGCCCGGCTGTTCCATAGTCACACGGCCCCCGATGCACCACCGGAGGTTTCCCATCGGCAACAGCGGCCCATTCCAGCGTCGTGGCCCGCCAAGGATTCTCTCCGGCAGGTTTCCCGCGCCGCATACTCCATAAGATGTTTGCCAGAAACAGAAGTTGTGCGCAGGCCAGAAATATTGCCGTATATGTGATGCTCTTCTGCAGCGGCAGCAGCGCTTCCAGCATCTTCGCGCTGACGCCGGGGATTCCGGTCAGTTGCGCGTACTGGCGCGGCTCGCCGGCCAGCCCAGCCAGGTGCATGGGCAAAAAGGTGGCGTAGGCACCGAGCAGGGTAGTCCAGAAATGCCATTTTCCCAGCCCCTCGTGCATCCGGCGGCCGGTCATCAACGGGAACCAATAATACGTGGCGGCAAACATGCTGAAGACGGCGGCCATGGCCATGATCAGGTGAAAGTGCGCCACCACAAAGAAGGTGTTGTGCAGGTAGCTGTCCAGAACCGGCTGCGCCAGAATCGGGCCGGTGAGGCCGCCCGTGATAAAGAAGGACACAAATCCCAGGCTGAACAGCATCGGCGTCGCCATGCGTGGTCGACCTGCTGCGCCATTGCCCTGCCAGATGGTTGCCAGCCAGCTCAGCACTTTGGCCGACGAGGGCAGGGCGATGGCCATCGTGGTCAGCGCAAACGCAGTCCCGGCAAAGGGGTTCATGCCACTGACGAACATGTGATGTCCCCACACCACCAGCCCCAGCATGCCGATCAGCAGCGTGGTGGCAATCATCATGCGATAGGCAAACACGGGACGCCGTGTAAAGTTGGCCAGCAGCATGGATGTGATGCCCATGCCCGGCAGCACGGTGATGTAGACCTCCGGGTGCCCGAAGAACCAGAAGAGATGCAGCCAGAGCAGCGGTGAGCCATCGGCATTGGCGCGCAGGGTGCCGTTCACCAGGTCGCCCGCGGGAATAAAAAAGCTGGTTCCGGCATGCCGGTCGCAGAAGAGCAGCAGCAGCGCCGCCAGCAGCACACTGAAGGCGAGTATCGACAATATGGCCGCCACAAACCACGACCACACGGTGAGCGGCAGCCGCATCCACGTCATGCCCTCGCAGCGTTCCCCGACAATGGTCGTGAGGGTATTCACAGCGCCCAGCGTGGCAGCAATGCAGAAAATGCCAATGCTGGCCAGCCACAAATCCATCCCCAGTCCTTGTCCGGGGCCGGCGCTGGCAATCGCGCTCAATGGCGGATAGCTGGTCCAGCCAGAGATGGGCGCGCCCCCCGGCACAAAGGTGGCCGCCAGCAAAACCAGAAATGCCACCGCCGTCAGCCAGAAGGACACGGCATTCAGCACCGGCAAGGCCATCTCTCTCGTGCCAATCTGCAACGGCAGCACCAGATTGCCGAAGCCGCTCTGTGGTGCTGTAGTCATGACGAAAAACATCATCATGGTGCCGTGCATGGTCACCAGCGCCAGATAGTCCTCCGGCTTCATAATGCCCCAGAAGGGCAGTACCGCATTGGGCCAGACCAGATGGATGCGCATCAGCACTGACAGCAGCGTGCCGATGCCCACCGCCATCAGCGCCAGCAGCAGATACTGTATCCCGATGATGTGGTGGTCGGTGGAGAAGACATACCGGCGCAGCCAGCCTTTGCGCTGCACGGTCAGCATCTCGCCGTCCTCCGGATTGTTGTCCTTCCGATTTGCCATTCCTACCTTGCCGCTTCTTCGGCTGCCAGCCACTGCCGGAAGCCGGCGTGCGTCAACACACGCAGTTGCGCCTGCATCCGATAATGCCCCATGCCGCAGAGCTGCGAACACAGGATGGTGTAGTCGCCCGGAACTGCCGGGGTGAAGTGAATGTGCAGTGTCTGCCCCGGGAGCGTGTCCTGCTTGATGCGCATGCCGGGAATGAAAAATCCGTGGATAACATCCTGCGAGCGCAGCCGCAGATCCACCTGCCGACCCACCGGCAGCACCAGTTGGCTGGTCACAAAATCATCCTTGCCTTGCGGGTCAGTGGGATCAATGCCCAGCGGATTTCCCGCGCCAGGGTCAACCAGCCGCGGTTTCGTCTGGCCAAAGGCCGCGTCCGCGCCGGGATAACGGAAGTACCAGTGAAACTGCACGCCGACCACTTCCACCTGCATCGCGCTGGGGTCAGACCCCTGATAGCGTTGGTGCGCCCACATTTGCTGCGCTGTGACGGAAAGCCAGACGAAGAGCACAACCAGCCCGGCCAGCGGCAGAACCTCCACCAGCCAAAGCCGCGTATTGGATGTTGCCGGAAGGGCAGCTTTTCTGCGGCGCAGCGGAGCGACCACCAGCACCAGATGCGTCAGCAGCAGCAGGCCCACCGCAATCCACAGGTTCAGCACCAGGTAATGATCGAACTCCGCGCCATGCAGCACGCCATCCGGCGGCAGCCACCAGAAGTTATGCGGCACCGCTCTCAGCCACAGTGCCGGAATGAGAGCGGGCGTCATGCAATTCTCCTTATTGGTTCAGGCCCGACTGCCAGCGGACTTCTGTTCCTTGTACTGGCGCGCCATGTCGAGAAAGAGGGCGTGTACCCGCAGGTCCTCCGACATTTCCGGATGGAAGGTCGCAGCCAGAACATGCTTCTGCCGCACCAGCACCGGGAAGCCATCGCGCTGCGCCAGCACTTCCACCGCGTCTCCAACATTCACCACCCGCGGCGCTCGGATGAACACCATTTCCAGCGGGCCGCCGGGCAGATGCGTCTGTTCGGTAATGATCGTGGAGTCGATCTGGCGGCCATAAGAGTTGCGCTCGACCGAGGCGTCCAGCACAGCCAGGCTCTTCTGCGCCGGGTTCAGCACCTCTTTTGCCAGCAGAATGCAACCGGCGCAGGTGCCAAACGTGGGGGTGGTCTGCGCAAACTGCTGCAGTTCGGCGAAGAAGTTGCCGCGTTCCAGAAACTTGAGCATGGTGGTGGACTCGCCACCGGGAACAATCAGCCCATCCAGGCCAGCCAGTTCCTCCGCCCTCCGCACAAAACAGGGAACTCCGCCCACGGCCCGAATTGCGCGGGCATGCGCTTCGTAGTCGCCCTGAATGGCCAATATGCCTATGTGTAGTGGGTCTGCCGTCATCGCTCCAACATCAATCCGATTCTGAATACACCAAAAAGCAAGCGGCATTCGCCATTCCGAACGCCGCTCTGGTCTTTCACGCCGATACCGGCGCACAGGTTGCAGTGTCCGAGTTACCAGCCACGGGTCTGGAGCAGTTGCGACTCCTCAATAGCTGCCGCCGCCAACCCCTTCATAGTTCCGGTCACCTGTTCGGAGGCCTCCGCGACGATCCTGGCATCGTTGTAATGCGTGGTGGCGATTACAATCGCCTTGGCGCGGGAAACGGCCTCGGCGCGCTCCGTGGGGTTGTTCTCCACATCCAGCGGCGTGGCCCGTTCCTTCATAAAGATGCCCGACCCCACAAACACCGCCTCCGCGCCCAACTGCATCATCAGAGCAGCGTCTGCCGGGGTGGCAATGCCGCCAGCGGAGAAGTTCGGCACCGGCAGCTTGCCCGTCTTCGCCACCATGCGAATCAGTTCATACGGAGCCTGATGCTCCTTGGCAGCATGATAAAGTTCAGCTTCGCTCAATACGGTCAGGCCACGCATCTCGCGCACAATCTGCCGCATGTGCCGCACGGCGTGGACTACGTCTCCCGTGCCCGCTTCGCCCTTGGTGCGGATCATGGCCGCGCCTTCAGCAATGCGGCGCAGCGCTTCGCCCAGGTTGCGCGCTCCGCAGACGAACGGCGTTTTGAAGGCATGCTTGTCGATGTGGTGTACCTCATCGGCCGGGGTCAGCACCTCGGACTCATCGATAAAGTCCACGCCCAGCTCCTGCAGCACCTGCGCCTCGGCAAAGTGGCCAATGCGGGCCTTCGCCATCACCGGGACAGAGACGGCAGCAATAATCTCCTTGATGAGTTTCGGATTGGCCATGCGCGCCACGCCGCCTTCAGCGCGGATCATCGCCGGAACGCGCTCCAGCGCCATCACGGACGTGGCTCCGGCCTCTTCTGCAATGCGGGCCTGCTCAACGTTCATCACATCCATGATGACGCCGCCCTTCAGCATTTCTGCCAGACCGATCTTGAGTCGCAGACCAGTGCTGCTGTTATTCGTTCCGGTGGTGTGCGCGTCTGCCATGGTGCCTCTTCTCCTTACAATCAAGAAAAAGCAGCGTCCGATTGCTTCATCGTCGCTGCGTGGGAATCGAAAGGTTAAGTTTAGCAGCTTTTGCCCTGCGGAAACGCTGCCAGACCGTAGTCGGCAAAGGAGTTTGTTGTGCTTCTGTGCACGCCATGAAAATGCGCTGCACTCACTGGTACAGGAGTCTGAAAAGAACGCCATTTGCGCTATTGCCCCGCGCTGCCTTTTTTCCGGATTTCCTTCTGCCGCTGCTGCCGGGCAAACATCGCCACCGGATCAATCGTAATAAACAGCCCTTTGCTGCGCGCCAGCACTTCGCCAGCGGCGTTGCGAATCTCCGCCTGATGGAAGTTTTTGCGGCCTTCGGTGCGCGTGGCCCAGCCTGCAACGGTCAGCTTTTCCCGCAGCGGCACCGGACGCAGATACTCCACCTCCATGTGGCGCGTAACGGCGACGATCTCCTTCAGCCGGTTCACCTTGCCCATCGCCTCATCCAGCAGCGTGGCCACAATGCCGCCGTGGATATGCCCCGGCGGGCCTTCATACCGGCGCGTCAGACGAAAGCTGGCCGTGGCGGTGCCAGCTTCCGCATCCAGCGCAAAACGCAGGTGCAGGCCGTTTGGATTGGCCGGGCCGCAGCCAAAACAGTGGTTGGGCCTGCTGCCCATCAGCGTGTTCAGCGCCGGGGATACATGGCCCTTGCCGGAGCGTTGTGCGGCAGGTTTGCGACTCATAGGAGTTTCTCAAATCAGACGGCAATACCGGCAGAACACGATGTCAACTCCAAATGCGGGTGCCCCAGGTCTGGCTTTGGATAACTGTCCCCGCTGGAAGCAGGTGAGGGGGCAGCCCCGGTTCGTCAAAAATGCTGACTGCGACACCTTCCCCCCAATGCCATGTTGAACCCGGCAGAGAAACAGAAGACCATCAGGTCCATTCCGGGAACTCGCTTTTGTGCTGATCGAGCGCCGCAATCCGGCTCACATCATCGCCGTCGAGCGTGAAATCGAAGATGCGCAGATTTTCGCGGCGATGCTCCGGATTGGACGACCGCGGAATGGCCACCACTCCCCGCTGATAATGCCACCGCAGAATGACCTGTGCGACGGTCTTGCCGTGCTTCGTTGCAATCCGTTGCAGCACCGGGTTGGTAAACATGCCGCCGCGGCCCTCCGCGAAGGGCGCCCAGGCCTCCATCGACACGCCGACAGTCTTCAGCGATGCGAACTCGGCCTTTTCCTGAAAGAACGGATGTGTTTCCACCTGGTTGATGACAGGCAGAGTCGTCGCTCCCTCAGTCAGGCTGGCCAGCTGCGCCGGGTTGAAGTTACTTACGCCGATGGCCCTGATCTTTCCCTCAGCATTTAGTTCCTGCATCGCCCGCCACGAGCCCTTCACATCGCCACGTGGCCGGTGAATGAGATACAGATCGAGATATTCGAGCTGAAGTTTGTCAAGGCTGGTCTGAAAGGCCCGCTTTGCGCGCTCGTAGCCGGAATCGTCAACCCAGACCTTCGATGTAACGAAGAGCTTCTTCCGGTCGATGCCACTCCGTTTGATCCCTGCGCCAACAGCCTCTTCATTCAGGTACACCGTGGCCGTATCAATCAGACGATACCCAGCCACGATGGCGTCGGCCACGCTTTCCGTACAAACTTCATCCCGCAGTGCGTAGGTTCCAAAGCCGAGCCTGGGCATCATCACCCCATTGCGGAGCTGTAACTGTGGAATAGAGACCTCCCCTGCGGCGAAGGCCCATTCTTCGCGGCCGTAGACAAGTGCGGCCGCTGTGAGCGGTATTGCTTTCAATACAGAGCGTCTGGTAATCATGACTGAGCTGTTCTCCTTCTTGTTAAACCAAGAGTTCTTCCCACGCTGAGTGGATCTGCCGGGACCCCAGGGCGCGCTATTGACACCTGGGGGGCATCTGCCTATCGCATCTGCGCCACAATCGCTTGCGTACCACGACGAACCATCGTCTCATGGTAGAAAAGTATGCGGAAATCCGCAAACTCCCGCAGCAGCTCCTGCCGCTCCAGCAGATGCGCCGGGTCCTTCGGACCCTTTCCGTCACCGATCTCCAGATGGTCGAGCGTATGGGCCTTGTAAATGATGAGGCCGCCCGGCTTGACCGCTGCGCGGAGGTCAGGGAAGAGCCAACGGTCGAGAAACTGAAAGACCATCAGCAGATCGTACTGTGCTCCGGGACTGGCCGCGCGAGTGAGGGTGTCGATGGCCGGCTCATTCACAATCTGGATGGCCGCGCCCACGGCGGCGGCATTCTGCCGGGCAAGAGCAGTGGCCGCGTCGGAAAGATCGGAGAGCGTCATCTGCCAGCCGGACTGCTGCGCTGGTTCCGGCGTTTGCTGCGCCATCCAGATGGCATGGCGGCCTGCGCCTCCGGCCATGTCGAGCCCGCGTCCGCCGTATGGAAAGGCGGGCGCGATGAACTCGTCGTAGAGTTGGAAGAGCAACGGGTCGGGAGCGGTGGAGGTGTGCTCGCCCGCACGGTAACGCTCATTCCATTGCTCACGGCTGGCGGAAAAGCTGGGTGCGGACTGCATGGAGTGCTCTCCTGCTGACCGAACTACCAAACATTAGCGTTTTTTGAGTTTAATAACATTGCCGCAAGGTAATCACAGTCAAAATTCAAAGTTATATACATTTATATATTGTTGCATTTGCTTGACACTTGAATAATGCCGTGATGAAATCCATCCAACATATATGTTGTTGTGAGTTTTCACTTCGTTGGTAAGGAGAGTAAAAGTGAATCGCCGACACATCCTGAAAGTCCATTACAACTGCCTCCGTTCTACCTCTTATGGGATTTTCTATAAGTGGTACATCGCTAGCGCAAGACACACAGCCTGAGTCTTTCCAAACCCACAATAAGAAGCTAAGCCCTTCAGTAGAGAGGAGTGTCTATGCATCACTGCGGATCATAGGATCATCATTGCGGACACATTCTCTGACCCATTCTCAGGTTGCATCTTTTGAAACGGCCTATAGCATTTACATTGGCAACCAAGAAGAGACAGGATTTTTTGATTTTGCCAATAAACAGATAAAGACTGGATATTTGCAAAATGGAATATCTGAAGAAGAAATTGATCAAGCGTTGAAGACCTATTCTAGTCTCGGATTGCCTCCATTAGACACCTCCGCAATCAAGGCTGAGCTAACTAATATCCAGCAATCAGATATATTGCAGATTACCCAACAGATAAACCGATCTGGATTAGAGAGCATCGCGAAAAATCGAATTCAGGAACTGAGTTCTCGTTTGCACGAAATTGCAGATGAAGACTCATCCGCAGGAAAAGCGCAAAAAGCCATGTACTATTTTCATTCCGCATATTGCAATGTACTTGCTGGCGAAACATTTATAGCGATAATCACCGGAAATGAAATTGGTGGAGCAGTTGGGTTTATTGCTATGTATATGTCAAATTGCTAGGCGGAAATTGTTGAGGAATGAAAGGTCTATCAGGCTTGGAATACTTCTCAACAGGTCATGAGTTCTGCTAACTGAATGACAACCTGAAACATAATTCAATAGCGGGTTTCGAGTAGGAGGAAGCTTGAACAGTGGCACCGAACCATATTACAAATCAACAAGATGGTGGTCTGTAAGTATCATCTCAATAATAGATGTGATGAATTCTATTAGATGGTACTCGCGTTCAACCTTTACAGCCAAAACGCTCCACCTTGCGCTGGCATTAATCTTTGTTTTTATAGTTTGGACACTCTTTACTGTATTTCAAACAACAGTAACTCGCGGTATGCGAGCAATATGCTTGCCAGATCTATTGGATCAGCGCTGCAAAGACATCCAGGTGTTTGTATCAAAACTCAACAGAATTTCCACGCAAATATGTATGATTGCCCTACTAGCTGTTTTTTTTGTGTTCTCCGTTTGAAAGAGAATCCATCAATTTTAAAAGCTGTAAGGGCACGGCTTCCCCACTTGCCCGTTTACATACATAAATCGCGGCAGCGCCCCTGCCGCGATATACTCATAGAGTTATGAGTACAGGAAA